>JAILPS010000004.1 GCA_024699325.1 Lachnospiraceae bacterium | reverse complement strand
CCCATAGACAATCACAAGCGCAAACACCACCATAAACAGAATCCACAGCGCATGCGTCACCATATTATAGGTCAGACCGTGGATCTCCTCAGTCGACATCTTCTTCTTTTTTCTATCTCCCATAGTCCAACCTCCCTTCCTTGTTTTGACCTGCGTATCGGCCGTCTCTACGTAATGAACCGTGTCGGCCTGTTTTATAAACTTCCCGCGCGCCAGGCTATTAACATATTGCCCCGTGTCGGCTTTCTCTACATAACGCCCCGTGTCGGCTTTCTCTACATAACGCCCCGTGTCGGCTTTCTCTACATAACGCTCCGTGTCGGCCGTCTCTACGTAACGCTCCGTGTCGGCCGTCTCTATGTAAAGCCCCGTGTCGGCCTTCTCCATGTAAAGCCCCGTGTCGGCCGTCTCTACGTAACGCCCCGTGTCTGCCTTCTCTACGTAACGCTCCGTGTCGGCCGTCTCAGCGTACATTTCCGTGTCGGCACCGTATTATAAAAAATAGAGTGCCAAGGCATTACATTTGGCGCGGAAGTGTATACGAGGGCACCCGGCCGACGAGCATAATTAGCCGAGCGGAGGCCTGTCTGAGCATCTGTGTTAAATGATTACTGCCCTATATAACTTGATCACAGATGCGAGTTGCCGAGAGCGAGGCTAAAGTGTGGGGAACGTCGCCCTATTTGAAATCGCCTGACGGCGATAGGGCGACGCTACATGACAATTCGCTTCGCGAATTGCCACAATAGGCGCAGTCGGCCGGGATAGCAGGAAGTTGTTTTCCTGCTTTTGGAAAATTACTTCCTGCGTTGCCCGAGAAGTACACAACGCGCCAACATGGTAATAGCCTGGCACGCAGGATTTTAAACAACCCAGCCGACACGGAAAATGATTTTTTATGGCCGACACGGGCAAAGCCCCCAGGCCGACACGGGCAAAGTTTCCAGTTGAGACGGGGCGAAGCCCCGTGTCGATCTGGTTACTGAACCTCCATAATGATCGGGAGGATCATAGGCGTACGCTTGATGCGCTTCCAGAGGAAGTCGCCAAGCTCGTCCTTAATGTTGTTCTTCATGCGGCTCCAGTCGTTGACGCCCTTGTCGATGCAGTTCTGAACAACATCCTCGACGATGATGCGGGCCTCCTCGATAAGGTTCTCTGACTCCCTGACGTAGACGAAGCCACGTGAGACGATGTCAGGACCTGACAGAAGCTGGTTCGTGTATTTCTCAAGCGACATGACAACGATGATGATGCCGTCCTTGGCGAGAAGCTGGCGGTCGCGAAGCACGATGTTTCCGACATCGCCGACGCCAAGACCGTCGACTAAGATGTCACCGTGGGTAACCTGGTCCACAACCTCTGCGCTGTCCTCGGTAAGCTCGAGAACATCACCACATTTGATGATTTTGATATTTTCCTTAGGGACGTCCATGCTCTCGGCAATCTGGGCCTGAGCCATAAGATGCCTGTACTCTCCGTGAACAGGAATGGCAAACTTAGGCTTGATAAGAGCATACATAAGTTTGATTTCCTCCTGGCAGGCATGTCCGGAGACGTGGGTGTCCTGATAGATAACCTTCGCGCCGCGCTGGGTAATCTCGTTGATGATTTTAGAGACAGCCTTCTCGTTGCCCGGGATTGGGCTGGAGCTCAGAATGATGGTATCGTTAGGGTCAATGCTGACCTTTTTGTGGATACCGCTGGCCATTCTCGAAAGCGAGGCCATGGATTCACCCTGGCTGCCGGTTGTGATAAGGACAGTGTTTTTGTCCTCGTAGTTTCGAAGCTCCTCAATCTCGATAAGCGTGCCGTCAGGAATTCTGATGTAGCCAAGCTCGGCGGCGATGGTGATGACAGTGACCATGCTTCGGCCGTCGATGGCAACCTTCCTGCCGTATCTGTAGGCCGTGTCGATAATCTGCTGGACACGGTCCACATTGGACGCAAATGTTGCAATGATGATTCTGTGGTTAACATTTTCTGCGAATAATGTGTCCAGAGTTTTGCCCACACTCTTCTCAGACATGGTAAAACCAGGGCGGACAGCGTTGGTGCTGTCACACATAAGCGCAAGAACGCCCTGCTTGCCGATCTCGCCAAAACGCTGAAGGTCTGCGACATCGCCAAAAACAGGCGTGTAGTCGATTTTAAAATCTCCCGTGTGGAATATAGTTCCGACAGGAGTGTAGATAGCCAAAGCCGCTGCGTCAGCTATTGAATGGTTGGTTCTGATAAACTCAACCTTAAACGGACCCATCTCAACAACTGTACCGTACTTGACGACAATCCTTCGAACATCATCAAGCATTTCATGCTCAACCAACTTGTGCTCTATAAGAGCCGTTGTCAGCTTGGTAGCGTAGATTGGGACATTGATTTCGCCAAGGACGTATGGAATAGATCCAATGTGGTCCTCGTGGCCGTGCGTTATGAAAAACGCCTTCACCCTGTCAATGTTCTGCTTAAGGTATGTGATGTCAGGTATGACAAGATCGATGCCCGGCATATCGTCGCCCGGGAAGCTCATGCCGCAGTCCACCACGATGATGGTGTCATCATACTCAAATGCAGTTATGTTCATTCCAATCTGTCCAAGTCCGCCAAGCGGAATAATTTTAAGTCCATTCCCTTTTCTTCTTAGTGCCAAAATATCCTCCATTTCTCTTACCGGCAAAAATCCCCCACGCTACTGCCGGCTATTAAACAATTGTCGGGCATACGCCCCTTGCTACTCTTCGTCCTCGCTCAGAAGCTCCTCAAAAACCTTGCCGATATACTCAAGCTCATGATCATCCTCAACCGGCTCGTAGCTCACTTCCTCGTCCTCTGAGACCTTCACTTCCCTGAAAATGTACACCTCTGAATCCTCGTCAGGGTCCTCTGAGACTAACAGGTAATTCACACCGTTAACCTTCGTCTCCTCCCAGACATAGAGCTCAACCTCAGTGCCATCATCCTCTACAAATACAATCTTCTCTAACATATGCCTCCTAAATATTCAGCAGCTTCTTATCGCGAAGATAGCTCTCCAGAATAAGAACAGCCGCAACCTGATCAATATACTTCTTGCGCTCGTGGGAAGGAACCCCCGAGTCTGCAAGTATTTCGTCCGCCTCGACAGTTGTGAGGCGCTCATCCACAAGCTCGATGGTCATTCCCGTGCGGCGCTCAAGCATCGCCTGAAACTCCCTGGTTTTTTTAACCCTCTCGCCCTCGGAGCCGTCCATGTTTAAGGGGCAGCCCATGACAATAACGTCAATGTGAAGCTCACCGATAAGCTCCTCTATTCTGGCGCAGGTCTTCCTGAGCTTGTTTTCCTCCCTGCGGGTTATGGTCTCCACAGGCTGGACCGTCATGCCAAGAGCATCCGTCGCAGCAACGCCAACCGTGGTTGAACCGTAGTCAAGTCCCATGTATCTCATAATCTACCTGCTAAGCTTGTTGTCGATGTAATATTTCAGGAGTTCCTCTAAAAGCTCGTCTCTCTCAGCCTTCATGATCAGACTTCTCGCGCCCTTGTGGCTGGTAATGTATGTAGGATCGCCTGACATGATGTAGCCCACAATCTGGCTGACAGGATTGTATCCCTTCTCCACAAGTGCAATATAAACCTGCTCAAGCACATCGCTAACCTCGTACTCCTTCTCAGGAACAACCTTAAAAAACTGTGTCTGCTTGTTGTCTGCCATAATATTTCTCCTTAAGTCATCGTGTTTGCATACTAACTCAATTCTTTATTATATTACAGTTTCAGACTTTAATCAAGCCATAGCAGATAAACAAAAGCAAAAGAAATGCTCCGGCCAGACGCCTGACCGGAGCTCAATATTGCAAAGCGCAATTTTGAAATTATTACTCTGAGACTAAAAGTCCAAGAACTGTAAACAGGTTGCCCGTTGAATCGTCTGCCTTTCTGATCACAACTGTGTGCTCAGCTGACTCATCGCCTGCAAACACCTCTGTGGCCTCAGCGTAGTTGCCCCAGCCGCCTGAGAAATCTGCGTTAAGAGTTGATACAACCTCGCCGTCTATAACAACCTCGAACTGGCCGCTCTTGCCGTTGGTGGTTCTTAAGAAGAGGATACCCAGGTTCTTAAACTCTGACTTGAATTCGATGTAGCTGTCTGCATCCTCAGAGTCTGTTGTCCAGTCGTTAGGGAAGTTGTAGAACTTGTTAGCCTCAACAAATGTTCCCATGTCAGAAGGAGTGATGTCGTCGCTGTCAAGAATAGCGCCGTTTGAGTACTTATCCTTAGTTACAGGGATGGAATCCTCAAGAGAGAAGCCCTCATACTCTCCGTAGATCTCGCGGTTAGAGTAAGCATTGTTAAGGTACTTGTAGAGAAGCTCTCCGATGATGGCGTGACCCATAGCTGAAGGGTGAACTGTGTCGCCTGAGAGCTGCTCAGCTGTGTAAATGTTGTTGTTCATCATGTATGTGATGGCATTGATGTAGCTGACCATAGGAAGCTTGTAGTTGGATGCTATGATAAGCTCCTTCTCCTGGTCTGTTGAGCCGTTTGTCTGACCCATGAACAGGCATAAAACTGCAGGCTGGCTGTCTGAAGCCATAATATTTCTCAGGAGATTCTCGTATGTTGTACGGCTGCTTGGAATGCCCGCATCATTTACTGCAAACTCCACAAGAACCAGATCAGGGTTATAGTCGAGAACGTCTGCCTTTACACGGTTAACTGCAAGGTATGAACCTGTAGCGCCGATACCTGCGTTGATTGTTGTGACCTTGACATCCGGGAACATCTCTGTCCACCACTTAAAGAATAAGTCAGCGTAGCATGTCTTAAAACCAACCTCGCTGTCAGTGCTTCCGCTTGAGATGGTGCCCTGTGTGATTGAACCGCCGATAACAGCGATTGTGATATCCTCGCCTGCCTCAGCCTTCTTCATAACTGCCGCAAGAGCTGTATCGTCGCAGAATGACCACTTATCAGCCTCTGCCATAGCCTCTGGCGAAACATAGTTTGAGATGGTCTCCAAACCTGCATCGTAGTTGATAACCTCCTCAGGGGCAGGCTCAGTTGTGGTCTCCTCCTCGGTTGGCTCCTCTGTCTGTTCAGCGGTTGTCTCTACTGCTGCAGCGGTAGTAGGTGCCTGTGTGGTAGTCTCGGCCTTGTCTGCGTCTTTCGCACAGCCGGCCAGCATAAGTGTGCTAAGAGCCACACATGCAAACTTGTTGATTGTCTTCTTCATAATTGCCTCCATTTTGTAATATTCAACCATCATTCAGGTGTCGAATTCGAATTGGAATTGGCCGCCTTCGTGATAGATGATTTCTGAACTGTTTTTCTTAGCCTTCCTCTAGGTGAGAACAGCGCCTCGTACATTCCCCCCTTGCGGATTTCGTTAAGCCTGTCAGTATCCTCAGGGGTTAATCTCTTCATGAGCTGCCATGTGAACAGTATGGATGCCACTGTCACTATAAGCTCTAAAAGCATCACAAAAAACTCGTATTTGATAACGCCGAAAGTTTTTAAAACATTTGGAATGTAGAATACAAAATACCATCCCATAACAGTGCCTAAGAAGGTCTTATTAAGCTTCTTCTTCACAATCAGGCTTATCATAGTGACGATCGCGATTATGAAAGAGATATGTGCCATTCGCTCAATAAAAATCCAAATGTAGTGGAATGGTGTGTAGTCAAACAAATAGCTGATGCTGTCTACAAAACTCTCATACTCCTCAGCTGTCATGTCTTCCTTCCAGAATTCCAGGCCAAAATGGCTTATGCTCACCGCAATCAACCACTCGTTTATGACAGTGTTTATAATCCACTGAATGCCCTCAAACAGCGCAAAGCCATATCCAAAAGCCATAATGTTTCCAAACGTGCTGCCGCCGGGGTTGTAGCCGAATTTTCTCAGAGAAAACTCCAGGCCAAATATTGTGATAGCCGTCTGAAGAATAAGAAGCACGATGGTCTCGATATGAGCAAGTGCCGTGGCAAACTTCTCGTCGGAGTGAATCGAGTTGAAGCCAAAGTCAACTAAACTGAGGACGATATTGATCACTATATAGGTCAGAAGAAAATATGTGGTCAATCCCAGGAATGTTCCCGCATTACCCTGTGGATATGAACGCCTGATGTATACGTATGTGAGCACCAGCACAAGTATAATTGCAACAATGCTTAAGCCCATGACCGTTGAAGTCGCATATGATATCGGCGCTGTAATCTGTTCTGTGGTCATAATAATCCCCCTTTTGCTTTACTTTACAAATGATTAGTCTATCAAACTTAGGCAATCAATGTCAAGTCAAATTATTGAGCCTAAATATTTAATTTTTAGCGACAATTTTTAATATAACAATTGACAATTTTAGTCTTATGTGCTAGATTAATTCAGTAACATTTTACACTTTTTTTAGATGTTAAACATCTACTTTACATGGAGGTAAGTTTATGAAGGGTACTGTTAAGTGGTTCAATGCTCAGAAGGGCTACGGCTTCATTACAGACGAGTCTGGCAAGGATATCTTCGTTCACTTCTCTGGCCTCAACATGGATGGTTACAAGACTATCGATGAGGGACAGGCTGTTGAGTTCGACGTTATCGATGGACCTAAGGGTCCTCAGGCTACAAACGTAGTTAAGGCCAACTAATCGAGAAGTGCTGTATTCGATGCCGAAGGTGTTGGGCAAGGACCGCTTGTTCTCATATATACAAGCATTAGAATTTCTGCAATCTCAAAGGACCGTGCGATGCACGGTCCTTTTCATTATGTTCTGTTACATATTTTGATAAGCGCAGTCTCAACTGCAATCTTTTCGTCCATCCTGCCGGTTTTGACAAGCTCCTCGTTTTTAACGCACATCTGCACGTATTCCATAAGCTGTTTAGAGCTAAACGCCTTGGCCTGGCGGATAAGCTTGTTTACGATAAACGGCATAAGCCCCATACGGGTTGCTATCCCCGAGGAATTCATCCCTCCCGCCATAAGCTCCCTGACGCACAGAAGCTGGTTGCACTGCTTGCCAATCATGAACAGAATTCTCATGGAAGGCTCGCGAAGCGACAGCATGTCGTAGTAATATGCTATGGCCACGTCGGTTCTGCCCTCGCTGGCCGCATCAATCATTTTAAATATTTCGCTCTGGGGCTGAACTGAGCAGACGCTTGCGATGTCATCCACCGTCACCTCCTGCTTGTCAGCGCAGTAGCTTATTATCTTGTCAAGCTGGGCCTTAAGATTCTCCATGTTGTCGCCGGCGCGAAGCAGAAGTTCCTCGCAGGCGCTCTCCCTGATAGCCTTGCCCTCCTTCTTGAGAATGGAGGCAATCCATATCTTCATGGTTCTCTCGTCCGGCTTCTTCATCTCGCAGACATAGCCCTTGTCCTTCACGGTCTTGTAGAGTTTGTTTCTCTTGTCAACCTTGCTCTCCACAAATATGACAACGCTCGTGTCATTTAAGGCGGCTATAATCTTAGCCCACTCCTCAGACGTTGAAGAAAACAAGCCCGTGTCCGTCAAAAGCACCGTGCGGTAGTCGGCAAAAAACGGCATGGTATCCACAAAATCCTTAACCTTGACAGGGTCGGCATCCTTGCCGTCCATCACCAAGGTGTTCATGGTGTCATCCCCTGCAACCGCCTTAAACAGCTGGTTTTTGTAGCTGTTTTTCAGGTACTCCTCCTCTCCGCAGAGAAGATATACAGGCTTAAATGTTCTGTTTTTTATGTCAGCCTTAATGTTTTCCATGCTCTAGGCCATCTCCTCCCACTTCTCGTAGAGTTCTTCAAGCTCAGCGTTCACCTTCTCACGCCTGGTGTTTAGTTCCATAAGCTTCTCCACATCCGTGAAGACTTCCTCCTTCGTAAGCTCCTCGTCAATCGAAGCGCTCTCCTCCTCAAGCTTCGCAATCCTGTCCTCAAGCTTTTTAAGGTCATTCTGGCTTTTTCTAAGGGCCGCCTGCTCGTTCTTTCTGGCCTGCCAGTCCTTCTTGACCTCCGTCTGGGCGGTCTCAGAAGCTGCAGGAGAACCCGCCTCTGCCAAAACCTTCTTCTCCAGGTAGTAATCGTAGTTGCCTAAATACTCCTTCACGCCATCCACACTAAGCTCTAATATCCTTCCGGCGGTCTGGTTGATAAAATATCTGTCGTGGGACACATACAGAACAGTTCCCGTGTAGCGGTTTAGAGCCTGCTCTAGTATCTCCTTGCTCATGATATCCAAATGGTTGGTGGGCTCATCAAGTATCAGGAAGTTCGCGTTGGCAAGCATGAGCTTTGCAAGTGACACTCTGCCCCTCTCGCCACCGCTCAAATCGCCAATCTTCTTATATACCTCCTCACCTGTAAACAGAAATGCTGCAAGCACATTTCTGATCTGTGTATTGCTCATGTCAGGATGCTCATCGCTCATCTCCTCGAAGAGCGTCTTCTCCATGTGGAGAACCTGATGCTCCTGATCGTAGTATGCTATCTGAACCTTGGCGCCAATCCTAATGCTTCCGGCGTCCGGTTCGATAAGCTCGTTGATCATTTTAAGGATGGTTGTCTTGCCCGTTCCGTTGTTTCCTATAAGGGCGATATGCTCCCCTCGCCTGATGGCAAAGTCAACATTTCTAAACAGAGTTCTGTCCCCAAAACTCTTCGAAAGCCCTGTGACGCCGAGCACGTCGTTGCCGCTGATAACAGGCGGCGCCAGCTCAAAGCGCATGGCATCGTCCGCGGTCTGGGGCTTCTCCAAAACCTCTATCTTGTCAAGCATCTTCTCGCGGCTCTCAGCCCTCTTGATGCTCTTCTCTCTGTTAAACGACTTAAGTTTCTCTATAACAGCCTCCTGATGCTTAATATCAGCCTGCTGCTTAAGGTACGCCTTCATGGCAGCGTCAAGCATTTCCTGCTTCTTCTGCCCATAGGCGCTGTAGTTTCCCTCAAATGATGTGCATCTGCCCAGGTCAAGCTCCATAACCTTCGTCACAACCCTGTCCAGGAAATACCTGTCGTGACAGACGATTAGCACCGCCCCGGGATAGCTTGTCAGATACCCCTCAAGCCATGTGATGGAGCTCATGTCCAGGTGGTTTGTGGGCTCGTCGAGAAGCAAAATATCGGGCTTGGACAGAAGAAGTTTGCCAAGCGCCACGCGGGTCTTCTCGCCGCCGCTTAGCGTGCTAATCACTTTGCCAAAATCATCCTCAGCAAAACCCAGGCCCTTCAAAACTCCTACCACCTCGCTGTGGTAAGCGTAGCCGCCCGCCTTCTCGTATTCGTGGCTTACACGGACATACTCCTCCATCACAGCCTCGTCGCCGTCCTGCATAAGATGCTCCAGTTTTCGCATTCTCTGCTCAAACTCCAGCACCTCTGACTTAGCTGACAGGGTTGATTCAAGTATTGTGTGGTTGTCCTTAAGGTCCTGATGCTGTGCTAAATACCCCATGGTCGCATCCCTCGCGATGGTGACCTCGCCCTCATCAGCCTGGAGCTCTCCCACGATGATTTTGAGAAGCGTGGATTTGCCGGCGCCGTTGATGCCCACAAGCGCAGCCTTCTGCTTCTCCTCTATGTGAAACGAAACCTGTTTTAAAACCTCCTGACCAACAAATGTTTTGCTGATCCGGTTACATGCCAAAATCATAAAAACTCCTAAAAAAACGGCTACAATACACTAAAGAGCGCGTGTTGTAGCCGTATCAAACATAATTATTCTCTCTCGTCGATAGGTGTATAATCCACATGCTCGTGAACGTTTTTAAACGCCGGACGAATGATCTTGTTGGAGTACATCTCCTCCATTCTGTGTGCACTCCATCCAGAGATACGTGAGATCGCAAACAGCGGTGTGAATAACTCCTCCGGAATTCCTAAGAGGTTATATAAGAAGCCGCTGTAGAAGTCAACATTTGCACACAGAGGCTTGTCAGACTTAAGCTTCTCGCGAAGCACATCAGGAGCCAGGCTCTCGACCTTGTCATAGAGTTCAAACTCGTCAAGTCTGCCCTTCTCCTCAGCCAGCTCGCGCACATATGACTTGAGAATGACGCATCTCGGATCTGACAATGTGTAAACCGCATGTCCGATACCATAGATAAGTCCGCTTCCGTCAAATGCCTCCTTGTTGGCAATCTTTCTGAGGTAGTTAGTAACCTCGTCATCGCTGCCCCAATCCTTGACATTGGCCTTAATGTTGGCAAACATCTTCTCAACCTTGATGTTGGCACCGCCGTGCTTAGGTCCCTTGAGAGAGCCCAGAGCCGCAGCCATGACAGAATATGTGTCAGTTCCTGTTGATGCGACAACATGATCTGTAAATGTTGAATTGTTACCGCCGCCGTGCTCCGCATGCACAACCAGACACATATCGAGAAGCTTCGCCTCAAGAGGTGTGTAGCTCTGGTCAGGTCTCATAATGCTTAAGAGATCCTCAGCCATGCTAAGCTCAGGGTTAGGTGTGTGAATAAACAGACTCTGTCTGTTGTGATAATAGTTGTAGGCCTGATAACCGTAAACTGAGAGCAGCGGGAAACGCGCAATCAGCTGAATACACTGTCTCATCAGGTTGTCCTTGGACGTGTCATCTGCCTTATCATCATAAGGATAAAGCGCAAGAACACCTCTCATAAGAGTGTTCATAACCTCTGTCGCAGGCGCCTTGAGAATGACATCTCTCACGAAATTCTTAGGAAGGCATCTGTAGAACGCCAGAAGCTCCTTAAACTCCTCTAACTCGCTCTTGGTTGGAAGCTCGCCAAACAGAAGCAGATATATACACTCCTCAAAGCCGAATCTGTTCTCAGAGATAAAACCATTCACGAAATGGTTGATATTGACACCCCTGTAGTACAGCTTGCCGGCACTCGGAGTCTTCATATAATCAATCATGCTGTAGCCGTGAACCTCACCAATCTCAGTAAGTCCGGCCAAAACACCTGTGTTGTTTCTCATATCGCGCAGACCGCGCTTTACGTCATATTTTTCATACAGAGAAGGATCAATGTGACTGTTAGAGTCACTCAGCTTAGCGTATTTTTTAATCTGATCTGTATTAATCAGATAAGGATTGATTGAATTATCCATTACCTTCTCTCCCTTCCATCATTTATTTAAAATTTGGAACGAATTTTAGCACAAACAATAACGATTTGCAAGAGGTTTATAGCTTCACAACCTCCACAACCCTCAAGTTTTTGCCGTTCACATAGAATCTTATGTCATATCCGGCAAAGCTCACGCCGTATCTTCTGTCCGGGTCAGCCTGATAAGAAGGTCTCGGATCCTCCCTAAGCACGGCAAGCGCCGCACTCCTCTTCTCCTCAGGCAATATGTCTAACAACTCCTGAGGAAAATCCACATTTAGCGAGCGTTCAGGCGCCATAGCCGCAAAACCATCCACCGCATCCTCGTGTGAGTCCGCATATCCCAGATACGGCTTGATGTCATAGATGGCTGTGCCATCCCTGAGGTCAGCCCCCATAACATGGAGCACGGGTCCATCATCCGTGAATTCTATCCTCTCAAGCCTGACGCTCGATAGCCCTATGGGGTTTGGTCTGAATGGACTCCTCGTTGCAAACACTCCCATGGGAGTATTGCCCCCAAGCCTCGGCGGTTTGACGCTGGCGCTGTAGCCCTCCCGCTTTGGCACGTCAAATCTCCACAAAAGCCATATATAGTTAAAGCCCTCCAGTCCCTTAAAAGCATCCGGGTTCCTGTACTCTGGAAGAAATGTTATACATCCCCTAAGCTCCGGCACCAGCCCGCTCTGCCTGGGAATACCAAACTTCTCTGGAAAATCCGTATGTATGTATCCAATAATCTTCATCTCTCACCACCTAATACCTGACAGAAAATCCCAGCTCATCATTTTTAAGCGGCATCGAATGACTCTCGGTATCCTCTATGCGGATATACGGGTCATCCGTAAGCAGCCGCCAAAACCTGGCAATCTGCCCTCCATCACCCTGTATCTCCATTTCCACAGTGCCATCGTAATTATTCTTCACATATCCCGTGAGCAGAAGTCCCCTCGCCACCTGGCAGGCCTTCGACCTGAAACCACAGTTTTGAACCCTGCCGTGGCATATAAAATGTTCCCTAACCATTGCTCTCCTATTCCCTCAGACATATCTATTCCATGCCCATTTCATTTGCCAAGATAATCCAAAAGCCCCTCGCATCCCGCCAGAACATCCTCATATGTCGACACAAAATCCCCCGTGTACCACGGGTCGCTTACGTCCCTGTTAATTCCCGCAAACTCGAGCATTTTAAAAATCTTGCCCTCAGACCTTCCATGACCGGTCATCCTCTCAATATTTCTTATATTGGCCCCGTCCATGCCTATCAGATAATCATAATAATCATAATCGTTTTTGACAAGCACTCTGGCTCTTTTTGAAGAAAAATTCGTATACGCGCTTCGCCCAATTCCCCTTCTTGTAAGCTCCTGCCTGGCCGGCGGATACACAGGATTACCCCTGCCATCCCAAACCTCCTCCGTGCTTGTCGCCGCCGAAGCCACCTCAAATTCAGCCTTCAGCCCTCTCTTCTCTATCATATCCTTAAAAACAAATTCAGCCATTGGGGAACGGCAGATATTGCCGTGGCAGATGAATAAAATCTTAATCAAAATAAAAGTCCTCCTAACACATACCAAATATAAGAATTCAGTTTGTCCTGAAGCAAAAACATATGATCCTTTTCAATTTCATCTGTAAATTCCCAGTGATTATATAGCTGAAGTATCAGTTTTTCCTCTTCATAGGCAATCCCATCTATAACTTCAGTATTATCTATAGCCATCTTCAATCACGCTCCTACAATTAAATTTGAAAAATTCATTCCGATTTACCGTTTCATCTATTTAGAAATACTGGAATTTCCTTTTTCATCATCAGTCAATTTATTCTCAAGCTTGATTTTAAATGATATAACCATAAAGCTTTTAGCATTTCCAATTTTTTCAGGAAATCATTCTGACGAAAAAAAGATCCTAAATCAAGCAATTCTGCTTTTTCTTCCTCCGTCGGTTTAATCACTATAAAAAATCCATTTTCAATCCACTCTGCCTGATCTTCATATTCCTCCTCAGCAACCTTGTCAAAAGCATCCAAACCGGAAAGCGTCTCCGCATTCAATTTGTTTTCCAATATACTACCGAGCTTTTCATCTATACTGAAAATCTGATTGCCCGCTATGATTGCCTCTACCTGTTCCCATTTAATAAATTCTGCTTTTCCATATCCAAAGCTCGTCGGCTTTCTGTACAATATTCCATAGACATCCGCCTTGAAAAACGGTCTTTTCAATGTCAGATACGGAAATAACAATACCGCAGACACTCCCGCCATATTCCCCAAAATAACATTTCCGCCCGTGAAACCTGCTACAGAAAATATAACCAGCATCAAACATACGATTACATCACCGACACACACACCGGATATTTTGACAGATCTTACTTTCATCCTGTCTTTCTCTACGTCGGTGGAATACTGATTTTCTCCATCAAAAGCATCATTTTTCTTAAAGCGGTCTCCTATAAATACCGCATATAGAAAACTCCAGAACGTATAATCCAATACACAGAGCAACGCCAGCCATTTAATTGGACTGATGAGTCCTGCGATAAGTATATGTATTCCTCCAAGAAACGGAATGCCCGATATATGATGATCAGATCCTTTTGCCTGGATCTTTTTTGTCTCGATGATTGCTCCAATATTTAATATCAAATATAAAATACCGATACCGCCTATGATTATCGACAATACCCATGGATGCATCTTAAACCACATTATTAACACCTCCCTGCAAAAAGGACTCATCAGTAACAACCCGGGCACCCTTGTCAAGATCGAAGCAATTTACCAATGAAATATCTATACTTTTCAGATTCAATATTTCCTTATCAAATGCATTGGTAAAATTATGCATCTGTTACCAATATATTTTCTAATCCATATTCTTTATACATAACTCAATTCCTTCATAGTCTTTCCCCGGGTCTGGTAATAGTTTTATTCCGGGTTATCGTTCTAATCAGTCTTCTTTTTCAAAATGCATATTCCATATACGCCTAATAACACAAACGAAACTAATGACACGGCTAACGCTATATCGGGATACCCACTCGCAGATGAAAAGCAGACCGGAATACCGCATAAATCAATTATCGTGTGTAAGATGATCGGAACCCACAAGTTTCGGCTTTTTACGTAAACTGCTCCGAA
>JAILPS010000018.1 GCA_024699325.1 Lachnospiraceae bacterium | reverse complement strand
CGCGCAATCAACCCAGTCCTCACCTGTTTTGATCTGAAGACATGCTTTACCAATATTGCCGTAGTTGACCTCGTAGTCCGAGGTATTACTCATCGTAAATACAACATTTTTATCATCGACCTTTAACAGTGACGCTGTAATTGTAGCTTTTCCATCATTGCTCGAAAAGCTCTTCGCATTGGTATCGATCAGCTTATAAGGATTTTCACCCTTAGAAGATGTATTCTTAGATGCTGAACACGCACACAGCACAAGTGAAAGAGCGATAAGCGCTGCGATCTTCATTTTCAGTTTCATAGGCACCTCCTTATTGTATGTTTTTTATATTTTACCTCCGAAACCGGTAATAATCAAGAATGACATAACCTGAAGTAAGTATACCACATTTTGTCCTAAATAAACGGATCTTGCATGAAACGACGATTTTTTGCAAGAAAAACACTTGAAAAGACTGCGACAGTGCCGGGCACTGTCGCAGTCTCTTTTGTCGTACAGGGGTTGTACGGTCATAGGTTTATAATGGAAGTTATATGCTATTAAACACTGGTATATCCGCCGTCAACGGGGATTGCGGCGCCTGTAATGAAACGGGCAGCCTTACTTACAAGGAAGGTAATGATTGATGCGATCTCGAAGTCCTCGCCTATTCTGTGCATTGGATGCATCTGTCTGTAGGCCTCTTTCTGTTCCTCTGGAACAAGGGGTGTATTGATTACACCGGGGCAGACACAGTTGACGCGGATTCCTTCTGCGGCATAAGCGGTTCCGGCAGCCTTGGTGAGGTTGACAACACCGGCCTTTGCTGCGGAGTATGCCACGTTTGAAGGAACGGCAACGAGGCCGAACATGGAAGCGAGGTTGATTACCGCGCCGCCCTTGCCCTGCTTGAGCATCTGCATGATCGCATACTTATCTGCGAGCATTACGCCTGTGTAATCAACGGCGTTTACCTTGCTCCAGTTTTCAAGAGTTTCCTGTGCTATATCATTATTGGCTCCGCCTATGCCGGCGCTTGCCACAAGAATATCAAGACTTCCGAAGGTGTCAACGGCGAGCTGTACAGCTGCTTTTACATCCTCTTCCTTGCTGACATCGGTCTTGATGAATTTGCAGTGCATGGTATATTTTGCTTCAAACTCATTCGCCACGCGCTGACCTTCAGCCTCGTTCCAGTCTGCGATGACTACATTTGCATTACTTCTCAAAAATCTGTCGGCACACGCCTTACCAATACCGCTTGCACCTCCGGTAATAAGTGCGGTAGCACCTTCCAGATCATAATAACTAACTTTGATTCTCTCAACTTCTCTTTCCATTTGGTAGCCTCCTCTGTGCTCTTGATTTGATGACGTTAATTTAAACCATGAAAATCATTTAGTAAAACAGAAATTTTCGTGTTGCATTACAAGATTTTTCTTGTTATTATCAATTTAGGTACAAATGTTACTTTGTGAAATATTTATCAGACCTGTTAAATTTTTATCGCATTCGATTCTCGCCCCCGATAACAGGCGCGTGGTTCGCATCAACGAAAGCTGACATTTTTAGGAGGATATACTATGACCACCAACCAGACAATGTTTCTCTATGCCGCAGAGGAGCTCAATTTTACCAGAGCGAGCGAAAAGGCCTTCGTCACGCAGCAGTGCCTAAGCGACCATATCAAACGCCTCGAGCAGAGCTTAAATACCAGGCTTTTCGAACGTGTCCCCAAGCTCAGACTGACCAAGGCCGGTGAGATTTATTACCAATCGCTTATTGAGATAAAGCGAATAGAAGAGAGGACCGTGGAGCTTATTTCCGACGATTCCAAAAACGTTCACGGCAGGATCACTCTTGGCATCCAGACCAACCGCTCGCATGTGCTTTTCCCTATCATCTATCCCAAATATCACGAGATGTATCCAAATGTCACTCTCCAGCTGATCGACGGTCATACCAATGAATTCCTCGAGATGCTCGAAGGCGGTAAGATTGATCTGATGCTCGGACACGATACTGCGCCCAGGGAAAATCTCACCAGAGAAATCCTCTTTGACGAACCTGTCTACCTCCTCGCCACAGAGCGTCTTCTCACAAGATACCTCCCCGAATGGAACCGCAACCGCGAATGGATTGAGCCAGAGGAGCTCTCGCTCCTTCCTCTTACCTGCACGGCAAAACGTTCCGCAGTCATGGATCACGTTAATCGTTTCCTCACGGAGCATGATGTCCTCGTACACTACACCTGCGCCGTGCATGATTACATCACGGAACTTAGTACCTGCAGAAAAAATGAGACAGCATTCTTCTGTCCCGAAAGCTACCTCATTCACAGTTCATTTATAGAGAGCCAGCAGATCTACCAGGCTGACCGCGTTATGGCTATCCCCATCAACAAAATGGACAGCCGAATTCATGTCGAAGTGATCTACAATTCCAAGCTTGCCCTGCCGCCCTACATTGAGGATTTTAAAAACCTCCTCATAAGCGAATACCGCAACCGCGTGCAGGTGCTTGAGGGAAAATGTCTGCTGTGACATAGCCCTCTCAAACATTTTATCTTACCTAAATTGTAAATGGAAAATTTTAAAATCCGCTTGCAATAGATGAAAGTGTGTGATATACTACGTTCGCTGTCTATGCGACAGACTATATTATTGTCAAAGAACAATAGAATTTGAGGTGATTATTATGAGAGAAGGAATCCATCCAACCTATTATCAGGCTAAGGTTACTTGCAACTGCGGTAATGAGTTCGTTACAGGTTCTACTAAGGAGAATATCCACGTAGAAATCTGTTCTAAGTGCCATCCATTCTACACAGGCCAGCAGAAGGCTTCACAGGCTCGTGGTAAGATTGATAAGTTCAATCGTAAGTATGGTTTTTCATCAAACAACTAATTGCGTGTTGTAAGGGGTTGAGGCTGGAGCTTCAACCCTTTTTGCGTTATAATGGAGTGATATTCTTAGGAGGGGTTTTATGAAATCGAGTGGTATCGGTGGACAGGCGCTTATGGAGGGCGTTATGATGCGCAACGGCGATAAGTATGCCATGTCTGTCAGGAAGCCTGACAAGACCATACAGGTGGAAGTCAGGGAGTATCACAGCATATTTGGAAATGGTGGCTGGCTTAGACTTCCGTTTATCAGGGGAATATTTAATTTTGTGGACTCGCTGGTTATCGGCATGGGCAGTCTGAATTTCTCGGCAAGCATTTACGAAACCGAGGAGGAGGATGGACAGGAGCCCGGGAAGTTTGAGAAGTGGATGGAGAAGACATTTGGCGATAAGGCTGAGAAGGTGCTGACCAACTTCGTCATGGTGGTTTCCATCATTATCGCAATTGGCGTCTTCGTGCTGCTGCCGGCGTTTTTGGGCAATCTTTTAAAGAATGTTATCGAGAACCAGTTTGTGGTCAACCTGTTAGAGGGACTGTTTAGAATCACAATTTTTATATTGTATGTGTGGCTGATTTCGTTTATGAGCGACATCAAGAGGACGTATATGTACCACGGCGCGGAGCACAAGTGCATCAACTGCATCGAGCACGGTCTTCCGCTTACGGTGGAAAATGTTGCGAAGTCCTCCAGACAGCACAAGAGATGCGGCACCAGCTTCATGCTGATAGTTATGGTTATCTCTGTGCTTGTGTTCATGCTTGTGAACACGGAGACCATATGGATGAGGTTTCTCAGCAGAATCCTGCTCATCCCTGTGGTGGCGGGACTCAGCTATGAATTTTTGAAGCTTGCGGGCAACACTGACAACAAGATTGTCAATGCGCTCAGCCAGCCGGGACTCTGGCTTCAGGGACTCACGACGGCGGAGCCTGACGACACCATGATTGAGGTGGGCATCGCCAGCGTCAATGCTGTTTTTGATTGGAAGAAGTGGCAGAAGGAGAATCTGGGAATAGATTATCCTGAAGCTGAAACTGCACCAGATGATGCAAATGCAGATTGAAAATATGACTTATGAGGATATTCTATGCGAGGCAGTGAAAAGATTATCTGCGGCAGGCGTTTCGGAAGCAGATACAGATGCCTGGCTTCTGTTTTCGGATAGCTTCGCTCTTAGCAGAAGCGAGTATTTTTTTAAAAAGATGGAACACATAAGCCCGGAGAGGGCTCAGTGTCTGGACATATTGTTTGACAGACTTAGGAGGCGTGAGCAGAGGGAGCCTGTGCAGTACATATTGGGAAGCCAGGAGTTTTACGGGCTCAGTTTTAAGGTTACGCCGGACGTGCTTATTCCGAGACTTGACACGGAGGTGTTGGTTGAGGAGATTCTTAAGGACGGCGTAGAGGGCAAGCGTGTGCTTGACCTGTGCACGGGAAGCGGCTGCATCATTGAGACGATTGCACATGAGGGCAGGCCCGCATTTTGCGTGGGGACGGATTTGTCCGAGGCGGCGCTTATGGTTGCTAAGGATAACGCCGCGCTTAACGGAACTGAAGTTAAGCTTATGCAGGGGGATCTCTACGAGGCACTTGATGGTCTTGAGGACAAAACATTTGACATAATAGTCAGCAATCCGCCGTATATTGCAAACAGGGAGAGGGCATCTCTTATGCCTGAGGTGATTGACCATGAGCCGCATATGGCGCTGTTTGCCAAGGATGACGGTCTGGATTTTTATGAGAGAATACTGAGAGAAGCCTACAAATATCTGAGACCTGAGGGCACGATTTGGTTTGAAATCGGCTGTGAGCAGGGTGAGGCAGTCACGAGGATTGCCCGTGAGAACGGATATTTTCAGGTAGTCATAATTAAGGATCTGGCAGGTCTTGACCGCGTGGTTAAGATACGCAGATAGAAAGTGTAGGAATATGTTTGACAGATTAGAAGATCTCCTCATCAGATATGAGGAGTTATTGCTTGAAATGAACAGCCCGGATCTGGCTTCGGACCCGGAAAGATACAGAAAACTTATGAAGGAGCACGCTGAGCTCACCCCTATCGTAGAGGCCTATAAGGCTTACAAGAAGGCGTTAGAGACCATCGAGGAGAGCGAGGAGATGCTTGGAAGCGAGTCCGACGAGGAGATGAGAGAGCTCCTTAAGGAGGAGTTAGCTGACGCTAAGAGCGAGGTGGCTGAGCTTGAGGAGAAGATTAAGATATTACTTCTTCCGAAGGACCCTAACGACGATCGAAATGTTGTCATGGAGATCAGAGCCGGCGCCGGCGGAGATGAGGCTGCTCTGTTTGCGGCTGAGCTCTACAGAATGTTTGTGAAGTACGCTGAGAGCAGACGCTGGAAGTGCGAGATGGTTGAATGCAACGAGATCGGCATCGGCGGCATGAAGTCCGTTTCATTTATTATAAGCGGACAGGGCGCATATTCGCGCCTTAAGTACGAGAGCGGTGTACACCGTGTGCAGAGAGTGCCCAAGACCGAATCAGGCGGCCGTATACACACCTCCACATGTACGGTTGCGGTTATGCCTGAGGTTGACGAGGTGGACAGCGATATCGTGATCGACCCTAAGGACATCAGAATCGACGTTTTCCGCTCATCAGGAAATGGTGGACAGTGTGTCAACACAACTGACTCTGCGGTCAGACTTACACACTATCCTACAGGAATAGTTATCTCCTGTCAGGACGAGAAGAGCCAGCTTAAAAACAGGGATAAGGCGATGCGAGTTCTGCGCGCCATGTTATATGAGATGCAGCTTGAGCAGCAGGCGGCTGAGCAGGCGGAGGAGAGAAGAAGCCAGATTGGAACGGGCGACCGCTCAGAAAAGATCAGGACCTACAACTTCCCTCAGGGTCGTGTCAGCGACCACCGCATCAACCTGACACTCTACAGAATTGAGCAGATTATGAACGGAGATCTCGACGAGATCATTGACAGCCTGATTGCAGCAGACCAGGCTGCTAAGCTTGCAAAGCTTAACGAGCAGGCAGTTTAACAGACAATTATGCCATCGGCCGGGCCGGTGGCATTTGTATTTCTTGACAAAATATGCTTTTTAATATAAATTACTGTTGGCGTATTGGGTTAGAGGCGCTACATTTACGGGGAAGGTGCACATGAAGACTGAAAAGGGAACATTCTATACAACAGGTGAGTTCGCCAAGATGGCCAATGTTTCGCTTAGGACAGTGCGCTTTTACGACACGAAGGGGCTTCTGAAGCCATCCATGCAGACGGAGGCTGGCTACAGGCTGTATTCGGACGAGGATTTTGTGAGACTTCAGAGAATCCTGACTCTCAAATATCTGGGCTTCTCCCTGGAGGAGATCGCCGACATCTGCGTCAGAGACACGGACGCGGGATATGTTAGGCATTCGCTCTCCCTTCAGCAGGAGCTGGTCGAGAAGAAGGTCGAGGGATTAAGGCGCGTCTCAGAGACTCTGGGTCAGACCATTGAGAGGCTCGACGCAGGGGAAAATGTTGACTGGAAGAGGGTTTTAAACCTTATCCACATGGTAAACATGGAGGGAAGCCTCGCCGAGCAGTACAAAAACGGCAGCAACCTAAACATCCGTATCAGACTTCACGACGACTACTCTGTGAACAAGCAGGGATGGTTTAGCTGGATATTTGAGCAGATGATGCCGGTCTGCGGCAGGAATATTTTGGAGATTGGCTGCGGTAACGGGCAGCTGTGGAGCAAGGCTCTTGAGAATCACGCAGACGCATTTGAAGGCACACAGGTGGTACTTACCGACATCTCACAGGGCATGGTTTTGGAGGCCAAAAACCGCGTGGGAGAGAGGGAAGGCTTCTCTTATGTCAGCTGCGACGCGGTGGAACTGCCATTTGCAGACGAGACATTTGACATGGTGGTCGCAAACCACGTCATGTTCTATGTGAAGGACTATGACAAGGCACTGTCGCAGATTAAGAGGGTGTTAAAACCTGGGGGCGTGCTGATACTTAGCACTTACGGCAGGGACCACATGAAGGAAATCACAACCCTGTGTAAGGAGTTTGACGGCCGCATTTCCCTGTCTGAAATCAATCTCTATGAGAATTTCGGACTCGAAAACGGCGAGGAGAAGCTTAAGAAGCATTTCCAGAATATGGAAAAGCGCATCTATGAGGACGCGCTCAAGGTTGACGATGTTATGGCGCTTGTGGATTATATTATGAGCTGCCACGGCAACCAGCACGAATACATCAACAAAAGATATGACGAATTTAAGGGATTCCTTGCCCGGAAAATGAGCGGGGGATACATATATATAACCAAGTCGGCAGGAATGTTTTACTGCAGAAAGGGTGAGAAATGAAAAAGAGATATTTAGTCATGGCTATGGCGCTGTTGCTCACAGGATGCGCGCCTAAGACCGATGACAGTGTGACATCAACACTTGCTGAGTCAACCGCTGAGGCAGAGTCAACCACAGAAGAGGAGACTCCTGAGGAGACCACAATGGAGGCGACCACCGAGGAGGAGACCACCATGGAGGCGACCACCGAGGAGGAGACTACAACCGAGGAGACCACCACTGAGGAGGAGACCACAACAGAGGAGCCTCTGCCTGAGGGAACGGTTTATTTTAAGGCCGGAAGGAAGGTCGACGAGAGGGTTGCGGCAATCAATGCGGCGACATACGCAAACCCTGAGGCGGGCGTATACGACGTGTTTAACCTGTCGCTTGACGTTGACACGGTTTACAACATGATCGCAAGCTATGCATATCCAAATGCTGACTACATTCAGGGTACGCCTACGCCTGCGGACATCAAGGAGTATATCATCGCCATCAGAAACCTGGAGGGGCTAAGAGCGCAGCCTCAGATCAACATCAGGTATGGTCTCATCACCTCTGAGACGGACGTCAGATCATTCCCTACGGACATCTATCTGACGAATGATGACAGTTTTCAGACCACGGATTTTGACTACGTCCAGGAGAGCACCTTCCTAGCCGGAGAGGCTGTAGCCATCGTTCACACCTCCCTGGATGAGAGGTTTGTGTTTGCTATTGGCCAGGATTATTGTGGCTGGATATTGGCGGACAGCTTCGTGGAGTGCTCTAAATCCATGGCATATATGTTCTCCAACACAGATTCCTTCGCGGTTGTGAAGAGCTCGTTCATATTCTACAGGGAGTATGACGAGGAGGAAGAGGCATACAAGGATATTGAATACTACATGTCCATGGGAACCGCTCTTCCATACGATTACAGCACATACAACATGCTGCTTCCCACAAGCGGCGGCGGCAGCGGATATCTGTATCTGAAGAATGACAAGCTCATCTATTCGGACACAGTTGTTGAAGGCTATGAAAATATTGCCGTTAGAAATGTCCCAACAAGCTTTGCGAATGCGACTGTCGGCTATATGGCATACAATGAGGAGAACATCGCAGGCCAGGCAAAAGAGCTGGTGGGATGCGCATATTCATGGGGCGGCAAGGGCTTAGGCTATGACTGCTCAGCTGTCACAAGAAGTGTTTACAGATGCTTCGGCATCGTGCTTCCCAGAAATTCAGGCTCCATTAAAAATGTGGGCATGACTGTCACGGATGTGAGCGAGCTTAGCGACGGCGACAAAACCGCGGCTATCGCAGCGCTTCCTAAGGGCAGCATGATTCTGATGCCGGGACATGTTATGATCTACGTGGGAAGAGGCCATATTGTTCACGCGGTTTCAAGCTACATGGACGGACAGGGCAAGGAATATTATAACTATAAGGTTGTGTCAACACTCACGGATGTGTCAAATGTTTTGGGCGAGAAATACATTTCCAAAATAACCACATTTGTGGTGCCAACGTTTTAAAAGAGAAGACCTTCAGGCCGGCGCCTGAAGGTCTTTGTATTTACCACCCGAACACTTTATGAACTTGCTACTTCCTTGATTTATGGGGATTCAAATGCTGAATCTGATCTCGATGTCCTCGCTGTGATGTGAGATGTAAACGACCTCGATCATTTCTGCGGCGACATCATGTTTTTCCTGCACAGTTAGAGTGTCCCACATCGCAAGAGGCTCAACCAACGGCTTTGTGTTGATAGCCATACGCTTGCGAGCTTTGGTCTGCAACTTGCGTTCAAGCTCCGACTTCCTGGAGTGCAGCTCTTTGATCCTCTGCTGAATGTAGGCGAACACCACATCGTCCGCTTCTGCCATTTTGTCCATGAGGGAACGAATCTCGGTATCCAGTTTCAGAATTTCACCCTTGATACTCTCGACCTCCATATCGGGAGTGTCTTTCTACTTGTGATATATCTCAAGACTTTTCATTCGTTCGCACATAGCAGAGTAGATGATCTCCTCAACATCATCGAGCTTAACGCTGTAATTTCGGCTTACGCAGCCGCTGACTGTCTGCATTCCGCTGTCAAAGAGATATTTATACACCTTCTCCGGCTTCTTCTGCTGAACATTTATCACAACAGCCAGCCCACATTCCTTGCATTTCAACAAACCAACGAGCCATGAATTATTAGCCTTCCTATTTGTATGGAATGACCTGCTGTGCTGCTTTTTGTCCTGAACAGTGAGCCATACCGAGCTGTCAACCAAGCCTTCGTGATAGCCGATCTTTGCGAATTTCCCACCATCAGCGTTATTGTGCAGAAATACTCCGTGAACGCCATCATAAGCATCCTTGCCATTCACGGTCATACGCTGAGTGGTATAACCGAAGCTCATCATACGTCCCTGAAAGAATCCGGTTTCTCTGCTTCTGGTGTTATAAGAATCTGCCACTCTGCCTGCAATCGTTTCTCTCTCAAACTCCGCAAAGTTCAGGAGATTGTTACGCATCATACGCCCTTCCTTAGTCTCCGTATTGAACGGCTCTGAGAGCGAGTAAACCGTCACACCGAGCTTGTCCAGTTCCTCAGAAACATTCAGATAATCACGCAGATTACGGCTAAAGCGGTCATACTTTTTTACAACGATACGACTGATAAGACCTTCACGGGCAGCGCTCATCATCTGCTGAAAAGCTGGTCTATGCTCAGTGTCTTTTCCCGAAAATCCATTATCGCAATACAGGCGATACACACAGTCCTCGCCTACATATCTGATACAATCCTCCTTCTGCGATTCAATGGACAGCGAATTGTTATCCCTGTCCGCTACGGAACGGCGGACATAGATCGCAGTTACTCCGCCGTTGTTTGTTACCTTCTTTTTCATGTTTATCGACCTCCGATTTATGCAATCGACAGCCGATCTTGCATCACTGAAATACATCGCCAACCCTGAAAAGACGGACAACGGCAGACTGATCTTCACGCAGGGGTGCAGCGCCGATCCCGAACAGGCTCACCGTGACTATGAAGAAATACGGGCGAACGGAACAGGCAGAAGCTCAGTTCTCGCGCAGCACTTTATCGTCAGTTTCAAACCTGGGGAAATTACTCCTGAGAGAGCCTTGCAGCTCGGTCAGGAGATATGTGAGCAGTTCCTCAAAGGCGAATACCAGTATTTCATGACCTGCCATATCGACAAGGAGCATACCCACTTGCATTGCGTTTTCAACAATACGAATTGTATCGACGGCAGGACTTTTGAAACGCACGAAAACCGCAGTACTACTAAGCAGGACAGGTCATTTCAGAAACTCATGAACATCACGGACGAGGTATGCCGACAGCATCACTTATCCGTTATCGAACACCCCGAAATGGGCAAGGGCAAGAACCATTGGGAATGGGATATGAGCCGTCAGGGGCTATCGTGGAAAGCAAAGCTGAAATATGCGATAGATCAGGTTATCAAGGTCAGCGAAAACTTTGAGGACTTCCTTGCAAAATGTGCAGATTTCGGAGTGCTTGTCGAGTATAACCCCGACCACAAGATAGACCTAGAATTTATGCTTGCAGAGCAGAAGGAACGCAATCCGAGAGCGAAGTTCACCCGTAGCCGGACGCTGGGGTGGTATTATGAAACCGAGCAGATCAAAGGGCGTATCGCACAGTATATGGGCGGTATAATATATGTTCCGAGAATCAAAGTCAAACAGATTACTCCAAAAGCTGAGGAGAACAAGTTTGTCCGTGATGCTATCGACCGGGGCAATATGAAAGTTGCAAGCATCGCCAAAAACATCATCACCGCATACGGCGTTGAGCCGAATCAGGTTCGTGGTGCTGCGATGACGGCGTTTATTGAAAGGGCGCATCTTGTCGGTGAGCTGAATGACCTGAACGCACAGATCAAAGATTTGCAAGAAAAACTGAAAGTGCTGAAAAAATATCGCAAGGTCAAGCATATCGGAGAGGAACTGAAAGCACTCAGCGGTCGGGAGGAAAAGAAATACCGCAAGGAACACGGCGGCGATATTGCCGAATATCACGAAACCTGCAAACAGGTTTTGGAGCTTTACCCGTCAGGCAATATCCCGAAAGTCGAAAATCTTGAAAAGCATATCGCATCTTTGCAGAAAAAGCTGTCGAAGAAAAATACAGAATACAATCAGGCGGATAAGAAGTCCCGTGAGCTGTCCGAAGCGACGAGGACGATCGAGGAATATCTGCGACAGGAGCAGAGTCGGGATCAGCAGAAGAAAAGAAAGCGGAATGACCTCGAATGATGATAGGCTCTCTGGCGAACGGAAACGCCCCTCAGAGCCGTCTGTGACGGTTATGGGAAAACTATACGCTGAAAAAGAAAAACGGCTCAGGGAGCTTACTATACGCTCTCCGAGCCATCTGTATTTGTGAAATCAATCACTCTGTCACATATCTCCAAAGCTGCCGGGCGGTGTGTAACAATAACAACTGTCTTGTCGGTCATACGCCTGAGATTCTGGAGCAAACGCTTTTCCGTATCGGCGTCGAGTGCCGATGTCGCTTCATCAAGGAGCAGTATCGGGCTTTTTGAAAAAATCGCCCTTGCTATTGCGATTCTCTGCATCTGCCCCTCGGAAAGACCAGTGCCACGCTCACCGAGCAGGGTGTCAATACCGCTGTCAAGTTCCGATACAAAATCATCGGCACAAGCTATCTGCAAAGCCCTGTTGATACGCTCATCATTCTGCATATCTGCCTTATCAGCGAATGACACGACCTCACGGATAGTCCCCGACATAAGCTGATTACCCTGGGGAACGTAAGCGAACAGCCTGTGCCATTCGGCAGTCAGCGGCTTTGTGCCTTGTGTATCGGTCAGATAACGCTCACCGCCGTCAAGCTGATAAATGCTCATGAGCAGTTTCAGTACCGTGGATTTTCCACAGCCACTATGTCCCGTGAACGCCACATATTCGCCCTTGCCTATCTCAATGCTGATATTTTTCAGCACAACAGGTTGATTATCTTTCGTCAGGTCTTTTATACTATCGACCGCAGGATAGTAGGTAAAATCAGCATTTTTCAGACCGAATGACCGCAGCTCATCGGCATAGTATTTCTTGACGGTATCAATATCAAGTGCCGATTTTTCGCTGTCATTGGAGAAGTTTTCTATCTCCATAAGACGCTCCGCACTTGCCGTCATAGCATAGAACTTCGGCAGATAGCCCGTAATATTAGCAAACGGGGCTTGTATCTGTGAGATAAGCTGTGTGATAGCGGTCAGTGTTCCGTAGCTGAT
>JAILPS010000042.1 GCA_024699325.1 Lachnospiraceae bacterium | reverse complement strand
CTTAAACAAGTGGGACAGTCGACTTTTGGAAAGGCAGACTTTATTGCAAAGGAAGTCTACAGCATTCTCCGGCACTTCGTTTGTTTCTTTAAGGATGGCCAGCACCTCGGCAACACGCTCATCCAGTTTTCTTTCATTGCTATCTGTCAGTCCTAAAAATTCAAGTACAGCGTTATCCGCTTTTCTCATTGAAGCCCTATTCTGTATCCAGAGATTTCTTATCATCGTCGCCTGTTCGGGATTAAGGCACAAGTATTCTTTTCCCTGCAAATACAGCCGCTCTATCGCATTTGCATACGAACAAGCCGGATCAAACAGAAAAACAAGCATTTCTCCTGATTCAGAGTATGCTGTATGTGGTATATCAGAGGCGATGAAAACGGCATCAGTGTCAAAGCTTTCATTTGCAGCATTACAGTGCAGCCCCGCACCAAGTCCCACAATCAAATGGACGGCAAGGTGTGAATGGACATCTGGCGTCCTGTACTCGGAGGAAATCAGTAAATGGTCATATTCAAATAATGTACTGGTCATGTGTACGCTCCTCTCAGATTCTGATTCGTTATTTTATAAAATCACCTATTCATCCTGAATTTCTATAAAAAGCCGTAAAAAACTGCAGAGTCACCTCTGCAGTTTTGAAAACACATTAATACAACTTAGCTCCGGCAGGAATGTGGTTGTCCACCATGAGAAGATGTAACTCCTCCTCGTCGCTGTCCTTCTTGTTGTTCACTGCGCTTAGGAGCATTCCGCATGACTGGATGCCCATCATGGCGCGTGGTGGAAGGTTTGTGATGGCGATTAATGTCTTGCCGACTAACTCCTCCGGCTCGTAGAAGGCGTGGATGCCTGACAGGATGGTCCTGTCAACTCCTGTTCCGTCGTCGAGAGTGAACTGAAGTAACTTCTTGCTCTTAGGAACTGCCGCGCATGCCTTAACCTTAACGGCTCTGAAGTCTGACTTAGAGAATGTCTCGAAGTCAACGTTCTCCTCAAAGAGCGGCTCGATCTTGACATTGCTAAAATCAATCTTGTCGTTAGGTGTGAAGAAGCCTGTAGCCTCTGCCTCAGCGCTCTTCTTCTGTGGCTCCAAGCTCTTCATCGTCGGGAAGAGCAAAACGTCACGGATGGCCTGTGAGTCTGTGAGAAGCATTACCAGTCTGTCGATACCGTAGCCGATACCGCCTGTCGGTGGCATACCAATCTCGAGGGCATTTAAGAAGTCCTCGTCTGTGTGGTTAGCCTCCTCGTCGCCTGCGTCCGCAGCTGCGTCCTGAAGCTTGAAGCGCTCTCTCTGATCGATTGGATCGTTGAGCTCTGAATATGCGTTACACATTTCCCAGGTGTTGATGAAGAGCTCGAAACGCTCTACCTTCTCGGGATCTGTTGGCTTCTTCTTGGTGAGCGGTGATATTGCAAGAGGGTGATCCATGATAAATGTTGGCTGGATTAAGTTCTTCTCGCAGTACTCCTCAAAGAAAATGTTTACGATGTCGCCCTTGGTGTGGCGCTCCTCGAACTCGAGATGGCGCTCCTTGGCGAGGGCCTTCGCCTCCTCGTCAGTCTTAACCTGGTCGAAGTCGATGCCTGCGTACTTCTTGATGGCGTCAATCATGGTTAATCTCTCAAATGGCTTGCCGAGGTCGATCTCGATGCCGTTGTAAGAGATTTTAGTTGAACCGCAAACCTTCTCTGCGAGGTAGCGGAACATGCTCTCTGTGAGCTCCATCATGCCGTTATAATCTGTGTATGCCTGGTAGAGCTCCATAAGTGTGAACTCAGGGTTGTGACGTGTGTCAACGCCCTCATTTCTAAATACACGGCCGATCTCGTAGACTCTCTCAAGTCCGCCTACAATAAGTCTCTTTAAATATAACTCAAGGGAGATGCGAAGCTTAACGTCCTCGTCGAGAGCGTTGTAATGTGTCTCGAATGGTCTGGCTGCAGCGCCGCCGGCGTTGGACACGAGCATTGGTGTCTCAACCTCCATGAAGTCTCTGCCGTCTAGGAAGTTTCTGATCTCCTTGATAATCTTGGAACGCTTGATAAATACATCCTTGCTGTCCTGGTTCATGATAAGGTCCACATATCTCTGGCGATAGCGCATATCTGTGTCTGTGAGACCGTGGAACTTCTCTGGAAGGATCTGAAGGCTCTTGGAGAGAAGTGTGATCTTCTCTGCGTGAACGGAAACCTCGCCCGTCATAGTTCTGAATAAGAAGCCCTCAACGCCGAAGATGTCTCCGAGGTCTGACTTCTTGAAGTCAGCATATGCCTCGTCGCCCACAAAATCTGTGGCGATATATGCCTGGATCTTGCCGTCCTTGTCCTGAATGCTTGCAAATGAAGCCTTGCCCATGACGCGCTTGAACATCATACGGCCTGCGATGGATACGTAGATTGGAGAGGCATCCATGATGGCTCTTCTCTCGTTGTAGTCCTCCTTCTTGGCTCTTCTTGCGTCCTCCTCTGACATACCCTCAGTGTTTACGGCTGGTCTTCCGGCGAGAAGCTTCGCCTCGTGGGCGTTATATATTGTTCTGCACTCCTCTGAGTGATGTGTCTGATCAAACTTAGTTATCTGAAAAGGATCCTTGCCGGCTGCCTGCAGCTCCGCGAGCTTTTCGCGGCGAACCTGTAACAGCTGGTTCACATCCTGTGTGCTAACCTCTGCCATATTACTCCTCTCTACGTGAAACTGAGATTACCTTATACTTTGACACGCCTGCAGGTGTCTCAACTGACACTTCGTCGCCTGCAATGTGGCCCATAAGTGCCGCTCCAACAGGGCACTCGTTGCTGATACGGTTTCTGAATGTATCTGCCTCTGATGTACCTACCATGTAGTATTCGATCTCCTCGTCGAATTCCTCGTCATATACCTTAACGATACTACCTACATGAACCTTATTATGGTCAGCCTCATCGACGTCAGCAACCTCTGCATGCTTGAGAAGTGCCTCTAACTCCTCGATACGAGCCTCGATCTCTCTCTGCTCTTCCTTGGCTGCATCATACTCGGCGTTCTCTGATAAGTCGCCCTGCTCTCTTGCTTCCTTGATCTTCTGAGCGTTTTCCTTACGTCTAACGGTTTTCAGATTCTCAAGCTCGTTCTCTATCTGCTTCAGTCCCTCATAGGTCATCAGGTTTTTCTTCTCTGCCATAATATCCTCCATGTGACGCCTGCTCATAGTAGGCCATAATGTATGAATTATAATAAACTATCGTTTAAAA
Organism: Lachnospiraceae bacterium; assembly: GCA_024699325.1. Taxonomy (GTDB): domain Bacteria; phylum Bacillota; class Clostridia; order Lachnospirales; family Lachnospiraceae; genus UBA4292. Next base: position 80,023 of record JAILPS010000042.1, on the reverse strand, counting down.
TGCAAGTAGGAATTTATCCTAGATTCATTGAATTTACAAGGTTTATAAGGTCTTCTAAGGTCTCTGTCTGGTTAATCTGTCGCCTGAGCGCTGATGCGCCCTTAAGGCCCGCCGTGTACCAGGCAATGTGTTTTCGCATTTCCTGCACTGCGATGTACTCTCCCTTGCACTCCACCATCATCTGTGAATGGCGAAGAATGGTGTGGCGTATCTCCTCCCAGGTTGGGCGCGCCGGCACAGTCTGGTCCTTAAGATACTGAGTGACCTCCCTGAACAGCCACGGGTTTCCCTTCGCCCCTCTGGCGATCATGACCATGTCGCAGCCTGTCTCGTCCATCATGCTCTTCGCGTCCTGACCGCTGGTTATATCGCCGTTTCCAATCACGGGGATACTCACAGCCTCCTTAACGCGCCTTATGCACTCCCTGTCGGCACTTCCCGCATAGAACTGGCTTCTCGTTCTTCCGTGCACCGCTATGGCAGCCACGCCGCAGTCCTCGGCAATCTTAGCTATCTCCACAGCATTTTCACCCTCAACGGTAAAGCCTCGGCGGATTTTGATGGTGACGGGCTTATCAACCGCCCTCACAAGCTTCGTGAGTATCTCCCTCACAAGCGGCGGATTCTTCATGAGCGCCGAGCCCTCGCCGTTGTTTACCACCTTCGGAACCGGGCAGCCCATATTTAGGTCAAATATGTCCCAGGGTCCGTCCTCATAGCGGTGCGCCTGCGCGGCTATTATGTTGGGATCCGAGCCAAAGAGCTGAAGGACAATGGGATGCTCGCTCTTATCAATCTCCATCAGCGTTTTTGTGTTTTCGTTGTTGAAATGCAGCGCCTTCGCGGACACCATTTCCGTGTACAGAAGTCCGCAGCCCTGCTCCTTGCACAAAACGCGAAATGGCAGGTCTGTTACCCCTGCCATCGGTCCAAGTGCCACAGGATTATCTATTGTGATGTTTCCAATCCTAACACTCATGATTATTCCTCTTCAATAGGGGGAAGGTCTAAATACTTCACCCTGTAATAGTTGCCGAGAGCCTCGAAGAGCTCCTCGTTCTCTCTCTCAATTCTTCTGCTGATCAGCCCTGCGCTTATGTCGTCGTAGTAGTAGTCAGACTCGTCGTGGGTGCTGTTTAATGTGAGCAGACCGTCCTCGGCAAATCTCAGAGCCAGAATTCCTCCGCACTCCTCGACAAATGCCACGCATATCTTCTGGACCTCCTCCAGAATATCCTCCGGAAGCCCCTTATAGATAGGGTTTAAATAATACTTCTGTGTGTATGAGTTGGCAACTGCAAATATGCTGTTGTCCTCCCCGATAGTAACATTCTTATCAGACATAGCCATATATTCCTCTCACGCTGACCTCGCCGCCTGTTATCTGCTCGACGCCCGTGTCAAACTTAACCACAAGCGCGCCCCTCTCGCTGATGCCAAGGGCAACGCCCGTGCGCTCCATGCCACCCTCGATTATTCTGACGGTCTTATTCATATTTACGAGATGGTTCTCGTACATTTCCTTAAATCCGCTCAAATCCTTATCCACAAGGAAGCGGTCATAATACTTCTCAAAATGTATCAAAATCCTGCCGAGAAGCTCGCTTTTATCTACTCTTACGCCTGTCTCCATAAGAATGGATGAGGCGTGGTCCTTAATATCCTCAGGCATGGTCTCGTTGGTCACGTTAATGCCTATTCCAACCACCACATAGTTGATGGCGCTAAGCTCAAGGCTAAGCTCCGTCAGAATTCCGCAGACCTTGCGGCCTCCTATGATCACGTCGTTTGGCCACTTAATCTGTGCGGTTTTGCCGGTGAGTTCCTCCACAGCACTGACCACAGAAAGGGCCGCAAGAAGTGTTATCATGCTGGCATCATTTGGCACAAGCTCAGGTCTTAAGAGCAGGCTAAATGCTATGTTGGTGTCGTCAGGCGTCTCCCAGACTCTCCCACGTCTGCCACGGCCTGCAACCTGCTTCATGGTGGCCACGGTGTAGCCCTCCACGGCGCCCTCCTCGGCCATCTTCTTGCAGTAGTTGTTGGTCGAATCCACCTCGTCAAGAACATCCAGCTTCCTGCCAAACCTCTCGGTTGTGAGCATGCTCTTAACCACGAATTCCTTAAGCTTATCGGGGAGCTTCGTAATCTTATAGCCTCTGTTGTTTACAGAGGAGATGCCGTAGCCCTCTTCCTTGAGCGCATTGATAACCTTCCAGATTGCAGTGCGGCTCACGCCGTACTTCTCGCAAAGTGCCTGTCCTGACACATAGCCCTCAGAACACAACAGCTCACTTAATATGTCGTCCTTCATATTTTTCATAACGCAATCACCGCAACAACTCCAAGCGCTGCAAAAAGCAGAGCCATCACAAACCTGAACACAGAGACGCCGTAGGCTCTCCTGTTCTTGTCATCACGCACGAGGCTGCTAATCCCCCCGCACACTTCCATAATCGCAGCTGCAAAGAAACATACCGGAAACATGTACATTGCCTTAGAATATGTAAATACGGTAATCACTGACAGCACCAAAACCACCAGCGCCAGACCTAAATGCACGTTCTCATAGGCCTGTTTTGTGCTTCTTCCTAGACTGAATTCCTTACTCATGTATTACTGATCTCCACCGAGAGTCGCACACATCACTGCCTTGATGGTGTGCATTCTGTTCTCTGCCTCTTCAAAAACAACTGACTGCTCGCTCTCAAACACCTCGTCCGTAACCTCAAGCTCGCTTAAGCCGAACTTCTCATAAACCGCTCTTCCAACGCCCGTGCCCTGGTCGTGGTATGCAGGCAGGCAGTGCATGAACACGGTCTTGCCGCCTGTGCTCTTCGTCGCAATCTCCATTGCCTTCCTGTTCACCTGATATGGTTTTAACACGCGGATGCGCTCTGCCCACACCTCGTCAGGCTCGCCCATGGAAACCCACACGTCTGTGTAGATGACATTGGCATTCTTACAGCCCTCCTCGACATCCTCTGTTAAGGTGATTGTGGCGCCGCTCTCCTTCGCCCACTCCTTACACTGTGCAACCAGCTCATCGTTAGGGAAATATGTGTGGTCCGTGCACGCTGTGAAGTTGATGCCAAGCTTAGCGCATACAATCATAAGAGAATTGCCCATGTTGTAGCGGGCGTCGCCCATGTATGTGAGCTTGAGACCTCTAAGGTCGTTGCCGAAGCACTCCCTCATGGTGAGCATGTCGGCAAGCATCTGTGTAGGATGGTATTCGTTGGTAAGTCCGTTCCAAACCGGAACCTTCGAATATTTAGCCAGAGTCTCCACAATCTCCTGCTCGAAGCCTCTGTACTCTATTCCCTCAAACATTCCTGCCAAAACGCGGGCTGTGTCTGCTGTGCTCTCCTTCTTGCCAATCTGTGAGCCGCTTGGATCAAGATATGTGCATCCCATGCCTAAATCGTGGGCTGCAACCTCAAAAGAGCATCTGGTTCTCGTGCTTGTCTTCTCAAATATAAGTACTACATTCTTGCCCCTCAATGTGTCATGGGCTATGCCGGCCTTCTTCCTGGCCTTGAGATCTGCAGCAAGATCAATCATGTAGTTGATCTCCTCAGGTGTGAAATCCTTAAGTGTAAGAAAATCCCTTCCCTTTAAATTAACCTTAGCCATAATGCTCCTCCTGTAAATGTGAATAATATTAATGTCATCCTGAAAATACAAGAATAAGACATTGTGTGCAAAAAGTCAAGTAATCAGGGCGTTTTCGTTAGCCTGTGTCGGCGTTAAATTCACATTTGGACGCAAAAAAGCGCCGGAATAAATCCGGCGCCTGTAAATGTATTATGCCTTAGGCTCTGTGACAACTTCCTTAAGGGATGTTGCGATGCCTGCTAAGTTCTGCACATCTGAAGGGATGATGATCTTGGTTGCCTTACCGTCAGCCACCTTCTCGAGTGCCTCGAGGCTCTTAAGCTTGATAACTGCCTCGTCGATACCTGCCTCCTTGAGGAAGCGAAGACCGTCTGCGTTAGCCTGCTGAACCTTTAAGATAGCCTCAGCCTCACCTTCTGCCTCCTTAACCATGGCTTCCTTCTTAGCCTCAGCTGCGAGGATTGCAGCAGCCTTATCAGCCTCTGCGTCGAGGATTGCTGACTCCTTCTTACCTTCTGCAACAAGAATGGTGGACTTCTTCTCACCTTCTGCTCTTAAGATGGCCTCTCGTCTCTCACGCTCTGCCTTCATCTGCTTCTCCATGGCATCCTGAATAGCTGCCGGAGGAATGATGTTCTTAAGCTCTACACGGTTAACCTTGATACCCCAAGGGTCTGTAGCCTGGTCAAGAGAAACTCTCATCTTGGTGTTGATAATCTCACGTGATGTGAGTGTCTCATCGAGCTCAAGATCACCAATGATATTACGAAGTGTTGTGGCTGTCAGGTTCTCGATAGCCATGATAGGATTCTCAACACCGTAAGCGTATAACTTAGGATCTGTAATCTGGAAGAATACGACTGTGTCGATTCTCATGGTTACGTTATCCTTAGTGATAACCGGCTGAGGTGCGAAGTCAACTACCTGCTCCTTAAGAACCACTCTCTTGGCTACGCGGTCAAGCACTGGAAGCTTGAAATGAATACCTACGTCCCATGTGGCAACATATGCGCCAAGTCTCTCAAGAACCACTGCTGTAGCCTGAGGTACAACTCTGATACAGCTTCCGAGGATGATCAAAACCACCACGATAAGTGCGATGATCAGGAAAAATGTCCCGGGGTTCATTTCTGCAAGTACTAATGTTTTCATTAAAATACCCTCCCTTATTAATCGATTGTTTCGTTTGTGGGCTCAAGTATAAGCTTGTTGCCCTTGATAGCGATGATCCTGCCAACTGATCCCTTTAAAAGCTTAACGTCTGTGTCTGAGCTTCTGGCTGTCCACTCAAGTCCGTTGATAGTAGCGGCGCCCTTGGCCTCTAGGTTATCAACCTCCGTAGTAACAACTGCAAGCTGTCCCACAAGCGTGTCTGCGTTGGTCTTCACAATCTTCTTGTTCAGGCGTCTGAAGAGAACCGGTCTCGTGAAAATAAGTGTCACGAAGGATACCAGAATGAACAGCACCCACTGAACATAAATATTGGCGTCAAAAATTGCAGCTATAAATCCGGCAACGGCACCAAGTGCGAACCAGATAGTTGTCAGTCCCATCGTCAATAATTCAAATATAATCAAAACTATGAAAAAAATCAACCACGATGTTGTGCTCATATAAATCTCCTTTCTGCAGCTTTCGCCGCCAGTTAGTTTTAACTGTGTTAGATTTTACGCCAATTGTCACAAGTTTACAATAACAAAGACTTAACTCAATTCTTACGTTTTTTTTAAGATGCACACATTTTAAAACACAAAACAGGGAGTGACTTATGCCACTCCCCGCAGGATAATTCTATTAATAATTATAATTATAGTTATAAGCGTATTTGTTGTAGAACAGCTGTGTCGCGATAACCTTATAGTAGTTATAGCTTGTGTAGGTTGACGCATCTGCCGGAGTGTGCTTGAAGAACATCGCTCCCTCTACATTGTTGATACCTGCGCAGGCCTCATATACGGCCTCAACGCATGCCGCCTCAGGTCCTGCTGCCAGATAGCTGTCAAGAAGTCCTGTTGTGGTTCCCGCAAACTGTCCAGGCGCGTAGATTACTGAGTGAACTGTGTTGCCCCAGTATCCGTATGCAAGTCTGTTTAAGATGATGTTGGCAACCGCAAGTTTGCCGTCGAAGCTGACTGCTGAACCGCCTGATTCGAGGGTACATACGCATGACATGAGATATATGTCCTCATCGCTTAAATATACACAGCCTCTGCTGGCTGTTCCTCTTGAATGGAGCTCGTTGATGTAGTCCCATGCAGCATTACCTGTGCTGGATGAAGTGGTCTCAGGCTCTGTTGCCGGCTCGGTTGCAGGCTCGGTTGCAGGCTCAGTTGCTGGCTCTGTCGCCGGTTCTGTTGCAGGCTCCGTAGCTGGCTCTGTCGCCGGCTCTGTAACTGGCTCGGTTGCAGGCTCTGTCACAGGCTCTGTGACTGTCTCCTGCTTGGCTGCCTCCATGAGCATGAACTCCTCCATGGTAATAGCCACGCCGTCGCCGACTGTGATATCCACATACTGGCTGGCAAGATAACCGTAAACACCGTTATGCTCCACGTAAACCCAGCCGTCTGTGTATGAAACATAGTTGACCATATTGCCAAGTGTAAGTATGTCGTGAGGCATGCTTGACGCATCCGGCTGACTTCTAAGGTAGAGAGCCTCCTCAACAACTGTAACGTAAATGTGTGGTCCCGCATTTACAATATCCATACCTGTGGCGATGTAATCCGTGCTAACCCAGCCTGTGACATTACCGCTGGTGATAAGCGCCCATCCGTCGACGGTTCCGATAAGCGTTCCGCCTGTGCCCGGATATAGCATGCCGATAACTGTTCCGTTTGGCTCGCTTCTGACATTCAGATATGTCTCAATCTTAGCGTCGATTGTCGCAAAACAATCGCCAAACAGATCATCCCATGTGGTGCTTAAATTCTCCGGATAGGTTGTGGTCTCCGCCGGTGTCTCCGGCTCCACATAAACCGGCGTTGTCTCAGGCTCCGGTTCTGTCTGAGGTTCAGTCTGAGTCTCAGTTTCCGTCTCGGTCTCTGTCTCCTCAGGCTCTGTTTCCTCAGCCGTTGCTGCATCAAACACCTTATTGTACATTAATAAAAACTGTTCTGTAATCCCTGCTGCAATTCTTCCATTTGTCTGTGCGTAGGATGCAAACTGGTCGATTATGGGAGACATGGTACAATCCACGCTCTCACTGCCGGTAGTCTCCTTCCACAAATCCCCGTCCTTCTCACGATCCCATATGCTGGACTTGTTTACAAATGTTTTGTCTACGTTGATGTTTTCGTTGGTGCCGATCGTCGAGTCGTTGGCATCAACTCCACTTAAGTAACTCCTGTTGTCTTCCTCTGAGACAGCTAAATCGCTCTCTCCATCATCAACCGCAGTCCCAGGGAGTTTTGTGAGCACGAAGCCGATGATCAGAACTAACATGACAATCACCAGCACCAGGCTCCAAAATCTCATAGACTTTGAGTTCATAATACCCTCCTGAAGCTAATTATTTCAAACTTATTGAAAATTATTACAAAAATGTTACATCTTTATTAGGTTCACTTAATATAGCACGTTTGATAATTTTTGTCAAGTTTTCCCCACTTTCACTGGGGTTTTCGGGGGGTAAAACGTAAAAAAATGGGGCCTGAGCCCCATTTTAGCCAAAAATAATGTGATTTTTATGACATTTACAGGCGTCTCTGCCTGTATGCCTCGAATGCGAGGACGCTCGCCGCTATGGAAGCGTTAAGGCTCTCCACACTTCCCGTCATGGGGATGTGGATGTTTTCTGAGCACGCAGCGCTTACAGCCCCGCTCATTCCGTTCGCCTCGTTACCTATCACGAAGGCGCAGCCATCTGTGTAGTCAAGCTTTGCGTAGTCTGTGCTGTTTTCAAGCGATGCCCCGTAGACCTTAATGCCCGCGCTCTTAAGCTTCTCTATGTAGTCCGTGAGACTCTCGACATATTCAAACGGCACCCTGAGTATCGCCCCCATGGTGGATCTGACAACCTTCGGGTTATATATGTCCACGCAGTCGGAGCTAAGGATCACTCCCGCCACGTCAGAAGCCTCCGCCATCCTTATGATGGTTCCTAAGTTTCCGGGGTCGGAGAGCCTGTCAAGTAACAGATATGTTCTGCCCTTCTTAGGCACAATCCTGCAATCAAGCTGTTTTACAACCGCCATCATGCCCTGGCTTGTGACCGTCTCGCTCATGGCCTTCATGACCTGCTCAGACACAAGCTCGCTCCTGACGCCCTTAAGACAGTTATAAACCTCGGGAGTCTTATAGGCCTCCTCGGTCACAAATGCACACACGATGCGCTCTGCAGGAATCTCGCGAAACATTCTCAGTCCCTCAACGATAAACACTCCCTCCTCGCTTCTAAGAGAGTGCTTCTTCTGAAGCGCCAATATGTGCTTGACTGTCCCGTTAGTCGTCGATGTAATCATGGTTTAGCTCCGTATCTTCCATATCCTTATATATCTCTGTGTAGCCTGCCTGGTCTCTGTCCACATAAAACTCTGCCATGTCGTCAAGCCTGAGCGCTGCCAGTCTTCCTGACAGGATAGTGGACGCAGGGACATACTCTCTGTTTGGTATGAGGCCCATGCATTTGGCTCCGCAGTCAATGTTTATGAACTTGTCGCCCTTGTAGATTCTGTATGGCTCTCCGGGCGCCAGCTTCGTATAGCGCACACTAACCGTATGGCCGCAGATCAAGCGCTCATATCTTCTCTTCTTCCAGGTGTGGTGCGGATATCTCTCATAGAGATTCGTAAGCGGATCCTCGTCGCCGGATTCTATTCTGTGCCATACGGCATAGAGCTTATCTCCCTCCAGTTCCTCAGAATTGACATATCTCTTCTTCTGTGGCAGGTATGCGCCGGCATGGCACAGAAGATACCAGTGCCTCTTCACATACGTCTCCTGGGCATAGGGAAGCTTCCTAAGCCACTCATAGATTAAATCCTGTGACTCCTCCGGCAAAGCGACATACTGCGCCCAGGTGTCCAGGCCCCTGTTGTTAAACAGCCAGTTGTTATCCCTCACCTTGCTGTGTGTTCTGTTTTTGACGATCTCCTCCAGAAACATGAGATCGTGATTGCCTATGATGCATTTGACAAACGGAAGTGTGTCCAGATTAATGACATACTCCAGCGTTGCAATTGAATCAGGCCCCCAATCCACGTAATCTCCCAGCAAATACAGCTTATCTCTTCCGTCGTATTTAAAATCAATTTCCACCAACAGAGCCTGCAAAGCCCTGAGATTGCCATGGATATCGCTTATAACATAAGTCGACATATGATTCCCCCTCGTATTACTACAGCTAATGATTATAGCAAAACATTTATAAAAATAAAAGAGAAACCTTTAAAACCTTGTATTTTTAAGATTTAGGTTGTATACTAGCCAAAAATATGACAGTAAATATGTAGGGGTATATATATGAAAATATGTGAAATCCTGTCCACAAACAGACCAACTTTATCATTCGAGGTGTTCCCTCCCAAGACTTCAGACAAGTTTGAGACCGTGCAGAGCTCGGTTAAGACCATGTCCGCTCTTAAGCCGGCCTGGATGAGCGTGACCTACGGCGCCGGTGGCGGGACAAGCGACTACACAGTTAAGATTGCACAGGGCATCAAGGACAGCGGTGTTGCCGCTCTCGCCCACTTATCCTGCATCTCATCCACCAAGGAGAGAGTTAGAAGCCAGCTCACACAGCTTAAGGAGCTCGGAATAGAGAATATTCTCGCGCTTCGAGGCGACAAGCCGGCTGATTTTGACGAGAGCAATCTCCAGTATCACTACGCAAGCGACCTCATCGAGGAGATCAAAGCCTTCGGCGACTTCTGCATAGGTGCGGCTTGCTACCCCGAGGGACATCCCGAGGCGGGCTGCTGGTCCAACGATATCATCAACCTTAAAAAGAAGGTTGACGCGGGCTGTGACTTTTTGACCACCCAGATGTTTTTTGACAACGGAATGTTTTACAGCTTCAGATACAGATGCCGTGAGGCCGGAATTCAGGTTCCGATAGTCGCAGGTATCATGCCGATAACCAACCAGGTACAGGTTGCCAGAGCGCTTCAGCTCTCCCAGGCATACATGCCTCCGAAGTTCAGAAGCCTCGTAGACCACTTCGGCTCAAACCCTGCCGCAATGAAGCAGGCAGGCATAATCTATGCCACGGACCAGATCATAGATCTTCTGGCCAACGGCATTAACAACATCCACATTTACACCATGAACAAGCCCGACGTTGCCGAGGCCATCATGAAAAATCTATCGGAGTTAATGTAATGATTGCTTTTAACGCACAGAATATGCACCATATAGCTGACCCCTATGAGCTCAAGGTGGACAAGAGCGAAATCTACCGCTACCTTGGCTACTACAGGGTGAAGCCGGACGAGACGATCTCGTCCCTTATTGACAAATGCCTTGAGGATGAATTAAATGTCGCTATTCCTCAGGGCATTTATTCCATATTCCCGATATCAATCGACGAGAAGAGCTGCGAGCTTGATTTGGGCTTTGCTAAAACCACAAGCAGGCATCTATGCAAAAACCTGAGCGGCTGCTCCCACATCGCGCTGTTTGCGGCGACGATTGGTCCGAGGGTTGACGTACTTATTCAGAGAACCTCCAGGGTTGACCAGACGAAGGCGGTAATCTATCAGTCCGTGGGCGCTACGCTTATCGAGAGCTACTGCGATTATCTAAATGATTACCTCAGGCGGGAGTTTGGCGAGGGCGGCTACAAGCTTCGCCCCAGATACAGCCCGGGCTACGGGGATCTTAGCATCCTCCTTCAGAAGGATATTTTTAAGAGCATCAGGGCCGACAAAACCATCGGTCTCACGCTTATGGACACTTGTATAATGGCACCGTCCAAGTCGGTGACCGCAATCATAGGCATAGCGCCAGGCGATGCCCCTGATTGCAACTATCTCCCGGACTGCAACATCTGCGATGTCTGCGCCAGAAAGGAATAACCAGGTATAGGATTTGGTATGAAGGCTGATTTATTTAAAACACTGCAATCTCAGATTATGTTTTTGGACGGCGGCGCGGGCTCCATTCTTCAGGAACTGGGGCTTCCCGCGGGAGTTCTCCCCGAGACCTGGAACATAGATAACCGCGATGCGGTCGTGGCTCTAAACCAGGGCTATCTTACCGCCGGCTCCAACATAATTCTCACGAACACATTTGGCGCAAACTGCCTGAAATACGGCGATGAGGGCACATATTCCCTGGAGGCTGTGGTAAATGCCGCAGTTTCGATTGCCAAGGAGGCGGTTAAGAGATGCGAGGAAAACTCTCCTCTCGACGAGCGCCTGGCGGCATTTCTTAAGGACAGCGAGCCTCTTAGGGGCACGCCCGCCTGCGACAGAGCTCACTTCGTGGCACTGGACATCGGTCCCACAGGTAAGCTTTTAAAGCCTCTGGGCGACCTGGCGTTTGAGGACGCGGTAAATGTTTTTAAGAAGACCATCGAGATCGGCGTTAAGGCCGGCGTGGATTTAATCTACATCGAGACCATGAACGACAGCCACGAGGCGAAGGCCGCTGTGCTGGCGGCGAAGGAGGTCTGCGACCTGCCCGTGTTTATAACCACGGTTTACGACGGTGGCGGCAAGCTTCTCACTGGCGCAAACCCTGAGACCATGGTTGCAATCCTCGAGGGACTTCGCGTGGACGCTCTGGGAATGAACTGTTCCCTTGGACCTGCCCAGATGATGGGCATAGTTCCAAGACTTGCCGAGAACTCCTCCACCCCCGTGATTGTCAAGCCAAATGCGGGCCTTCCAAGAAGCGAGAACGGCAAAACCGTCTACGATGTCGGTCCTGACGAATTCGCCTCTCTCATGAGACAGATTGTGGAATACGGCGCAAATATTGTCGGCGGATGCTGCGGCACCACGCCGGCTCACATAAGAGCCCTTGTAAATGCCACCCAGGATATGGCACAGCACCTCCCAGAGGAGAAAAACATTTCCATGATCTCCTCCTACACCCACGCGGTGAAGTTTGGCAGGAAGCCCATTCTCATAGGCGAGCGCATCAACCCCACGGGCAAGAAGAAGTTTAAGGAGGCGCTTAGAAACCACGATATAGATTACATTATCAACGAGGGGCTTAAGCAGGAGGCTGCGGGCGTCGACGCTCTCGACGTAAACGTCGGTCTTCCGGAGATAGATGAGCCGGCCATGATGGACGAGGTTGTAAGGGAGCTTCAGGCGGTTTTGGACCTTCCACTTCAGATTGACACCACCAACGCCGTGGCCATGGAGAAGGCGCTTCGCATCTACAACGGCAAGGCCCTCATAAACTCCGTAAACGGCAAGGCCGAGGTTATGGCAGAGGTATTCCCGCTTGTCAGGAAGTATGGCGGCGTGTGCGTAGCCCTCACCATCGACGAGGACGGCATCCCCACAACCGCTGAGGGAAGAATTAAGATTGTTGAGAAAATATATGAAAATGCCGCAAAATACGGCATCAGGAAGAAGGATATAATCATCGACCCGCTGTGTATGACGGTAAGCTCTGACGATCAGGCTGCTGTCGCCACACTTAAGGCTCTTAAATACGTCCACGACGTGCTCGGCGGCAACACCATCCTCGGAGTGTCAAACATTTCCTTCGGTCTTCCGTCTAGAGATATAGTTAACGGTGTTTTCTTCACCATGGCCATGCAGGCAGGCTTAAGCGCAGCCATCATGAATCCTTCGGCTGTCGAGATGAGGAAGGCCTACACCTGCTTCTGCACATTAAGCGGCTACGACCCACAGTGTCTGGGATATATTGAATACGCTTCCAATCTCCCGACCATGGTCGCCTCTGCTCCTGGGAGTGCACCGGCGGTTGCTGCCGCTTCGGCGCCACAAAGCTCCTCCCCCGCTGACGAGGATCCGCTAATCCACGCTGTCAGGAAGGGACTTAAGACACAGTCAGAGGAGGCGATACGCGCCAAGCTTAACGCCGGCGAGGATCCGATGCTCATCATCAATGACTATCTGATCAAGGGTCTTGACATCGTGGGCAAGGGTTTTGAGGCCAAAACCGTGTATCTTCCACAGCTTCTCATGAGCGCTGACGCTGCCAAGGCGGCATTTGCAGTTATCAAGGACCACCTAGAGAAGTCCGGAGCTGCAGGCGCTAAGAAGGGCAAGATTGTTTTAGCCACAGTCAAGGGCGACATACACGACATCGGCAAAAACATTGTGAAGGTTCTGCTCGAAAACTACAGCTACGACGTAATCGACCTGGGCAAGGATGTGGAGCCGCAGCTGATTGTCGACACCGTGATTAAGGATCACATCATGTTGGTAGGCCTGAGCGCACTTATGACCACCACGGTTCCAGCCATGGAGGAGACCATCAAGCTCCTTAGAGAGCAGGCTCCGTGGGCCAAGGTATGTGTCGGAGGCGCGGTCCTCACACAGGAATACGCCGACATGATTGGCGCCGACCGCTACAGCAAGGACGCCATGAACACAGTTGAATATGCCAAGGAAATCCTGGGCTGACAAAACAAAATCCCGCGTTCAATGAACGCGGGATTAATTATTATAATCTCCAGTCAAGGTCGCCGTTGGCGATGCCAAGTATTAAAACCTCTGCGCTTCCGAGGTTGGTCGCACACGGTATGCAGTATTCGTCGCACTTCCTGATAAGCTCTGAGAACTGCTCAGTGTGGGCGATAATATCAAACTGCATGTTGGTTCCAGGGGAATAGAAGTAGATCAGAGCGTCAAGCTCGTCCCTCTCTATCTGTGTCATCAGCTGACTGACACCTCCCATGTCTCCGGGCAGATATGATGTAACCTTAAGCCCTGCCGCCTGTTTGATAGTTCTCGCAGTTGCCTCCGGCGCAAATAATTCATGTTTCTCTAAGAGCAGCTTGTATGCGATGACGAAGTTCATCAGCATCTCTCTCTTGGACTGCTCGGTCACAAACCCGATACGCATGCTAAACCTCCAAGGTTAAATTCATAGTACATTAGGCATATATTATAATTCCATAAACCCTCAATCGTCAAGCAAAATCATAATTTGTGTACAAAATTGTACACACCAACACCAACGGCTATAGTCAAATTTAACGAATCGACCTCCTCGGACTGTGGTATGATAATGCTCTTTGAGTAATCCTCGTACTGTGGGGGAAGTCCTGTGGCCTCGTTGCCAAATATCAGCGTGAACACGTCAGGCTTCTCACATTCGTCCACGGTCTGCTGCTTTCTTCCCGTCAGCATGAAGGAGAAGCAGTCGCGCCTGGTGACACTTCTCTCATACTCCTCAAAGGAGGCATAGTAGTGATGCCTTATCCTGAAAAGCGCTCCCATGGATGCCCTCACACACTTGGGGTTGAACACATCTATGCCCGGGCTTATGATCGCCAGATCCTTAATTCCAAATGCTATGCAGGTCCTGATTATGGTTCCCGCATTGCCCATGTTGGACGGATTGACAAGCATCACATGGCTGCTGTCAGGATTTAACTCCTCGCTGTAGGTGTCAAACACGCCTATTACGAAGACATTCTCCTTATCGCTAAGTTTGGATATAAGCTTGTCTGCAACAGTCACGCGGATGTTATTCTCACCGCACAGCTCGTCTATGACCTCTCTGTTTGTAAATGTGGAGTGCACATAAACATTTCTAACTATCTCCGGCTTGGTCTTCAAAAGCTCAATAGTTGGAAATGCTCCTAAGGTATATGAATAATCACAGCCCTTCTTGTAGGGCTTAATATCTAAACTGCTCATATATGCCTCGCATCAGTCTGCGTAGATCTTCTCAAATCTTGTGTAGCCCTCGGCCTCAAGAAGTTCAACCTGGCGCTTCACATTCTTCTTCATAGGCTGCATGGTGACGGTCTTGCCCTGCGCTCTCTCCTCCTTGGCCTTAAGGAAGATCTCCTGCTTCTTGTCAAGACTAACCTTCTTGTCGATAAGGTATGCCACGTGCTCGCCCTCTGCCTTATATGCCTCCTTAAGGTGATCCTTAAGAATGGTCACGATTCTCTCAAAACCGATGGAGAATCCGCTGGCGGGAACATCCATGCCGCAGAATTTGCCAATCATCTTGTCATATCTTCCGCCGCCTGCGATTGAGAAGTTGTAGCCGTCCATGGTAACCTCAAAAATCGGGCCTGTGTAGTAGCCCATGCCGCGCACAAGGGTAGGGTCAAACACGATCTTGACGCCCTCGCCAAGCATTGGCGTCACAACTCCTAGGATTTCCTTCATGTTGTCAACAACCTCTGCCGCTAAGAACTCCTCAGGAATATCCTCACAGAAGCTCTCAAGGGTGATGCCGCCCTCAAGCTTGCCGTAAACCGCCAAATATTTGTCAACGCATGCGCTGTCATAGCCGTTTTCAATAAGTTCTGCTCTGATGCCGTCTAAACCGATCTTGTCAAACTTATCAAGGCTTATTAAAACTGAGCCGATCTGCTCCTCTGTAAAACCAGCCGCAAGAGCTGTGGCAGCGAGGATTCTTCTGTCGTTAACGTGAACTGTGAACTCCTTAATGTCGATCTCTGCAAATATCTTAGAGAGCATGGAGGTCGTAGCTGTGATAAGCTCGATCTCTGCCAGGCTTGTCTCGTCTCCCAATATGTCGATATCGCACTGTGTGAACTGTCTGAAACGGCCCTTCTGAGGGTTGTCAGCTCTCCACACATTGCCAATCTGCAGCGACTTAAACGGGCTTGGAAGAGTCTCCTTGTTGTTGGAATAGTATCTCGCAAGCGGAAGTGTCAAGTCGTATCTGAGACCATTGTCTGCGTAGTCCTCCCCCTTCTCGATGGCGCGCGCAAGCTCTGCGCCCCTCTTCATAACCTTGAAGATGAGCTTCTCGTTGTCGCCGCCCTGCTTGCTTGTCAGGTTCTCGATGTGCTCCATAACAGGAGTCTCAATCTGCATAAAACCGTAGGTTGCGTATGTTTCCTTTATCATTGAAAGAATGTGCTCTCTAAGCCTCATGTCTGATGGAAGCATGTCACACATTCCCTTAACAGGTGTCTTAATAAACTTCATGTCTATTCTCCTTTTCACATTTGGAGTTAATATATCAAATATTTAAGCTTTAATCAAGGTTATTGTTCCAGAATTGTGAGACACATTCTCTGACATCACCCACCGTAACCTCTGTAAATGTCTCCCACTCCCTTGGAAACAGTCTTCTAAGCTCTCCTCTAAGAAACCTCTCGTCAAGCAGCGCGATAACTCCTCTGTCCTCGTCGGTTCTTATAAGTCTTCCGGCCGCCTGCAAAACCTTGTTGATGCCGGGATACATATACGCGTAGGCAAAACCATCCAGGTTGCTCTCCTCAAAATAGCTTCGAAGCAGATCCCTCTCATCGCCAATCTGCGGTAACCCTGTGCCAAGAATTATGACGCCTATAAGCCTCTCGCCGCGAAGATCAATCCCTTCAGAAAATATCCCTCCCATGACGCACAGGCCCACAAGGCTCTCTTCCCCCTCCTCGCTGAAGTTATCCAAAAACTCCTCCCTGTCCGCCTCGCTCATGGCCGAGCTCTGTTTAAGAATTCTAAATTTTTCATCATTAAATGCATTAAAAACCCTGTCCATGTATGCGTAGGATGGGCAGAACACTATGTAGTTGCCGCGCCTTGCGCCCACAATCTCTCTTATATAAGCTGCGGCTTTTCTGAATTCGTCCTCAGTCCTTCTCGTGTATTTCGTGCTTATGTCAGACCCCACGATAATCAGGCGCCTTCTCACATCAAACGGGCTCTTGGCATATATGGCATAGTCGTCCGTCTTGCCGCCCAGAAGCCTCTTATAATAATTAATCGGCAGGAGGGTTGCGGAGAAAAACACGCTTCCCCTTCCCATGTCGATGCATTTTTCCAGATGCCTGGAAGGGTCCACATTTAAGAGCTTCACGATGAAGCTTCCGTCTCCCAGAAACTGCCCGTAAATCTTATAGCAGCTTAGATCCTCGGCCACTAGTATGTAGTCCCTCACCGCAAAAAACAGCGCCGAAAACTCCTTGTTGTAGAAGTGGGGAAAGCGCTCTGCAAACCTTGCATACTCCTCATAGAGCCTCTCAAGACTTGCCGTAAGGGGCGATATGTCAGCCTCAGTAAACACCGTGAAGCCGTCGCACCTCCTCTTAAGCTTAAGCATTTCCCTGTTGCAGCTCTCAAGCCTGGTGGCCATGGGCCTGTACACATCCCCCACTGTCTTCTTGACGCTTAGGAAATCCTCCTTCTTAACGGTGGCGCTTATCATCTCGCGGGCGCGCTCCACCAGGTTATGGGCCTCGTCCACCAGAAATATGGCATCGGACTTCGCGCCCTCGCTGAAGAATCTCTGCAGTCTGACATTTGGATCAAACACATAGTTGTAGTCGCAGATGACCACGTCGACCCAGTAGCTCACATCTAAGCTCATCTCAAATGGACAGACCTCGTGGCGCCTAGCCACCTCCAAAATATCCTCCCTGCTTATCTTCTCCTTTGTGGTGATTAGCTCGTAGACCGCAGCGTTCACCCTGTCCATATGCCCCTTGGCATACGGGCAGCTCTCAGGATTACAGTCCATCTCGTCCATAAAACACAGTTTTTCCTTGGCGGTAATCTCCATTGACGAGACCGCAAGACCGCTGTCAGAGAGTATCCCCACGGCCTCCTTGGCCACCGACCTGGTTATGGTCTTAGCCGTCAGATAGAACACCTTCTCAGCCCTCTCCTCGCCCATGACTCTGATGGCCGGAAACAGCGTGGAGAGGGTTTTGCCGATGCCCGTGGACGCCTGAATAAACAGGGTTTTCTCCTGCTTAAGAGTCCTGTAGGCGGCCGCAACCAGATCCTTCTGCCCCTCCCTGTAGGGGTACGGAAACTCCAGCTGCATGGCGGTTTTGTTTCTGGCGCCCCTGTGCAGGAAGTAAAATGTGGTCCACTTCTTATACTCCTCTAAAACACCCTCAAACCACACACTAAGCTCCTCGTGGCTGTAAATGTTTTTAAATCTTCTGACCTTCTCCGTGTCCATATCCACATAGGTCAGCTGGATGCACACATCCCTCTTGTCCTCTAAGGTCTGGATGTAGCCGTAGCATTTGGCCTGCGCCTCGTGAACCTCTATGGGCTCCTTAAGCTTATCCACATCCACGTACATGCCCTTGATTTCGTCCACCAGGAGTTTCCCGTCGCCGCACTCCATCAGGCCGTCCGCCCTTCCCTCAAGCGCTATGACATAGTCAGGCTCCTCACCGTTAAACACATGTACAGGGATGTCAAGCTTCATCGCCACCTCAGGGCGGTAGTCGCTTCCCATCTCCTGCTGAATCTTTTTATGTATGCGGGTTCCCTCGAGCATGGCCTGCTCTCTCCTGGTCCCCCTTCTGTTGTCCAGATCCCCGCTTGACAACACAAACTCCACAAGCTGTCGCACGGAAATCCTAAATATTTGGTTGGCGTATCTGATCATTCCGTGTCCCTTTCAAACAATCAAAAACCGCCTAAGCTTGGCTTAGGCGGCTGGTGGTGTTGTGATTATGCAAGCTTGGCTGCTAAGCGCTTAGCGATAGCCTTGATGAAATCCTCAGAGCTCAGAGGATGAATGTCAGGCAGTGTTGAGACAAGAGCTAAGTCCTTCGTCATGTAGCCACTCTCGATGGTCTCGATTGTAGCCTGCTCTAAACAGTCTGCGTAGTTCACAAGCTCAGGAAGGTTGTCGAGCTCACCGCGCTTTCTGAAAGCGCCGCTCCATGCAAATATTGTCGCAACAGAGTTGGTTGATGTCTCCTCGCCCTTGAGGTGCTTGTAGTAGTGTCTCTGAACAGTGCCGTGTGCAGCCTCATATTCGTACTTGCCGTCAGGTGTCACAAGAACAGATGTCATCATGGCAAGTGAGCCAAATGCTGTGGCAACCATGTCGCTCATGACATCACCGTCATAGTTCTTGCATGCCCAGATGTAGCCGCCCTCGCTCTTAATCACACGGGCAACAGCGTCGTCGATAAGTGTGTAGAAGTACTCGATGCCTGCAGCGGCGAACTTCTCCTTGTATTCCTTGTCAAACATCTCCTGGAAGATATCCTTAAATGTGTGATCATACTTCTTGGATATGGTGTCCTTGGTTGCAAACCACAGATCCTGCTTGGTGTCAAGAGCGTAATTGAAACAGCTTCTTGCAAAGCTCTCGATTGAAGGCACGAGGTTGTGCATACCCTGTGCGATACCAGCTGACTTGTAGTTGTGTACTAACTCGCGTGTCTCAGTTCCGTCCTCTGCGGTGTAGACAAGCTCCACCTTGCCAGGTCCCGGAATCTTCATCTCGCTGGCCTTATATACATCGCCATAAGCATGTCTGGCAATCGTGATAGGCTTCTTCCATGTCTTGACATATGGCTCAACGCCCTTAACGATGATTGGCGCTCTGAAAACTGTACCGTCCATGATTGCACGGATGGTTCCGTTAGGGCTCTTGTACATCTCCTTAAGGTTGTATTCCTTCACTCTCGCCGCGTTAGGTGTGATGGTTGCGCACTTTACAGCGACGCCGTACTTAAGTGCAGCATTGGCAGAGTCAAATGTAACCTGGTCGCCGGTCTCATCTCTGTGAACCAGACCCAAGTCATAGTATTCGCTCTTAAGATCCACAAATGGAAGAATTAAGTCATCCTTAATCATCTTCCACAGGATTCTGGTCATCTCGTCGCCGTCCATCTCGACAAGTGGTGTAGTCATCTGAATTTTGCTCATGGTGTAATCTCCTTTATCGCTTAATCGCATCTATTATATAGGCAACATCTGATTTATTCAAGCCTATAAAAGCAAAAAAATCGAGCCTAAGCCCGATCATCCTTGATACGCAGAAAGTCCCAGAGTGCCGTTACCTGTACTCTTGACTCCTAGCTAAGCTAGGTGGGTTACCGCATATATGCTTCAGTCTTCCACCGGCGGCTGTAAACAGCGGCATAAAAGAGGCCTGACATCCACATACAAATAATAGGAGTCCCTTGTGTCATAATGTAGGTTCAAAAATATACAGGATCTCGAACACCCCAGGTGTCTTTCGATGAATTTATTATAGCAAATAAGTCGCCATATTACAAGTTTTTTTTGCTCTGTGTAACACTAAGGGGAGCGCCCTTGGCACTCCCCTGATAAGCTAATTATAAAACCTTAGGTCCTAATTCCTTAGGAACTCTATTTAAAACGATGTCGAGATTGCCGTTCTTAACGCGAAGCTCGTCGATCATGGCCTTGGTATCAGCGCCGTTCTTGATGACTACCTTGTATGACAGATCAAACATGGTGCCCATTCTTGAAGTCTTGATGACGTCCAGGCTGTATGATGATGTGTACTTCTTCAAAACATCGTCAAAGATCTCGTTGTAGTTTAAGTTCTCAGGGATTGTGATGTTTAACTGCTGCTCGTCGCGGCTTGCAAATGGCACAAGTGTGAGAACTACATAGATAACGATTGCAACTACTGTGATGATAACTGCTGCCTCGTAGTAACCAAGACCGATTGCAAGACCTGCTGTCATGGTTGCGAGCACGTTGGTGATGTCCTTAGAGTCGCCCGGAACACTTCTGAAACGAACTAATGTGAACACACCGCCTAAGCTGATGGCTGTTGTGATGTTGCTTCCGATGAGCCAGATGATGGCTGAAACCATGGCCGGAAGAATAACTAAGCTCACTGCCATATTCTTAGAATATGTTCTCTTGTTACAGATAATATAGGCAATGCTTATGCACACGCCGAGCACGATGCTTAAAACCATTCTGATGATGATCTCAGATGTGCTTCCTGTAAGAGTTGATGTCGATGTGGTTGTTGTTGTAGCTAAAACGTCTGTTAACTGTGTTATTATGCTTGTCATGTTAACCTACCTCCTTCACTTTCTTAAGAGCAATTATTTTCTTATCCTCTGTCTGTTCCGGAACAACGTCAAAATGATCAAGTATTGTGCCGTTCTTGTCTACAATGTGCTTCGTCTTGTTGATCTCTTCCTGAACATACTGCAGATACTCTGTACCATATTTTGAGAAGCTGCCCTTGTAAGCGTGAAATTCTGATAAGATTCTCACACACCACAGTGGCATGGCATCAGCAACCTTGATTTCCATAATCCAGGTATCCTCCGGAAGAAGCTGTCTTCCGTAGCTGCCGCTCTCAAGTCTCACATCCTCACGTCTCACAGTGATATTCTTGTCAAATGTCACTCTGAAGTTAGGGTCCTCGATACCTGCAAGCGCCTTCCTGTCGTATGACAGATAAACCTTGGGCAGAAGCTCGTATCTTGTCCTGAAGTAGTCGAGCTCTCTGACAATCTGATCGTTTAGTGTCAAAGTGGTTGGAAGATAACCTGTCTCCAGATAATCGTATGCGTATCTGAGAGGAAGCATGATTCTTCTCTTGCCAACAATATTCTTATACTTCTTCTTGATCTCCACGAAAACCATGGTGTCCATGTTCTTAGGAGTTCCATAGCTTCTCATCCTGAGCTTCTCCTTGTACGGAGGCTTCTTGATGGAAGTTCTTATAAGCTGATCATTGGGAGTATCGTAATAGATGTTGCTGATAGGATAGTAACCTGTCTGCGCACTGTAATCATCTATTTCCATATAGTTTAAGAGACTGTCTAATATTCCTTCAAACTGTTCCTTATTAAGGATGAACTTCATCTCTCTTCTCTCGAAGCTCTCTATTAAAACACCCTTCTTTGCCATAATCTTTCCTCCTTCCTCGCACAGAATTCTTAATTGCTGTTCTGATGATGCAACTATAGTTTTAAATTGTGAATAATCCGTGTAAAAAGATTGTAAAAACTGCGAAATGTAGACACATTTAAAAAAAGGGGAGGGTGAAATATTCACTCTCCCCTGTAAGCGCACAAATTACACCAGAGCGACTGTCTCTCTTGCTATTGCAAGCTCCTCGTTAGTAGGAACAACCCATACCGCACATATGGAATCATCCGTACTTATCTTGGTCTGTGTACCTCTTGTCACAGCATTGACATCGTAGTCAATCTTAACGCCGATACCCTCTAAGTATTTGCAAATTCTTGCTCTCACCTTAACGTCGTTCTCTCCAACGCCGGCTGTGAAGCAGATGGCATCAGCGCCGCCTACTGCGACCTGATATGCGCCGATAAACTTCGCAACATTGTATGAGAATACCTCCAGGGCCTCGTCAGCGAGGGTGTTGCCTGCGCTGGCAGCAGCGTCCAGATCTCTGAAGTCGCTTCCGACACCGCTCATGCCGGCCATTCCTGACTTCTTATTTAAAATGGTCATAACCTCCTCGAGGGATACATGCTCCTTCTCGGCGATGTATGAGATGATTGTTGGATCGAGGCTTCCGCTTCTGGTTCCCATAGGCAGACCGTCAAGTGGTGTGAGTCCCATGGATGTGTCAACTGACTTACCGTTCTTAACTGCACAGATGGAAGAACCGTTTCCAAGGTGTGCGACGATAATCTTAGCCTCGTTATATGGCTTACCTACAAGCTGAGCTCCAACCTGTGAAACATAGCTGTGGCTGGTGCCGTGGAAGCCGTAGCGGCGGATGCCGTACTTCTCGTAGAACTCGTGTGGAATTCCGTAGAGATATGCCTGCTTGGGCATGGTCTGATGAAATGCTGTGTCAAACACTGCAACCATAGGAACGCCTGGCATGAGCTTCTGGCAGCTTCTGATGCCTATGAGGTTTGCCGGATTGTGAAGAGGAGCCAGACCTGACACGCTCTCAATATCCTTAATAACATCCTCTGTGATGACAACTGACTTGTTAAACTTCTCGCCGCCGTGCACAATTCTGTGTCCGACTGCGCCAATCTCCTTAAGAGATGCGACAACACCGCATACAGGATCTGTGAGTGCGTCGAGCACGAAGCCCACTGCTGCTGTGTGGTCAGGCATGGCTAAATCCTTCTCGACCTTATCCTTGCCTGTAGGCTTATGTGTAAGCCTTCCGTCTATTCCAATTCTCTCGCAGAGTCCCTTCGCAAGAACCTGCTCTGTCTGCGAATCGATAAGCTGATACTTAAGTGATGAGCTTCCGCAGTTGATTACTAAAACCTTCATATTATGCCTCCGTTTTCTCTGGTGCCTCGCCTCTAAGCAGCATCTCAAGTCTTGTCTTTAACACCTTCATCTGCTGGTTGTCAGGCTGTGCCTCAAGGATAGGGTTCACTAAATCCAGCGCATGCTGAAGCTGTGGCTCACCCTTGGCTCTGTCGCCTGTCATCACATAGAACTGACCGCTCAACATGTAGCAGGTAACCTCGTCTGCCACTGCAGCGTTCTTGGCGATGGCGTTAACCATGCTGATCTTCTTCGTAGCCTTCTCATAGGCGTCGTCGATATCTTCCTTGTCAGCCTTGTTGGCAACCATGGTTCCCGCAAGGTTCATATAGTTTCTCGCAAGCAGCACACCGCTTCTCACAGGGTCCTCATTCTCATGCTCCTTGAGAGTGAAGATGGAATCCTCCAAACTCTCCTGGGCCTTCACAGGATCCTTATACAGTGTGTAGAGCGTTGCAAGTGTAGCCATGGAGTTGCCAAGAGCAACGCCTGACTCCTTATTGTCAAGTGTCTGATAGATGGCCTTCTGGATCTTAATCGCATCCTCGTACATAGCGATTGCGTCCTTGTAGTTGCCGATGCTTGCGTTCATGATTGCAAGACCGATGATGCAGTTGGCGCGAAGCTCCAAATGCTTGCCGCTGCCCTTCTTGGCGTTGGCATCAGTAACTGTGATAGCCATCTTGTAGAAGTTGATTGTAGCCTCGTAAGGCATCTGTGTCTTCTCTGTGAGAGCTACAGGCTGGTTTCTAAACATCTGGAAGCCTAAGCTAAGTCTGATGTTGAAAGCGATCTTCATATATGCCTGAGCCAGACGGATATCAAACTTCTCCTTGTCGAGCTCGTTAAGCTGCTGCGCGTACTTAGCCATCTTCTTATAATATGGCTCAGCCTCAACAAGCTTTCTCTGGCGCTGCTTTAAGTCGCCCATGACCTCGTTGTATGTGATAACGACGCCGAAATACTCAGGGCAGTCGTTTGGAAGTGTCTCGTCAACCCACTTCTCCATGTCGAGGATCATGTTGATAGCCTCCTCAGGCTGCTTCTTTGCAAGGGTAAGAGCCGCATTTAAACGCTCCTGCGCCTTCTGAACTTCATTTTCGTACATTTTATTCTCCTTTATCAGTGCCCCACTTCTCCTTATGAGCACATTTGTAATCATTATATCAAAACCCCGCCAAAAATACAAGAAAAAGCCGTATTTTTGGCGGGGTAATATATCGATTTATGACTGGGCGCTATCCTGCTGTCCGGCAGCCTTCTCGCGCTGTCTTCTGTCCCTCTCGTTTTTGGAGAAAATACAGCCGCAGAAGTCCTGCCTGTACAGACAGTACTCACACGAGAGCTCAATCGAGCGCTTGTAGCCGTTCTTCTTCTTGAATTCGCTGGGCAAATGCTTCACATTGTAATCGTTTTGCAGATTCTCGCCTATCTCGTTGAGCCACACGGCGTTCTTCATAGGGCTTATGGAGAGCGTTGACGCAAAATACTCCGCCCCTATCTTCTCTGCAATCCTGGCAGACTCCGTAAGTCTTAGCTTATAGCATTCGTAGCAGCGCCTGCCCCTCTCCGGCTCGTTCTCAAGGCCTCTCGCCACCTCGTAAAACCTCTCGGGCTCGTAAGTTCCCTCGATAAACTGGGGTTTGTGCTTATAGGGCTGCTCGCTTATAAGCCTGATCATCTCCGCCACGCGGTGCTGATACTCTGCATACTCGTAAATGTTTGGATTATAATAAAAAATAGTTATATCAAAATAGTCTGTCAGATACTCAAGCACATAGCTTGAACACGGAGCACAGCAGCCGTGAAGCAGCAGTTTCTTCGGATGCTCCGGGTCAATGTGAGCTATAATTTCGTCCAGTTCCCTCTGATAATTTCTCTTATTTTCCATACCTTCACCCTAAAAATAAGGGGCTGACAAAGCCAGCCCCTCACAGTTAACTCTCTAAGAAATCCTTAATTCGCTTAGATCTTACAGGGTTTCTAAGCTTGCGAAGCGCCTTCGCCTCAATCTGACGGATACGCTCACGTGTTACCTTGAATACCTGACCAACTTCCTCAAGAGTTCTCGGATGTCCGTCCTCAAGGCCAAATCTTAACACGATTACCTGACGCTCTCTCTCCTTAAGGTCGCCAAGGATCAAATCGATCTGCTCTCTTAGCATTACGGTCTCCACGTTGCCCTCAGGGGTTACGCCGTCCTTATCTGCGACGAAATCGCCGAGATTTGAATCGTCCTCCTCGCCGATAGGTGTCTCAAGTGAGGCTGGCTCTCTGGCGATCTGCATGATCTCCATAACCTTCTCCTCGCTCATCTCGAGCGCCTCGGCAAGCTCCTTGATGCTGGGCTCGTAGCCAAGCTCAAGTGTCAGCTTACGCTGCATCTTGCTCATCTTGTTGATGGTCTCAACCATGTGTACAGGAACTCGGATTGTTCTGGCCTGATCTGCAAGGGCTCTTGTCACAGACTGACGGATCCACCATGTAGCATATGTGGACAGCTTATATCCCTTGGTGTAATCAAACTTCTCAACACCCTTGATAAGTCCCATGTTGCCTTCCTGAACTAAGTCGAGAAAGCTCATACCACGTCCTGTGTAACGCTTGGCAATGCTGACAACAAGTCTTAGGTTTGCTTCAATAAGTCTGTTCTTCGCGACCTCATCACCTTCGGACTTGCGCTTGGCAAGTTCTCTCTCTTCATCTTCCTTTAAGAGCGGAACAGTACCTATCTCCTTCAGATACATTCTGACAGGATCCTCTGTGCCGACGCCCTCTAACAGATCAGGGGAGTCAAGATCGATCTCCTCCTCATCCTCGTCGCCCATGTCCAGGAGAATGCTGTCGTCTAAGATACCGTCATCAAATGACGGATCCTCCATCGGGATGCGCAAAACCTCGACCTTTTTCTTCTCAAGGTAAGAATATACGCGGTCCAAGTCATCCGGAGTCAATGGCATGTTAGCGAAGAAATCGTTAATGTCATTGAAATCAAGCGTATTGTTCTTACTCTTGGCAAGCTCAACCAAGGCATCACATTGTGTGTTTAACACTTCTTTTTCCATGTTTGTCATCCTTTCTTTAAAAGTTTACAAACTTCGACGTAAATACAGATTATAACGCCTATGTCAAACATTGTCAATAGTTATTTTAAAAATTATTCAAATCCGAGATAGCCTAAATACCACGAGAGAATCGCCTTGCCAAAAAACAGTATCAACACTGCAGCTATGCAGATAAATGGTCCAAAGGCGAAGTGCTCGTTGCGCTTCTTGGTCTTCTTGGCGAGTCCGATTGCCGCATATATTCCTCCCACAACTGTGGATATGAAGAATATGAGGAGGTTGTACTTCCAGCCAAAGAACACTCCAAGGGCCGCGAAGAGTTTGATATCTCCTCCGCCAAATGCGCCCTCCTTCCACAAAACCAGGAGATACATGGGAAGTGATACCACAAATATTCCTATAAGTCTCTCAAGCCATGTGATGTCCTTGAAAAAGAAGAAGCTTGCAACTCCTATGATGGCAACAACCACATTTGACCAGTCAAATATTGTCATGGTGTCGTGGTCGATGAAGGCGATAACCGTGAGTATCGCGCAAAGCGCAAATGCGCAGACTGCCTGGCCGGCGCTCATGAAGTCTATATAGAGCGGATCAACGAAGAAATATGCGCTTGCAAGGGCGCTAAATCCTCCGATGCTCTCAACTAGCGGATATCTTCCTGAGATTGGCGCCTTGCAGTATCTGCATTTGCCGCGAAGGAAGAGCCATGAAAACAGGGGCACAAGGTCAAGCGGACCCAATGTGTGATGGCATTTGGGACAGAAGCTTCTGCCCTTGGCCGGAGATATCTTGATGGGCGTCCTATAGATCACCACATTTAAGAACGAGAAGATAATCGTTCCGAAAATAAACACCATTACATACCAGAATATGTAAAATGCCAGCTCAATTCCTGATAAATCCATATTAACCTCCTAAGTGCGCTACTCTATTGGTCTAAGTATTCTGTTCTGGACGCAGAAGCTTAGATCAAGCTTCCTGTCCATCTTCTGGGAGTCAAACTTTACCGTGAGCTTGTTGCCTGACACCGCAGTTATGACGCCCTCCTTATAGACCTCGTGGTAAACCCTCGTCCCCTCGCGAAACGCCTCCGGGGAGATGAGAAGCTCGCCGATGTAGGGCGAAACATCGCATTTCTTGTTGTATCTGTTGTTGGTCCAGCTGATATAGACATATCCTCTGGCTCTGGTAAATGCAACGTAAAACATTCTCCTCTCCTCCTCTAAATCCGCAGGAGTGGTTGCCTTCTTATATGGCGTGATCTTATCGTTTACATCTATCAGAAATACATGCTTAAACTCCAAACCCTTGGAGGAGTGATAGGTCATGAGGCTCACCTCGTCCCCTCTCTTCTCCTTCTTGAGATTCTGCTGTTTAAGCCTCATCTTAAAATCGCTTATGCCCTGCAGATATTCATCATAGTTTTTGTAGGGCATGGCGCTCTCTTCAAGCTCGTCAAACACATCTAAAAGTTCCTCGAGCTTGAGATTCCTAAACTGTGCATACTCTCCTAAGAATTCCTCGTAGCCTATGACATGCCTGATATAGTGAACCGCCGCGTAGGGTTTCATTCCCCGAAGCATATTCAGGTCAGCCTCAAGCCTGTCAATCCTCTCGATTACATATTCCTTATCCTTATAGAATTCTCTTATGCTGTCTAAACTTATGTTTTCGTCCATGCAGATATCTCTGGCAATATAGCGCTTGGGCCTGTTGATAATCTGAAGAAGATTCCTTCTGTCAACGCCCTCGTATGCCATATCAAGATATGCCTTAATATCCCTGAATATCCAGTGCTCATAAATGTTTGGAAGGACATCCCGCATGGAAAACGGAAGATTGTTTCGAAGTAACAGCTCCACCAAGCTTCTCGGCTGAAGGTTTGTTCTAAAAAGCACCGCGATATCGCTGTAGCGCTCACCCTCCTCGTGAAGCTGCCTTATGCGGTCGTAAACCGCCTGGTTCTGCTCCTTCACATCCTCAAAAGCCCTCATGGTGACCGCCTCGTATTTGTCGGTTCTGAAGGCTCTCAAATCCTTGTCATATCTGGTGGAATTCTTCTTAATAAGCCTGTTGGCCATAACCACGATCTGCTCTGCAGACCTGTAGTTAATGTCGAGGACTATCTTCTTACCCTCGGGATAATCCCTGCTAAAGCTGAGCATAATCTCAGGCTTGGCACCCCTGAAGCGGTAGATGCTCTGGTCGTCATCCCCCACCATCATAAGGTTTCTGTGGCGGTCGCTTAAGAGCTTAATAAGCCTGTACTGAAGCAGGTTCGTATCCTGCACCTCGTCCACCATGATGTATTCATATCTGTCCTGCCACAGCTTAAGTATGACCGGCCTCTTCACCATGAGCTCGTAGCACATAAGCTGCATATCGTCAAAATCTATGAGGTTTCTGCGCTTTAGCTTGTCCTCATAGGAGTTAAACGCCTTCACAAACACATCCTTCGGACAGTTCATGGGGTAATAGTTGTCAAGAAGTATCCCCTCGCCCTTCACGAGACTGATCTCAGCCTCTAACTTCTCCATGAAATCCTTCTGATCCTCCACGTCAAAGCGAAGCTCGTCCATGATTTCATAGAACATCTGCTGTTTCTGCTCAGGTCTTAAAATATTGGCTCCTGAGTAGCCATACGCCGCGCGAAGCACAGAGAAAAACAGCGCGTGAAATGTTGAAAATGTAATCCCGTGGGCCTCGTCGTCCCCGCTATACATTTCAAAAAACCTGTTCTTCATCTCCTCTGCAGCAGCTCTGGTAAATGTGATTACCAGTATCTTGGCCGGATCCACCCCGGCCTTCTCTATAAGGTTCACGGCCCTGTGCGTTATAACCATGGTTTTGCCTGAGCCCGGACCTGCAAGAACCAGAAGCGGTCCCGCCACATGCGAAACCGCTTCCTTCTGTGCTTTGTTAAGTGTTGCCATATATTACCTGTAATTATTCGTCTATTGCGCTCTCAAGCTTGGCAATGGCAGCCTTGATTCGTCTGACAGATTCCTCTCTGCCGATAATCTCCATGATGTCTGTCGCACCGCCGGGTGTTGACTGCTTGCCTGAAACGGCAACGCGGATCGGCCACATGGCATATCCGTTCTTGCAGCCCTTCTTCTCCACATATGCGACCAAAGTATCATAGAGTGCTGTGCCTGAGTAATCCTCCTGTGCCTCAAAGATGGGAAGGAGTTCGCGAAGAACCTCCAGTGAGCTTACAGAATTGGTCTTCATCTTCTTGTGAGTGTACATTTCCACATCATACTCAGGAACCTCTTCGAAGAAATCGATCATGTCGACAATATCCGGGAACACCTCTATTCTTGTCTTGACAAGATCTGCAATCTTCTTAAGATCATAGTTCTTCGTGATGACGGAGCTGATAACTGGCAGCGCCTTCTCGTAGTACGCCTCGTTATCCATGGCCTTAATGTACTCGCCGTTCATCCACTTGAGCTTGCCATAGTCAAATACAGCGGGACTCTTGCTGATCTTGGAGTAATCAAACTTCTCGATAAGCTCCTTAAGGGAGAATATCTCCTGGTTGTCCTCAGGGCTCCAGCCTAAGAGCGCCACGAAGTTTATGACTGCCTCGGGAAGGAATCCCTGCTCGATAAGGTCCTCATATGAAGAGTGTCCGCTTCTCTTAGAGAGCTTGTGATGCTCCTCGTCAGTGATGAGCGGGCAGTGAACATACTTCGGAACCTCCCAGCCAAATGCGTCGTAGAGTCTGTTGTATTTAGGTGAGGATGAAAGGTACTCATTACCTCTGACCACGTGTGTGATTCTCATAAGGTGGTCATCTATAACATTTGCAAAGTTGTATGTGGGATAGCCGTCAGACTTGATAAGGATCATGTCATCCAACTCTGCATTGTCTACTGTGATGTCTCCGTAGAGCTCGTCGTGAAATGTTGTGGTGCCTGTTCTTGGGTTATTCTGGCGGATTACATAGGGCTTGCCAGCTGCGAGGTTGGCCTCCACCTCCTCCTTCGTAAGGCTTAAGCAGTGCTTGTCGTAGACGCTTACCTCCTTGCCGTCGATGACGGTTTTAAGGGATTCAAGTCTCTCCTTGGTGCAGAAGCAGTAATATGCCTCGCCCTTCTCAACCAGCTGCTTGGCGTACTCGAGATACATTCCGCTCTTCATTCTCTCGCTCTGAACATATGGGCCGCAGCCTCCGTCCTTGTCAGGACCCTCGTCGTGCTCAAGTCCAACCTGTTTGAGAGTTCTGTAGATGATTTCTGTGGCGCCCTCCACGTATCTCTCCTGGTCCGTATCCTCTATTCTAAGTAAAAAATCGCCGCCCTCATGCTTCGCAATCAAAAACTCGTAAAGAGCTGTTCTCAAATTGCCAACGTGCATTCTTCCTGTTGGGCTTGGTGCGTATCTTGTTCTGACCTTCATAATTGCCTCCAAATAAAATGTATAGCCCTCCGGGTCTATACGCTGATTCACAGTCCGTAATATTTTACTCCATATTTATATTTTACGTCAAGTAGTTTAGACGATTTTGACCACACGTATTGCAATCCTTACAAAAAAACACCAATGTTGATTTTTTTTATCAGTGATAGTATAATAAGGTGATTTTATGTGCGCTTAGGCACGTTTTTGAAATAAGAAGGGAAATAGATATGTCACAGGAAAAGATTACATACAGACTTGGCGTTGATATTGGATCTACGACAGTTAAGATTGCGATTATCGATAAAGAGGGACGTATGCTCTTCTCAGATTATCAGAGACATTTTGCAAACATCCAGGAGACTCTGACTGATCTGTTAAAGAAGGGCCGTGATGTGTTGAGGGGTATAGCAGGTGAGGGCACCTATATTGAGCTCGCGCCTATGATTACAGGCTCAGGCGGACTCACGCTTAGCAAACATCTTAGCATTCCATTTGTACAGGAGGTTGTAGCTGTTGCCACATCTCTTAAGGATTATGCTCCACACTGCAATGTTGCGATAGAGCTTGGCGGCGAGGACGCCAAGATTATATATTTTTCGGAGAATGGCGGTATCGACCAGAGAATGAACGGTATCTGTGCCGGCGGTACAGGTTCCTTCATCGACCAGATGGCGTCCCTCCTGCAGACCGATGCCTCAGGACTCAATGAGCTGGCGAAGGATTATCAGGCAATCTATCCAATCGCTGCAAGATGCGGTGTTTTTGCCAAGACCGACATCCAGCCACTTATTAATGACGGCGCCAAGAGGGAGGATTTAGCTGCCTCCATCTTCCAGGCTGTTGTAAACCAGACCATCTCAGGTCTGGCCTGCGGTAAACCTATCAGGGGTAATGTTGCATTTCTCGGAGGTCCGCTCCACTTCCTCAGTGAACTTAGAAATGCATTTATAAGAACATTAAATCTCACGGGCGATGCCATAATCGCTCCCGACCACTCGCACCTCTTCGCAGCTCTAGGCGCAGCCCAGAACAGCGAATACGAGGCGCTTATCGGTCTTGACGAGATGATTGAGAAACTGTCCCACGGCATCAAGATGGAGTTCGAGATCAAGCGTCTCGAGCCTCTGTTTAAGGACGAGGAGAGCTACAACCGCTTCAGAGAGAGACACGGACACGCATGCGTCAAGAGAGAATATCTCTCCAACTACCACGGCAATGTCTATCTGGGCATCGACGCGGGTTCCACAACCACCAAGATTGCGCTTGTGTCAGAGGACGGAGATCTTCTCTACAACTTCTACAGCGGCAACAACGGAAACCCTCTCGCCACCGCCATCAGGTCATTTCAGGAGATTAAGCAGTTACTGCCGCCTGATGTGAAGATTGCCTACTCCTGCTCCACAGGATACGGCGAGGCCCTGTTTAAGTCAGCTTTCGAGCTTGACGAGGGCGAGGTTGAGACGGTTGCCCACTACTACGCCGCAGCGTTCTTCCAGCCGGATGTGGACTGTATCTTAGACATCGGCGGCCAGGACATGAAATGCATCAAGATCAAGAACCACACAGTTGACAGCGTTCAGCTTAACGAGGCCTGCTCATCAGGCTGCGGTTCCTTCATCGAGACATTTGCCAAGTCACTAAACTACTCTGTTCAGGATTTTGCGAAGGCCGCTCTGTTTGCCAAGAACCCTACGGATCTGGGCACCAGATGTACGGTATTCATGAATTCCAACGTTAAGCAGGCCCAGAAGGAGGGCGCGTCTGTAGCAGACATCTCCGCGGGCCTTGCATATTCAGTTATCAAGAACGCTCTGTTTAAGGTTATCAAAATCACTGACCCTAAGCAGCTCGGCGAGCACGTGGTTGTACAGGGCGGAACCTTCTATAACGACGCAGTTCTCAGAGCATTTGAGCGCATCAGCGGCGTGAAGGCCATCAGGCCTGACATCGCGGGCATCATGGGAGCATTTGGCGCGGCTTTAATCGCAAGAGAGCGCTGTCAGGGCAGGGAAACCACCATGCTTAGCCTCGACGACATCATAAACCTGCAGTATAAGACCACCATGGCCAGATGCCACGGCTGTACCAACTCCTGCCGTCTGACCATAAACATTTTCAACGGCAACAGAAGACATATCTCCGGAAACCGCTGTGAACGCGGTCTTGGCAAGGAGAGGCCGAAGGACAGAGTTCCAAACCTCTTCGAATATAAGAACAACAGGATATTTAACTATGAGCCTCTTGCGGTGGACGCAGCTCCCCGCGGAACCATAGGTATTCCGAGAGTTCTAAACCTCTACGAGAACTATCCATTCTGGGCAGTGTTCTTCAGGGAGCTTGGCTTCAGAGTCATCCTCTCCCCTCAGAGCACCAGAAAGATCTACGAGATGGGCATCGAGAGCATCCCTTCAGAGTCAGAGTGCTACCCAGCCAAGCTGGCACACGGCCACATCAGCTGGCTTATCAAGGAGGGCATCAAAAACATTTGGTATCCATGCATCCCTTACGAGAGAGATGAGACACCTGATGCGAACAACCACTTCAACTGCCCTATCGTAACTTCATACGCTGAGAATATTAAGAATAATGTGGAGGAGTTAGAGACCGAGCACATTCACTTCATGAACCCCTTCATGGCGTTCACCAACGAGGAGATACTGACGAAGCGACTTGTAGACATCTTCACGAAGGAGTACGGCATTAAGGCCGAGGAGATTAAGAAGGCAGCCCACTTAGGCTGGGAGGAGCTTCTTGGCGCTAAGCATGATATCGAGAAGAAGGGCGAGGAAGTCTTAGAGTATATGAAGGCCACGGGCACAAGGGGTATCGTACTTGCAGGCCGTCCATACCATGTGGACCCTGAGATTAACCACGGTATTCCTGAAATGATTGCCTCATACGGTTTTGCCGTTCTCACAGAGGACAGCGTGTCACACTTAGGACAGGTTGAGAGACCTCTCATCGTCATGGACCAGTGGATGTACCACTCAAGACTCTACCGCGCGGCCAACTTCGTCAAGACGCAGGAGAACCTGGATTTAATCCAGCTCAACTCCTTCGGCTGCGGTTTGGACGCCGTAACCACGGACTGTGTTGACGATATTCTGACCAATTCGGGCAAGATTTACACAGTGCTCAAGATTGACGAGGTCAATAACCTGGGAGCTGCAAGGATTAGAATCCGTTCTCTCATCGCTGCGCTTCGCATCAAGTCCAACCAGGACTGCGGCGAGAGGAAAATCGTCTCTGCGGCATATGACAGAAAATTCTACACCAAGGAGATGCAGAAGGAAGGATACACCATCCTCATCCCTCAGATGACTCCTATACATTTCGACCTTGTGGGCCCTGCCCTTCGCGCCAGCGGTTACAATGTTGTAATCATGGACGACAACCGTTCTGCGGTTGACACAGGTCTCAAATACGTCAACAACGACGCATGCTATCCGTCACTTATCGTTGTCGGACAGATCATGCAGGCGCTTATGTCGGGCAAATACGACCTAAATAAGGTCGCAGTTGTCATGAGCCAGACTGGAGGCGGATGTCGTGCCAGCAACTACATCGGATTCATCAGACGAGCTCTTGCGAAGGCCGGTATGGGTCAGATTCCTGTAATCTCCATAAACTTAAGCGGTCTGGAGTCAAACCCTGGATTTAAGTTCACCCTGCCAATGCTCACCAGAGCCATGATGGCGGTGGTTTACGGCGATCTGTTTATGCGCTGTCTCTACCACACCAGACCCTACGAGGCGGTTCCTGGAAGTGCCAATGCACTCCACGAGAAGTGGAAGAAGATATGTATCGAGTCACTCACGAAGAAGGTGCCTTCATTTGCAGACTTCAACAGAAATGTCAAGGGCATCGTTAACGACTTCGACACTCTTCTGCTGCTTGACATCAAGAAGCCTAAGGTCGGAATAGTCGGAGAGATTCTGGTCAAGTTCTTGCCGGGCGCCAACAACTACATCGTTGAGCTTCTGGAGCGCGAGGGCGCTGAGGCGGTTATGCCTGACCTCATGGATTTCTTACTCTACTGCTTCTACAACACGAACTTCAAGCGCGACAACCTAGGAGCCAAGAGCTCCACTGCAGCGCTCTGCAACATGGGCATCAACATCCTGGAGAAATGCCGTGGCTACGCCCACAAACAGCTAGAAAAGAGCGACCGCTTCGAGCCGCCGAGCCGTATCGAGCATCTGGCAGATATGGCGAAGGATTACGTTTCCCTCGGAAACCAGACAGGTGAGGGATGGTTCCTGACAGGCGAGATGCTAGAGCTCATAAACAGCGGCGTCAACAACATTGTCTGCACACAGCCGTTTGGATGTCTTCCAAACCATATCGTGGGCAAGGGCGTTATCAAGGAGCTTCGCCGCGCATATCCCCTGTCAAACATTGTGGCAGTCGACTATGACCCGGGCGCCAGCGAGGTTAACCAGCTTAACCGTATCAAGCTCATGCTGGCAACAGCAAACAAAAACCTTAAAAAATAAAACCAAGGCGTGTGAATCTTATCACACGCCTTGTCTATTTCTCTGCGAAAAATCTTAGTTATCTTCTTCGCTCTTCTTCTTTTTCTTAGAATTACCTATCGCCAAACCGCCCACAAGCACTGCGATAAGCGCTGCCGCGCCGCCTATCAACGCCCAGTTGGTGGTGTTCTCCTTAGTCTCAGAATTGCCTGCATCTGCCTGTGTCGTGACCGCTTCATCGGACTGAGCCGTCTCAGTGGTCTCAGGCTCCGGAGCCGTGAAGCTGTAACATATAATCACAATCTCAGGAACGTCAAATGTGGCTCTCGCGATATTGTCGCTGACCGTAACCTCCTGCCTGTTCATCACACCCTCAGTCATGGTGTAGATTTCGGGAGCATAAGTTTTGCTGCCAAGCGGAACATTTAACGTGTAGCCGTTTTTAGGTGTCACAGTGTTGTACACTCTGTAGCTTATAACTTCGCCTGTCTCTTTAAGCGCCTGTATCTGCTCATAGCCAGGTGTGGTCTCAGTCACATCCCTCACGGTAATCTTGGGGGATTTGCCGCTCCAGCTGTCATCCCTGTAGCTTCCCGTGAAATATATTCCGTTGCTTAAAACATTGCTGATGATGCCGTTGGTCTCATACCAGCCTCCCGGCTGACCGTTGCCGACCAGATCCAGGCTGCATCCGTTGCCGGACACGAAGTTGTTCTCTCCCTTCAGCTGGAAGTACACGCCGATAGCCCTCATGGCAACTATCAGCTTAATGTGATCATTGCCCGCCTTGAATGCGTATGGCTGCTTGATATTGTTTACATAGTAGACATGGCTTGCCAGCTCCTCCTCCGCTGCCGCGTAGAGTTCATCGTAAAGGCCGTCTATCATATTGCCGACATAGGTGCTGTCATAAACCTCTCCCGTGGCGTTGCATTTTCCTCCGAGAGCCGCCACAACCGAGCAGTCAGCCATATATTCGTGGTATTTATCCATCAATGTGCTGTTCTGATAGATTACATTAAACAGAGGATAATCCTTATAAACCTGCGCTGAGGTCTTAAAACTTCCGTTCCAGCCGTTGTAATCTCCCGCTAAATACATCATGTCGACATCATAGTTGGCGGTCGACTCAGCGTCCGTCGGATAATATGTTCCAAATGCCAGGTCATAGTCCCACGGGAGAAGCATTGCCCTGCCGGCCTCACTTACATACAGACCGAAGTTCTTCTGTGTGGTGAACATGGAGTCTGTCTGCACCAGGAAGGAGTGCACTGCAAAATATTTAACCGCCTCGTCGACATCCATAATCTGGGCGAGAAGGTCTATGTACTCCTGACTGTTTACATCTATCCTGTTGCCGTCAAAATCTGTGCCCGCACTCAGGCAGTTTAGTTTTCTGACCCACTCCATAACGGTGGGAAGCATGGGCTCGACTTCCTTGTAGACCTCCTCATCAAATTCGTAGAGAGGAGAATTGTCCTCAAGAAGTTCCTCATACTTAAACTGTGTGAGCTCAACCTTGCTTAAGTATCCGGGAATCTCCTTCTTGTCAACGTCGAGATATCTCTCGAGAACGTTCATCTCAAGATTCTCAATCATGAAATACACACCGTAATATTCGTCGTTGATGTATAGCTTCGTCAGACAGAATCTTGGCGTCGGAAGTCCCATGGCCTCGATAATCAGCCATGAAGCGTACTCCTTGAGCATGGATTTGTCGAAGAAGAAGTTGTTAAAGCTTATCTTCTCCACGCCGTAGAGGTTCTGCTTGGCGCCGTATTCAGCCTTTTTTATATATTTGCCAAAATTGATGGAGAAGGAGAAGCGGTCGCTTCCCGGGTTGTCATCATATGTGTGAAGGAGCGTGTAATCGCCCTTGGTCTTAAGACCTGCGTAGCTTACAGAGGCGTCGCCAACCGTGACCGTGTCAGTCATGACGGAGGGCTTGTCCTTCGCATTCTGTAACAGATAGTTCAGGTTGGTCTCATCGACCGTGATTCTGACCTCCTGAAGATGATCCTTGGGAAAGAGCGCATCCCCTCTCTCATCGTCGTAATCTCCCTGCGTCTCTGTGTTTACCACATAGTCGGCGGGCGGTGTGTTGTCTAACTGATCCTCAGTTACAACCTCGTCAGTTGTGCCGTGTGTTGTCTGCGCATATGCAGGAGCTACCGTGGCCAGGGATATTGCAAGCATCACCGCTGACACACGCTTTAAAAAGTGTAGTTTTCTCATGATAATATAATTATCTCCCTTCCTCCAGACCTGGTCTGAGTGATTTTAGGGCTCTATGCCCTGCTAACTACCATAACTATTCTTGCTCCGCACAGCAATTTAACTTAAGTTTTGTTTCTCGGTTTGTTGTAGCTTCTGGATTTGCCAGAGCTGTTTTTCTTGTGAAATGTCTTATCGTACCCGCCGGCCTGCACATGGCCGTTCTGGCGCTTTGAAGCATTTCTCCAGTCATTCATGTGCATGCCTCCGAGCTTCCTCAGCTGCGGCGGCAGGGCGTGGCACTCTTCGCACAGATTGTATGGATGATTCCATGACAGAGCTTTGCCACAGCGCTTGCACTTCTTGCCGTATTTCTTGAGATTGTCAACTAAAATGTTGCAAATCTCCTTTGCAACCTCCGACTTGGTCTCTGAGAGAAGCTCCTGCTCAAACGGCAGGTTGAATCTCGTGCAGAACTGGTAGTAGAGGTCAAGTATCTTGTAGTATGTCTCGTAATCGTCCAGGTTCTTGGGATTCCTTGCCGGGAACCACAGTGAATCCTCCCCCTGTGTAAAATAGCTCACGCAGTAGATAAGCCACTGCTTGGTGACCTCGGGTATCTCGGCAAACGGGATGGTTATGCAGGCATAATAATCCTCGTTCTTAAGCTCCGGAAGTCTGTCGTAGAGCATTCTGTATAGATTTACCTCTCGGCTTATATCACTTCTCTCGTATATTCCGCTTACCGGAAGGGATTTCCATGTGAGCAGAATATCGTCGAGTCTCTGATCAATTCTTATTATCTCATCGGGCACTCCGAGGTGAATTACAGGTATGGGCGGTGTCACGCTTTCAAGCAGCGCCTCTATCCTCTCAGGCTCCTCGGCTGCAGCCACATAGCCAATGTCGTACATTCCCTTGCGGCCTGCGCGCCCGCCAATCTGCTTAACCTCCGGCCCCTCGAGGTCCCTGAAGTCAACGCCGTCGAACTTGCTGGCCTCCATTATGACTATTCTCTGGATGGGAAGGTTCATGCCCATGCCGATGGCGTCGGTGGCCACAACCACGTCCGTCTCGCCGTTTACAAACATTCTGACCTGCTCTTTTCTGGACTGGTAGGGAAGCGCTCCGTAGATTACGCTCACCTTGACGCCGGTCTCCTGCAGATAGCTCGCAAGCGCCAAAACCTTCTTCTTGGAAAATACTATCAGGGCATCGCCCTTTTTGAGATCCCTGTCCACATTAAACATTCCAGGCTGGAATACAAGCTCTGTGTCTCTTGTATGTCTGTGGATTTCGTAGGTGTCCTGACACTCCTCAATCATTTTGACGATGATCTCCTCTGCCTCAGGCGCCATGCACAGATGTATCTCCGGGCACATGATGCCAAGTATCGCCCTTGTCCACGCGTAGCCCCTGTCGCGGTCGTTGATCATCTGACATTCGTCGATTACCGCAATGTCAAACACCTCTTCGATGTGTAGCTTCTCCACCGTACAGCTCATGATGGTTGCGCCCGGGACAATATCCTCCTCCTCGCCCGTGGTCATGGAGCACATGACGTCGTCCATCAGAAATCTCTCCTGCACCTCAAGTGCTAAGAGTCTGAGAGGCGATAAATATATTCCGTGGGAAGCCTCCTTAAGTCTCTGCAGAGACTGATAGGTTTTGCCCGTGTTGGTGGCTCCGACGTGCAGTATGAAATGTCTCTTCAGACATCTCGCATCAGGGTATGCGTCTATAGGGTTTAGCGGAAGCAGTTTTTCGATGTCCTGCTTGGTCTTCTGCCCTACGAAGCTCTCCCTGTAAACCTTCACAAGAGACTTCGTAAGCAGCTGCTTATCTATTCCCCTGTAGAAGTGAATTATGTCATAGACCGTTACCTTGCCGGTCCTCACAAATCCAAAATCCTCTAACTCTATTCCTGCAAATCTCTTGATAAGTCTGTCTACATCTATGTCCTCAAGCTCGGGTTTTCTCGCGATGTATCTGAACAGATACCCCCGCATCTCGTCCTGCATTTCAAATGCATCCTCGCTGTTTAGATATATCCAGACCTTACTTCTCACTTCCTCAGAGCTCACAGCGCTCTTTCTGTTTCTCTTCTTGGGAAGCGTGAGTTTTCCGGACTTCACCCTGTTAAACAGTCGCTGGTAAACGTCCGTCAGCTCCTTAAGCTCATCCATTATGGTTCCTCTCCAAAAATCAGGGTTCCACTGTCGTAGAGCGCCATATGCGCCGCACTTACAGGTGTACTACCGCTATAATCCATCAAATCCACGTACGAGGGGTCGTTGGTGCTGTCCCAGACTCCCATATCACATCTGATGCGGAACTGGCACTCCCTCCTGCACTGGCTCTGACCGCCGGGATATATTAGAGCCCCCTCGAAGCTGATCTCCACAGCATAAATGTGGTTCGCCTCGTCGACGGCCTGGATACCTGCTATCTCTCCACCCTCGGCGTAATTCAAACTAACTATGATATTATCGACGCTGCCGCCGGCCTCGTAGACCTCTGTCAGGTCGATAAAATATTTGCATGACAAATGATCTGTAACCCTTGCAGGGTATGCAGTCTCGTTGTAGATAAAGCTTCTAAGCTCTATGAAATCCTGGCCCACAACATTTACACTGTAAACCATATAGACCTCGGGCTCTGTGGGAGCATCCACCATGCCAAAATCCTTAAGCGTCTGGCCCTTATACATGTCGTACATTATGGCCAGAATTCCCACAAATCCTGCGTTATAGTCATCGCCGACCTCGCTGGTTGAGTAATCGTTTATGTCGTCGGGATATGTTCCGTCGCTTCTAGGGCCTCCCACGAGCGCTCCGTAGAGGATGTGTCTGGCCTGCTCCGGAATACTCTTGTTATCGCAGTACGAACCCTGGGCGGTTCTGTGGTGAATGTGCTGCGGATAGTTGTCGCCAAATCCCACAACGTATGAAAAGCCTGTGGAGCCTAAACAGTAATCCACCTGGCTCTTGGCAAAATCCATGTATCTGGTGGCCTTGTCTGCGGGGCATCCATCCCACATGCTGTATTTAGCTGCCACGAAGGCCTCCGTGGTCGCGTATCTGAGCGCTCCCCACTGGTCAAGGTATGCCAGACCGTCAGGGGTGTAGTTGATCTTCGCGCCGTCTACTCCCACTGTCCAGTAGTCGATATTGTTCTCCACAAACTCTGAATACTTGCTGTCGCCTGTGATGTATGTGAGCAGCAATGCATTTCCAAGGGTTTTGTCATCCCAGCACAGGGTCCACTTGTAGAGTGGCTCCTTCGGATTCCACATGCCCTCCGCCGCGTCAAGATATGACTTGTCACCTGTGACCTTATACAGCCATATGGCCGCAAACATGATTTCGTCCATATAGCCTGAGTTTGAGGAGTAGAAGTTGTTGGCTGCAGTGTAGCCCGCATCAGACCTGGTCTTATCTGCAAATGCATAGAGGCTCTTGGCGTGCTTCAGACATGTGGCTGAATAGTCGGGGTCAATGCTCTCAAAAACCTCTGCGCAGATTGCAAGGCTTGCCGCGGCCTGCGCCACAACGCAGGAGCCGGGGCTGTCCACGGTGACCTTGTAGGAAGGTCTCTCCATCTGCATGACCTCGCATGCGCCCCACCAGCTGTGGTCAATTCCGCCGTCGCCAACCTGATAGTAAAACACCTCGTCCTCTGTGTGACATTTGATAAGATAATCATTCACCCAGCGGATTGTGTCCAGGATATATGTGAGCTGTCCACTCTCCACGTATGCGTCATATTCGTCTATAACTGACCATCCGAGAATGCTTGATGTGTACGCCATGGGAAGATTAAACTTCACATTGTCGCCAGCATCGTAGAGCCCGCCCGTAAGATCGACGCCGTTATCGCTTCCGTCTGTCAGGGCAGAATCCGCTCTCCAGCTCACTCTTCCGCTCTCTGGAAGGTCGCCACTTCTCTGGGCCTCGTAGAAGATTATGGCCTTCTGTAACGCCTCGCCGTAGTTGAATGTTCCCGTTCCAGGCGTTCCCTCATAGCCGCTTCCAGTGGCGGTCAGATTTCCAGTGTCGACTGCTCCATCCGGGCTTGCCCAGTAGACAGTCTGGTTATTAGATGCCTGCTCGCTTGATGGCTGCTCGACTGACGGCTCAGTTGATGGGGCACTATCAGGCTCATCTGAAGGCTCACCTGCAGGCTCGTTTGAAGAATTACTTTCAGGCTGCTCACCTGTGGGCTTGCTGACATTTTCCTCGGCTGAGGGCTTACTCGTATCTGCTGCCGCGGGGTTTTCTGACAAGGTCTCACCATCAGCGGATGCCAAATCACTGCCTGCGGTTGTCGTGACATCCGCCACGCCCTCGTCCTTCTTCTCGCCGATATTACCTATCGCTCTTCCAATCATGAATATCACCACTAGAAGCAGCGCATATCCAATTCCTATGAGCACATATTTAAGCGTTTTGTTGTTCATCTTCTACCCCTGACTAGTTCGCCCATGTGCCGTTTACAAACACAGGCACCTGCGTTCCATCGTCCTTAACCCCTGTTATGGACATGTCATCATTGCCAATCATGAAATCCACATGGATCATGGACTGGTTGATTCCCGCCTCAAATGTCTCCTCCTGGCTCATGTTCTCATAGCCCTCTAAGAGGTTTGAAAAACCTGCGCCAAGCGCCACATGACAGGCTGCATTTTCGTCAAACAGGGTGGTGTAGAATAATATGCCGCTCTCGTTGATTGGTGAATTCTTAGGGACAAGCGCAACCTCTCCGAGATAGCACGCGCCCTCGTCCATCTTTATCATCTCCTCTAAGAGCTTCTGTCCCTTTTTAGCCTTGACCTCCACAGCCCTTCCGTTCTCAAAACGGATGGAGAAGTCCTCTATAAGCTGTCCCTGATATGACAGCGGCTTGCTGGAAACTAACAATCCGTCTGCGCGCCCCCTCATAGGAGTGGTGAATATCTCCTCTGTTGGCATGTTAGGATTAAATGTGATGCCCTGAAGGGAGACTTCGCTTCCGCCCTCCCACTTCACATTGTGGTTTAAGCCGACTGTGAAGTCCGTGCCGTTTGAGCTCTTATAGATTAAGCGGTCAAACTTCTGCGCGTTAAGCCATGCGCTTCTCTCATTAAAGTTCTGGTTGTGCTCCTCCCAGTTTCTGATAGGGTCGCACTCCATGGCGCTCCTATCGCTTCCGTCGCCCATGCGCGCGCACTTAAGGATGGCCTGCCAGAGCTTATCAACCGCCCTGTTTGCCCTCTCACCCGGGAAAACTGTCTTGGCCCACTTAACAGATGGGGCTGCGACGATGACCCACTGGTACTTATTATCCATCTGGTCGCGGTATTTCTTGATTATAGGATAGCGCATTCTCCTGGCCTCGTTTAAGGCGTCCACGTTGGAGCCCTTAAGGGCGTCAGGATCGTCTGACTCTATGTAGATCATGCATGGCATGTCATTTAGTCTCTGCTTAAGCTTCTCCTCCTCCCAGGCAGGAACAGTGTTTAATATATTCTGATCTGCGTAGTTGCTGCCAATCTTCACAAGCTCAGGGTCCTGCCAGTCAACTCTGACAAAGCTGGCGCCGCGCTTGTAGCAGGCCTCCACGATATATTCTACCAGCTCTCTCTGGTCAACATTTGCTGTGACTATGGCCTGCTGGCCCTTCTGCAGGTTCACGCCCATGTTTACGATAAGCTTTGCGTATTTTTTAAGGATTGTCTTATTCATGATTTCTTTGCCTTCTTTTCTTCTTTTTTCTGAGCTCTCTTCTCGCGCATTTGTGGTGTGTCGCTTGTGTACAGATAGACTATGAACTGGAAGATGAGCCTGATTACAGACGCCACCGCCATATATATGGCCATGGTCGCAAACAGATACATGAAGAATTCCAGATGCTGGTTGTCCCTGTTTGACCACCATTTAGTCATAGCCACCAGAAACACAATAACATCTATAGCTATAGGAATGAACATGTTTCCCATAGGGATCATATACCACTTCACTTCCCTGTTTCTGCTGATAAGTCTCTCAAACAAACCATATATAACAGCAAATATGGTGCCCACAATGAGCACCTGCTTAACGCCTAGCATATTCTGTTTGTTAAAGGTCAACACATCCATAAAGTGAAGTATCAAAAATATCAGGACCACCTCCACGATAATGCTTACCACGGGGGCAATCACCAAAAACGGCATTTTCTTAAATGGTTTTAACTTTTTGTATCCAGACATAACACACCTGCCGCACAAATGTCACCGCGGCTTCCCTTCACAATTATCAATTCTGACCTTACTCCGTCACAAACGCTCCGTCACGAAAAACCTTGCCCTGCTCATCAGTCACTGTTTCCGTGAGCTCTCCGCTGTCGTAATTCTTCACTCTTGTGTATGTAAGTTTTATTGTGGAGCCATCCGCAACATTGTAAACACTGTATTCCTTCTCTGTATATTCATTGTCAAAGGATTCTTTCTCCTCAAGAATCCTCATACTGAGAACACTCTTCTGGCCGTAAGTCTCCACCAGATACTCTGCCACAATATTGGGCACTGACACATGGCTGTAGCGGTATTCCTTAGATACCGGCTCAAGCATAAGAGTCGCTACGAGCGCGATAACTACCATCGCTGCCACTGCTATCATGAGCTTCAGATCCGATTTGTGGCGAACAATAAAATGTATCTGATAAATCAGACACAGAGGAACCAGCAGTGATACAACTCCAACAGATGAAAACAGCCCTGTCACCGGAAACAAGGCCTTCTCAAGTGCCTCAAAACCGTAATATGTATCATTGCCCTGAAGGCCGATATGGATACCACCTACGGCAATGACAAGCACATAAATATACGGCACGAATGACAGTATAAGCTTGGCAATATTTAAAATATAAAACGTTAGTCCGTTCTTTTTTTCAACAGGCTTGATTTCCTCGTCATCCTGATCAAAAATAGTAAAGTAATCTTGATTGTCCATTATAAGCACCCCTGTCACAGAATCATACGAATTAAATAATAAAACATTTTCCGTAAATAAGCAAGCAAAAAGGGCGCATAATTGCGCCCTCAGTTTCAACTTAATCTGTATTCTTTTAGCAGTTTAATCACACAACACTTCCCTGTTTTATGTTTTCTCATCCCTCTCCCTGTACTCACGCCAGGTCAGCACGTCTGTTAAGACCGCATGGACGATTATGTCCTTATATCTGTGATTCTTAATCTGGGAGGGGTTCTGGTTTATGTCGCGGCCGCAGGTAAATATATAGAGATCGCTGACATCTAAATCTGTGGTGTAGCCGTAGGAGGCGCGCCCCTCTGCTCTTGCGGCGTCAAAAAACTCCTCAATCTGGTAAATATAGACACCCTCACAGGAGTAAATATAGAT
Organism: Lachnospiraceae bacterium; assembly: GCA_024699325.1. Taxonomy (GTDB): domain Bacteria; phylum Bacillota; class Clostridia; order Lachnospirales; family Lachnospiraceae; genus UBA4292. The sequence continues at coordinate 35,759 of JAILPS010000042.1, read as the reverse complement.
ATTGTGCCCCTCGCCTATGTAGTCAAAAGTTTCTATGTCCACGAGGCGGTTTAGACTTAGGTCCTCATTTAAGGAGTCATGCCCTGCTATGGCAATGTTTGTCACGCCAAGCTCCTGGCCTGTGTCCATAAGGACTAACATCCACATAGCCAGGTCAGCCTCGATTTTGGCGGGATCCTCTGAGCCATACACCCCCCGCTTAAGGCCTATGTCCGGAATCTCCAGCACAAACTTAAACTCTCCGCTCGCGTACTCAGGCGTCAGGCTGTGGTAAAAGTCGTCGCCGTAGGAGGAATAGTCCTCGAGCACAAACGTGGGCGTATTAGGCAGAATTTTGGTTTTTGTCTGTCCATCAGCGCCAGTAAACCTTATGATCCTATCTCTATTTTGGGTTTCATCCCCACTTTGAGTGGTGTTTTGTTCATCGATGGCGTTCTCCATAAGCTCTTCTATAAACCTGTCCGCTATATTCTCCTCTTCATGCTGCCTTACATATCCCTCCTCCACCTCCATCTTGGCGGCAGAGGTTTTGCATATTCCGATTGCCATAAGCACAAGAGCCACGGCTATCAATATGGCTCTGAGTTTTTTCACATCCTTCTCCTCCTGTAAAACAGAGCCGCAAGAAGCATGATGAGGCCTGCAATATATACGTATCTGCCGGCCGCCACGCCGCCGTCACCTATGCCAAATGGTGTCTGGGAAATATTGGTCGAGATGGCAGCGGGCTTAGGAGTGTCCTCCTTGACATTTACAATCCTGTAGGTTTTAGTCAGGGCGTCTATGCTTACCTCCCCTTCCTCAAACGTGAATTCATACACGGCATCATCCAACTCGTAGCCCAGAGGCGCCTTCGTCTCGCAAAGAGTGTAGGTTACATACATAAACTCTCCATCCTCGTTGTAGCTTCCGATGGTCAGGTTTTCTGCGCAGGCGTATCCGTTTTTGTCTGTTTTTAGCACCACGCTCTCCCCTGTCTGTGTGTTTTTAAGCGTAAACTCGGCCTCCTCAAGAGGAGCATTCTCCTCGCTCACCTTATATATCTGCATTTTTCCCTTCTTCACGGTGTTTAGCGCCTCCCTCTCGATACATATATCTGCCTGCGCATCATCATACGACACAGCAAACTCCACCTTCTCATCGTCTAGAACGTATTCGTTTCCGGAGGTTTTTAATTCCCTGTAATAGTATCTGCCTTCGGGCAGCGTATCTGTAAGGGTCGCAACTCCCTGGCTGTCAGTCTTAATCACCGCAATACATCTGTCTGCCTCCACAACCACCTCGCCGCTGTTTTTGTTTTTGATATCCTCTCCTGCAAACACGCCAAAATAAACACCTGACAGCGGTTTTTTGACGCCCGCCTCATCTATTCCTATCTTGACTATCTGGAGAGTGGCAGATAAGAGCCTGTTTTCAATCTCTCCTGTGACTTCTAAAACATACTCTATGCTTCCGCTTTGCGAATCCTGCGCGCTGCCCGCGATATAAAACTCGTAAACCCTTGTGTTGCCATTTTCATCCAGGTCTGAGGCGTAGCCCTCGGGCACCTTCGTCTCCTTCACATAGTAGTGACCGACCCTTAGCGGTTCACTTTTTGCCAGCCCTTCTGCGCTCGTGACTATCTTACAGACCTCCTCGGTTAACGATTCATCCTGGTAAACTGTGAATTCAACGCCCTCAAGATATGTGTATCTCCTGCCAAGCTTATAGACATCCACGCCAAAAACGGTCTCATAGAGCGTCACGCCCTCGACCATAAGGCCCCGCTTTAACACGGCGATACAGCCCCTCTGGAATTCATTTACGACATTTAAATCATATCTGATAAGGTTTTCAGAGGGGCCCGCGTACTCAAACACCACCTCGTGCCTTTCATCGTCTAGAATATATCCCGCCGGCACGTATATCTCCTCAATATCGTAAATGATTGGCGTAACCCTGCCGTCCACAAGCTCGTTAATGGGAAGGTGCGGCGACACCGCCGAGCCGTCCTCCATGGTCTCTATCTCCCATGTCTGCCCGTTATCCCTCCTGCTTATCAGGAATCTTACGCCCTCTATTCCCGCACCGTCCGGGTCGTTTTTCTGTATATTCACATATCCGTATGGCCTCTCATCCTCCATGGTAACGCTCTGAGTTGCCTCTGCTGATACATAGAAGAGAATGTCGCTTGCTCCCAGATATCCGCCTGGCACATCGCTCTCCTGCAAAACATAGTAGCCCTCGCTTATGCCGTAAACCACGTGGGGCTTAAGCTTGCCCTCCGCGTCCACGCCGTCGCTTCCGCTAACCCAGCTCTCGTAAAAGTCGGAGGTTATAACACCCTCCTTCGTGGCGCTGTAGAGCTTAAGTGTGGCGCCTTTTACCTCCACGCCGCCTGTGGCGTCTAGTTTTGAGACCGTGAGGGTTCTTGTGGCATTGATAAATGTCTCCTGCGTTCCTCCAAGTGCGCCCCTCACATCTGACGCCTCTATGACTACGCTTCTGACGCTCTCATCAAGAATATGTCTTCCGTCGTTTGAAGCCTCCTTCACATAGACAGTGACAGTGTTTAGGTTTTTGTCTCCGTCAAGATCTGTAAGATAAGTCCAGGGCTCGCTAAACATGTCCGATACATAGACCACTGCGCTTCCATCCACACACTCCACGGTTTTTAGAAGCTCCTCGCAGGCGCTATCTGCGTAGATATTAAACACAGCTTCACAAGCCTCACCTCTCTCGTCTGTCTTGACAAGTTTTAGATATCCGTCAAACTTAAGCGTCTGGTTGTACACGCTGTAGTTAGCCGTATAGTCGCTTGCGCCCTCGCGCGTGATTACAGGCTCTGCAAATGCTTCAAGCCCGGCGCCACTCTTAGTAACCACCTCAGTCTCCGCGATTTCATAGCTTATCGGCATACCGTTTTCATCATATTTTCTAAGGTCTGTGAAGCCTGCGCTAAATGCGTTGCCGCTGTTAAGCCTTAAGACAGTTAAAACCTCCTCGCCGCCTATGTTTTGTGGCGTTATGCTTACGCCGTTAACCTTCGCGCTAAGCTCAATCACAACCTCCGTTATGGCAAGCCTTGCCGTCTCGTCCATGTTTTTAACCACAGAGATGTTCACAGGCTTATCGTAGACGCTCAAACTGAAACCACCGTCGCAGTTCATCCTCGGGCTGTAATCGCCGGTGACCGCCAAAACATTTACCGCGCAGTTTTCTATGTTCTCTGCCCCAGTCACGCCAAGCTTATATATGTTTGTGTCCACGTCTAAGCCCGCCTTCTTAGCGCTCTCCTCGTTCTCCCTCATGTATATGGTCCTAACACTTCCGCTTCCGTCTGTGTTTAGCTTCCATGGCTCAAATGTGTAAGTTCCAACCCCTCCTGATGTGTAGAATATATCGATCATATTCTGACAGTTTTCATCGCTGTAGAGCTCGAATCCTATGGGCGCGCCAACCTTCTCCCCGGTCTCCTCGTCAAGCTTGGTTACCACAAGCTTCGCATTCACATATCTATGTGTGTTTATCACGTCAAATGCTGTTCCACTTGCCAAAACCTCCGCTGTGGCATTATCCATACTCTGTCCCTTGGTAACGCTCACTGTGCAGTCCCCTGCATCGCTCCTTAAACCAAGCCCCACGGTTACCTTATAGTAGTTGTCGTCACAGATTAGTCCCGTGGCCCCGGCGCTTACTAAACTGTCCGCATTCTCCCTCACATAGAAGGTTTCAGAGGCCGACGTCGCAGTTTTTAAAACCTCTCTCACAAACACAGGATATGTGGCAGTGCCCGTCTGGTCTGTGGTGATATTTCCTATATAGTTTTGGGCCGCGTCATATACAGAAAAACTTATGCCTGCAACAGATATCACTTCTCCGTTTTCGTCCCTCTTAACCGCCTTAAAGCTGCCATACATGTTTTTGTACTTAAGCTCGTCGGACGCGTAGAGTGTTCCCGCAACCCCCGCGCCGCCTCTCACAAAATATCCGTCGCTGTTCATGGAGTTGCCAAGTAAGCTTCCCTGCGCGCTGGAGGCAGAGGCATAATACGTAACATCCTCTATGTATGAGCCCTGACCCTCAGTATTTAACACACCGCTCACGCTGACCTTATAGTAGCCCTCATCCCTCGTGCAGTTTTCGGGCGCCTTATACTCTGCCACGTAAAGTGTGCCGCTCTGGCTAAGACCTGTCAAAACTGCCGCAGAGGAGACAGGGCTTTTTCCTGTTGTCACCAATGTGGTAAAATCATCTGTCACAATTCCACTCTCCAAAACGATTCCAGAGGCCACATTTTTTGCAAGGGTCTCATTGCTTGTGACCACATATCCTGCCCCCTCCGCGCTCTGACCGTTATCGCTTATAACCTTCGCAAGATTCACATACGCATAGTAATCCTCGTTGCAGGGAACCCTTATGCTGTACACGGGAACCACACCATTTCCCTTGCCGGTTATGTTGTTTCTAAGCCTCACGCCGTAGGTCGCGCTCGCCGCGTCGATAAACCATGTGTTAAGTCCCACCGTGTAGACATTCGTCGTTGGATTAGCGCCTCCGCCGGGCATAATCAGATAGTTATCCCTTCTGACAGCGTTATAGTAGTTGCTTCCAAACGTCTGCAGATACGTATCATACGAATACGTGTTGGATGTGGTCATGTATCTAAGTCCGGCCACCAGATTATCGGTCGCCACCGTGTGCACGACGTAGTGCGCCTTATCAAGCCTGTTTTTAAGGGTGTCATATTTTTCTGACAGTTCCCCCATGGCGCTGTCAATGTATTTAAAATACTCCGTATCGTAGTTGGCAACCGTAAGCGGCGCCACGCCCTCGTCAGACACATTGCCTATGGCAATCATGCCGTGGGCGGCGCTCGTGTCGGTTTTGCCCATAATCAGAATGGTTCCAGGAACCATGTTTAAGTCATCCGCCGAATCGCTCGTGACGGACGTTTTTAGCACCACAAAATAGTTATTATAGGAATCGTTATCCACAATCGCGTTATACTGCGCGGCGCTGTCCACATATATGACATCCGTGGCTTTGCCGTCGTAGGTCACGTTAAGGCTCTGCCTGGTTATAAGGCTTATCCACTCCGCCGTGTCATCGGGCATCCCCGAATATCCAACGTCTGACAAAGCCCTGTATATAAGCCCCGTGCAGTCCATGTAGGAATCCCCTGTAAGCCTGCCGCTTCCCTGACTGTAGCCATAGCCTAGGTACTTAAGCGCTGCATTTGCAACGTCCTCCCCTGTCACGTCGACGACGGCGCGCTCCGGGGCAGCTTCTGCCCTCATCACCCCCTCATAGCCTGTGATAGGGTTTGTCATGCCCGAGGCCACCAGCCCCGCGCACACCAAAACTCCAATTCCTCTTTTTAGTCTGTTTCTCATATCTTCCTCCTATATTTTGGTATAAAAAAAGAGCAGTCAAACGACTGCTCAGAAAATGTTAGATTATAATCTCTCAGAATACAAAACCATGTAGACAATGGACACAAACAGATATCCGCTGGTCTCCTCGTAGTAGATTCCAACGCCCACATATCTGTTCTCAAAGTAACCTCTTACGTCCTCGGTCCATCTGATAAAATGTCCCTCGCTGGCCCTGAAGGTCTCCGCCATAACGCTGGCCGTGGCGGTTTTGCCATCTAAAACGTAGCCTGTAAGCGGATACTGGTGCAGTATGTTCTCGCTTGTTCCACCGTCCGTTATATAAATGTATTTACCGCTGTTGTTGTGCGAACAGTCCCCGGTCTCCAAGTATTCCTGCGCTATGGCCACCGCCCTGTTTCTGGCCATCTCCTGACACCTCTCTGAGAACACGTCCGCGTCAAGCCCAAGCTCGACTCTCACATCGTTCATCTGCCTTAGGAGTTCCTCCTCAAGCTCAGGCAGATACATGCTTCCGTATTTTCTCGCGTACTGCGCCTCGCTTAGTATCACGGGCGTGTATGTCCAGCTTGTCCTGTATCCCCTATACTCAAGCTCTATGACATTACCACCTGAAACTATGGTTACGGGACCATTTTGTATGCTCACGGCCGCGTCCGTCTCCACTAAGATATCCGCAGGGTCGTTGTCATTAACCATCACGGCTCTGACGCTCAACTCATCCGCACTTATGGTGTGGCCAGGAACCCAGATGTTATCCAGCTCTGACGCATTGTCAACTATAAGTCTGGTCACACTGTAGGATGCTGAGGTGGTCTCTGCCACCGTCGTGTTTTCTGGCACCGCAGTGGTTTCTGGCGCAGCAGTAGTTTCTGGCACAGCAGTGGTTTCTGGCGCAGCAGTAGTCTCTGGTGCTGCAGTAGTCTCAGGCACAGCGCTTGTCTCAGGCACCGTGGTGGTTTCTGGCACTGCCACAGTCTCCTGCGCCACGGTTTCCTCAGATGCAGTGGTCTCCTCTATAGCGGTTGTCTCCACAACAAAAGGGGCTTCGGTTTTGTCCGAAGCCCCATCATAAATCTTCCAAAACGTCGGGCACTTAAACATAAGCAGCATGCTTAGAATAAGCCCGATTATATAATAAATTATCTTCATAATCCTCCCACTTTCATGATCGGCAATCGGCAATATTCAGTTGTCAAGGTGCATTAGTTGCACCCTGTTAGCCTTCTCTCTGTGGTTACCCAGTCCACGTAAGATAATTTATCACACTTTTTTTAAAATGTCATTGTACCATATGGTCAAATTTTAATGTTTTTTCTTCTTTTCTTCCTTCTTTTTCTTATCCTTCTTAGGAATCTTTGAAGAATCTGCGCTCTCATCGGTCTTAGCAGGCACTTCCTCAGCGCTTACCGCCTCCACCGCACTCTCAGTCTGAGGCTTAACTTCAACATCCTGTGTCGCAGATGCTATGGCCTCGACATTCGCGTTGTACTTTCTGATTGGCTTAAGATAAACCTGCTCATAGTATACATAGAGTGCCTTGTAATCGTCGGAATTCTTGATGTCCACGCTGTAGGCATGTCCGTGCATCTCATCGAAGGATGAAGGAGCCGCGAATCTCTTGGTGACATGGTGAACGATGTTCGCACAGTGGCCGCCGATACGCTCGAGGTCTGTGAGTGTGTCCACAAGATAGAAGCCGCCCTCGATTGAGCACTCCCCTGTCTGAAGTCTGTTGACATGGTGCTCCTTGATGGTCTCCTTGAGTTCGTTGATCATCTCGTCGAGGATCTCAACTCTAAGAGTCATGCTCTGGTCATCCGTCTTAAATGCTGTAAATGTCAGGTCAAGTATCTTCTCAACTGCCGTGATGATAATCTGAAGCTCAGCATTTCCCTTGTCTGAGAAGGAAATCTTATTCTCCCTCATGGCATCTGCAATCTCAGCCATGTTCATGCAGTGGTCGCCGATGCGCTCGAGATCGCTGACAGAGTTTAGAAGCTCGCTGGCAATCTTTCTCTGATCTCTGGTCAATACTGTGTTGGATGTTACCTTCAGAAGATATTCGTTAAGTGCTGTCTCACACTTGTCGATAAACTTCTCATTAATCTCCACCTCGCCGCGCTTCTCAGCGTCAAACTCATACATAAGACCCGTGCTTATGTAGTAGTTCTCCATGATGCTGTCGATCATGTGGCACATAACCTTGCGCGACTGCTCGATAGCTGTGGTAGGTGTGTCGAAGAGTCGCTCGTCGAGACTCTCGAGGATCTTGTCTGTGTTTCTCTCCTCGTCCGTGTCGTGGATAATCTTGCCTGTGAGGTTGCTGATCTGCTTGGTAAACGGCAGAAGAATCACAGCCATGACAAGGTTGAATATGAGATGGAAGTCGGCGATATTACCGCGGTTTACGACTGTGTCCCAGAATGAGAAGCCGCCGCTTACAAGCGCGTTGATGCCGTATATTCCCACCATGAAAACTATGGCGCCTATAATGTTAAACAAGAGGTAGACCAGAGACACTCTCTTGGCCTTTTTGTTGGCTCCGATGGCTCCTAGAAGTATGGTCATACATTTGCCGACGTTGATACCAATGACAACAGGAACTACCGTCGCATATGTGATGCCTGTGACAGTGAGCGACTGCAGGATACCAACTGACGCGGATGAGCTCTGGATGAGAGCCGTGAGGCCAAGACCTATGGCAAAGCCTATTAAGGGATTGCTAAATGACACGAAGAGCTGCTTGAAGCCATCCGAATCCTTCAGTCCCTCGAAAACATCCTCCATGGTTGTCATGCCGACAAACAGCGTTCCCAGACCTACCATGATGCCCGCGATATCCTTCGGTCTCTTCTTCTTGGCAAAGAGCATAATAAATGCTCCGATGCACAGAAGTGCATAGGCAAAAACCTTGGGCTTTAAAAGGTTTAGAAGCGAGAGCGCTCCTGAACCGCCCGAGATATCCGCAAGTCTGATGATCTGCGCTGTGGCTGTAGAACCGACATTGGCACCAAAAACAACCGCAATGGTCTGTCCAAGCGTCATGATTCCGGCGTTAACGAAGCCTATCAGCATGATGGTTGTCGCCGCAGAGCTCTGAATGATTGCCGTAACTATTGTACCAAGTCCAAAACCCTTAAGCCTTCCAACCGCCTCGTTCTTGCTGGTGGTAAACTTCGCGAGGATTGCCTCCATCTGACCGCCGGCCAGTTTTTTAAGCGAATCTCCCATGAGATGCATTCCGTAGAGGAAGAGTCCCACGCCTCCTAAAAGCTGTAACACCAGAATAAAATTGTTTACAAAAACATCCATAAAATTAGTTTACTCCTAATTCTTACCGCGCCATGCGTCGCGCGGACCGACTGCCAAGTTTCTTCAAATTTTACCGCGCCAAGCGTCGCGCGGACTGACTGCCAAGTCTTTTCAAGACTTGGCATTTACTCAAACTGAGTGCCCATGTACTCTCTTACAATGTTAAATGATGAGCATCCAACCTCAAGGTATGCTCTGAGCGCATCCTTATAATCTGCGCCTGTCTCCTCCATGTAACTCTGAATGCTCTCATCACAGAGATGGTAGCCTGCAGCGTATGGAACAATCGCTGTCGGATCACCGACTACGAAATCGTAGTAAAGGTTCGCCGTGCTCTCATCGCCCATGTCCACCGACTCCAAATATTCGCCAAACTCCTCTGTGCTATAGCCCAAGCCGTTGATTGCGATGTCCGCTATAGCATTTAAATCGTAGCCAAGTGAGTTGTCAAGCTGCAGAAGCTTAGCGACAACATTCTTTAATCCGTAGTACTCTGTTGACTTGTACTCCACATACATAGCCCAGCCCTCGCTGTAGCCAAGCTCGCTTATAAGCTGCTCTAAATCAAATGCTCCGGCACCCCTCTGGACATTGAACTGAAGCATATGTCCGGGATATCCCTCATGGGCGAGCGTCATGATAAGATCATCGCCTGATGCAGCGCCGTTGATACGCATAACATTTACAGTCGGCTCATCGATTGGAGGAACCATGTAGTAAGCTAATATTCCGTCAACCTCTAAGGATGATGGCAGGTATGAAACTGTCCACTCAACACCTCCAAGGTCCGGGAAATCATCCTTCATATTCTCGATAAGGTACTCGATAGCGGCAACAGGCTCTGTCTCAGGGAACTCGTAGCTGTCATTGATATATGACATGTATCCCTTGTAGTCCTCAAGCGCCAGGTCGACAAGCCTATCATAGCCCTTGGAAATCTCTCTGTCTAAATAGTCAAAAACCTCCTGGGTTGTCATGCGTGAGCCTGTGGCACACTCTACAAGGTAGTCGTAGTAATCCCTACCCTGACTAAGCTTGGCGATAGGTGTTCCATCAGGATTAAGTCCTAAGAACTTCTCCATCTCCTCGTAGCAGTCCTCAAATGCAGGCACTAGCTCTTCCTCGATAAACTTCGCATTTCTCTCCTTGAGATCTGCGGCGGTCGCCTCATCAAGCTCAAGCGCGTCGATTTTAGAATCAAAACCGTTGATGTAGACATTGTTGTCCAAATCCTCTGAATCGAGCAGAGAGTCAAGTGTTGCCTGTATCATGGCATCTGACGGATAGTAGCCGTAGGTGTCAATCTTATACTGTACACTCTCAGGTATGGCCCTTACAACCTCCGGAACATCCTCCATTATGCGAAGGTACTCCTCTGCATCTGCCTCGTCCTCGAATATGTACTCGAAAAATGTTGTTCCAAGGTTGGAAACCATGTTGCCCATGGTGCCGCAAACTGTTGAATAGTCCGGAACCTCGCATCCCCACATTGCCAGAAGATACTCATAGTAGAGCTTGTCAAACACGAGCTTCTCTCTGTTTGTGAAGCCCTCTGTGGAGAATGCCAACATCTCCTTAAGCTCTTCAAGGTTAGTGTCGTATGACTCCTTAATCTCCTCCGGTGTTGAATATAAACCGCCCAGATCATATGGAACGTCCTCTATGTTTATTCCATAGTTTTCAGGGTTCATAATGTACTGGTGAAGGGTGAGTCTGTCAGAGGTTACACCCTCCAAAAACATCGAATCAACAAACTGGAGGAATTCCTCCTCTCCTAAGCTCTCATCAACCTCAACTCCAAAATACTCTCTGGCCTCGTCAGGCGAATATGCCATAAGCATAAAATACTTCTGTGTGAGTTCTGACTCCTCGATAACCACAGGATCTACAGGCTCAGTCTCAACCGGATCCGTCTCTACAGGATCCGTCTCTACAGGATCTGTTTCCTTCTCGGTTTCCTTCTCGGTTTCCTTCTCTGTCTCCTTCTCGGTCTCCTCTGCTGTTGTCTTTTCTTCCTTGGCGGAGGCTTCAGTCGTAGCCTTAGTCTCCTCGTTTTCAGTCTTATCGCATCCTGCAAATGCGGATACGGCAAGCATGCCGGCCATAGCAGCCGCTAAAAATCTTCTGTTTTTCATATAATTCTCCTTCTATGTGCTCTGCGCACATACAGTTTAATTCTATCAAAGTTTCACATGTTTTTCCATACCAAAATCAGGATTTTAAGGTTTTACACAGAAAAAACACAAAAAATGCCGCAGTCAGACCCAAATGCTGACTGCGGCATATAATTAACCACTATAATTTGATTTTTCCAGTCATGACCTCGTAGGCCATTCTTCCGGCTTCGATGTCCATATTGACGCCCATTCTGTAGCTGTCAACGCTGGTTATCAGGTCGGAAAACTGTGTGAACAGGCTGATGCGCCTCTCCTCGTCCCTGGGTTTTATGGTCTGACCCACGAAATCGTGGAGGATTCTCGGCCCCTTCTCAGGCTGTATCCAGTTCCTCTCGCTCCTCTCGAGGTAACAGATGGCACCTATCGGCGCGTCCATATTCATGTTGAATTCGCTGGCACCTGACCACGGAGTTCCGTATGCTCTCCACACGCCCTGCTCATCCTTCATGATGGCCGGCTTGTCATCATTTAATATGACAACCTTGTCGCTTCCAAGATACTGCTGCCAAAGCTTCGTGTGAAATGTCTTGCCAACCTGGCTTCCCGCGCTTATAAGATATGCCCTGCCCTCCACAACGATGGCGCTTGAATGTAAAAATGTCGCGCCGTGCTCTAGAAGCTGCTGATAGAAGTCATCCCCTGAGAGTATCTCCTCCCAGGTCTGGGCTGACACCCCTGAAACCATCTCGTGGTTTCTTCTGGCGTCCTCCTTGTAGCCCGAAAGCGTGATATCTATGTGTTCAGGCTTAGCTATCTCGTATTTGGCTGCGCTGTTTAACAGTCTCGGACTGTCAACCTCCATGGCCACGTTAAATGTGGCTATTCTGTAATATTTCAAAACTCTGTCTCCATTACTGGTTCTTCCTGATGTTCACGCGCTTTCTCATGACAGGATCAAGAATCTTCTTCCTGATACGAAGATGTGTTGGCGTGATCTCAAGAAGTTCGTCGTCGTCGATGAAATCCATGCACTGCTCCAGGCTCATAACAATAGGTGGCACAAGTCTAAGCGCCTCATCAGCTGATGATGAACGCGTGTTGGACAGATGCTTTGCCTTGCAGACATTGACCTCAACGTCCTCGCTCTTGCCGGTCTGACCGATAACCATTCCGGCGTATACCTCCTCGCCTGCGCCGATGAAGAGTGAACCTCTCTCCTGCGCGTTAAACAGACCGTAGGTAAGTGTTGTTCCGCTCTCGTAAACGATGAGGGAACCCTGTTTTCTAAACTGGATAGGACCCTTGTAGAGCTCATAGCCGTCAAATACGGTGTTCATGATACCGTTACCCTTGGTGTCGGTCATGAAGTCGCCTCTGTAGCCGATAAGACCTCTTGAAGGAATTCTAAACTCAAGTCTTGTATAGCCTCCATTGGCTGAACCCATACCCTGAAGCTCGCCCTTTCTCGTTGAGAGCTTCTGGATGACATTGCCTGAGAATTCATCTGGAACGTCGATATATACAAGCTCCATTGGCTCTAACACCTGGTTGCGCTCGTTGATCTTAGTGAGGACCTCAGGACGGCTGACTGCAAACTCGTAGCCCTCTCTTCTCATGTTCTCGATAAGAACTGAGAGATGCAGCTCTCCACGGCCGCTGACCTTGAAGCTGTCCGTGCTGTCTGTCTCCTCAACTCTTAAGGAAACATCTGTGTTAAGCTCTCTGAACAGTCTCTCGCGGATGTGGCGTGAGGTTACAAACTTGCCCTCCTTGCCTGCGAGCGGGCTGTCGTTAACCATGAAATGCATGGCGATTGTGGGCTCTGATATCTTCTGGAATGGAATTGGCTCTGTGTTTTCAGGGTCACAGATGGTGTCTCCGATGTGTAATTCTGCGATACCTGAGATGGCAACGATTGAGCCAAACTTGGCCTCATTTACCTCGTACTTAGCCAGACCGTTGTATTCGTAGAGCTTGCCAATCTTAACCTTATACTTCTTATCTAAATCGTGGGCGTTAACCACGAAAAGCTCCTGGTTGGTTCTTATAACGCCGTCCTCAACCTTGCCGACGCCGATACGTCCAACGTATTCGTTGTAGTCGATGGTGCTGATAAGCATTCTCGCAGGTGCGCTCTCGTCTCCCTCAGGAGCCGGAATGTGGTCGATGATTGTGTCGAAGAGTGGCATCATATCCTTCCTCTCGTCATCCAAATCCATAACCGCAAATCCTGCCTTGGCTGATGCAAATACGAATGGGCAGTCAAGCTGCTCGTCGTTTGCGTCCAAGTCCATTAGAAGCTCGAGCACCTCGTCCTGTACCTCGTCAGGTCTCGCGCCCGGTCTGTCGATTTTGTTGATGCAGACGATAACTGACAGGTTGAGCTCAAGCGCCTTCCTTAAAACGAACTTGGTCTGTGGCATCGGACCCTCGAAGGCGTCAACCACCAGAATAACTCCGTCAACCATCTTGAGAACTCGCTCAACCTCTCCGCCGAAATCCGCATGTCCTGGGGTGTCGACGATGTTGATCTTGTAGTTCTTGTAATATACCGCAGTATTCTTAGACAAAATCGTGATGCCTCGCTCACGCTCAATGTCGTTAGAATCCATGACACGCTCTGCCACTTCCTGATTCTCTCTAAAAACACCGCTCTGCTTCAAAAGCTCGTCTACCAATGTTGTCTTGCCGTGATCAACGTGTGCGATAATCGCAACGTTACGAATGTCTTCTCTCTTCATAATCCATCCTTATAAAAATGTGCTAGTTTACAGATTCTCAACTTTTGTATTTTAGCATAAACTTTATACAATGCAAGCAGAAATTGAAAGTTCTTGTTTCTTTTATAATTTAATGCTATTTTATAATGTGAAATAATATGTCAAAGAGGTAATTATGTCACAAGAGGGTTTTACCACCGTATTTAGCTCGGGCGAGGGCTATTACGAGGAGAAGAAGTCCAGATTTTTAGGATTTCTGTATCATGTAAAGAGCGAGGAAGATGTGGCGGATATTCTTAAGTCCATGAAGAAGAAGTACTGGGACGCAAGGCACATCTGCTACGCCTATATATTGGGAAGCGACGGCTCCAAGCAGAAGTTTTCAGACGACGGCGAGCCCTCGGGCACCGCAGGCAAGCCCATACTGGACGTCCTAAGTGGCAGAGGTCTTTCAGACACCATGGCTGTGGTCGTCAGGTATTTTGGCGGGGTGTTACTTGGAACCGGCGGACTCGTCCGCGCCTACCACGAGGCCTGCGCGGATGCACTTAACAACACAACTCTCATCGAAATGTTTACAGGGCGCATATTCACAGTGACGCTCGACTACACAACCTACGGCAAACTCACATATTATCTGAACACGGAAAATATAACGCTTATGTCCACGGATTACTCGGACGCTGTTACGGTCAGGTTTCCAGTTGCCAGCGCAGACATTTCAAGAGTCCATAAGGACATAACAGACATGACCGGAGGGACCTGCCCCATCGAGCAGAGCGATGAAATCTCCTACGGCGTGACCGATGAAGGGGTAATAACCCACGAAAATTAAAGACTTCTTTATTTAAATGTAACATTTTGAACTTATAATGTGCACAGTCGGGAAGTGTCCCGACAATAAACTATCGCCACGGCGGCGCAAACCGTTAATACTATGAACTATAATCACACCGGCATTCAGACTAAGCTCAGACAGCTTAGCTCTAAGAGGGCTAAAATCCACAGAAAGTTTGTGGTCCTCATATGCATTCTGACAACATTTTCAATAGTTTTGGGAGTTGTGCTTGGAGGCTCGTTTGCCTACGGGTCGTTTATGTCCCTTGTAAACGGAGCCACGGAGATATCGTTTGACGATGTGTCCCCCGACAACTACTACACCATCATCTACGATTCCAGGGGCAATATCATGGAAAAGCTCGTTATGGCGGGCTCAAACCGCGAGGAGGTATCCCTCGATGACATCCCCGACAACCTGATCAACGCCTTCGTGGCCATAGAGGACGAGCGCTACTGGATACATAACGGTGTCGACCTTAAGGGTATTCTAAGAGCCGGAGCCATAGCGGTCACCACCATGAGCCTGAGCCAGGGCGCCTCAACCATAACCCAGCAGCTTATCAAAAACAGCGTGTTTGGCGGAGGTTCTGAGCAGAGCATCGGAGCGAAGGTCGAGCGTAAGGTTCAGGAGCAGGCTCTCGCCATTCTCCTTGAAAAACAGCTCTCCAAGAAGGTAATCCTTGAAAACTATCTGAACACCATAAACCTTGGAAGCAACTGCCTGGGAGTTCAGGCGGCGGCCAACAGATATTTTGACAAGGATGTAAGCGAGCTCACCCTCTCTGAGGCGGCTGTAATAGCGGCCATAACCCAGAACCCGAGCGCCTACAACCCAATCAAGTTCCCTGAAAACAACCAGCGGCGCCAGCAGCGAGTTCTCTCAAACATGAGAAAACAGGGCTATATCACAGAGGTTGAATATCAGGAGGCGTTAGCTGACGATGTGTATTCGAGAATACAGATTTCCTCCTCCAACTCCTCAGAGACGGTATTCAGCTACTTCACGGACGCTGTAATCGAGCAGGTCATCACGGATCTTCAGAGCCAGTTAGGCTACACCCAGACCCAGGCCTACAACCTCCTCTACAGCGGCGGACTGTCCATCTACACCACCATGGATTCGAACATCCAGAAGGTTGTGGACGAGGAGGTCAACGACCTCGACAACTATCCATACGAATACTACTCCATCACCTACAGGCTAAAGGTTTTATCCCCTGACGGTGAGGAGCACGACTACACAGAGAGCGATGTGGCCACATATATTAAGAATATTTTGGGCTACACATCATTTAGCGGACTGTTTGATTCCAAGGAGGACATAACCTCCTACATCGCACAGTTTAAGGAATACGCAGTCGACACAAGCCAGACGATAGCCAAGGAGAGCTTATCTGTGACGCTTCAGCCACAGGTTTCCATGATAATAATCGATCAGGCCACGGGCTATGTGAAGGCTGTAAATGGAGGCCGCGGCGAGAAGACCACGAACCTGGCATTAAACCGCGCCACACAGTCCACGCGTCAGCCGGGCTCAACATTTAAGGTGCTTAGCACATTTGCACCTGCGATTGACGCATGCAATGCAACCCTTGCCAGCGTCTACTACGACTCCCCTGTCACAGCTGACGGGCAGAGCTTCTCCAACTGGTGGGGCGACGAATATTTGGGCTATGTCAACCTCCGCGACTGCATAGCATATTCCATGAACCTGCCGACACTTCACTGTCTTCTTGACACCGTGTCCATAGACCTTGCTTACAACTATGTGGAGAAGTTTGGCATCACAACGCTGGTTGATTACCAGAAGAATTCTGACGGAACAGTCTACACGGACCGCGTTTCGTCCCTGGCTCTCGGAGGTCTTACGAAGGGTGTCACGAACCTGGAGCTCACCGCCGCATACAGCGCCATCGCAAACGACGGCGTGTACATTGAGCCGACATTCTACACGAGGGTGTTAAACCACGACGGCGTGGAGATACTCACAGCCGAGCAGAAAACAAGCCGCGTCATCAAGTCAACCACGGCATCTCTTCTGACCTACGGCATGGAATCTACATTTGGCAAAAACCTGTACACAGACTATACAGACATCAACCCTAACATAATCGCAACAGGCGAGGGCTTCGGCTTCGACGGCATGAGCCTTGCAGGCAAGTCAGGCTCCACAACCGACAACAACGACGTGTGGTTCGTGGGCTACAGCCCTTACTACACCTGCGGAATATGGTCGGGCTATGACAAGGGCAAAACCCTGGTAAGCGGTCAGACCTATCAGAAGGATATCTGGAAGCGCGTCATGGAGAGAATTCACAAAAACCTCTCTGACATCGGCTGGAAGAGGGATGCGGACATTGTCACCGCGAAGATCTGTTCTAAGAGCGGACTTTTGGCAGTTGACGGAGTGTGCGGCTGCGGCGAGGACCACGGAGTTGTCTACACAGAGTATTTCACATCACAGACAGTTCCTAAGCAGTACTGCACCATCCACGAGGAGGTTTCAATCTGCTCGGAGAGCAACCGCATTGCCGGGGATTACTGCCCGGAGGACGATATCATCACGAAGGTTTACATAAGGCTCACTAAGGAGCAGCTAAACACCTCCTACACCACCGACGACATGAAATACGCCATCTCCACAACGCTTGGCAAATGTTCAATCCACGTGGCACCTACCACGACGGAGCCGGAAACCACGCAGGCCCAGACCACGAAGGCCAGAGAGACCTCAGAGGATGAGGAAGAAGAATAATAATAAGATAATCCGGGACAGATTAAATCTGCCCCGGATTTTTTTACAAAAAAACTCCCTGTCAGATGACAGGGAGTGATAGACATATCAATTACTTCTTGAGGAAGCTTGGGATACGGACAGACTGGTTAGATGTTGTTGTCTGTGTCTCAGTTCTTCTGTATGAAGGTGTGTATGGCTTGTTAGAGAATGAGTTGATTGTCTCATCGTCAAGCTCGTCAGCTGCCTCTGTAGCTGCGCTCTTAACATCCTCAGCCTTCTCCTCTGCCTTCTCTACAGCCTTCTCAACCTTCTCCTCTGTGTGAGTGGTTGGCTTAGCTGTGTAAACAGGACGTGCGCTTGTCTTAGGTCTGTAAGCAGATGAACCTGCTGCTGACTTATCCTCAACGCCTGTAGCGATAAGGGTGATGCGAACTGTGTCTGCTGTCTCATCGTCATAAGATGTACCGAAGATAATGTTGGCATCCTCTCCTGCAAGCTCCTGAACAGTGCTGATAGCCTCATAAACCTCTGGAAGGCTTACATCGCCGGTGATGTTTACAAGAACGTGTGAAGCGCCCTCGATTGTTGTCTCGAGAAGTGGGCTTGACAGAGCGTCGTGCATAGCCTGTGTAGCCTTCTCGTCGCCCTTAGCCTCACCGATACCGATGTGAGCGATGCCCTTATTCTGCATAACAGTCTGAACATCTGCAAAGTCGAGGTTGATAAGACCTGGGTTGTTGATAAGATCTGTGATACCCTGAACACCCTGCTGAAGAACCTCATCGGCTCTCTTGAATGCGTCAAGGATTGTTGTTCTTCTATCTGAAATCTGAAGGAGTCTGTCGTTAGGGATAACGATAAGTGTGTCCACGTTCTCCTTAAGCTTCTCGATACCTGCTAAAGCGTTCTGAAGACGAACCTTGCCCTCGAATGTGAATGGCTTGGTTACAACGCCGACTGTGAGAATGCCCATCTCCTTGGCAAGTGCTGCAACGATAGGAGCTGCACCTGTACCTGTACCACCTCCCATACCGCAGGTGATAAATACCATATCAGCGCCTGTGAGCATCTCTGTGAGCTCCTCATGGCTCTCCTCTGCTGCCTTCTGTCCAACCTCAGGCTGAGCACCGGCGCCGAGTCCCTTAGTAAGCTTCTCACCAATCTGGATAGCCTTAGGAGCCTTACATAACTGTAAAGCCTGCTTATCTGTATTGATGCCGATAAATTCAACACCGGCAATATTCTCGTCGATCATACGGTTTACTGCATTGTTACCAGCTCCGCCAACACCCACAACAATAATTCTTGCTGCGCCTTCGTTTTCGTTCATTTTAATCTCTAACAAGGGTTTCTCCTCCTAAAAAACATATGTATAAAATGGATAATAATCTCTTAATGGCAAACTCCCCCTGCCTTAAATACCCACAAAGTATACTATATGTGATTTTGCAAAAATAATCAACCCAAAATTCGAAAAAAGTCCAAAAAAATGCTTCCGATTTTCTTGTATCGGAAGCATCTATGTGTCGCGTTTGAAAATGTATTCAACTATATTGTTTACCTTGGAATAATTGTCCAGATACAGAGTTCCCTTCTCCTTCGTTATCTGCGGCCAGATGTCCACAAGGGTAAGTATCTTGGTCTCAAGCTCGGTGGCATCGCCTAGATACACCTTAATGTCTCCCATGTAGAGAGTGACCTTCATATCCCTGTCAAAATATATTCTCTCAACCTCTAAGTTTTTTTCGTTGATCAGACGGCTTAAAACCAGGGTGTTATAAAACAGGTTGTCATCCTCCACGGGAAGTCTGCTGTTTAGCACGAAGAAGTCAAAATTAATGCCGTCGATGAACAACAGCCCGTCGATTTTTTCCGTCGAGGTCTCCACGATATATCCCTCAACGTCGAAGTACAGATAGTTTCCCATGTAGGGAATATAGCCTATAAGACCCTTCTCGTAGACTATGATCTCGGCGCTGTGAAGCCCTGTTATGGATATGTTGTAATTCTTGATAAACGGTATGTCCTTCTTATCTCCGAAGCGGTTGTCCCACATGGCGTAGAGCGTGTGCAAGTCGTTCGTCTCCGGAAATATCAAAGAGATGACCTCCTCGTCTGTGTAGTAGGTATTTCCCTCCACGCTAATCTCTGTAATCCTGAGATTCCAGACAGCTAAGGAAATGATGAGAAGCACCCCTACCACCGAAGCGACGATCAGAAGTCTCTTTAACAGTCTCTTGGTTTTCATCATTATATTCTACTTTCTTATCTGGTTGGAAACGCTAAGCGCCAGTCCCATCTCGCAGATGATAACCACCAGGGCACTACCTCCTGAGCTGATAAACGGAAGTGTGACACCGGTGTTTGGGAATACGTTGGTTACAACGGCAATGTTAAACAAAACCTGAATGCTCATGTGTATCATGATGCCTGTGACTAAGAGTCCGCCGGCCATGTCAGGGGCATTCTGCGCTATAAATGTGAGGCGGATGATCAAAAGCACAAAGAGCAGTATTACAAAGAATGCTCCGCAGATTCCCAGTTCCTCACAGATGATGGCAAATATCATATCGTTCTGTGACTCCGGAAGATATCCAAGCTTCTGGATGGAGCTTCCAAGACCCTTGCCAAACACACCGCCCGAACCTATGGCATATAATCCCTGGAGAATCTGGTAGGTGTACTTCTTATCGCCCTCCATGGGATGGCGCCACGCCTGAATTCTCTCCCAGCGGTATCCCGAGAGTATCTTCTCAAGTCCTCCGCTGTTGTACAACACCACAAGCACCACAACGCCCACTAATATGAGAAGTGGAAGTATGTATTTGATTTTCGTGGCCACATGGCACATAAGATATCCTATGAGGCCGATGATGACCGCGGTGCTTAAGTTCTCTCCGATAACAAGCGCCACAGGAATGATGGTGATGATCAGGCCAATCAGCACATATATGAATTCGTCCCTCTTTCTCTTGAGCTTGGTCTTATAAAACGCCGTGAGATACAGCGACAGCACAAGTATCAGCGAGGGCTTTGCAAGCTCTGACGGCTGGATTGAAGTTGAACCAATATAGAGCCATCTCGCTGAACCGTTGGCGGTCTTACCTGCAACCATCGTATACAAAATAAGCCCCAGTGACAATAAGTACATTAATGGCGAGAGCCTGACTATCCAGTGGTAGTCAAATTTAGATATAAGGATTGCAAGCCCAACAGCAATCACAGCGTATTTTGCGTGGTTTATCACGGACCTGTAGGGTGTTCCATATGTTATGGCATCTGAGTAAGCCGTGGTGGAATAGACCATGATTACGCCAAACAGCACCAAAAAAAGCATGACAAAAACAAGCCCGTAATCATAGTAGGTATTCGGGCCAAAGAAGAATATCTTTTGAATTAAGTTTTTCTCCTTAACTTCTTCTGTCTGCATTTTTTCTGTGTTTATGTTGTTATCCATCGTTCAATCCTAACTGTTTTTAAGTCTGTTTCTAACTATTTCTTTGAAGATTCTGCCGCGCTGCTCATAGTTGTCAAACATTCCCCAGCTTGCGCACGCAGGTGAGAGGAGCACATTGTCCCCTTCTGTCGCCGTCTCGAAGCATATCTCCATGGCCTCCTCGAAGGTCTCTGCATACACATAATCGCTAAATCCGTGTTTGTCGCAGCACTGCGCAATCTTCTCCTTCGTCTGACCTATAAGCACCAGCTTCTTGACCTTGCCGTCAAACGCCTCGATCCACTCGTCATACTCTGAGCCCTTGTCGTAGCCCCCGCCGATCAAAACGGTGGCACTTCTCATGGCCTTAATCGCCTGGATTGCCGCGTCAGGGTTGGTTCCCTTCGAATCGTTGTAATATTTAACTCCGCCGATGGTCTCCACATACTCTATTCTGTGCTCAACGGCCTTAAAATGCTTAACCGTGTCGATTATAATGTCCATGGGCACGCCAAATGCGTAGCTGATGGCGATGGCTGCCATAACATTTTCATAGTTGTGAACGCCTATCAGGTTCATGTCGTTTACGTTCATCAGAACCTGCTCAGAGCCGCCCTGTGCCATAATTATGTCGTCGCCTCTTAGAAATAATCCCTCGCCAAGCTCGCATGAGCTGTCAAAAAACACCACCTTGCAGTGCTGCTCCTCGATAAGCTTCTCGCCAAACTCCCTCAAAACCGCGTCCTTATGATTTAAAACGCAGGTCTCGTTCATGGTCTGGTTAGCCGCAATCCTCTCCTTCATGGCGATGTAGCACTCCATGGTCTTGTGGCGGTTTAGGTGATCCGGCGTGATATTTAATATAGCTGAAACGTCCGGCTTAAACTTAACTGCCGTCTCCATCATGAAGCTGCTTATCTCTATGACGGTCGCGCTTGTAGGTTTCGTCTTAAGTGCCTCCTGGGCGTATGGAATTCCGATGTTTCCAACCACAAATGTGTCGGGGTTATAGTTTCTAACAATCTCTCCAACCAGCGATGTGGTTGTAGTCTTGCCGTTGGTTCCTGTGATGGCCGCAAGCTTACCCTTCGCATAGGTGTATGCAAGCTCAACCTCTCCTGTAATCTCTATGCCGCAGATTCTCACGATGTCCATGAAGGGGCTGTCCTGTGCGATTCCAGGGGAGAGCACACAGACTCTGACGCCCCTCAAAACGTCCGCAGTAAGCTCACCTATGTAAATGCTTAGAAGCCCTTCCCTGCTTCTCAAGCTCTCCTCGCCCTCAAAGACCTTATTCCTCACAGTCTCCTCGTCAAGCTTAACATTGCCATCGTAGAGCAAAACAGATTTTCCAAGTCCAAGCAGGAGTCTCACAGCGCTGATGCCGCTGATGCCGCTTCCCGCAACCATATATTCAGCCATATTTCCACTTCCTTATAATGCAATATATCCTATAACGCACAGTATTATGGTCAGGACGGTAAACCTTCCCACAACCTGCGTCTCACTCCAGCCGCCGAGCTCAAAATGGTGATGTATCGGCGCCATTCTGAATATTCTCTTGCCACCTGTCTTCTTAAAGTATGCGACCTGTATCATGACAGACAACATTTCCGCAAGATAGACAAATCCGACGATTATGATAAACAGCGGCATCTTCATGATGAGAGCCATAGCTGCCACATATCCGCCAAGCGACAGACTTCCCGTGTCGCCCATGAAAACCTGGGCGGGGTGAAGATTAAACAGGAGGTATCCGAGAAGCGCTCCAATCAGGGCGCAGGATGTGGCCTCCATACCTAAGCCAAGCTTTACACTTGCCAACGCAAAAAATGCACAAACCACAGCCGTAACTGATGAGCACAGCCCGTCAACGCCGTCCGTGAAATTCACGCCGTTGTCGGTTCCCATAACTACAATGTAGAAAAACGGAATGTAGACATAGGACAGATCAATCTTATATCCTCCCGCAAACGGAATGATTATGTCTGTTCCAAGCCCCTCCCCCATGTACATGTACACGAGAAGCGCCGTAGCAACCACGAACTGTCCCAGCATTTTAAGCTTGGGCGAGAGCCCCTTCGTGTTCTTCTTGACAACCTTGAGGTAGTCATCCAGGAAGCCAACCAGGCCGAAGCCAAGCATGATGATTATCACTATAAGATTGTCAAAATCAGGCCACGAAAATATGGCGCCCGCAATCGCTGCCGCCGGGACAAACGCAAGTCCTCCCATAGTTGGGGTGCCGGCCTTTTTCAGATGCTCCTTCGGGCCGTCCTCCCTCTCCTGCTGGCCAAACTTAAGTTTCCTAAGAAATGGTATGAGCAGGTGTGTGAAACATGCGCTTAGCACAAACGCTGTGATCAAAGCAAATAATGCCTTCATTATATAAACCTCAATTCTAATTACTCCAGGGCAGCAGGTGTCTCCTCAGGAACCTCAGGCGAAATACTTTCCCCGCCCTCAGGCGAAGGCTCTGTGCTCTCCCCCTCACTGCTCTCGTCCGCCGGGTTCTCAACACTTACCGGCTCGCCGTTTTCGTCTGTCTCCACAGGCTCGGTCTCGATGATGAGTCCGGTCTGAGGGTCAGTCTCAACCTCTCCAACCTCAGCGGTGATTGCAGCCTCCTCATAGGAAGACTCAACAGGTGCCTCAGTCTCAGGAATGACGATGTAATCGTATTCGTCTAAGTTGGAGTGGATGTTTAAGTATGGAAGCACCTCCTCATAGATAGCCTTAGAGAGAAGCTGTGCCGGCATACTGTTTGAATAATTCTCAGGATCCTTACCTCTGTCGATAAGCGTGTAGATTAAAACCTCAGGATCCTCTATAGGGCATGCTGTTACGATTGAGCAGACCCACTCGTCCTCCGCACGCTTGCCGTTTATAACCATCTCGGCAGAACCTGTCTTGCCGCCGATGTTGTATCCCGGCACCTTAATAGTCTGGGCTGTACCGCCCTCTACGACTGCAAACAGAGCCTCTCTCATGTATTCGCAGGTCTCCTGGCTGATGGTCAGGTACTGCGGAGTTGTGTCAGCTGTGTACACAATCGTGCCGTCCACGGACTGTATCTCCTTCACAACGTGGGGAGTGTAGTAATATCCGCCGTTTACGAGGGATGCAAATGCCGCGCACACCTCAACCATGGTAACGTTAAAGCCCTGTCCAAATGATGCGCAGGCGAGCGTTACGTCAGGCTGGGTTGTGAAGTCTGAGTAGACTAGGGCAGATGTGTCCATCTCCCCCGGAAGGTCAATTCCGGTCTTCTTGCCGAAGCCAAATCTGTTGAAATATGTAGTGAAATCCTCCTTGCCCACCATGTCAGCAATCTGCATGAGGCAGACATTGCAGGAGTTCTGAAGAGCCCCGAAGATATCGAGAACGCCGCAGCCGTCACGGTTGTGGCATCTTACCTTCCAGCCGTTTACGACTCTGTAGCCGCCGCAGTAGAAGTTTTCGTCGCCGTTTAGATAGCCCTCCTCGTATGCCATGGCGACCACGAAGGCCTTAAATACAGAACCAGGCTCAAATGATGAGCTCACGCAGTAGTTTGAATAGAGCTCATTAAGTGCGGTGCTCTTATCCTGCGCGCTTAGGCTGTCCCATTCGCTCTGCGTGTATGAGTCAGGCTTGGCGGTAGGGTCGTTTAGATCGAAATATGTGTCCGTCGCCATGGCGTAGATTTCGCCGTTGTTTGGATTCATGACCACGACGCCAACATTTTCAGCGCCTGTATTTTCCATGTAGTCGGCAATCTTCTCCTCGACGATGGACTGTATCTGCACGTCTATGGTTGAAACCACGGTATTGCCCTCAACAGGAGCCACGACCTGGTTGTTCAGGTTGTAGTCGTCGTTAAGATATCCGTAGCTCTTGCCGTCAACACCTGTGAGCTGTAAATCATAATACTTCTCGATACCTGTGGAGTACTCTGCGCTGTCGCCTGACTGATAGCCTATAACCTTGCAGGCGAGACTTCCGTAGGGGTAAACTCTCTCGTATCTCTTCTCAAACCACACGCCCTCGACTGCGAACCTGGCGTATTCAGGGAACCTGGCCGCAACCTCATCCGTAGTCAGGCCAAACAGCTCGGACAGAGCCTCTAACTTTCTTCTGGCGCTGGTTACATTTACAGCGCTCTCTATGGCCTCAAACTCCTCAATCTTATCCAGGGGAACGATCATCAGCGTCTGTCCGTCGCTCTCCCTGTATCTGTAATACTGTGAGTTGGGATGATTGACAACGAACGACTCAAGTTCAGCCCTGTCAAGTCCGAAAACCTTCGTGAGCGCAGCGATAGTCGCCTGGTAGTACTTGTCGTCGTTAATGTTTTGCGCCTCTATTATAAGAAGATATTCAGGCTCTGATATGGCCAGTGAGTTGCCATTTCTGTCTGTGATGGTACCTCTTGCCGCCGTAAGACTGGTGCTTGAATAGTTGTAGTTTGAGAATACCTTCACAGCGTATTCATCGTAATTCTGTGTCGTCGTGATAACCACAACAACCGCTAAAAACAAGAAAGCCAGCATTGCTCCCGTAAATAGAAATGCCAGCTTGTTCTGCATATTGGGGCGGAATCTCAGGGAGTTAAGATTTTTTCTTCTCCGCTCCCTGTTTTTCTTGCCCTTATTATTATTATTCCTGAGGAATCTCTTCATATTGAACCACGTACTCACTTTCAGTTGAATTAAACCACACAACCTGATCCTTGCCCGGCTGCTTCATTCCAAGCTGCTTGATAGCATAATCGTAAATCGCTGTATAGTCAATACCCGCCTCAACCTGGCTGTATCTTAAATCATTTCTGTCCTGAACAGTTGTAAGTTCACTTCTAAGCTCTCTGACCTTTCTCAAATGACTGTTAAGCTCGCCCTGTGCGCCAACTAGGTGGATGCACGCCAGAGCTGCCATAACCATGAATACTGTGATAACTACGACTGTTGGAAGATTGAAGGCTGTAGCGCGCTGGCGCTTCTTCTGCTCCTCCTGTGTGAGGGTTCTTCTTCTGGCAGGTTTCCTGGGGGCAACATACTCTTCCTCGTCAGGTTCAACCGGCACAGCCGTCCTCCTGACGGTGTTTCCATCCAGCTCATATCTATATTCATATTCGTAATTTCTGTAAGATCCGGCTACTGAATTCTCGTCGAGATTGCCATAATACCTCTTTGCCATACAATACCTCTTTGCCCGCCCCTGCGAGCTCCCTTAATCCTGTGTTCTCTCAAAAACTCTTAACTTGGCGCTCTTGGATCTGGGGTTAACCTCCATCTCCTCTTCGCTTGGAAGTATGGGCTTGTGGGTAACCACAAAGCCTGTGCTCTTCCTGCCACACACACAAACTGGGAAGTTTGGTGGGCATATGCAAGGGTTTTCGTTTCGTTTAAATGCTGTTTTTACAATTCTGTCTTCCAAAGAATGGAAGGTGATAATGCTTAGCCTTCCGCCGGGGTTCAGCCTGAGTATCATCTCATCCAGGCTGTTTTCCAGGACATCCAGCTCCCTGTTACAGGCTATTCTTATGGCCTGAAACGTTCTCTTGGCGGGATGACCTCCGCTAATCTGCGCCTTCATGGGCATCGATTTTCTGATGATCTCCACGAGCCTCCCCGTGGTCTCTATGGGAGCCTTCTCCCTCTCAGTCACAATATTTCTTGCAATATTTCTCGAAAACTTCTCCTCACCATAGTCCCTTATGATGCGGTTAATCTCCGTCTCCGGGTAAGTATTTACGATGTCGGCTGCGCTTAGCGCCCCGTCCATATCCATTCTCATGTCAAGAGGTGCGTCCACCCTGTAGGTAAAGCCCCTGCTCTCATCGTCTAGCTGGTGGGATGAGACACCAAGGTCTAACATAATACCGTCAACCTTCTCTATCCCTAAGCTGTCAAGCACCGCCCCGATGTTTTCGAAGTTGGATCTGACCCTTGTGACCCTGTCGCCGAAACACTTAAGTCGCTCTCCCGCGGCCTCAAGCGCCTCACGGTCCTGGTCTATTCCTATTAATCTTCCGCCCTCAGACAGTTTAGAGGCTATCTCGAAGGAGTGACCTCCGCCGCCCAGCGTTCCGTCCACGTATATGCCGTCAGGCTTAATGTTCAAACTGTCGACCGTCTCATGAAGCAGAACCGATACATGTGAAAATTCCATCTCTACCTCCCCAAAACGGTCCGGTTTTATAAGTTATATGGCGCAAGCGCCGTTCCGCTCTCACCAAAATCAAAATCTTCGTTGTATTTAGCCCACTCCTGCGGGTTCCACAGCTCGATATGTGTTCCCATACCTCTGACGCTGACCTCGGAGTTTAAGTCAATGTGCGCGCTCTCCCTGAGGCTTGCGTTAACCATGACTCTTCCCTGCTTGTCAAACTCCTGATCGTCGCTGTCTGATTCGAAATGTCTCTTCAGGCGTCTGATGGTAGCATCAGACATGGTGGGCAGCTGCTCGAGTTTCTCGGCCAAAGCCTCGAAATCCTCCTCCGTATATATCGCAAGACAGGTCTCCTGACCTATGGTGACGATACATCTCTCTCCAAGAAGTTCGCGGTATTTAGCCGGGATGATAAGTCTGCCCTTGGCATCTATGGTATGTGTGTAGTTTCCTCTGAAACGCTTAGCCACTGCCGCGTCCTCCTTTCGCGCTTATTCCACCACTTTTCCCCACAAAATGGGATAAATTCCCCACTTTCGTGACATTTTTAACTATAAAGCAATTTATTTGGAATTTCAATACCTGTTTTTCACTTTTTTGAACTTTTTTTCACATTTTGTTGCACAAACGCAAAAAACCGCCGATGTGCTGTGCACACCGGCGGTTTAAGCCCTAAAAATATAAAAATTACTTACTCTTCCTCTGTTTTGGTTTTCTCTGTTGCCTCTTCCTTTGCCTCAGAAGTAACAGCAGAAACCTCAGCCTTGCCAAGCTTTGCCCTTCCGAAAAACAGGAAGATAACGCCCACAACTATGAGGATTATGGACACAATCTGTGAGACTGCGATGTCCGTGCCCCAGAGCTTAAGCTGGTCTGTTCTGAGTCCCTCTATGAAGAAGCGGCCGATGCCGTAGCCTATGAAGTACACGCTAAGCATTTCGCCGTCAAACTTCTTATGCTTCCTGTATATCAGCATGAAGGTGAACACGCACAGGTTCCACACAGACTCGTATAGAAATGTCGGATGAACCTGAATGTAATCTGCGGCGTACTCAGGAAGATATGTCGCCATATCATTTTCAAGCTGCTCTGTGATCATGCTTGTGTTGACAAGAGCTCTGTTGATTCTCATGGCAAACGGACCGTTTGTGTATCCGCCAAATGCCTCGCAGTTAAAGAAGTTACCCCAGCGGCCGATGGCCTGTCCTAAAATCAGACCGTTTATGGCGCAGTCCGCTATTCTCCAGGGGCTGACCTTCCTAACCTTAACAAATACAGCCAAAACGATGAACGCCATGATGACGGCGCCGTATATGGCGAGACCGCCTCCGCGAAGGTTTATTATCTCTGCGGGATTTGCCTTATAGAAGTCCCACTGAAAAATCACATAATAAATTCTGGCGCCAAGGATACACAGCGGAACCTCAAAAAGAGCCAGATCATATATGATATCGTTTCCTAAGCCCTCCTTGTCGGCCAGGTGAGCGGCAATCCATATTCCTCCTACGATGCCCAGGCCCACGATTATGCCGTAAAACATAATCTTAAAGCCAAACACAGAGAAGTAGCTCACCAGATTGTCGATTTTGATTCCAAGATTGACGAACCATATGTCAAACACGTCAGTTGCAAATACTCCCATATCAACCTCCTACAGTTCCATAACCTGCTGTATCTTCACTTCAGACTTAACCTCTGTGGCGGTGTCGTCCCTGCTGGTTCTAAACGGAGCCACAGGAATGTCGTTAGCGCCGTAAAGCGTTACCTCGCCGTAGTTGGTCCACAGGTATCTCGCATACACAGGCTTATCAACTTCCGGGCTTGTAAGAACTATAGCATCTTTACAGATTGCAGCCGAAGCATTTACATACTGCTTATC
Source organism: Lachnospiraceae bacterium (assembly GCA_024699325.1). Taxonomy (GTDB): domain Bacteria; phylum Bacillota; class Clostridia; order Lachnospirales; family Lachnospiraceae; genus UBA4292. The sequence continues at coordinate 7,190 of JAILPS010000042.1, read as the reverse complement.
GCTTCCTGCAATCTCAAAGCCTGACATCCCGCCCTTAAGCTTAAAGGCGCCGGCTGAGTGCTTAAAATATATCTCCATCTTATCGCCGTTGACGATATAGTGATCATAGATTGGCCCGTTGGCCTCGTCCTCTGAGAGCCTGCCGTACACATGGTCAAGCGCCTGAAGCGCAAGCCTGTAGCCCACCGGCTCCTTGTCCTTGGGGTGGATTTCGTTGAATTCTCCGGCGTCGATTATGACTGCCATGCCTGTATTCTTCACAGTTCTGTAAACGCGGTCCTGCGCCTCTCTGATTAAGCACCAGTGCTTGTAGTCAGGGTCAGCCGCGTATTTGTGCATAGGAAGCTGTACGAAGAGGAATGGCAGCTCGTCGTCCCTCCAGTCGTCTCTCCAGTGCTGGATGAGCTTGCTAAACAGCTTGAAATACATATTTGGCTTGTGGTCATCGCTCTCGCCCTGATAGTATATGAAGCCTCTGAGTGTGTATGGCATAACTCTCTGAAGCATGCATTTATATAGTCCTGCAGGTCTGAAGGGGTTTACGCAGCACATAGGTCCCGGCCACTTATTCGGGCCAATCTTCTTCTGAAGCTCGTCCCAGGCGATATTGGGCTCGGTGGCATATATCTTGTTAGCCTCCTCGTTCCACTTTCTGTCGTACTCCTCGTAGTCAGCGTACTCCTTAATCTGCTCCTGTTCGCTCTTGCCCTCTATTGCGGCGTCATATTCATCCACATAGGATTTAAGCTCTGCGTCCTCCTCTAAGGACTTTCTGCTCATCCACGCAGAGCAGCTCGTTCCGCCCCAGTTGCAGCCGATGACTCCAACCGTCACGCCTAAGTCCTCTGAGAGCTTCTTTGCAAACAGATATCCAACCGCTGACCAGGCCTGCGCGCCCTGCTCAGAGAACTCTCCCCAGCCTGAATTTCTCTCGGCGGCGAAAAACTTCTCGTCCATATTTGCGATCTTGTTGGTGTAGTAGAAGCGAACATTTGGATGATCATTTTTGAGATGCTCCATGCCGCCCTTCATGTTGTGAAGCTCAAACTCCATGTTTGACTGTCCGCCTGCAAGCCAGACCTCGCCGACTGCAACGTTGTAAAATGTCTTCTCAGCGTCCCCGCAGCTAACTGTAAATGTGAGGCCCGTCTGAGCCTTCATAGGGGGTATCTCCACCTCGAAGCGTTCTCCCTTAACCACACCTGTATAAGTTTTTCCAAGGATGGAGACGGTGACGCATTTGCCGTCCTCGCCCTCACCAAAAATAGTGACATTCTTATCTCTTTGAAGCACGCAGTTGTCGCTAAACACTGCCGCAACTCTGAATTCTGCCATGATTACTCTCCTAACTCTATCTTAAATGTTCCGTTGTCATCCACGATTGTGACTCCGAGGTCCGCCTCCATGAACTTGATCATGTACGCAGGTCTGGATGTCGCAAACGCCTTAATCTGGTCATAATAGTTCTGAAGATGGCTGCTTCTGGTCCAGATGCTTGCATCTCCCTGGTTTCTAAGCCCTTCGAGGTACTGATAGTAGTATGCCATCTCTGTGGCGCGAAGCTCGCTCATCTCCTCAAGAGTTCCTATGATGCTCTGGTAGGTGAACACGCCGTTCATGAGCTCAACCAGCTTATCTGCAAAATACATTCTGCAGTCCTCTCTCTGCATGAGAAGTGTGAACAGCGGAGCGTATTTTTCATGGGAGGCGTTCATAATCCTCTTCAGGTTATCGTAGTTGGCCATAACCTTCGTCTGGTCGTACATTCCATAGGAGTAGTCCATGTCGTGGAGAAGGAATCTCCATCTTCCGTCATAGACGCCCTCGCCGTACTCTGAACCCTCCGGGGCGTAGTATCTGTAACACTTCATGTTGTTGTTTGGCCAGTCGGCGTTACAGAAGTAAATATTAAATGCGAAGTAGTCAAGATAGTTTTCAACGTCAAGCTTCTCCTTAAGCTCTGCGTAAACTGCATCGTCCGTCAGGTCTCTCGCCGTGATATCCTGATACATCTCGTTGAATTCGTTGTAATAGGGCTCCTCGTCCTCTGTCATGAACTTGTCGAACTTCCACTGGTCATTGCCCTCTATGACGACGAACTCGCCGTCGGCCTTGCCGTATTTTTGCTGGAAATATTCGTCGCAGTAATTCTCATGGAGCCAGTAGAAGCCGTAGTAGCTTCCGTTTAAGTAGCCAACCACAGGGATTACTCCCTCGTAGTCCGTGTAGCCCGCCTTCATGGCAAGCACCTGGTTAAGCTCGTCCCTGATATATGCAAACTGGAAATCATTGCCCGCATTTCGAAGGACTAACTTGTCGTATTTATCGATTACCTTGCCCTCTTCGTCGAGAGTTCCAAACATGTCTGTCTTAAACTTGCCGTTAAGGGAGTCATAGGACTTCCTCGCAAAGAGCTTGAGGGACTTGATGGAGGATTCTCTTGAGGCCCCTCCGTAGACTCTGACGCCGCAAAACTGTGAAAACTCCCAGTTTCCCTTATCGTCAAATGCTGCAACATATATCTCCTTCTCGCTCTCGCGGCCTCTGGCTGAGTAGTTTTCAAGAAGTGTGGCTATCTCGTCCGGGTCACCCCACAGCGCAAATACATATGTTGTGAAGCGCTCGTCCACATCCACGTCCACAAAATATGTGTGGGCCACGTCCTCGGATGAGCTTCCGTCACTGTAGAAAACCTTCGCCCTCACCAGATAGCAGTTGGGGTTGGTTCTGTTTGCGGCAAGAAGTGTTATCTTGCCCGTGTACTCCTCTGAGGTCTCGGTGGGCTCGCTTCCGTCAAGCGTGTAGCGTATCACGCCCTGCGCGCCGTTAACCTTAAGCTCGATGTCAAGGTCCTCGCTGTAAAAGCCCTCGCTCTTACTAAACCATACAGCCTTCTGCGTCTCCTCGAAGCTAACTACCTCAGGCTCTGCAGTCGTAGTCTCCACCGGCGTGGTCTCCAAAACCGCTGTGGTCGTGACCTCAGCCGTGGTCTCCACGCTCTCCACAGGGGAAGTCGTCTCAGGTGTTTTGTCCGTTTCACCTGCACATCCGCACATAATTAAGGCGCAGCAAAGCGCCATCAGGCCACCATTTTTAAATAAATTCCTAACCATAAACAAACCCCAATAATCAGACACAGTCTGGTTTTAAAAATAGGCGATTCCCTGTTGACTGAGAATCGCCTACATAAGTCGATGAATGATGTATTACTCTATAACCTTAATCCATCCCTCAGGTGCCTCGATGTGGCCCTGCTGAATGCCTGTAAGTGTCTCATAGAGCTTCTTGGTAACAGGTCCCATCTCGTCCATTCCGCTTGGGAAGTTGATCTCGCCACCCTTGTAGCAGATCTTGCCGACAGGAGAGATAACTGCTGCTGTTCCGCACAGACCGCACTCTGCGAAATCCTTAAGCTCGTCGAAGTAAACCTCTCTGTGCTCAACTGTGAGTCCTAAATACTTCTCGGCAACAATCATGAGAGATCTTCTTGTGATTGAAGGAAGGATGCTGTCTGACTTAGGTGTTACAAACTTGCCGTCCTTGGTGATGAACATGAAGTTGGCACCGCCTGTCTCCTCAACCTTGCTTCTTGTTGCAGGATCAAGATACATGTTCTCAGCGAAGCCGTTTCTGTGAGCCTCCATGATTGGATGTAAGCTCATGGCGTAGTTGAGACCAGCCTTGATGTTGCCTGTTCCGTGAGGTGCCGCGCGGTCAAAATCACTTACTGTGATTGTGATTGGCTTAGCGCCGCCCTTAAAATATGGTCCAACAGGTGTGACTAAGATTCTGAACTGGTACTCGTCAGCAGGCTTAACTCCGATGACTGAGTTGATACCAAACATAAATGGTCTGATGTAGAGTGTTGCGCCGCTGCCGTATGGTGGAACCCACGCTGCGTTAGCCTTGACAACTGCCTCAACTGCCTCGATGAACTTGTCCTCAGGATATACAGGCATCTCAAGTCTTCTGCAGGAATCAGCCATACGTGATGCGTTTAAGTCAGGTCTGAAGCAGACAATCTTGCCGTCCTCAGTTGTGTAAGCCTTCAGGCCCTCAAAACAGGTCTGTGCATACTGTAAAACGCATGCGCACTCGCTCATTGTGATGGTGTGCTCCTTGACGAGCTTACCCTCTTCCCATGCTCCGTTCCTGTATGTTGCAACGAAGCTCATATCTGTCTCCATATAGCCAAATCCAAGACTTGACCAGTCAATGTTTTTCTTTTCCATGTCACGACCTCTTTTCGCTAAGTTTAGCTGTTTTTAAACAGCTTTGCGAACAATTTTAACACCAGAAAAATAATTATTCAATAGGTTAGGCCAATTATTTTCATAATCAGCTAGGTTCATTTTTGCTATCTGTCATAACCTCTGGTTATATTTTCTGATGGGCACCTGATTATAAATGCAGACCAGCATGTCTACCATTCTATGTCCGCGATAGGTGTCGGATTCTCGTTGTCCCTCACAGATGTGATTTTTCCGGACTTGAATTTTACCACTCTGTCCGCCATGGGGGCGATTGCAGAGTTGTGTGTGATTATGATAACCGTGATGCCATCCCTTCTGCAGGTGTCCTGTAGGAGCTGCAATATCTGCTTACCTGTGTTGTAGTCAAGCGCTCCTGTGGGCTCGTCGCATAACAGAAGCTTCGGGTTTTTGGCCAGAGCTCTTGCTATGGCTACACGCTGCTGCTCACCGCCTGAGAGCTGGGCCGGGAAATTGCCCATGCGGGCACCTAGTCCGACCTTCTTCATGACCTCCCTGCAGTCCAGGCTGTTGGGGCAGATCTGGGTTGCAAGCTCAACATTTTCAAGGGCGGTGAGGTTCGGAACCAGGTTGTAGAACTGGAACACGAAGCCTATATCCAATCTCCTGTATCTTATGAGCTCCTTCTCTGACAGAGCCGTGAGCTTCTTGCCGCCCACATACACATCGCCGCTCGTGGCGGTGTCCATGCCTCCTAAGATGTTTAGCGCCGTGGTTTTGCCGGCGCCGCTCGAGCCTAGGATTACCGTAAGAGTTCCCTCCTCAACTGCAAATGATGCGCCGTCAAGCGCCCTTATGGTCGCGGTCTTGGCAGAGCCGTACTCCTTAATCACGTTATCAAACTGAACAAATGACATGTAGTTACCTCTATGTTTCTTCCATGAGAGCCTGAGCCGCGCGTCCCTCAAACGACTTCTTCACCTTGTTGAGAAGCGATACTATCGGGAGCTGCTGTGGACACATTCTCTCGCACTGCATACATCTGATGCATTCGCTGGCTGCGCCGTGTGTGAGCGTAAGCTCCTGATACTCCTCGATAAGGGGTTTTCTATCCTCCTTATCCGTGTGCTGGAACTTATTATACAGCCCGAAATACTCAGGTGTTGCGATATTCTTCGGGCACTTCTCCGTGCAGTAGTGGCACGCCGTGCAGCCGATGCTAATCTTAGTCTTAATCATGTCCGCAGCCTTCCAAACTGCGTCCATCTCCACTTCATTTAAGGGCTTAAAATCCTGCATGTATGAAGTGTTGTCGAGAAGCTGCTCATAGTTACTCATGCCGCTTAGCACCATGGCAACATTTGGAAGACCTGCCACAAACCTGATGGCCCATGACGGAACGCTAAGCTCCGGGTTAATCTCCTTAAACATCTTCTCCACGCCCTCTGGAACGCTCGCCAGGGTTCCGCCCTTGACCGGCTCCATGATGACGATCTTCTTGTCGTATTTCTTCGCAACCTCGTAGCACAGTCTTGACTGAACGCCTGAATCCTCCCAGTCGAGGTAGTTTATCTGAAGCTGCACAAAATCCACATCCGGATGGTCGTGAAGAATCCTCTCCAGCACATCCGCCTTATCGTGGAACGAGAAGCCGAGCTTCTTAATCCTGCCCTCCCTCTTAAGATTCTCGCAAAACTCGAATGTCTTAAGCTTGGTTGCGGTATCGTAAAGCCCCGTGTTCAGGCAGTGGATTAAGTAGTAGTCGAAGTAGTCCACACCACATTTCTCGCACTGCTCGGCAAAAATCCTAGGCATATCCTCGGCAACGCGAAGATGCATGGTGGGCATCTTGGTGGCAAGCGTAAATGTGTCGCGCTTATGCCTGCTGACCAACGCCTTCTTAACCATCTTCTCGCTCTCGCCGTTGTGATACATGTAGGCTGTATCAAAATACGTAAATCCCCTGTCTATGAACGTGTCAACCATGCGGCAGACCTGCTCATAATCGATGCTGGTAGGGTCATTTCCATCTGTCAGAGGAAGTCTCATCAAACCAAACCCAAGTTTCTTAGTCTCTACCATATACACCCTCTTTTTCTTTATGTAATGTGGCGGTTGTCCGGGCCGCCACATGATTTGTCAGGCCTCCCAGGCCCGAATTAATATTCCATCTTCTTTAAAATATCTGAGAAGTCAAATGTCGCGAAATAATCCTTCGGGGTCTCAGCTCTTCTGATCATCTCGACGCTTCCGTCCTCCTTATAGAGAAGCTCTGCGCTTCTTAATCGTCCGTTGTAGTTATATCCCATGGAGAAGCCGTGAGCTCCTGTGTCGTGGATATAGAGGAGGTCTCCCATGTCAATCTTTGGAAGCATTCTGTCGATTGCGAACTTGTCGTTGTTCTCGCAAAGTGAACCCGTGATGTCATACTTGTGATCGCAGGGCTCATTTTCCTTGCCCATGACCGTGATGTGGTGATATGCGCCGTACATTGCAGGTCTCATAAGGTTTGCAGCACAGGCGTCGCAGCCGATGTACTCCTTGTGTGTGTGCTTCTCATGGATAGCTGTTGTAACTAATGCTCCGAATGGTCCCAACATATATCTTCCAAGCTCTGTGTAAATTGCCACATCGTCCATTCCTGCAGGAACTAAAATCTCGTCGTAAGCCTTGTGAACGCCCTCTGCGATAACGTCGATATCGTTGGCTGTGTCTGTTGGCTTATAAGGGATGCCGATACCGCCTGAGAGGTTTATGAAGGCGATATGCACGCCGCACTCCTCCTTAAGCTTGACTGCAATCTCAAACAGAGTCTTAGCCAGAAGTGGATAGTACAGATTTGTGAGTGTGTTTGACGCGAGGAATGCATGAATTCCAAAATGCTTAACGCCCTTGGCCTTAAGTATCTTAAACGCCTCAAACATCTGCTCTGTTGTGAGTCCGTACTTCGCATCCCCGGGGTTATCCATGATATCCGTG
>JAILPS010000048.1 GCA_024699325.1 Lachnospiraceae bacterium | reverse complement strand
AGGTTAACATTTTCAACGCTCTTAAATATGTTCGCCTCCACGAAGGGGTTGGTCTCTCTTAGGTGGGCAATCAGATGCTTGACCTCCTGGCGCTTGGAGAGCTCATAGTCGGCGGCGGCGACATTTTCCGTGAAACGGCAGGCGCACTGTATGAAGTGCAGACCGTTGTAGTCGCGCCAGTGGATGATGTCCTCCTCGCGGATAAGGTACATGGGGCGGATGAGCTCCATGCCCGGAAAGTTGGTGCTGTGAAGCTTCGGCATCATAGTCTGAACCTGCGCCCCATAGAGCATGCCCATGAGAATGGTCTCGATGACATCGTCGTAGTGGTGGCCGAGGGCAATCTTATTGCAGCCAAGCTCCTGCGCGCGGTTGTAGAGAAAGCCGCGCCTCATCCTCGCACACAGGTAGCAGGGCGACTTCTCGATGTCATAGACAGCATTGAAAATGTCTGACTCAAACACCGTGATGGGCACGCCAAGCGTGGCGGCATTCTTCTCGATAACCAGGCGGTTCAGCCTGTTGTAGCCCGGATCCATCACCAGAAAAACCAGCTCGAAGGGGAACTTGTTGTGGCGCTTAAGCTCCTGAAACAGCTTCGCCATCAGCATGCTGTCCTTGCCGCCGGAGATGCACACGGCAATCTTGTCGCCGGGCTTAATCATATCATATTCGTTGATGCCCTTCGCAAACCTCGAAAACAGGTTCTTGTGAAACTTCTTTCTGATGGAGAGTTCAACCTCCCCCTGCTTCTCGCTGTCCCCGAAGTTAGCTAACTTAGAGGACAATTCCTCCACGCTAAGGCTCATATCCAGATCATCCATATTCATAATCAAAACCTCACCAAAATGTGAAAAAAATATATCACGAAATGCATTGTAATGCAATTCAAAAAATAATGTAACATAATTTTAACCAAATTGTAGTTGCCATAAAAACCTATTTGAAATATAATGATTGCCGTGTGCAAGGGGATTTGCGCGACAAGCAAAGGAAGTGTGATATGAATATTTACTGTAAAACACATAGGAGAATTGTATCAGCGCTCTTATCTATAGCGCTTATATTATCGATATTTGCCGGGGGCGTGAGGGAGGCTTTGGCGGACACGCTGACCACGGTCGAGACCTGTGCCGGAGGCTTCGTTATATATGACGCAACCGACGATAAGGTAATCCTGGGCAAGGACGAGGACGTCACCAGATATCCGGCCAGCATCACGAAGATTATGACCGCTCTCATAGTGTGTGAGCAGGTCTCTGATATGAGCCAGACGCTCACATTTACAGACGCGGCGCTTGCGGAGATGACATCCGACAGCTCACATCTGCCGGGAGCCATGGCGGTCTCAGGTGAGGAAATGTCTATCAAGGACGCGCTCTACGGCATGTATATGGTATCTGCCAACGAATGCGCGGCACAGTTAGCCATAACAGTTGCGGGAAGCGCCGAGGGTTTCACAGAGCTTATGAATAAGAAGGCGGCAGAGCTTGGCTGCACGGGAACACATTTTGCCAACGCTCACGGACTTCACAACCAGGATCACTACACGACGCCGCACGATATGGCGATAATCTTCGCAGCGGCTCTCAAGAATAAGGCATTCTTCGAGATGGCGACAACATACACCTACACCATCTCAGCAACTAACAAATACGCCGGCATCAGGGAGATGGTTCCGGGGCACAACATTTTAAACGGAAACATCTACTATCCTGAGGTGTTTGCGGGCAAAACAGGAAGAACCGCCCAGGCGGGAAGAACGCTTGCCACGGCGGCGAAGTTTGGCACCCACACATGCATTATCGTGTGCATGCAGTCCACGGATGACGCGGTTTACAACGACACGCTGAGGCTTCTCGAGTACGCGAGAGGTTATTACAACGGTCTGTACACGGATATGACCTGGACGGCAACCAACGACCTGGTCTATGTCGTTGGAACCACCAGCCTGTCAGTCAGAAACTATCCGTCAGCTGTGGGAACAGAGATTGTGGACCACCTGCTCTACGGCACGGGCGTAATCAGACGCGCGACATGGGGCGAGTGGAGCCAGGTCGTGGTCAATGACCGAGAACTCTATGTGTACAATGATTACCTGTCAACCACACAGCCGGCTGAGGAGTTTGACCCTGAGAGCGCCGTCAAGTCAACCACAAGAGCCATAGTTCATGTGGAATTTGAGGCTGAGGAGACTACAGCGCCTGACGTGACCGAAGAGGCGGGCGCATCGAGCGAGGCAGGTGAGACAGAGACCGCGAAGAAGAGCGGCGTCACCATCAATGTTGACGACCTCTTAGTGGACGAAAACGAGACACACACTGCTAGCGAAAACACGGGACTTATCAAGAAGGATTTCCGCCAGGGCGCAATCATGACAATCATGGTTGTGTGCATAATTCTGATGGTTCTGATAGCTGTGGCATACTTCTACAGCGTCATCTCCGAGAAGAAGAAGAGGGAGAGACGCCGCAGGGAGCGCGAGGAGAGAAAACAGCGCGAACAGGCTCAGGCCAAGAAGAAGAATTACAGGAATCACTTCTAAAACAAACATTTATAGTCACTGCAGATAAAAATGCAGTGACTTTTTTGTGCAAAAAAACGAGAGGGGATTCTTAAATAATTCTTTACAAAAGTATGAAAAAAGACTATAATTTTATGCAGTATGCGGGATACTTTGTCATTCTTGCGCCTATTTTTAGGAAGAACGGTGTTCCGCGGTTCGTAAATAGTATGTGGAGGTATATATGGATTTTACCAGAAAACGAATGCGACTGGGTGATATTCTTATCGAGCAGGACGTGCTGACCGATGAGCAGTTGAGCGTCGCGCTTAAAGCTGCGAAGGAGGCAGGACTCAGACTTGGTGAGTATCTGGTTGAGAGTGGTACAGTTACAGAGATTAAGCTGGCTAAGGCCCTTCAGTATCAGTTGGGCTACAGATATGTTGATTTGGGCTCTGTTCAGATTCCTGATGATATTACATCCATGGTCAAGGGTGATATCCTTCGTAAGTACAGAATGATGCCTTACGAGGTTGATCCTAAGAACCCTAACGTTCTTCGAGTTGCCATGGCTGACCCTATGGACATCATGGCCATCGATGACATGGAGATTATCACCAACCTGCAGGTTGAGCCTGTAGTAGCAACAACCAGCGCTATCAATGCAGCGCTTGATAAGTACTACGGTAATGAAGAGGCCAACGCCATGGCTGAGGCGTACGCAGCTGAGCGAGGCTTCGATAAGGAAGTAGAAGAGGTTACGGAGGAAGACGCGAAGGATGACAATTCACCTATCGTCGTTTTGGTTCGAACCATGATCGAGCAGGCAGCCCGTCAGGGAACATCCGATATTCATATCGAGGCTCTCGAGACGAAGGTTCGTGTCCGCTATCGAATCGATGGT
>JAILPS010000002.1 GCA_024699325.1 Lachnospiraceae bacterium | reverse complement strand
GCTCTCGTCGGTTGGCCAATTTGCTACGCAAATTGACATAACCTCCTTCGCTCGGCCCGCTATGCTCGGCAGTCAAGCGACCTCGTATACACTTCCGTGCCAAATGTAATGTCTCACCACCATGTTGAGGCAGGCGGAAGGGGGCGGGTCCGCTATGATGGTCGCCCAGTAGATGACCGAACCCTATACATAGGCCTCCCTCTACGTACCCCATCCACACTATCTATTTATGCACAATAAAATATTGCAAAAATTCTCACAAAATCGCGCATTTTTGAAGCAAATTTGACCTTATGGTACATGTTCTTTTGGATTCCCCCTTAGTATAATTAGTTTCAGGCGCCTAACATATTAAATATCGTATGGAGGGGATTTTGAAAGATGAATTGATAGGGATGGGTAAACCATCCAATACGGCTTATGACGATGCGCTGAAAACTATCGTCCATGAGATACCGAGGTTTTGCATACCTCTTATCAACGAAATGTTTGGGGAGGATAATGATCTTAAGACAAAGATTGTCCTGCTGAATAATGATTATTACAAGGAGCATCCGGAGAAACGTTTTTCACGCAGGGAGACGGATCTGGGAGTGGCGATTAATGACAAGGTCTATCACATTGAATGTGAGAGCACGGCAAACTCTGATATATTCCTGCGGATGTTTGAGTATGACATGAGCATGGCGAAGGCGGACAGCGAATATCGGGGCGGAAGGCTCTTGGTAAGACTTCCTAAGTCTGGGGTATTATTCCTTAGAAGCACCGGCAACACGCCGGATTCTGTGCAGGTGGAGATGATCCGTGACGGTGAGCAGATAGGCGGATATATTATGCCTGTTATTAAGATGCAGGATTATGACATCGACGATATTTTTGACAAGCATTTGTATATCCTGCTGCCGTTTTACGTCTTTACTTTGGAAAAAACATTTCGTATAATGAATACAGATGAAGCGTTGCGTGAGGAATTATTTGAACGTTACAGGGATATTTTAGGCAGAATCGAGAGTTTGACACAGAGCGGAGAGATTAGCGGTTACGATGAGAACTGTCTAAACAGTTCTATGCTGTATGTTGTAAGAAAGATTGCGGATAAACACGAGAGCTTATGGAAGGGAGTTGAAGACATTATGCGTGGTAAGATTATAGATTTCCCTGCTAAGAGGGAGAGAGATGCTGGAAGGCGTGAAGGAAGAGAAGAAGGTAGAGTTGAAGGTAGAGTAGTAGGAAGAGAAGAAGGTAAGATTACGCTTCTTGTTGAACAGTATCAAAACGGAGATATGACTCTTGATATTGTGGCTAAGTATTTGAAGATGCCTGTCGATGAGGCGTTGGAATTCATCAACAATTATTCTAAGACGAAAGTTATAAGTTAAAGTTAATGCGGTGCGGATGTATGATTCTGCTCCGCTTTTTTTGTTGGCGTTGGAAGTGGGGGACAGGAAAAAATATTTTTTCTTTACATTGGTGAGAAAATATTGTATAATGAATCTTGTGTCAGATAAGGATTGGACTTGGATTTATGGTCTGATTTTAGGCTGAGTAATATGTCAGGTTCAGAGTGTGGAGTGCTATTGTTTATAGCACAAAACTATCGTGAACAATTAAAAAGTGCAAAGAAACTTAATAAAAAGACAGTAGTACATGAAAATGTGCTGCTGTTTTTGCGTTTTAAGGGGAAAAATTCAATCGAAACAAATATTTTTACATTTTGAAAGGAGACTGTTATGAGAAAGAAGAGTTACATTCCAGAGGTTATCGACGTTGAGTCTGAGTTTGCGTTCGAGGATGAAGAAGTGGGGCTGCACTACATGGATATGGCAAAGACATTGATGCAAAAGCGGGCACAATTTTTTTACAGCCTTACACCGCGCTATATTTTTAAAAAATATTTGATGATGATGATGTTATCGCTATTGCCTGTCAATTTTTACTACATTTATTTCGTGCTTCGCTTAAATTATGTGATGACATTTTCAGGTCTGTATATGAACACGGTCAGTTATGCAGTTTTAATTATGTTTATGTGTACATGTGTTTTGTTAATCAATGGCATCATTAGGAATTGCATGTTTTTTTATCAGGTGGAGAAGGTCACGAAACACGTATTTGAGTACTATCTTTCGCTGACGCCACGGGAGAGAGGTGATGCAACTTTGATTGCCCCTCTTTACCAGCCTTATGAATATCCTGACTGCTCGGTTGTCGGAAATAGAGTGGTTGAGGGGGATGTGATTTATCTGGCTAATCTTTTGAAGCCGCATGATCCTGCGCTTATTTCAATCTTGTTGCCGGCCAAGGGGCCTGATGCACAGAGGGAGTGTTTTTCGTGCGCTTTGATGGTTTCGGATAAATACAGAATATGTTTGAAGATGCACAATCTGGCAATGTTGATAATATCGCTATTGAATGCAATCTTGTTGATTACAAGAGTTCAGTCTATCTTAAAGTGGTTTGGTCTTTTTGTCTATTTCTAGGATGTAAATGTTTCGTAGGCTGCCGCTCATAAATGTGTTCTTTTTGGAGAAAATAATTGACGCGTGTTTGTATATAGTGATAGTATTGTTATTATAGTAAATAAGGAGATTATGCATATGAAAAGTAAAAAATATATGGCAATTCTTGCAGCGTGTGCGTGTCTGCTCGGCGCATGTACACCGTCGACACCACCGCTAGAGCCACTTACAGGTGAGGGCACTGCAAATTCAATTACCACATCGTCTGAAAATATCGAGGCAGAAACCACAATAGTCCCTACAACGCAAGTAGCCGAGGTCACTACCGCCGACTCTACCGAAACACAGACCACCGAGGAAGAGACCACGACAGAAAGCGAATCTACCACAGAGGCAGAGACTACGACAGAGGTTCAGACCGAAGAGAGCGCCGAGGTGGAAACACCAGAGGCAGAAACCACCGAGCCTGAAACCACCGAGCCACCTACCACTGAGGCACCTACAACAACCGTAGCACCAACTACTACAGTAGCACCGACTACTACCGTAGCACCTACGACAACAGTAGCACCGACTACCACCGCGCCCGAGACACAGCCTGTAACGGATGTTTCCATTTCAGCCACAGTTGTAAATAAGACGCGTTATATCGGTGATACGCTTAGTGCGGCAGACATTACAGTAGTGATAACAAGAAGTGACGGCTCGACACTTACCAACCCTGCGGGATGGTACGCCACACCTCTTGAACTCACATCTGCGACAAATACTGTAACAGTAGGTTACGGAGAGCGTACAACAACCGTAAATGTAACAGCAACCGAGCGACCTGCCGAGGTGGGGTATAACGGACTTGATGTTGCAAAGTTTGCTATGAACTATCTGGGACTAGGCTACGTATATGGCGGTTCATCACTTACCACAGGTTGTGACTGCTCAGGCTTTACTCAGGCGGTTTATCAGACACTTGGAATTGCAACACTTCCTAGAACGGCAGCTGAGCAGTACAACTCGGCAGGCTATGAGGTATCAGCATCCGAGGCTAAGCCCGGCGACCTTGTTGTAGAAAAGTACACCAACTCTACCTATACAGGACACGCAGGCATCTATCTGGGTGGCGGACTTATGATTAGTGCATGGCCTGGGGCAACAAACGCGAACGACGGAGCAGTAGGCATTAACAACACCAGCTATGGAAACTACATCTATAAGAGAATAGGAAACAACACCTACTCAGGCACAGATGCAGACGCTTACTATGCTATCGCATCCTACAGTTTCGCACTTGGTTATACAGGGCGTTGCATGGGTGGATATCTCATTGATGGCGTACCATATCTCTACGGTACATATCCGCTAGAGAATACCAACGGTGGCTACTTCATAAATGAGTTTAACCTTAACGCTGTCCCTTCAGGTTTTGAGTTACTTGTCGAGGCATGGAAAGCTCAGTTTGCAGAATCAACAGCGCAAAAGGGGCTTTCGTATACCATAACAGTTAATGGAACTGTACTCACTTATACAGAAGACGGACAACTCGTTACTTACAATGATTACCTAGTAGGTAATATAACTAAAGAACAATGGTTATGGGCCATCGACTACGGAACTTTTCAATATGGCGTATTCTGGTAAATCATCTAATTTGCAATGTAAATATTAACTAACAACCAACCGAGCAGTTTTAACAGACTGCTCGGCTTTTTTGTCTTATCGCTTCTTATATATGTAAACAACCGACAGGGCTTGTGTCTTATCACATCTTATATAAGAAAACAGACCATTCAGCGAGCTTTATCATTTCTACATAAGATTTGTATAAGAAATGCGAAGCCAAAGAACAATATACCAACAAGGTTTTTTAAAAGAACAATGAGCAGTCCATAAGACAAGATATTTCCAACAAAGAAATGAGCAGTTCATCAGATGCCAACAAGCAGACAATAAAAAGTTCATCAGATAAGAGAATTAAGACAGAGACCAGAAGCAGTTTATCAACTATCAGAAAAAAGCAACTATTAAACAGACGTTTAATTATTACGCTAGAAACAGAAATCAGACCTCATGGTTTAATCAGGCTGATCACCTGTTAAATAAGAATTAGAAGAAGGAGAGAATCATATGTGTAAAAAAGCTTTAACACATAGGACGCTTAACAGAGTGTCCTAAAGCCACCCAGACGGCGCACTTTGGATGGCGCTAAATCCTAAGCGCAAACCATCTTTATTTACGATTTATCGGTAATGCCTAACATCAGGTAAGCCGATAAGGGAAGGAGAACAAATGAAACTAAATCTCACAAAGAGATTAAGCGCACTGGCGTTAAGCCTTGCAATGACCGCCACGGCAGTCCTTACAGACTTCACCCCGCCAGTTGTCGCACAGGCAGCCACATCCCTAAGCGGAACAGACCTTAACAGCGATTTACTCGATAGCGCTTTTAGTTACCTAGGATATGGTTATAGCAATGATTTCAGAACAGGAAATGGAAGCGGCACGTTTGATTGTTCAGGATTAGTCTACAAAGTCTTAATCAATAATGGTTTTGCGGCTAACTCAACAACTCCATCTAACACAGGCGACTGGATTACTGCCATCAAAAACCATTCTCTCGCTCTAACATACAATAGCCAAACCCTTGAGTATGTCTACTGTACTTCAGTAGCCGACTATGCCACAGCAGTATCCGAGGCTAAGAAGGGAAACACCACCTATGCAGGAAAGGTAATCGTTTGTGCAGCAAACGAGATATCCACTGGTGGAGCAAACTATCAGAGCCTTATGTCAGCGGGAGCGATAGTACCGGGCTCAGTCCTTATCTATCCTGCTCAGAGTTACACAGTTGGAGGTGTGACATACGAATCCGAAGCTCACGCCGCCATAGCAGTAGCAGACATTACACCAAGCAACCTTGCAACAAGAGCAGGAATAGCAAATGCAATGTCCGTTCACGGCTGGACTGAAAACTCAGACACAACCAAAGTTCTTACATCATTCTATAACCGCGCAAAGTATTTACAGCAGGTATACAATAACTCTTCGATAAGCAGTCTTATAAGCGCAAATACATCCGCGACAAAGATGATAGGCTTTCAGGACACAACAGATGTATTCAACAGCTGTATGGGTTATTTCACCGACGATACGATAGGCGGTGTAACGAATACGTTAAAGGCCGCTTACCCGTTAAGCCTTAGCGGTTACAACTATAAGGTAAACGTTAATTCCTCAAACCCTGTATTTACATCTAAGCAGAACTATTTCGTAATACTTGGTAACACCTCGGACACAAGCCCTGTACAGTACACAAAGGGAGGAACAACCTACTATGGTATAGGTTCAACCGTATGGCGTATCGAGGCAACCAACACACACGAAGGCGTATGCCTTACGAATAATGCAGGAGCAAAAGGGGAAGCCCTTTATACCTACGCACTCTACTTTGACGATACCGTAACACAGCATTACTACACATCCGCACAGTTAAAGAAGGTATCTTCAGCAGATGATACCACCGCTGTAAGTGGAGCAGTATATGCTTATATAAAACCGTCACAGCAGATATCTTCACCTTACGCTGCACTCTCAATCGCACAGACGGCAGCCGCTAAGACCAGCATTCAGGATGCGGTTGATTATGTTTATACGACCGCCACATCCGCAGGCTCTAGCGTTTATGGATTCTTTGTAACAGGAACGGACACTGTGCCGCTAAGAGCTTATGACGCAAACGGCACAAATCATCTGAGCAGTTCCGCGACGGTAATCGACGTGGGAACAAGCAGTACAAGCACAAACGGTTTCCTGGTAGAGATATACACGCCTAGTGACTACGAAAGAGATACAATAGCCTACAGCTTAGTCCTAAATCCTAACAGCAATACATCAAGTGATTTTACCACAGCTGTAACTGCTACAACTCTTACAGTAACACCCGCAACAACTTCAAGCAATGACACAAAGATTACGGCAGAAAGTAACACATCATCCACCCTCACGTACATGCTTGCTAAGGACACACCAACCACCCTCTACGGTGGCTTTGCACACTTAAAGACAGACGATACGGGCGGTGAGCTTTCTAGCGTATCCTTCGGTGTTTATTCAGATGCAAACTGTACCACACTTCTTGATACCATCACAACAGACGAAAACGGACTTGCTTCATACATTACCTCATGGACTGACGGCGCATCGACAAAGACAGTTTATGTAAAGGAACTTGGAGCAGACGCAGAAGGACTTATCGTAATCGGTTCTACAACCTATGTAGCAGACAGTTCAGTTTACACGGTAGTCTTAAAAGCACAGTCAAGCGCACCGACGGCAGAAGCACTTAAAGCATCCGTAACAGGCGAGACCACATCCACCTATTATACAGTAACAGGCGGTGACGGAGCACTTGTAATCATAAACCGCGAGAAGACAAGCCACTCATTTGTCAAGGACTTTGGCGATAATGATACCGAGAGCTGGATTCAGAGTATCGAAGTACAGTTAAAGAGAAAATCATCAGCCACAAGTGAGGAAAATGTCGGTTCAACAGTAACGGTAACAGCAAACGATAACTGGACCTACACATGGCCTAAACTTGATAAGTACACCGAGACCACCATACCCGCAGAGTACACCTACTGGGTGGAAGAGGTATCAGTCAAGGTAAAAGACCTTGACGGAAATACCATAACCATAAGCGGAAGTGACCTTGATAAGTATTTTTCAAGAAATACTGTAACCGCTAATAATACAACAACTATCACAAATACCATTGCTTACACGGCACATACCGTAAATAAAACCTTTACAGGCGACGCAGAAAGCTACGTGAGCGAGATTAACGTAAGCCTTGTTATGGTAGAAGCGAATGGAACAGAAACACCGCTTGCTAGTTGGTCCCTGAACACGAACAATGGATGGACCTGCACATGGAGCGGACTTAGAAAGTATGACGAGAGCAAAAACGAACTCGCCTACTACGTAACCGAGGATAGTGCAGTTGTTGTAAATGCAGTCGGGGACGCTATATACGTATCAAACGCCGACATGTCTAAGTATTTTAACATGTCTACGTCAAACGACGGAACGCAGATAAGTTCAACCACAAATCTGACGAACTCCCTCGTAACAGTTACAGGAACCTTCGGCCTCTACAAATATGATTCCGCCACTAATACCGCCCTTGAAGGAGCAGTATTCACGGTTTACTCAGATGATGGCTGTACGGTTTCAGTAGGAACAATACAGACCGATTCTACGGGCTTCGGTTCTTTCACAGTGGGAACGGGGAGCTCTCCTGTCTACTTCGCAGACGGAATTAGTAAGACCTACTACGTAAGAGAAACAACAGCTCCTACTGGATATGTGGCAGACGATACCGTTTATAGGGTTGATTTAACCCTTGCTGAAACGGCAGCGGACGCAGCCGTAGCGGTTTCAACAACTGCGGGCGCTGTAGCCGTAACAAACGGCTCATTCCCGTACTTTAGCGTAGGTAATACCGAACAGGTAGGACAGTTAGTAATCACAAAGTACGGCGAGCAGATTTCAGGCTATACACCACTTGTAGAAACCGACGATTTTGCAACCTACACAAACGCGGTATTCGATTTTTCAAGTGTTACAATGACTGGAGCGGTATTCACCCTCACAGCAAAAGAAGACATAGTTAACGCATCAGGAACTACTGTTTATACAGCAGGCGATACAGTAGCAACAGTAACAGTAACAGACGATACAGGAAAGGTAACAATTCCTAATCTGACACTCGGAAAGTACACACTCACCGAAACTCAGGCACCAGAAGGACAGACCTTGCCCGAGATTGCTTCGTGGGATATCGAGTTTACTTATGCGGGACAGACCGTATCGGTAGTAACCGAAAGCCAGTCAGTCTATGACGAGGTTTACGACACTACTATCTCCGTGAGAAAGCAGGACAGCACTACTGGTAACTACTTGTCAGGCGCTTACTACGGCTTATTCACAGCCGAGGCGATAACACTTGATACATTAGCAACAACAATACCCGCAGATACTCTTCTTGCGGTAGTTGCAACGGACGCTTCCGTTGCCACAGAGTTCTCCATTAACATTCCATACGGCAACTACTACGTAATGGAACTTCAGGCACCGCTAGGCTATACTATCTCAAACGAGAAGATAGGCGTGGACTTTACAAAGCCCGATACGACCGCTACACACACAACAGTTAACTTTGCGACAACGCCCGGTGACACACCAATGACAGGCAAGGTAACAGTAGCAAAGACAAGCCTTGAGGGTACAGTACCGTCAACCGCTAGTCTTGCAGGTGCTGTATACGGTTTGTATGCCGCCGAAGATATCTACACGGCAGACGGACAGACTCTTGCATACTCTACAGGCGACCTCGTAGCCCAGAATACCACCGCTTACGTGGGAACAGATACGACAGTAGCATACGCAGAGTTTACAGACCTGTATCTCGGAAACTACTACATAAAAGAGATAACACCATCAGCGGGTTTTAAGCTTGATACGGCGCAGTACGCGGTAAGTGTAACAACTACAAGTGCAAACCATGTGGCTACAAACTCCGTTCCTGCTGTCAACGAAACCACGATAGATGTGACAGTACCCGTGACTGAATCCATCATTTCTAGCAAGTTTAAGAAGACAGATGCGGTTACTGGATGGGAAGTAGCAGGAGCAACACTTGAAATCCACTACGCTACATATGATGCCACATCAAACACCTATTCAATAGGTGATATCGTAACTCAGGACGGAGACGAACTTAGTTGGATATCAACCACGGACGAACACATCGTTTTAGGACTTGCAGAAGGCTTCTACTATTTGGTAGAGTCAACAGCTCCTACCCAGAACGGATATGTAAAGGCTCAGGACGTACTCTTCGAGGTAAGTTCTGATAAGGACACCGACCTCGTGGAAATGCGAGACGACCACACGCAGCTTCGCATCTACAAATATGACTACGTAACAGATGAAACACTTGACGGTTGCGTTCTACAGTTACTTGCTTCCGACGGAAGCGTTTATGCTGAGTGGACTACTGGCGACACGGCTAACACAAGCATCTACAAGGACACAGCAACAGGCATTTCATATCTGATTCTTGAGTACATCCCCGTGGGAACATACACTTTGCACGAGGTATCCTGTCCTTCAGGATATGAACTCGCAGACGACATAACCGTAGAGGTTACCGAAACAAGCGAGATCATCACGGCAAAGATGTATGATGTGAGAACCCCAGAAGGAAAGACTACGGCCTGGGGTAAGGACACCGCAAACAAGGCAGTTAGTCAGACCACAGAAACAACAACTATCACAGATAGGGTTACTTATAAGTACCTGATCCTTGGAAGAACATACGAGCTAACAACGACGCTTATGTGCCGTGAGACGGGCGCTGCTCTTCTTGGAACAGACGGAAACCCTATAACAGTAACAACAACTTTTGAGCCAACCACTAAGGAAGAGGGCTATGTGGATGTAGATATTACATTCCCTACATCACTCCTTCAGGGCGAGGCAAAGACACTTACAGTATTTGAGGACTGTAATAATAGTTACTGTGTAGCGGAAGAAACTCAGGAACTGATCCTTAAGGAGCACAAAGGAAAAAATATTGAGAAAAATGTGATCGTCACGAAGTGACGAAATTTTAAAGGGCTCTCAATTACAATGAGAGCCCTTTAAAATTTTAAATTTTTGAGGCGTTTTCACAATAAATTGGGAAATACAGCCGTTATTCCCCGGTTTTCGTCACATAAGTTGCGCGTTCCTGCTCGACTATGCGGCTGATTTCGTCGCTGGTGAAGATGTCGTCGAGGTTGGCGGCGTCGGAGTCGGCGGCGAAGTCATTAAAGAGCTTGCGCTTTTCGTCGAGGATGGACATGATCTGCTCGTCGACGGTCTGTGCACATAGGAGCCAGTGGACGATGACTTTGTCGGTCTGGCCCATGCGGTAGGAGCGGGAGAGCGCCTGGTCCTCGAGGGAGGGCTTAATCTGGGGCTCGCAGAAGACTACGACGCTGGCAGCCTGGATGTTTAGGCCTGTTCCGCCGGCGACTATCTGGGCTACAAGGGCGCTGCCGGGGGCGGCGCTTCCCAGTTTGTCGACGGCAGCCTGGCGTTCCTCGGATGGAGTGGAGCCGTCGATTGTGCCTATGCATTTATCGCCGAGAAGCAGTTTTACTTTGGCGAGGGTGTCCTTGAAAAATGTGAAGATCAGGAGGCGTTTGCCGTCGTCTCTGGCCTCCTCCACAATCTCCATGAGGCGGTTTGCCTTCGTGGACTGGGTTATGTCGTCGATGCCCCAGGAGATGCGCCTGATGGACATGAAGGGGTTGCCGCTTTCGGTGAGGCGCTCGACATACCACTTAAGCTCGGTTTCGTTTGGAAGCAGCCAGTCCTTATATTCGATCTTCTCGGGAAGCTCGGTCAGGACGTCTGCGCGCTCGCGGCGGAGGTAGACGGGCATGATGATCTTCTTAAATGAGGGCGCGTCAGATGTGGCGCGACTTCTTCTAATCTCCTTAGCGACGTCTGAATTCAGGCATTCGATCATGTAGAGCATTTCGTCGACCTTATTCTCGAGAGGCGTTCCGGTCATGTAGACCACGCGCTCCGCCCAGCCGCCCATGCTTAGAACCATCTTGGTGCGCTGCGCCTCGGGGTTTTTGATGTAGTGGGCCTCGTCCACAACCATGAGGGCAATCGGAGTGTCCTTCAGAGGCTCTAGCTTGTAGGCGGAGGAGTAGTTGGCAATGCCGACGCCGCCGTTGTCATACCAGTCGTTCCACGCTGCCTCGCATATAGCCTGCGAGCCGTGGAAGATTACGGGGCGAAGGGGCGTGAAGCGTGTGACCTCACGGCGCCAGTTTTCCACCACGCTTAAAGGGCAGAATACAAGGAAATGTTTGCTGCCCTGGTTGTACAGATGCACCATGGCGGCCAGTGCCTGCATGGTTTTGCCGAGTCCCATCTCATCTCCTAGGAGAGACATTTTCTGGGAGAGAATGTACTTCGTGCCATAGACCTGGTAGCCTCTGAGTATTGCATTTAGACCCCGGGTGTCCAGCTTAAGCTCTAAGATGCCACGGGCAAATTCGTCGAGCTGTGTGTCGAGACCTGTCTTGTTTTCACCAAATATCTGGTCCCAGTAGGCGTGGTAGGAGATAGGATTCTTCTTGAAATCCTGATAGGTTCCGGCGCCATTAGCTGATGCAGTGCTAAAACCGTCGTCGATTATGGCGAGCTGCTCCTGAATGCCGCTTGCGTAGACGCTTTGAAGCGCCACGACGGATTCCATGGTTTCGTCCTTCTTAGCGCCGGGGGTAAACATCCAGGTGAAGAAGTTTGTGCATCTTTCGGCCACGGGGATGTGCTCCTCAAACACCAGACCGTACTGGTCTAAGAGATACTGCGCCTCCTCACAGCGGCTTCTGTTTTTGATCAAGAAGTCCATGTGGTTAAAGATTTCCCTCCACTCCGGGGAGTCTGAGGCATCCTCGAGGGTTATGTTGGTGGTCATCATTAGGTCGTCATAGATGCGCTTTATGTTATTCTCAATCTTTAGGACGGTGGCCTCGCCGATGCCGTTTATTCGCATCAGGGCGGTTGGGGGAGTGTTGTAGACATCCCTAACGCTTGTGAGGCCCGCATTTATAAGGAGGTCTGTTTTGATGCCCTCCTTGCGGTCGTTAAGTCTCTCGACAGGAATATCCTTCATAAGATATGCGACCTTGTAGCCTAGAAGACGGTTGTACAATTCATGAATCTCGCCCTCATAAATGCTTTTCCTGGAGGCCACACTTATCAGTCTGTCCCGCGTGAGTCGGGCCCACTTGACAGTCTGTTTTGCCTGTTTTAATTCTTCTCTTGTAATCCTTGCCATAGCATTCTCTTTTCATATAAATATTGTCTCGATTATAAGCCTTAGTAAGGTTTCAGTCAATTAAACTTAAGCAAATTTTTAAGGGGAGCGTATTGCAAAGTGAATCGATTTTTATTAGAATAAAAATGGTTTTTTGGACGTGATTACAGACTAAGGAGGAACTATGGAGGGGTTGAGATTTAATGTAGCTATCATGGGCGCCGGACACATCGCTGAGAGCATGTCTGACGCGCTTAAGGGTATCAGGGAAGAGGTCAACATGTATGCTGTTGCCTCAAGAGATTTGGACAAGGCGAAGATATTTGCCGGAACACATGGTTTTCAGAGATATTACGGCTCATACGAGGAGCTGGCAAGCGATGACAATGTGGACCTAATCTACATTGCGACGCCGCATTCAGAGCACTATGCCAATGCGAAGCTGTGCATTGAGCACGGAAGAAACTGTCTGGTGGAGAAGGCTTTCTGCGCCAACAGAAAACAGGCTGAGGAGATTATAAGCTTAGCCAGGGAGAAGAAGGTGTTTTTGGCGGAGGCCATGTGGACGCGCTATATGCCTTCTGCGCTCATCATCAGGGATATTTTGAGAAACGGCCGCTTAGGGCAGATTAACTATCTGGAGTGCGATTTTTCAGTGCCCATCTCCGGCAAGCAGAGACTTACATCACCGGCGCTTGCGGGAGGCGCGCTCTTGGATCTTGGCGTGTATTCGCTCACGGTTCCCGCCATGTATCTGGGCTCTGACGTGGCACAGGTCAGAACCACATGCGAGAAGCATGACACAGGGGTTGACGCGACTGACGAGGTGACGCTCATCTACGGCAACGGCACCATGGCCAAATGTAAATGCTCATTCGTAAACACATGGTCTAACTACGCAAAGATTGTCTGTGAGAAGGGCTATCTGGAGTTTGGACCTATCAACGTCCCTGAGTATGTCGAGGTTCATGACATCGACGGAAGGCTCACGGAGAAGATTATTTTGGAGAAGAGGGTTAACGGCTACGAATACGAGGTGCTTGCGGCCAAGAAGTCCATAAGGGACGGGATTTTTGAGGCTCCTGCGATGCCGTGGTCTGAGACGCTTCGCATTATGGGCTGGATGGATTCCCTAAGAAACCACTGGGGAGTTCACTTCCCGTTTGAGGCTCCTGAGGATATCGCAATCGACGACGTGAAGGCCTGGGGCAACGCCGATGTCTTCGACGACGTTAATCCGTGGGACCGCTCAAGAACCATTTCTTTCCTGGAGACATATGATATCGAGACCGGGCAGACTGAGACTCTGGCTTCGTTTGATAAGGTTATCGAGGCGCCTAACTGGTCCCACGACGGCAGGTTCCTGGTTTACAACTGTGACGGACGTGTCTACAAGTTTGATTTGAAGACCAAGTCCTATGAGAGGATAGATTCTGGGTCTCTTGACAAGATCAACAACGACCACGTGCTCTCCTCAGATGATAAGGAGATCGCGGTGAGCGACGAATCCGTTTTTGACGGAAGGAGCAGGATTTACCGCATACCGCTTGACGGCGGCGAGCCCATGCTGGTGACTCCGTTTGCGCCAAGCTATCTGCACGGCTGGAGCCCTGACAGGAAGAAGATGTGCTACTGCGCGGAGAGAAACGGAGAGTACGACGTGTACAGCATTTCGCCAAATGGTGGCCAGGAGAGCAGGCTTACAACAGCTCCGGGGCTTAACGACGGCTGCGAATATGACAACACGGGCAAATACATTTACTTCAACAGTGTCAGAACAGGACTTATGCAGGCCTGGAGAATGAACGCAGACGGCACCAACCAGGTCCAGCTCACATTTGACAGGGATTTAAATACATGGTTCCCACACATTTCCCCGGACGGAGAGCATATCGTCATGATATCCTACAGGAGGGGTGATCTGTGGCCGGGCGACCACGTGCCCAACAAAATCGTTGAGGTCAGAATGATGGACAGCGACGGAAGCAATATCCACACGCTGTTTAAGGTGTTTGGCGGACAGGGCACCATGAACGTGAATTCATGGTCACCTGACAGTAAGAAGTTCGCATTTGTAAGATATAAGAGAAAGTAGGATTGGCAATGAAGATTGAGCAGACGATGACATGCTCGGATGAGGTCTCAGACGAGCTTGCGGCGGTGTATATGAGAAGCGGAAGAATTCTTATCGCCAGGGTGATATTTGGGGTGATAGGGCTTGCATATCTCTACAGCGCCATATACGGCCTGATAAAACATAACGGGGAGCGCAATATTCTGTTTTTGGTATGCGCAATTGTGTTGCTTCTGATAGTTTTGGTGCTGTACCCGATAAGAATCAGGAAGAAGGTCAGAAGCGTCAACGCCTCCGCCAACGGCAAGAGCGTCAAATACGTGCTCGACGACACAGGAGTTTACGCCTACTCTGACACTGAGCAGCTTAGCTACGAGTGGAGCGCCTGCAAAAAGATCTACAAAAACAGCAGGTCGATCGTGGCCTCCATGAACGATAACAGGGTGCTGATACTTAAGAGGTCAGCCCTCACGGGGGACGAGATAACCTGGCTGTTAAGCCATAATAAGTGATATGTTTAGACGGCTGGTCAGGACCTGATCAGCCGGTTTTTAATTGTATTTTGAAAACGATTAAGTAATACAATTATCTGAAAATAAGATAATATTCTGAATATTAGAAAAGGGTAAATAAATTTACAGAAAACGGTTGACACATCCGGGCAAAAGTGCTATCATTAAACCATCAAAAGAAAAGAACATCTACACAGACATAGGAAGTTTAGTTCCTGGCAAAGAAGCCCAATAATAAGTAGAAGAAGTCATTTCGATTGATAAGTCTAAGAAGGAGGTACGGTCCAATGGCAACGTAAGCTTAACTGATAATCTAATCTCTTATCATTAAAGAGTTCACATAGATGTTGTGAGGATCAGGACGAAAAACTAAAGAGAAACCCAAAACAAAACCAAATTTCGGATATGAGATAATTAGATCCAGCAACGAGTCAGGAGGTTAGTAACAAGGGAACGTGATGAACTCCCTCTTAATCTTTAGAAAGAACAGGTGAATAATGAAACTAAATGAACCAATGTGATGGCCCGGTCGAGAAGAAAAAGAATCGATCGGGTCATTACTTTTGTCCATTTATAATTTTTTTCTGAAGTGAAAAATTATGGTTGAAGAATTGCCGAATTCTTAATATAATTACATAAATGTTTGCTCGTGTTACTGGTTATTATATTTGAGAATTGGGGAAGAATTTATGAAGCACATTCTGGTGGTTGACGACAACAAAACTAATCTGGCGGCGGCGAAGGCTGCGTTGGCAGACATCTATAAGGTGACGCCGGTTTTGAGCGGTGTTCAGGCCCTTAAATTCATGGAGAATAACACGCCTGATCTTATACTTTTAGACATTAACATGCCTGAGATGGACGGTTTTGAGGTGCTCTCTATGATACAGGAAAAACATTCTGACAAGAGCATTCCGGTCATATTTCTGACGGCGGATAACGACGCTGCCACGGAGAACAGATGCTTAGAGCTTGGAGCGTTGGATTTTATCGCTAAGCCCTTCGTGCCCAACGTCATGAGGGCTAGAATTGCGAGAATCCTAGAGCTTGAGGACCTTCGTAAGAGCCTCGCGGACAGGCTTGAGAAGAAGACTCAGGAAGTGGACGAGATGAAGTCCAAGAACTCTAAGGATGCACTGACAGGGCTCTGGAACAGGGCTTACACAGAGGAGAAGGTCAACGCCATGCTCAGAGAGGGCATGAA
Organism: Lachnospiraceae bacterium; assembly: GCA_024699325.1. GTDB lineage: Bacteria > Bacillota > Clostridia > Lachnospirales > Lachnospiraceae > UBA4292. The sequence continues at coordinate 93,899 of JAILPS010000002.1, read as the reverse complement.
GGGTGCTCTTTTTATGATGGACATGGATAATTTTAAGGCCATCAACGACACCTATGGCCATCAGGCGGGCGATAACGCCCTTAGAATGTTTGCCGACACTCTAAGAGATCACGCGGGAGAAAATGATGTGGTCTGCAGAATCGGCGGCGACGAGTTCGTCATGTTTGTGGGCGGTGTGACTAGTAAGGCAGAGCTTGGAAAACTGGCCGGACAGATTATCTCCGAGATGGTGGTTAAGATTGACGAGGCGAAGTATGAGACCAACACCTCGGTGTCAGTGGGCATCGCGCAGATTCCTGAGGACGGCAGGGATTTCGCAAAGGCTTACAATGCGGGCGATAAGGCACTCTACCTTGTAAAACAAAACGGCAAGAATTCTTACCACTTCTTCAGCGAGCAGAAGGACGAGGAGAACAACAGGGCCAATATTTTGGTGGATGTGAAGCATTTGTGCGAGTCTGTTGCGAGACAGGATTCCACGAAGGGTGCATACATAGTCGACTATGACAACTTCCATCACCTCTACAACATTATCAGAAGGTTTGTGGAGAGAACGCAGTACGAGGTTTCGACTGTGTTGTTTACGACGAACTATTCTGAAGAGCTGCAGTCCGACGGTGAGGCGGTTGAGACGGTGCTTCAGGAACTTGAGGGAGCGATTTTTAAGTCGCTCAGACAGGTGGATGTCTTCGCGAGGTATTCAAGCCGCCAGCTCATAGTTATACTTATAAACGCCAACGAGGAGTATGCCCCGATGGTTGCAGAGAGAATAATCGGCGCGTTCAGGCAGATGCATCCGGCAGAGGATCTCACAATCGACTATGAGATTGCCAGGATGGAGAAGAAGTTAGGAAGATAATTCCACAGTAAATGTATAGGAGGAACTCTATGAACAGAGCAATGGTAGGTATCAAATTCAACATTAAGGCTAAGCTGGTGGCAACCATCCTGGCCGTGTTTGCAGCGGTGGCGCTTCCACAGCTGTGCCACTTAATCGGCGGGGCACCCATGGGCACCAAGCTGTTGCCGATGCACCTTCCGGTTATCGTTGTCGGTTTCTTGGCCGGACCGTTAGTGGGAGGAGTGGTTGGAGCATTGTCACCAATCATAAGCTTCATGCTTACAGGCATGCCGGCAATCGGCCTCTTGCCTTTTATGGTTATTGAGCTCTATGTTTACGGCGTGTGCGCAGGACTGTTAAAGAGCGTTGAGATGCCGGTTATCCTGAAGGTTTTGGCAGTGCAGATTGCGGGAAGAGCAGTCAGAGCGCTTGCAATTCTTGTGGCAGTAGGGCTGTTTAAATTCGACGGAATTAAGATGGCAACCATCTGGACAAGCATTCCTGCAGGTCTTACAGGTCTCATCATACAGTGGGTTGGAATTCCTGTGCTGTTTATGATTCTGGCCATGTTTGAGAAGAATGAGAAGTGATCTTATTCAGGCTAAGAGCCTGCTTAAAGAGGGTGGCCACACCTGTGTTTTGTGTTTGGACGGTGATGTTTTGGCATCTGATGAGAGGGGCGTTAAGCCCCTTCTCATGTTTTTGGAGTCGGGGGCAGACTACAGTAAATACTGCGCCGCCGACAGAGTTGTGGGCAAAGCCGCAGCATTTCTATACGAGAAGCTTTGCATAACGCATGTCTACGCGCAGACGGTGAGCGAGGCTGCGCTTGAGGTTTTTGTGCGCTACGGCTGCGAAATAACCTACGATGTTTTAGTGCCCAGAATCAAAAACCGCGCAGGGGACGGGTTCTGTCCCATGGAGAGCGCGGTCAGGGATATCGACTGTGCTGACGATGCGCTCAGGGCAATATTGGAAACGAGACGCAAAATGGGACTTGTATAGACCATTTTTGTGTTGCATTTTAAAAAGTGATATGATATAACTTTAATCGGTTATGGTTATTAACCAAACAGATGAATCGCTTAATTCGAAAGGAGACAGATCATGAATTACTTAGAGATCGAGAAGGTTGTCGGCAGAGAAATATTAGACTCTAGAGGCAATCCTACAGTTGAGGCAGAGGTTACACTTGTTGACGGAACAATCGCAAGAGGCACAGCACCTAGTGGAGCATCTACAGGTGAGTTCGAGGCACTTGAGCTTCGTGACGGTGACAAGAGCAGATATCTTGGCAAGGGCGTTTCTAAGGCTGTTGAGAACATCAACACAGTTATCAACGATGTACTCGTTGGTATGGACGCTTCAGACATTTACGCAGTAGACGCAGCTATGATTAAGGCTGATGGCACTAAGGATAAGTCAAACCTTGGCGCTAACGCTATCCTTGCTGTTTCTATCGCTTGCTGCAGAGCAGCTGCAACATCACTTGACCTTCCACTTTACAAGTTCTTAGGTGGTGCTAACGGAAACAGACTTCCAGTTCCTATGATGAACATCTTAAACGGTGGTGCTCACGCAGACAGCGCTGTTGATACACAGGAGTTCATGATCATGCCAGTAGGCGCTCCTTCATTCAAGGAAGGCCTTCGTTGGTGTGCAGAGGTATTCCATACACTTAAGTCCCTCATCAAGAAGATGGGCGACGTTACAGCAGTTGGTGATGAGGGTGGTTTCGCTCCTAACCAGCTCAAGAGCGATGAGGAGGCTATCGAGAAGATCCTCGAGGCTATCAAGGTTGCAGGTTTCGAGCCTGGCAAGGATTTCATGATCGCTATGGACGCTGCTTCTTCAGAGTGGAAGAGCGAAAAGGGCAAGGGCTTCTACAAGCAGCCTAAGAGCGGCAAGGAGTTCACTTCAGACGAGCTTATCGCTCACTGGGAGTCACTTGTTGAGAAGTATCCAATCATCTCTATCGAGGATGGTCTTGATGAGGAGGATTGGGAAGGCTGGCAGAGAATGACAGCTAAGATTGGTAACAAGGTTCAGCTCGTTGGTGATGACCTCTTCGTTACTAACACAGAGAGACTTGCTAAGGGTATCTCACTCGGCGCTGGTAACTCTATTCTTATCAAGCTTAACCAGATTGGTTCAGTTTCTGAGACACTTGAGGCTATCAAGATGGCTCACAACGCTGGTTACACAGCAATCTCTTCACACCGTTCAGGTGAGACAGCTGATACAACAATCGCTGACCTTGCAGTAGCACTTAACACTTGCCAGATCAAGACAGGTGCTCCTTCTCGTTCAGAGCGTGTTGCTAAGTACAATCAGCTTCTTAGAATTGAGGAGCAGCTTGGCGCAAGCGCAGTTTATCCTCAGATGAACGCTTTCCACATCAAGAAGTAATTCTAAATATGCTATTACAGAGTCCGGAGTTTTACTCCGGGCTCTTTTTGTGTTCTTAGCCTGACAAATATAGTTTGACACTGCGATTAGATGTGTCTATAATAGAAATGTTGAAAATCTATAGATAGAGTGGGTAATGCCTTGAAAGATAAATTAATAGGTTTTTTTAAAAATGTTGATTATATGAAAATCATGCCATTCATCCTGGCAGGGATGATTGTGTTCAGCGCCCTGGTGGTTGTAATCGTAAAACTAAACGATAAGGGCAGTGACACGGGCGAAGTGGCGATGGAGAGCACCACAGAGGTTTCAGAGACGACAACGGAGTTTGTCCCTGAGACGGAGGCTGTGACGAAGGCTGACAAAACCACGAAGGCGGCTAAGGAGACGGAAACCGAGACAGAGACTGAAACGGAGACTGAGACAGAGACTGAAACAGAAACTGAGACGGAGTCCATTGAAACAATTATCGCCGCCACGGAGCCGGAGACAGAGAGCGGAGTGCTCTCAGAGGAGGAAATGCTTGCGGCAGAGCTTGCAGCTCTAAGTGCAGCCGGAGAGCCGGCACCTGTTGAGGCACCGGCAGCGGAGACTACGACACCTGTACAGGTTGCGGACACATCCGGCGTAATCAAGATTCCCGGAAGCCCGTATTACGGAGAGTGCAGCGCACCTCCTGTGGTAAATAATCCTATATCACAGTATTACACAGCATATTATCTTGCAGCGTTTGTTGCGGCAGGGGCAAGCTACTCAAACTGGGACTGCTCGCGCTCAACAACATATGCGCTTAAGCAGGTTGGAATAACAAGCCTTCTGGCAGCCGACAACACATGGGTTGGCCTCGGCTATTCGGGAACATATGAGACAGCCCTCAGGGGTTGGCCTGACGGAATGGTATTCACATACGGCGGTTCGCTGTTTACATACAGAAAGGTTACAGTTTCAAGCGTCACAGACTATGCTGGATTAGCGGCCCTGTATGACTGCCTTAAAAACCCGGGGGCGATTGTGGTTCTCAACGATTCGGCACAGAGCCCTCTTGATATTCACAGACATGTGTGGATCAGCCTTGGAGCATTTCCTAAGGATTACACTATGGAACAGCTGTCATCCTATATCGCTTCAACCTACGGCGTGTATATTGGGCCGGGGGAGATTAACGGCGGAACAATGGGACTTACGAAGCTTTACAGGTATGAGGACGGCGGTTCATGGAATATATTCAGATTGTCATCAAACAGTGTTGAGAAGGGCATAACAGTCGATGACAGATTCATAGCATACGGCACAGGAACATATTTTATTTTAATTCCTGACAACACGCCTGCGACTCCTGTGGAGGAGGAGACTACAGCGCCTGAGGAGAGCCAGGAAGAGACGGAGGACGCATCTGATGAGACAAGCGGTGAGGATGCAACCACTGAGAGCGCTGGGGATGAGACAGGAGAGGATTCCACTGAGGAGACAACAGCCGAGGAGGAAACCTTAGAGACTGAGACAGATGAGGAGGCCACGGCCTCTGAGACTACGGCCGGGGAAGAGGAGACCACTGTGGAGAGCGTGGAATCTGATGAGACCACCTCACAGACCACCGAGGAGAGCACTGAGGAGACTACCACTGAGGAGGTAACGACCGAGGAGACTACTGTGGAGACCACAGAAGAGACTGCTGAGGAGACTACCGAGGCGGCTACCGAGGAGGTCACTGAGGCTCAGACAACAGAAAATGTTGTAGACGGTGAGGAGACAACGGCGCAGGAAGTATAGATACAGACGGGAGAATTATGAATATTGTAGTTTACTGCGGCGCAGGATATGGTAAGAGCGATGACTACACCCGCGCAGCATTTAATCTTGGAAAATACATAGCTAAAAACGGCCACACCCTGGTGTTTGGGGCGAGCAGCTCAGGTCTCATGAAGGAGGTCTGCGACGGGGCTCTAAGCGAGGGAGGACATGTCATCGGAGTCATTCCCGACATAGATTTTATTGTGAAGCTTAAGCATCCGGGACTTAGCGAGGAGGTGTATACGCCTACTCTCGCGGAGCGAAGGACGAAGATGATCGAGCTTGGCGATGCATTTATAGCGCTTCCCGGGGGACTGGGAACTCTTGACGAAATCACGGAGGTCATAGAGCTGTGTAAGATTGGCGAATTATCTGCGCCTGTGGTTTTATATAACGTCAACAACTACTACGCGCAGCTTGAGAAAATGTTTGATCAGATGATGGGGGAGGGATTCCTAGACAATCCCGGAAGACTGCTGGTGTCTGATGATTTGGAAGAAATCGGAGGATTTATATGGACAAGAAAGCACTGAGAATAGCGACGTATTTTTTGACTGCAGCTATGATTGGCGGTGTTGGAGCCGCAGGTGTCCTGTTTATCAACAGAGATAAGGAGGACGTGACTGAGACCTCGGAGGTGGCCACAATCGAGAGAGGCACATATGCCTCACAGGTTATAACGAATCCTATTAATGCCACAACTGAGAGCGCTACGACTACAGTAGAGAATGTGACGACAACTGAGGAGGAGACAACCACCGAGGAGGAGACAACTGTCACTGAGAGCGTGGTGGTTAGAATCTACGACCAGAGCGGCGATTACACGGGAAAGCAGACCGGATGGTTTGCTGATGTCGTTAAGGATAAGTTTGGCATGGAGATAGAGTTTGTCGACGCAGGAGCAGGAATTGCGGCTGCTATGGAGGCGGGCGAGGATATCTCTGAGTTTGCTGATATCGTGATATTTAGCGACCCTGACAACAACGAGGCGTTTAATACCTACGCTAAAAACGGAACATTTTTGCCGCTGGCAAGTGACGAGGTGGAGCTGTGGGCATTCTACGGAGAAACCTCCAAATACGGAAGCGTGGACCCTGCCGACTTAACCACAGGCTGGTATTTGAGGTGGGATCTGTTTAACGGTTTGGAGGATAAGAATCTGTCCAATCTCGACGCCTATAACTATGCGCTGGCGCAGATGAGACCGGCGGAGAATACCTATGTTTTGAGCCTGTATAACGACGAAAGCAACTCTTATCTCGGCGGAATTGACGACTATCTCATGACCGAGTTTGGCGTGGAGATTAACGGTTTTGGAATATATAATCCTGAGACCGACGAATATCTTAACATGTTCGCAAGCGGCAGTGTCTACAGGGAGGCTCTCATCGACCTGTGGAGTCTCAATGTCAACGGATTGCTTGACCCTGAGAGCTCTACACAGACCTATGAGCAGGCCCTTGAGAAGCTTAAGAATGGTCAGGTGATTTCAACTCTGTCTTCTAAGATGGCGGCTGACTATAACGCATCTGTGGAGGGCAGCCAGATGCTTCCTGTGACTGTTGGTGAGACCAAAAACCTTATAAGAGGCATAAACACTGACACTAAGGAGACCGGATGGAGTATTGTGGCATCCTCAGAGTATGCCCTTAAGTGCGAGGAGTTTTTGAACTGGCTTATGACGGATGAGGGCGCAATGACGTGCTTCTACGGCCCGAAGGATGTGTTTTGGTATGTGGATGATGACTACAACCACTATCTGACAGAGAATGGTCTGGCAGCAGTTACCGACAAGAGCGTGTCCATGGAGGATTACGGCTATGAGGGAACATTTGCAGATGGATTTTTTAGAACCTCAGGCACTCTTGTAAATATTTATTCGCACACTGCCAACGAAAAAGAGGCCTATGACTACACCACATGGAAGTCATACGCTCTGTCAAATGGCAGAGCGAGCGCTGACTGGACAGAGTTTACAGGGGCCCTCTCAGAGTATGACCTGTTCACAAACGTTCAGGACAACGTGCTTCTTGACTACGACAGAAGTGTGGAGATACCGGTGGATGACGAGGAGAGCTATAAGAGACTCGAGAGTGTCATAGCAGACTATTCATGGAAATGTATTTTCTCGGCTGACGCGACAGAGTTTGAGCAGAACTGGCGCGCACTTAACGGCGCATCAGGTTCAAGCGGATACAGCAGATACTATAACTACTGTTTAGAGTTCTATGAAGAGAGCGAGGAGGAGACCGAGCCCGACGAGACCACAGAGCCTGAAGAGACAGTGGAGGGAGGAGAAACCTCCGAGTCAGAGGAAGGCGGGACCACGGTTGATGAGAACGCGCAGACAGAGGAAAATATAACATCTGAGGAGCAAATTAGCGCTGAATAATCAGCAAAACAGGTTTACAGACAAGCAAATAAATGATAAAATAGCTCATTAGCGATTATTATTAAAGTGAGGAATTGGTATAGGGTATGAAACAGTTAATGTTAGGTAACAAGGCCTTCGCGAGAGGTCTGTATGAGGCCGGCTGCAGTATCGTATCGAGCTATCCCGGAACACCGAGTACCGAGGTAACTGAGGAGGCAGCCAAGTATGACGAGATCTACTGTGAGTGGGCACCGAACGAGAAGGTGGCCATGGAGGTCGCATTTGGAGCGTGTCTTGCCGGCAAGAGGTCATTCTGCGGAATGAAGCACGTAGGTTTAAATGTTGCGGCAGATCCTCTCTACACAGCAAGCTACACAGGCGTCAATGCAGGTTTGGTAATCTGCGTTGCAGATGATGCGGGAATGCACTCTTCACAGAATGAGCAGGACAGCCGTCATCACGCCATCGCAAGCAAGGTTCCGCTCATCGAGCCTTCAGATTCAGCTGAGGCACTTGAGTTTGCCAAGCTCGCTTTCGAGCTATCAGAGAACTATGACACACCTGTAATCATGAAGATGTGTACAAGAGTTGCCCATTCTCAGAGCATTGTGGAGACACATGACAGAGTTGAGCCTGAGATGAAGCCATATACTAAGAATATTGGCAAGTACGTAATGATGCCGGGCAACGCTATTAAGCGCCATCCATTCGTGGAGGAGAGAACGAAGAAGCTCATCGCTCTCGCCAACGACGGTCCATTCAACAGAATAGAGTGGGGCGATAAGAAGATTGGTATCATCACACATTCAACAAGCTACCAGTACGCTAAGGAAGTATTCGGAGATAACGCAAGCATCTTAAAGCTGGGCATGCTCAATCCACTTCCTGACAAGCTTATATTAGATTTTGCTGAGCAGGTTGAGAAGCTCATCATCATCGAGGAGCTCGATCCTATCATCGAGAACCACTGTAAGGTTTTAGGCCTCGAGGTTGAGGGCAAGGACACACTCCCTATATGCGGAGAGTATTCACAGAACCTGATTGCAGAGAAGTTTGGACTTCCTGTTCCTGAGACCAAGAAGCTTGACGATGCAATCCCTGGAAGACCTCCTGTAATGTGCGCAGGCTGCCCTCACAGAGGATTATTCTACACATTGTCTAAGAACAAGTGCACAGTTTTAGGCGATATCGGTTGCTACACGCTGGGCGCAGTGGCACCTCTGTCAGCCATGGACATGACACTTTGCATGGGCGGTTCAGTGAGCTCCATCCACGGCTTTAACAAGGCCCGCGGTGAGGAGTCTGAGAAGAAGACAGTTGCTGTCATCGGAGATTCAACATTTATGCACTCCGGAATGACAGGACTTGCAAACATCGCATACAACCAGAGTAATTCTACAGTTATCATACTGGATAACTCTATCACAGGTATGACAGGCCACCAGCAGAACCCTACAACAGGCTACAACATCAAGGGCGACCCTGCAGGTAAGATTGATCTTGAGAGCTTATGCAGAGCCATGGGCTTCACAAGAGTCAGAGTTGTTGATCCTTACAACCTGGCAGAGTGCGATAAGGCGATTAAGGAGGAGCTTGCAGTTGCAGAGCCTTCAGTCATCATTTCAAGAAGACCATGCGCACTTCTCAAATATGTTAAGCATAAGCCACCTGTTCGCTGCGACAGAACCAAGTGTGTCGGCTGTAAGGCCTGCATGAAGATCGGATGTCCTGCCATCAGCATGAAGGACGGCAAGGCGTGGATCGACACAACACTGTGCGTAGGCTGCGGTGTATGTGAGCAGATGTGCCACTTCGGAGCACTTCAGGAAGGAGGAGACCAGTAATATGAAGACTAAGAATATTATGATCGTCGGTGTCGGCGGACAGGGTTCACTCCTCGCAAGTAAGCTTTTGGGACAGCTCCTTCTGACAGAGGGATATGACGTTAAGGTTTCTGAGGTTCACGGTATGAGCCAGAGAGGCGGAAGCGTCGTGACATATGTAAGATTTGGCGATAAGGTTTACTCCCCTATAATCGATAAGGGCGAGGCGGATTTCATCGTTTCATTTGAGCTTCTCGAGGCTGCAAGATATGTGGAGTATCTTGGACCTGAGGGAAGAATAGTAACCAACACACAGCAGGTTGACCCCATGCCTGTAATCACAGGCGCTGCAACATATCCTGAGAATCTTGTGGAGAAAATGCAGAACTTAGGCATCAAGGTTGACGCGATGGACTGCTTATCGCTCGCTGAGCAGGCAGGCTCATCCAAGGCTGTAAACATTGTTCTCATGGGCAGGCTGAGCAAATATTTCGACATGCCTGAGGAGAAGTGGATACAGGCCATTAAGGACTGTGTTCCAGCTAAATTCGTAGAGCTCAACCTTAAAGCTTTCGCATTAGGCCGTGAGTAATTAGACATTTATATAATAACTATTAAAGGAGAACTACTAACGTGAGCAATTATTTTCAGCCAGAAATCGAAACCATGTCCAGAGAGGACATCAAAAAACTCCAGAGCGAAAGATTAGTAGAGCAGGTTAAGCATGTCTACACTAACGTGAAGTTCTATCGCGACAAGATGGACGCAGCAGGTATTAAGCCTGAGGATATCAAGTCTGTCGACGACTTACACAAGCTTCCCTTCATCGAGAAGGATGATCTTCGTGACCAGTATCCATACGGATTACTTGGCGTTCCGAAGTCAGAGGTTGTGCGTATCCAGTCTACATCAGGAACAACAGGACGCCGTGTTGTGGCATTCTACACACAGGATGATCTGAAGGTGTGGGATACATGCTGTGCGAGAGCACTCACAGCGGCAGGCGCTACCAACGAGGATGTGGTTCATGTATGCTACGGCTATGGACTCTTCACAGGTGGTCCCGGACTTAACGGTGGTTCACATCTGCTTGGTTCCATGACACTTCCTATGTCATCAGGAAACACAGACAGACAGCTTCAGTTCATGCAGGATTTAGGTTCTACTGTATTATGCTGTACACCTTCTTACGCTTTAAACCTCGCAGAGGCTATCGAGGAGAGAGGCGTTAAGGACAATATTCATCTCAAGGCTGGAATTTTTGGCGCTGAGCCTTGGACAGAGGAGATGAGACACAATATCGAGGAGAAGTTAGGACTTAAGGCCTACGATATATACGGTCTCACAGAGATTTCAGGTCCCGGCGTTTCATTTGAATGCGAAGAGCAGGCAGGAATGCACATCCAGGAGGATTTCTTCGTGCCTGAGATCATCAACCCTAAGACAGGAGAGGTTCTTCCTGAGGGCGAGATCGGCGAGCTCGTATTTACATGTCTTACCAAGAAGGCATTCCCTCTTATGCGTTACCGCACAAGAGACCTGTGCCGTCTCACTTATGAGAAGTGCAAGTGCGGCCGTACCCACGTGCGCATGAGCAAGCCTATGGGCAGAAGCGACGACATGATGGTTGTCAAGGGTGTCAATGTTTGGCCTTCACAGATTGAGCAGGTTCTCCTTCAGCAGGGCTATCAGGCTAACTACCAGATCGTTGTCGACAGAGAGGACAACAGAGACTCCATCGAGGTTCAGGTTGAGAAGACTCCTGAGATGGCAGCCGATGCAGGCTTCGTAACAGCTAAGGCTGAGGCCAAGATTGTTGCCGGCTTAAAGAGCATGCTCGGAATTAAGGTTGACGTTAAGGTTGTTGAACCTAAGAGCATCATCAGAAGCGAGGGCAAGGCAAAGAGAGTTATCGACAAGAGAAACCTCTACGTTATAAAGTAATATTATCAGCATATCAGGCTCCGTTTGACGACGGAGCCTATATTTTTAGGAAGATTATGTTAGAGCTTATAGAATACGACAGTGAATATGACGAGGACGTTAAAAACCTCGACGAAAAGATATATGAGGAGCTCATTTTCCACGAGGACGTGATAAGAAACAGCATAACCGTGGCGCTTGTGGACGGTGAGTTTGCGGGCGTTGGATACCTCATGGGAAGCGCGACATTTAGACAGATTGATGTAAAGCTTGACTACTACCACATAAATATGCAGTACAGGGCTGTGAGGTCCGAGGCTGAGGTGGAGGTTTGCGAGGCGCTGATCCTAGAGCTTATGGCGCAGTTTGAGGAGATAGATAAGAGCTATACGGACAGAAGGCTTATTCTCAGGCACTGGGTCGATGAGGAGGCACACGCCGCGCAGCAGTTTCTGAATTCCTTCGGCTTTAGGTCGCAGCGCATCATGGAGGTCATGGTTAAGGAGCTTGAGGATGTGGAGTGTGAGCTTCCCGAGGGGCTTAGGATAGATAAGCTAACCATGTCAGAGCAGGACATGGACAGATATATGGCCGCTAACGGCGACGGCTTCACGGTGCACGACAGCGAAGGAGAGTTACGGTTTAAGCTGGAGCACACGGACGCAGAGGTTTACGCGGTTTTTGAGGGGGAGGACATAGTCGCAAGCGTCACCACCTGGGAGGTCACGAAGGAGAGGGCTGCCACGGAAAATGTTTTCTGCATTAAGAGGTGCAGGCAGCAGGGCATAACCACAGCACTCCTGTGCTATGTTCTTGAAAACCTGAGGAAAAAGGGCTATACTGAAGCGTGTCTGACGGTTTACGGCGACGATTATCCCGCGATACTGCTGTATCAGAAGCTGGGATACGAGCTTAAGTACAATCTCATAGAGATGCACTATGAGATGGACTACGAGCCGGCAATGTATTGATAACTATTAAGGAGGAATGGGCGGTGAGCGTTGTTCCACAGGACAAAATTAAGATTCTTATGATTATTCCCGCATACAATGAGGGGGAGAATATCGAGAGAGTTGTGACCGAGCTTACAGAGTTTACGAGCTCTTTAGGCGATAGGGATTATGTTATAGATTACGTGGTTGTAAATGACGGCTCGAAGGATAACACGGCATTTATCTGCAGGCAGAAGGGCTACAATCTGGTGGATCTGCCCATCAATCTAGGGCTTGCAGGGGCGTTTCAGACCGGCATGAAGTATGCTTTTTACAACGGCTACGACTATGCAGTGCAGTATGACGGTGACGGCCAGCACGATGTCAGATATGTTCCAGTCATGTATGAGAGCGCTAGGAACGAGGGGCTTGACATCTGTATAGGCTCAAGGTTTGTGACAGAGAAAAAGCCAGGCTCCATGCGTATGCTTGGCTCAAACATTATAGCTTTTTGCATTAAGCTTACCACAGGCAAAACCATCAAGGACCCCACAAGCGGCATGAGAATGTTTAACAAAGCTATGATTGAGAAGCTGGCGAGGGGCATGAATCTGGGACCGGAGCCTGACACGGTGGCGTTTCTCATGAGACACGGGGCGAAGGTTGGAGAGTGCCAGGTTTCCATGAGGGAGAGGGTGGCCGGAGAGAGCTACCTCAACATGTTTAGCAGCGTTAAATATATGTACCATATTTGCTCATCTATTCTGATAGCGCAGTGGTTCAGAGGATAAGGGAGGTTTAGTATGTCACCTACAATGAGGGTGCTGCTGTTGGTTGCAGCGGTTTTTATGGCAATATATGTGGGACGCAAGCTTAGGCGCTCCCAGTTCCAAATTAATGACAGCATGTTCTGGATCATCATGGCCTTCGTGCTTGTGTTGTTCGCGGTATTTCCGCAGATTGCGGAGTGGGCGGCTGACGTGGTAGGCGTTGAGAGCCCCGCCAATCTGGTGTATCTTGTTATGATTTTCCTGATGATGGTCAGGATATTCCTGCTGACCATCAGGGTTTCCCAGTTAGAGGACAAGCTTAAGAACCTGGCTGAGGAGGTTGCCCTTAAGGACGAGAAGATAAGTAAGAGCTAATGCTCTAGGGGGAGTTAAATGAAGGTTGTACTTGAGAATCTGACGAAGAAGTTTCCAAACAGAAACAAGAAGATTAAGGATTATGTAATCGCCGTCAACGATTTCACATTTGAGATACCTGACGGCAAGCTTATAGGTCTGTTGGGACCGTCCGGCTGCGGCAAGAGCACCACGCTGAACCTGATCAGCGGTCTTGAGAAGCCCACGAGCGGCAAAATATATTTTGGCGACGTGGATGTGACTGAGCTTCCGCCTGAAAACAGGGGAGTGGGGCTGGTGTTCCAGAGCTACGCCCTCTATCCACATCTGACGGTCGAGCAAAACATTATGTTCCCCTTAGGCAATCTCAAGGGAAGCGAGAAGCTTACCAAGCAGGAGATGAAGGAGAAGGCTTTAGAGGCCGCAAAGCTTGTGCAGATAGACGGTCTCATGGAGAGAAAACCTTCAGAGCTCTCAGGCGGTCAGCAGCAGCGAGTTGCCATAGCTAGAGCATTGGTCAAGATGCCGAAGGTTTTATTACTTGACGAGCCGCTTTCAAACCTTGACGCCAGACTAAGACTTCAGACCCGCGAGGAGATCAGCAGAATTCAGAGGGAGACAGGCATCACCACCATATTCGTAACACATGACCAGGAGGAGGCCATGAGCATATCCGACATGATTGTTGTCATGAAGGACGGCGTGGTTCACCAGATTGGCAAGCCGCAGAGCGTGTACGACGATCCTGTGAACATGTTTGTGGCGAAGTTTTTGGGCACCCCTCCCATCAATATTTTCAGGGGAGAGGTCAAAAACGGCAGAATATATATAGGCGATGAGGATGTTCTAAACATTGCAGAGCCTAAGAAGGTCAAGGAGGGTGAGGTCTATGTCGGCGTTCGCCCCGAGGGCTTTATTCTTAATGACAAGGGAAGATTCACCTGCAATTTAGAGAGAGTGGAGGTCATGGGAAGGGACACAAGCGTTGTGAGTAAGCATGATGCCTGTGAAAATGTCACCATCCGCTCGATTGTGAGCGCTGAGAACAATATTGACACAGATGCCAAAACCGTGAAGTTTGATTTGAAGCCGAACAAGGTGTATCTGTTTAACAAAGAGACTCAGGACAGAATTATGTTTTAGGCTTAGGCGAGGTGGATTATGGAAAATGATAAGACTCCTAAGAAGTCCGGCAAGGCGTTTTTGTCGCAGTTTAAGGGTTATATCTACCTGATACCTGCGCTGGCGTTTTTGGGCGTGTTCATGATTTATCCCCTGGTGGACGTTTTGATATATTCCTTCGAGGAGGGATACAACTTCACATCGCAGACCAGACTGGGCGTAGGACTGTATAACTACTCCTATGTGCTTCACGACACGTATTTCACACAGGCTCTTAAGAACACATTTATAATAGTTATCATAACGGTGCCTCTGTCAACCGGCATCGCGCTTTTGATATCCCTGGGGCTTAACTCTATAAAGCCTCTTAAAAATGCATTTCAGACCATCTACTTCCTGCCGTATGTGACAAACACTCTGGCGGTAGGTCTGGTTTTCATGATTCTTTTTAAGAAGACAGCGTACACGGACGGCATGATTAACCTCTTAATCAACGCCTTCGGGGGCGAGAGCGTGGACTTCATCGACGGACCATACTGGGCGAAGATGATGGTCATGTGCATATACACCATCTGGGTGGTAATGCCGTTTAAAATACTTATTCTTACCAGCGCGCTGGCAAGCGTAAACCCTGTGTACTATAAGGCTGCAAGGGTGGACGGCACCAGCCCGTTCAGAATATTCTATAAGATTACGCTTCCGATGATCAGCCCCATGATATTCTATCTTGTGATTACGGGCTTTATCGGCGCCTTCAAGGCATATTCTGACGAGGTCGCTCTGTTTGGAACAGATCTAAACGCCGCCGGCATGAACACGCTGGTTGGCTATGTCTATGACATGCTCTACGGAAACAGCGGCGGTTATCCGTCATACGCTTCCGCGGCAGCGCTAATACTGTTTGCGATAGTCTTCACGATCACCATCATAAACCTGATGCTAAGCGAGAAGACCAGCATCACGCAGTAAGGGGGTGTTTTTATGGACAATAATGACAGATTAGATACCTCCGAGATTAGAAACAGCAAAATCAGAGGAGTGATTAAAAATGTTTTCCTCTATGTCTTCTTAGGGCTCTGGGCTTTAATAGTGCTGTTTCCGTTCTACTTCATGATTATCACATCACTGAAGGGCTTCGGAGCGTACAACAGCGAGAGGATTCCCAAACTTTTTGTGGACAATCCAACATTTGAAAACTATGTATCAGCATTTACGCAGGTGCCCCTGGCGGGATATTTTATCAACACGCTTATATTCACGGTGGTCACAACGGCTCTCATGATGTTTGTCATAGTGCTTGCGGCCTATGCATTTGCCAGACTGAACTTCAAGGGTAAGAATGTCGTTTTCGCCCTGTTTTTGTCCCTCATGATGATACCTAACGAGCTGGTCATCATAACCAACTTCGTTACTATCACGAACCTGGGGCTTAGGAACACATTTACAGGACTGATACTTCCAAGCGTCACCAGCGTATTCTACATATATCTTCTCAAGGAAAATTTTGAGCAGATTCCTGAGGAGTTATATAAGGCGGCGAAGGTGGACGGAACTAGCGACCTTAAGTATCTGCTTCGCGTGATGATTCCGATATCCAGACCAACCATCGTGACCATAATAATTCTGAAGGTCATAGAGTGCTGGAATTCCTATGTGTGGCCAAGACTTATCACGGACGATCAGAACTACTTCCTCGTGTCAAATGGTATTCAGGAGATCAGGGAGAACGGCTTCGGACGTGAGAATATCCCGGCAATGATGGCCGCGGTGGTGGTTATAAGCGTGCCCTTAATCGTGCTGTTTCTGATATTCAGGAACAAGATTATGGAGGGCGTTTCGAGGGGAGGTACGAAGGGATGAGAATTCGAAGAATACCTCTTGTCGGGATGGCGGCGCTCATGGCGGTTTCTGTGTGTGGTTGTCACGGCTCGACTGCGGATCTGACGCAGGTTGAGATAGAGGAGGGCTACGAGTTTGACGAGAGCAGAAACTACGAGATAACCTTCTGGGCCAAGAATGATACGAACAAGGCCCAGACCAATATTTACAAGAAGGCTATCGAGGATTTTGAGGCGCTCTATCCAAACATCACGGTCACCATGAAGCTATACACGGACTATGGCAAAATATATAACGACGTCATAACAAATATTTCCACAGGAACTACGCCCAATGTCTGTATAACATATCCGGACCATATCGCAACATATATGACCGGCCAGAATATCGTGGTTAATTTGGACGAGCTGATGGTGGATAAAAACTACGGTCTGGGAGGGGAGAAGCTTAAGTTTGATTCCCCGACTAAGGAGGAGGTTGTGTCGCAGTTTTTGGAGGAGTGTAAGATTGGCGGCAGCTACTATGCGCTTCCATACATGCGCTCCACAGAGGCCTGCTATGTGAATAAGACATATGTGGAGAAGTTAGGCTACACACTTCCCGAGACCCTCACATGGGACTTTGTGTGGGAGGTCAGCGAGTCCGCCATGAGGAAGAATGCCTCAGGCAACTTCAAGGTGAACGGCCAGAGCGTAATGATACCGTTCATCTACAAATCAACCGACAACATGATGATCACCATGCTTAAGCAGCTAAATGCGGGCTACTCTAAGTCAAACGGTGAGGTGCTGATATTCAACGACACGACGAAGGATTTGCTCTACACCATATCAGAGCACGCGGCCACAAGGGCGTTCTCCACATTTAAGATATCCAGCTATCCGGCCAACTTCTTAAATGCGGGCCAGTGCATATTTGCAATAGATTCAACCGCGGGAGCCACATGGATGGGAAGCGATGCGCCCCTGCTTGATATAAGCGAGGACCAGATTGTGGATTTTGAGACTGTGGTTATGACCATACCGCAGTTTGACACGGACAATCCCCAGATGATATCCCAGGGACCGTCCATCTGTGTGTTTAACAAGTCTGACCAGGAGGAGGTCATGGCCTCGTGGCTGTTTGCACAGTTCCTTCTCACCAACGACGTGCAGATTGCATATTCCCAGACTGAGGGATATGTTCCGGTCACAGAGAAGGCGCAGCAGAGCGAGGAGTATCAGGCATATCTTGCAGCCAGGGGAGAGGACAACGATAAGCACTACTATGTGAAGATTGACGCGGCTAAGCTGTTGCTTGAAAACACGGACAACACATTTGTAACACCTGTGTTTAACGGCTCGACATCCCTAAGAGATGCGGCGGGGCAGTTAGTTGAGAATGTGACCAAGGACACGAGGCGCAAAAAAACCGTGGACGAGGCATATATGAAACAGCTTTTTAGCGACGTGTCCACCCTCTATAAGCTGGACCAGATTGTGGTTAGCGAGGAGGTTTCAGAGCCCGAGGAGGGCGATGAAGAGAAGACAGAAACTGAGAAGGTGACGGCCAAGAAGGATCTGGGAGAACTGCCGTCAGGCTCCAAGGCACTTCTCACAGGACTAGTCATCGTGTGGTCCTTAATCATAGTTTATGCCATCTATGAGTTCTTAAAAAAGAAGAAAAACAATCCCTCATAGGTGTTCAAATTCAAAAACAGGTTGAATTATCCCTGAAAAAATGTATAATAGGGACGACATTAGGGCATCCCTAAAATAAGTCACCAGCAGGCGTCAGCGCTTTGCGACGCGAGAGGAGAAATTATGAAGAAGAGATTTGCAGTGGTTTTAAGCACCGCTATGGCTCTCTCATGCGTAGCTTGTTCAAATTCAGACACAACACAGACAACTACAGCGGCAGAGAAGACAACAGCGGCAGCAGAGACAACAACAGAGGCAGAGGTAACAACAGCCGAGGAGACTACGGCTAATGAGACCCAGGAGACAACCTCAGAGGCTACAGCTGACTACATGAGCTATGAGGAGTTTTTGGCAGCAGAAGTAGACACAGAGGTTACTGTCAAGGCTTATGTAATGGACAAGCAGTCATGGTGGGATAACAAGGCCACCGTTTACGCGACAACTGATGACGATGGAGCTTACTTCTTATACAACATGGAGTGCTCAGAGGAGGACTATGAGCTCCTCACAGAGGGAACCAAGATCATCGTTACAGGTTATAAGGCAGAGTGGTCAGGAGAGGTAGAGATCACAGAGGCCACATTTGAAATCGTGGATGACGAGACATTCATCGTCAATCCTGTAGATGTAACAGACTATCTTGACAAGGATTATCTAAGCGATTACATGAACCAGAAGGTTTCCTTCAAGGGCATGACAGTTGAGCCAATCACAGATGCTGACGGCAATGAGGCGGCATTCTTATACAACTGGGACGGTTCAGGCGAGGACGGCAACGACCTCTACTTCAACGTTTCTGTAAATGGCAACACATACAACTTCACAGTTGAGTCTTACCTTAGAGGCGCAGGCACAGAGGTTTACGAGGCTGTTAAGGCTCTCGAGATCGGCGACGTTATCGACTTAGAGGGTTACCTCTACTGGTACAACGGCGCTAACCCACACATCACCAAGGTTTCTGAGCATGTCGAGGAAGGCCCTGTTATGACATACGAGGAGTATGTTGCTGCAGAGCTTGACGCGCCTGTGACAATCGAGGCATATGTTCAGGGCAAGCAGTCATGGTGGGATGACAAGGCAACAGTTTATCTTCAGGACGAGGATGGAGCTTACTTCGCTTACAATATGACATGCTCAGAGGTTGACTATGAGCTCTTAAGCGTTGGCAACAAGATCCGCGTTACAGGCTACAAGTCAGAGTGGTCAGGAGAGGTGGAGATCACAGACGCAGTATTTGAACTTCTCTATGATGATCCTGTTGTGTTTGATCCTGTAGATGTGACAGATAAGTTAGGAACAGACGAGCTTATCGATTATCAGAACCAGAAGGTTGAATTCTTAGACATGACCATCGAGTCCATCACAGATGCTGACGGAAACGAGGCATCATTCTTATACAACTGGGATGGCTCAGGCGAGGAGGGCAACGACCTCTATTTCAACGCTTCATACAACGGACAGACATACACATTTACAGTTGAGTCATACCTCACAGGCCCTGATACAGAGGTTTATCAGCAAGTGAAGGAGTTAAAGGTTGGCGATGTAGTGGACCTTGTAGGCTTCCTCTACTGGTACAACGGCGTTAACCCTCACATCACAGAGGTCAGAGTCGGCTAATCAACAAAACTTTGCAATAGCTCGGGATTATTCCCGAGCTATTTTTTTGTTGCACGATTATGCACAAATTAAGGGCAAATGCCATCTTTGTGTTGTATTTAGCACATTAAAATGATAAAATTACTCCAAATAGCTTTTGAACGTGATATGGAGGAGCATTATGTACGAATTAGACCGCGATATGCCGATTGGCGTTTTTGATTCCGGACTGGGAGGATTAAGCGTTTTGAAGCAGTGCGTTCATTTCATGCCTCATGAGAGGTTTATATATTATGGGGATTCATTAAATGCGCCATATGGCACGAAGTCTCTTGACGAGGTGAGGAATCTGTCATACGCGGTTGTGGATAAGCTGCTTGACATGAAGGTCAAGGGAATTCTGGTGGCCTGCAACACGGCGACAAGCGCAGTTATAAGGCTGCTTCGGGAAAAGTATCAGGACTTCCCGCTGGTTGGAATAGAGCCGGCAGTTAAGCCCGCGGCACTTGAAAACAGGGGCAGGATGGTGCTTGTGATGGCGACGCCAAGAACCCTTAAGGAGGAGAAGTTTCAGTACCTTAAGAGGGAGTACGACGATGTGGCCAAGATTGTGAAGGTGCCCTGCCAGGGGCTCATGGAGTTTGTGGAGAACGGAAAGCTTACGGGACCTGAGGTTGAAGGGTATCTGAGGGCGCTGTTTTACGATTATCCCATGCACAAGGTCGGGGCGGTGGTTTTGGGCTGTACACACTATTCATTTCTCAGAGAAACCATACAGAAGATTGTCGGAGAAGACATAAGAATCTATGACGGAAGCGAGGGAACAGCCAGGGAGATGCGAAGGCGGGTAGGCCTGGTTGGCATGCTATCTGAAAGAGAGGACGACGCACAGATTAAGGTCATAAACTCAGCCACTGACGAGACTATGGATGTGAGAATTGACTATTATGAGAATGTCTTTGCAGATGAACCTACAGACATTCATCTGAAGAGAACGCTTGCAATGCTTAATATGAAATGCTGATGGGGGATGTTATGTATAGGGTTAACAGGGCATTTATTGCAATAGCTGCGTCGCTTATGCTGTCAGGCTGCGCGCTGCTTCCAGAGGAGGAAGTGGCAAGCAGTGTAACGGTTGTAGACGACGACAATCAGAACAGTTATACGCTTGAGACTGTACTCAGGCGCGATATAGATCTGCACACCATGATATATGCCTCTTACACATTTGTAGGGGGCAGGGACTATTCGTTTGACGGTGCAGGTCGCGTCACAGGTATATATGTAGAGGAGGGGGACGCTGTCAATGTCGGTGACATGCTGGCGACGCTCTCCTCTTATGATTCATATAACTCCCAGTATACGCAGTACACACAGAGGCTGGAGAGTTTGGAGAGCGAGTTAGAGGCCAAGAGACAGGAGAGCACTAAGGCCTACGAGGAGCTGGAAATATATCACAAATACGGCGAGGTAACAGACAGGGATTATGTCCTGACGCTTAGGCAGTACGCTGACGATTACGACGATGAGATAGCCGAGATGGAGGACGAAATCACCATCCTGAAGCTTAGGATTGAGCAGGCAAAGGCCGGACTTGCGGGAAGCGTAATATATGCCGAGAACAGCGGAATAGTTAGCTATGCCATGAATCTGGGCAATTCAGGCTACGACTGGCAGACAGGCAGAAGCAGGGGCAAATACGTGGACGAAAACACCACGGTGGTGTCCATAGGCCAGTCAAGCGACAGGGGATTCGTGTCGTTTGAGACGCAGTACACGGACTATTTTGAGATTGGTCAGGAGCTTACGCTGTCCTCCATCTCAGGCTCCAGCTACGCGGTTACAGTCAACAATATTGACGGCGGAGTGATATATTTTGGCATGGACTATGCGGATTCGACGCTTACAAGCGGCGCGACGGTCTCATACGTTCTGACCATGGAGAAGAGAGAGGGTGTGCTAAGCATTTCTAAGAATGCTCTGCACACTATGGAGGATGAATACTACGTCTACTATGTGGACGAGAACGGACTTAGACAGATGAAAAAGGTGGAGGTTGGCTTGATTGGCAACTCCCACGTGGAGATTATAAGCGGCCTCACAGAGGGCGAGCAGATTATCAGATAGGGGGAAGGGCGATGAAGAAGAGATTATACTGTGCAGTCGCATCCTGCCTGATAGTGTGCGGTGGATGTGCAGCAGATGTGCAGGCACCTCAGGCGATAAGCACGAAGCTCATCGAGCCGGCGGCGGCAGGAGTTGTTGTTGCCACGGCGCAGTGCAGGGATATAAAGAGCGTCTCCTACAGGGAGGGCTATGTGGTTCCCGTCATTCACGAGCTGGGTTTTTATGTCTCAGGAGTTGTGGGAACATGCAACGTGGCGGTTGGCGACATGGTGAATAAGTACGATGTTTTAGGGGTTTTAGACGAATCAGAAGCCATAAGCACCATAGATGAGAAAACCACGGACAACGAATATTTGAACCTTAAATACGAATACGCGCTGGCTGTGTTTGACGCGGAGACAGAGGAGCTCACGGCTCTTATTGAAAATGTTTCGAATAAGATTGCCGCGGGTACTGCCACAAGCGAGGAGATGAAGGAGGCAGAGCTTGCAGCTCTTAAAATGGTCGACAGGGATAAGACCAGGGAGAAGATTCTTAGCGACTGGGCATACGCCAACGAGCAGTTTGAGAACGAGATAGCCTACATTAACGTGCCGATCACCAAGAATATCCTGATCACAGAGTACGACGGAATGGTTATCAACTGCGAGATTACAAAGGGAAGCTCTGTAAATGCCGGTCAGAGCGTGATAAGAATCGCCGACCTCGGGCAGTCATATATCCAGCTGAACGATTCGTCCATGACCGACATTTCGAAGGCGGGATTTGAGTTGTACGCAGACGTCAACGCCTACATAAACGGAGAATGCCTAGGCGTTAGCTTCAAGGGCGTGGACGGGGCAGGAAATACATGCCTGAACATTGAGGGAGACACCGAGCTTAACAACGGCGACTACGTGATGGTGGAGTTTGTGAGCGCGCAGAAGCTAAGCGTGCTTAGCGTTCCAAGCGAGACTGTGTTCACGGAGGGAAGCCAGTCATATGTTTATAAGCTGGTGGACGGCGTTAGAAACAGAGTCGACATAGTCACGGGAATGACTGATGGAATGTACACGGAGATCACCTCCGGAGATATCGAGGAAGGAGATGAGATCTATGTACCGCAGTAAATATTGGATCGCATTGTCCATGGCGCTCATCCTCTCAGGCTGTGGCTCACAGAATATCACGGACAATGCCCAGACTAAGGAAGGGCTCAAGGTTGACGCCCTCGAGGCAGTCTCTGACAACTCATCAGATGTGAAGCTGTACACAGTCAGCGAGAACGATATCTCCACCAGCTTCGTGGGAGACGGAGCGCTGTCATTTGCCATGAACGAGGACATAACATACTCCTGCGACTACGCGGATGTGTATCTTGGCAAGCTAAATGTACAGGCAGGGGACTATGTGAAGGAGGGCGATTTGCTCACAACTCTCTACCTAAGCTTCGACCAGATAGATTATCAGGAGAAAACTCTGTATCTTCAGAGGCTCAAGAACACATTTGACAGAAAGTGCGCAGAGTATGAGGCCGACATGGTGTGGATGAAGACACTGCCTGAGAGTAAGGCCAACAATCTGGCATATGAGCAGCTTCTTCACGATTATGAGAGCTATAAGAGGGATACGAATAAGGAGATTGCCGAGATTGAACAGTGGCTTCAGAACTGTTTGAGCGTGGAGGAGAACAACGTGGTCAACATATACGCTCCATATGATGCGTATATAGGAAGCACCATAAACACATATGAGTGGGCGTCTGTCAGCTCTTCGGATGTGCTGTTTAACATAAGCAGCGTCGACGGCTGGTGCTACAAGATAGAGGATTACGGATACCTCCTGAAGGTTGGAACGAAGGTTAAGCTTAGCGCTTCGGGCTTCTCTGCCACAGGAACCATCATATTTAACGACAGTCTGGGCGGAGAGGAGAGCTTCACTAACAGCGGCAGCGACGCGCAGGCCGGCTACGCATGGGTCAGACTGGACGAGGAGTATAATCTCTACGATCTTCCATACAGCGTGAACGTGGATGCGTCCCCTGTAACTATTAACAATATTATCACCATACCTGAAAACTGCGTCAACGTCGAAAACGGACTGTACTTCGTGTACAGATACATCGGGGACGGTGTCAAGGAGAAGGTTTATTTTAATTGCCCGTATTACAAGTCGGGCAAATGCTGGGCAATCGACGGCGTGAATGTCGGCGACAAGCTTGTGATTAACTAGAGGGGGGACGACATGTTTAAGTTTTTGCTATCTAAGCTGATGCATAAAAAGTGGATGGTCCTGTGCCTTCTCATCGGCAATATCCTGCTTATCTCCATAGCCGTAAGCTACCCTATGTACAAGCAGGCATCCCTAAACAGGATGTTAAACGACGAATTCAACAACTACAGGGAGAAGAATGCCGGCAACCCCGGAGTTATCACATTTGAATACACCAAAAAGAAGAACGCAGGTGACGTGTTTGTCACTCTCGACAATATTTATAACAGCGCAAATGATGCTATTGGAGCGCAGCTTGTGGGCGTCAGAGTGTATGCGCAGGCGCCGTCCAAGGCCAATCTGGTAAATCCACGAGATGACGTGGGAGAGCTTAAGCTTCGCCTCACAAACATGTCAGGGGTTGAGGAGCAGGTGAGCATCGTGACCGGACAGCTCTACAGTGAGGGGCAGGATGTCATTCAGGCAATCGTCTCAGAAAACTGTATGATTGCGCAGAACCTGATGCTTGGTGACGAGCTGGCATTCACCAACGTCAAGAACGCAGCCGACAACAAGGTAAGAGTTGTGATTGTGGGCGTTTTTAGGGAGATGGACGCGCAGTCAGACTACTGGGTTGAGGGCGCTGACGACTATGCGGACAACCTCTTCATAGCATATTCAGACTTTGAGAAGCTCTATCTTCAGGATTTAAACACCTCTGCCATGGTCAAGGGAACATGGTATACGGTTGTGGACACCGGCAAGCTCACCACAGCTGACATCCCTGCCATCCAGGCTAAGACCAGGGACTATATCAAGAGCGCGAAGGATGCAGGCGGCACAACCAAGGAGCCCGCATATCTGGAGATATTCGAGGAATATTCAAGCAAGGCCAACAGAGTTATGGCATCACTTATGATACTTGAGGTGCCAATCCTTATACTTCTGTGCGCATTTCTCTTCATGATAAGCGGACAGATGCTCTCCATGGAGCAAAACGAAATCTCCATCCTGAAGAGCCGTGGAGCCTCAGGTGGTCAGATATTTGGGCTCTACCTTATGCAGTCAGGGCTTTTAGCGGTCTTAAGCGCCGTGGTAGCGCTTCCGCTTGGAATATTTATGACACAGCTTCTAGGCTCATCCAACGCATTTCTTGAGTTTGTCAGAAGAAGGGCTCTGGACATCGACATAACCGCAGAGGTGCTGTTATACGGCTTAGCTGCCGTAATCGTAAGCATTTTGGTGACGGTTATTCCTGTAATAAGCTACAGCAAGGTCTCCATAGTAAACCTGAAGCAGCGCAAAAACCGCGCCGGCAAAAGACTCTGGCAGAAACTGTATTTAGACGTTGTGATACTGGCGGTTTCCATCTACGGCTACTATGTTTTCAGCCAGCAGAAGGAGGAGATGACCGTGCGCGTCATGAGCGGAAGCTCCCTTGACCCACTTCTCTACTTCTCGTCATCCCTGTTCATTCTGGGCATGGGACTGGTCGCCATCAGAATATGGCCGTGGCTTGTGAAGCTGGTGTTTAAGCTGGTGGGCAGAGCGATTAAGCCCGAGACCTACGCATCATTTTTACAGATCATAAGAACAGGCTCTAAGCAGATGTTCATCATGATGTTTCTGGTGCTCACGGTGGCGCTTGGAATATTTAACTCAACAGTCGCGAGGACCATTCTGTCAAATGCCACGCAGAACACCGCCTACAGGCTTGGCGCGGATATCGTCATGCAGGAGAAGTGGAAGGATAACTCTGCGGCAGTCAGGGCCGGAATGGCGACAGAGCTCATATATACGGAGCCTGACTACAGCAAGTTTAACGCCATAGATGGCGTTGCAAATGTTGCCAGGGTTTTAGACACAAAGGCGACTGACGGAGCGAGACTTCTTGGGATTGTGACCAACGAATTCGGGCTGGTCGCACAGGATACGGGGCTTGACGACTACGCGCTTATCGATTATTTAAATGTGCTTGCGACAACCTCCAACGCTGTTTTGGTGTCAGAAAACTACAGAAGCATTAAGGGTATGGACATAGGCGACAGCATAACCGTGACGGTTGACGGCAAGAACGCCGTGTGCAAGATCTACGGCTTCTTCAATTATTTCCCGACATATGTTGCTAAGACTGTACAGATACTGCCGGACGGCAGCGCCCAGACAGTTGACAACTACATGGTTGTGGGAAACCTGTCATTCATACAGAGTAAGATTAGCGTGACGCCATATGATCTGTGGGTTGACCTTAAGGGTGACAATGCGGACGCAGTTGCAGCATTTATCGCAGAGAACAAGATAACCATGGCAAAATATGACGTTTTGCAGAACGAATTTTACGAGATCAGAAACGATACGCTCTTCCAGGGTACCAGCGGTATCTTAACCATGAGCTTCATCGTAATTCTTATACTGTGCGGCGTCGGTTTCTTAATCTACTGGGTGCTCTCCATCAGGGAGAGAGAGCTTCTGTTTGGCGTTTTCCGCGCCATGGGCATGAGCCGCAGGGGCATAATCAGAATGTTACTAAACGAGCAGCTGTTTTCAAGCGTGCTCTTCATCGGAGTCGGAGCGGGCATAGGCGCGTTGGTCAGCACACTCTTCGTGCCGCTTATCCAGATTGCCTACACGGCGGACAACCAGGTCCTGCCGCTTAAGCTTATCACCCAGAGCTCTGACCTTGTCAGACTGTTTGTGATAATAGCAGTCATGTTCATAATCTGCATGGCAGTGCTTGCAAGGATTGTATTCTCCATGAAGATTACCAACGCACTTAAGCTGGGGGAGGACTAATATGGGCAATGTAATAGAGACAGCTAATATTTCAAGAGCCTTCAGCGTAGCGGGAGGCGAGAAGTTCTACGCCTTAAGGGATGTGAATATCGCCATCCCCGAGAATAAGCTCACCATCCTTAAGGGGCGTTCGGGCTCAGGCAAGACCACTCTCATAAACATTCTGGGAGCGCTTGACATGCCCACGGAGGGCAAAGTCACGTTTGCAGGGCAGGACATAACCGCCATGAATGAGCAGGAGAGGGAGGAACTCAGGCGCACGCAGATTGGATTCGTGTTCCAGTCCGTGTCGCTAATCCCTATAATGACCGCCTATGAAAATGTTGAGTTTGCGCTCAGGCTTGCTGGTGTTAAGGAAAACATTAAGGAGAGAGCGCAGGAGAGCCTTAAAATGGTGGGGCTCGCGGCCAGAATGTATCACATGCCGCAGGAGCTCTCAGGTGGTGAGCAGCAGCGCGTAGCCATAGCCAGAGCCATCGCACACCGCCCGAAGGTGGTGTTTGCGGACGAGCCCACGGCGGAGTTAGACACAGGCACGAGCCTTCAGGTCATGAAGCTCTTCTCAGAGCTTGTGGAGCGCGAGGGCATAACCATAATCATGACAACACACGACCGCGGACTTATGGGAATGGGCGGAATGCTCTATGAGCTCAGCGACGGACAGCTTGTGAACGCACAGGAGAAGGAGGCAGAGAATGGCTGACGAGATGATCCTTGCGGATAACCTGGTTAAGATTTATAAGACAGAGGATATAGAGGTTTTGGCGCTTCAGGGACTGGACCTTAAGGTGCAGACAGGGGAGCTCATGGCGATTGTGGGCAACTCCGGAAGCGGCAAGTCAACATTTCTAAATATGATTGGCGGACTGGACAGGCCGAGCGCCGGAAGTCTGTTTGTGGACGGACAGAACCTGTTTAAGATGACCGACAGGGAGCTTGTGGAATACAAGAAGAAGACGGTCGGTTTCGTGTGGCAGAATAACGCGAGAAACCTGCTTCCGTATCTTACGGCTGTGGAAAATGTCTGCGTGCCCATGCATTTTACGAACTCTGAGAAGAAAAAGCAGGAGAGGGCGATAGAGCTCTTGGAGCTGGTTGGAATGGAGCATCGAAGAAATAACCGCCTGGCGCAGTTATCAGGCGGTGAGCAGCAGCGCGTTGCCATAGCGATAGCCCTTGCAAACAATCCCAAGCTCTTACTTGCGGACGAGCCCACGGGTTCGGTGGATTCGAAGACCAGCGACTATATTCTCGACGTTTTCAGGAAGTTAAACACACAGCTTGGGCTTACCATTGTCATAGTAACCCACGACGTGGCGCTCACGAAGAAGGTCAACAGAGTTGTGTCCATAAGGGATGGCAAGATAAGCAGCGAGAGAACCATGAAGGAGGCCTACAAAAACATTAACACAAGCACGGATGCGGTGGACTGGCTGAGCGCCGAGACACAGGACGAGTTCGTGGTTGTGGACAGAGCAGGGCGAATTCAGCTGCCGAGAGAGATGCTCGACAAACTCGGCTTAAACGATAATAAGGTCAGCGTCAGATACGAGGATGGCCATATTATTATAGACAAATAACATAAAAGTTTTATCATTGTGAGGTTGATTTAATTGGAATTAGGTGTTAGAATTTCTCTTTGATGTGTGACAGTGTTGCATTTGTAAAGCGCTCCTCACACGCATAATCAAACTTACATGGAGGTATTATAATGACGAAGATTGACATATTTTCAGGTTTCTTAGGCGCTGGTAAGACAACTCTTATCAAGAAGCTCTTAGAGGATGCACTGAAGGGTGAGAAGGTCGTTCTTATCGAGAACGAATTTGGTGAGATTGGAATTGACGGCGGTTTCCTCAAGGACGCAGGCATTGAGATTACAGAGATGAACTCAGGCTGTATCTGTTGTTCACTTGTAGGTGACTTCGGTGAGGCTCTTAAGAAGGTTCTCGACGAATATCATCCTGACCGCATTCTTATCGAGCCGTCAGGCGTAGGTAAGCTCTCAGATGTTGCGAAGGCCGCTGCGAAGGCTGCAGAGGGCAGGGATGACGTTGAGATGGGCTCATTTGTCACTGTGGTAGACGCCATGAAGTGCAAGATGTACATGAAGAATTTCGGTGAGTTCTTCAACGATCAGGTTGAGCACGCTTCAACAATCCTTCTCTCAAGAAGCCAGAAGTGTGACGACAAGAAGATCGCTGAGGTTGTTGCAATGCTCAGAGAGCACAATGCCGATGTGAGAATAGTTACAACACCTTGGGATGAGCTCACTGGTGAGCAGATATTATCAGCTATGGAGCAGGTTAAGAGCCTGGCTCAGGAGCTCTTAGAGGAGGCAGAGCATCACCACCATCACCACGATGACGACGATGACGAGGTTTGTCCTGTATGCGGACATCACCATCATCATCACGACGACGATGATGATGACGACGAGCACGAGCACTGCCACCACCATCACCACGATGACGATGATGACGATGACGACGACGAGCATGAGCACTGCCACCACCATCATCACGACGATGACGATGACGACGATGAGCATGAGCACTGCTGCCACCACCATCACCACGACGATGACGATGATGACGATGAGCATGAGCACGAGCATCATCACCATCATGATCATGATCACGATCATGACCACTGTGGCTGTGGACATCATCACCATCACCACCACGCCGACGAAGTATTCACAAGCTGGGGCGTAGAGACTCCTAAGAAGTTTGAGAAGAGCGAGCTTCAGAAGATTCTCGACACACTCTCAGAGTCAGAGGATTACGGCATCATCCTTCGCGCGAAGGGCATGGTTCCTGCAACAGACGGAACATGGATGTATTTTGATATGACACCCGGCGAGTCAGAGATCAGAAGTGGTCAGCCTGAGTACACAGGAAGACTCTGTGTCATCGGTTCTAAGATTGACGAGCACAGATTAGCAGATCTTTTCGGAGTATAAGTTTTTAAGGAGAGCGATATGCCAAATGTACAGGAGGAACCCAGAGTTCCCGTATATCTTATCAATGGTTTTTTGGAGAGCGGTAAGACATCCTTCATGGATTTTACCCTTAAGCAGGAGTATTTCAGGAACGGAGAGAAGACACTGATCATCCTCTGTGAGGAGGGCGAAGTGGAACTCGATGAGAAGATGCTCGAGCAGATCAATGCCGTGCAGGTTGTGTTTGACGACCCTGCCGACATGACTCCCGAGAACATGAGGGCGTTAGAGCTTAAGCACAAGCCCGACAGGGTTATGCTTGAATACAACGGTGTCTGGAAGATGGAGGACATTTACAATCTTGAGATGCCAAGCGGCTGGGTTATATTCCAGGTCATCACCATGGTTGACGGCTCAACATTTGCAATGTATTCAGCCAACAACAACATGAAGTCCATGATTGTGTCCATGGTTGGAGAAGCCGATATGGTAATCTTCAACAGATGTGACGCCGACACACCTCTCACGAAGTTCAGAAGAAGCATCAAGGCGGTCAACAGCCGTGCCCAGGTTATATTCGAGGGCAGGGACGGCGAGATGATGGACGCCGTGGATGAGCTTCCATACGATATCAACGCTGACGTTATAGAGATAGAGGATTACGACTACGGCATCTTCTATGTTGACGCCCAGGAGCACCCCGAGGTTTATGACGGCAAGACCGTTAAGTTTAAGGGAATGGTTCTAAAGAGTGCAGATCTGATATCAGGAGTTTTCGTTCCCGGACGCCACGCCATGACATGCTGCGCCGCAGATCTTCAGTTTATCGGCTTTGTCTGCCACAGCAAATATGCGCGCAAACTTAAGAGTGGTCAGTGGGTTATGGTTACAGGCAGGATTAAGTACGAATATGTCCGCCAGTACAGGGGCAATGGTCCTGTAATCTATGCAGATAATGTATCAGAGGCAGAAAAGCCTGCAGATGAGGTGGTTTACTTCTAATGTTGAGTTTTGTTGGGAAACTGACAGTCCGAAGAACATAGAATTATTGTTAATTAAAGCGCAGATGATCATTCATCTGCGCTTTTTATATTATATAAAACCGTAGTGTATCAGAGCATTTTTTATGCCGTCGCTGTCTATGTCGTCGGTCACATATTCCACCTCGTCAAAGAGTGACTGTGGAAATGAATTGCCCATGGCGATGGAGTGGGGGACAAACTTAAGCATGGGGAGGTCGTTAGTCGAATCTCCGACGGCGTATGCATTCTCAATCGGAACGTTATAGTGGTCAAGAATAAACTGTATTCCTGTCGCTTTCGAATATCCCTTCGGAACATATTCGCCGAAGCCTCCACGGCGGTCGATATAGTCATAGTAGGGACTTACGGCCTCCACGAAGTCAGACAGAGCGCTGTCGCGCCTCTCCCAGGTGACGAACTTGTCGAAGTTTAAAACGCCCTCGGGAATAGTAAGATTAATCTGTCCGCGCTTAAACAGCGTATTTACGAGACTTCTGCAGCCCTCTGTGACTAGCTTATCCCTGTCACAGTATATGCCGTGATGGCTCTCAAAAACAATGTCCATGCTGTATTTGTCGGCGAGCTCTCTCACACGCGAGCACACGTCATCAGGGGTGTGGACATAGAGCTTAACCTCCCCGTCTATCAAAATGTATGTGCCACACGCACATACGAAGCCGTTAAATGCTGGGTCAAACATGAAATCCTCTAAGTTTGCCACAACGCGTCCCGTGTTTATGAACATTAGATGGCCGTTTGCCTTGGCCTGTCTGATTGCCTCTAGGGCGCTGGGGGTAAACTCCTTGCCGCCTGACGGAAGAAGAGTTCCGTCTATATCGAAAAACATTGCTTTCTTTTCCATTGCATACCTCTTGTAGTATTCTGAAATCAGATGTTAGCATATTGTAGTTTGATATGTCAACATTTTAGTACTCTGACGTCTGACAGTTTTCTCAATATATTTTAAACATATAAATGACAAAACAGAGTAGATGTGTTATACTTACTCTGTATGCGTGTGCGCAAATGTGCGCAAATAACAGACAGGTTGGTAAGAAAATGAAGTGGAAGAAGTTTACATTACATACTACGACAGCTGCAATCGATTTTATCGGCGAGCTGTTTGACGAGATAGGCATAGTGGGCATGGAGATAGAGGATAATGTACCTCTCTCAGAGGCCGACACCAAGGGCATGTTCATAGATATTCTGCCGGAGCTCCCTCCGGATGACGGCTCGGCTAAGGTCAGCTTCTATCTGGACAACACATACGATGTGGAGGAGACTCTGGAGGCTGTCAGAAACGGCATGAAGGATATAGCGCAGTTCGTCCCTGTGGGAAGCTGTGAGATTGACGCTTCCGAGACGGAGGATAAGGACTGGATGAACAACTGGAAGGAGTTTTTTAAGCCATTTACAGTTGACGATATTTTGATCAAGCCGACATGGGAGAAGATACCTGAGGAGCATAAGGATAAGCTGCTGGTTCAGATTGACCCGGGAACCGCATTTGGAACAGGTCAGCACGAGACCACACAGCTATGTATAAGAGCCATCAGGAAGTACCTGAAGAAGGGCGACAGAGTTTTAGATATCGGCTGCGGAAGCGGTATTCTCTCTATAACAGCCATACTACTTGGCGCTAAGGATGCTGTGGGAACAGATCTCGACGAGAATGCCATAATCGCCACAGGAGAGAACCGCGAGGTTAACGGCATAAGCGAGGAGCAGCTTAAGGTCTACACAGGTAACCTGATAGACGACAAGAGCATCAAGGATGCTGTTGGCTATGAGTGCTACGACATGGTGCTCTCTAATATCCTGGCAGAGGTCATCATTCCTCTTCAGGCACAGGTACCGCCACATCTTAAGCATGGCGGCATCTATATCACATCAGGAATCATAAACCTCAAGGAGCAGGCAGTGCATGATGCGCTCGCGGCTAACCCAGAGCTTGAGATTATAGAGACAAACTACCAGAAGGACTGGGTCAGCATAGTCTGCAGAAGGAAGTAATATGTATCATTTTTTTGTCAGCCCGGAATGCGTTGGGGAGAAGCTCATAACGATAACCGGGGCGGATGTCAACCATATCGTGAACGTTCTTCGCATGAAGGCGGGCGAGGAGATTATGGCGGTGGACGGCTCGGGCAGTGAATATTACTGCATGATAGAGAGCATGGACACAGAGCAGGTGAGCGCCAGAATCTGCTACAAGCGGGAGTGCGAGCAGGAGCTTCCCGTGCATATAACACTCTATCAGGGGCTTCCAAAGAGCGATAAGCTGGAGCTCATCATTCAGAAGTGCGTGGAGCTTGGCATAAGCCGCATAGTTCCCGTGAATATGAAGAGAAGCGTGGTCAAGATAGAGGATAAGAAGGTGGAGAGCCGCGTTAAGCGCTGGCAGGGCATAAGCGAGGCGGCGGCTAAACAGAGCGGCAGGGGTATCATCCCTGAGGTATGCGCTCCTGTGTCTTTTAAGAATGCCATGCAGGAGGCATCTGGCGCAACTGTTAAGCTGTTTCCATACGAGATGGCAGGAAAGACATGCCCCATGGAGCTTACCAGACAGAAGCTTGCCGCCATTAAGCCGGGTGACAGCGTGGCTGTATTTATAGGACCTGAGGGCGGATTTGACGATTCTGAGGTGGAGCTTGCAGGAGAGTTTGGCTACGAGCCCATAACACTTGGAAAACGTATACTTAGGACGGAGACTGCAGGGCTCTATGTCCTGTCAGTTTTAGGATATTTGTTGGAGAGATAGTATGATTAACGAGGAGAAGGTCACGCTGATGACGAAGGCTGCCATAGCTGAGCAGCACGGCGTAACGGACTTTAGGACAGGTAAATATTACAAGAGAGACTATGTCAATTACCATGTTCTGTTAGTTGGAATATGTGTGACCATTGCCATGGTGCTAATATTAGGCCTGGTAGCCGTGATTTTCATAGAAAACTACCCTGAGAAGGCGCAGCATTTCGACTGGATAAGTGCGGGATTTGCGGCGCTTCTGGGATATCTGATAGTGTTGGTATTCTACGTCATCATAACCATGATAGTCTATACCGTCAGATATAACAGAGCTTCATCAAAAATCAAGGAATACTCCCAGACGCTTAAGCGCCTGGATAATCTCTACAACGTGTTGGAGGAGCAGAAGGCTAGTGCAACACTTAAGGAGGCACAGGAGTGGGCGGACTACGACAGGGAGAAGAAGCAGGGCAGGAGAAAAATCGCCAGAAGGAGGGATAAGGAATGACAGAGCTCTTAGTAATAAGGGAACATCTGAAGAAGCTGTACGCTGCACACAGCAGACTAATCGACGTGTGCGCCAGAGCATTTCTGATGATCCTTACCATGGTGGCGGTGGATTCCTATATCGGAGCGTTTCACGGTTTTACACATGTCCTGATAATTATAATTGTGGGCGCGGTTGCAGCATTTCTACCTGCATCAGTTTCGGCGGGCTTCATAAGCGTGTATATAGCGCTGGATCTTGCCGGTATTAGTATAGAGCTTGCGGCAGTTTTTGCATTTATGATAATGCTGTTTTTGCTCTTGTATTTTATATTTAAGCCCGGAAACAGCTACGTTATGACTATCTCCATACTTCTCGGAGTTTTACAGTTTTACGGGCCGGTTCCCATGATTATCGGACTTCTCATGTCGCCCCTTGCAGCATTTCCAATGCTGTTTGGAATAGTGAGCAGCCGTCTGATACTCTATGTGTCTGACAACTTCGTGCTGCTCTCCTCCAAGACATCTTCGCTGTCGGCGATTGAGAAGGTGCTCCAGGTTATAAACGGCGTGTTTTTAAACAGCGAGAACATCTCCATGATGATTACGCTTGTGTTTGTGGTGCTCCTGGTCTACATCATCAGGAAGCTTCCCGTGAAGCATTCCTGGGAGATAGCAGTCACTGGTGGAGTGTTCATGTATCTGCTGGTTTCGCTTATGTGCGACTACGCGCTTGACTTAAACACAAGCATTGCGGTGCTGATTGTAAATGTTATATTAGAAATCATCACGGGAGTCACGATTGTCATAATGTATCACATGGTGGACTACTCCAGAGAGGAGAATGTCCAGTTTGAGGACGATGACTATTATTACTACGTGAAGGCCATTCCTAAGATTACGGTTTCAGTTCCGGATATCAAGGTTACTAGAATTAAGGAGCGTTCTGTTAAGGAAGTTAATAAGGACGCGGAAAATGTTATATTTGCCACCAATGAAGAGACTATGGACGACGAAGCCGACGACGAGACGCCGCAGGCAGAGGAAGCCGAGGTTAAGGATACAGAAGAACATAATGATGCGGAGGGTGAGACATAATGGAGGCTATATTTGATTTTGTCAGAAGCATGTTTTCATGGCTAAAGACAAGCTTTAATATATCCAATGTCGTGGAGATATTGGTTCTTGCGGTATGCATTTACTATATCATCTTATGGTTCATGAAAACGAAGGCCTGGACACTTCTCAAGGGCCTCGTAATCATACTGTTTATCATGTTCATAGCACAGATATTCCAGATGAAGGTCATAAGTGCGATTATCTCAAGCGCTTTCTCAGTCGGAATTCTGGCGTTGCTTATTCTGTTCCAGCCGGAAATCAGAAGGGCGCTCGAATCCATCGGACAGAGGAACTTCATGCAGAATATCCTCAACTTCGACGACAGGGCCAGGGAGATGCATTTCTCCAACAAGTCTATGGAGGAGATTATAAGAGCGTGCTACGACATGGGCGAGGTCAGGACCGGAGCCCTGATTGTCATGGAAAACAACGTGAGTTTAGGGGAGTATGAGAAGACGGGAATCAAGCTTGACGCGGAGATTTCAAGCCAGCTGCTCATACAGATATTTGAGAAGAACACACCTCTGCACGACGGCGCGATTATCGTGAGAAGTGACAGGATTGTGGCTGCGACATGCTATCTGCCTGTCTCTGCCAACATGTCAATCAGCAAGTCGCTCGGAACACGTCACAGAGCAGGTATCGGCATCAGCGAGGTTTCAGACAGCCTGACCATTATCGTCTCAGAGGAGACAGGTCATGTGTCGCTTGCATACGGTGGAGAGATCATCAGAAATGTTGACCGCGACACCTTAAGAAAATATCTGATTAAGGTTCAGAACAGACCTGCAGTCAAGAGCAGGAAGTGGTCTAAGTTAGCAAAACATCAGGGAAAGGATAAGCAAAATGTTGAAAAGAGTGAAGTCAATAGTGCTGAATAATATTACGCTGAAGCTTTTGGCAGTAGTGATCGCATTCTTTACATGGTTTGCGGTTATGTATAACTTAAACCCTATCAATACCAAGAAAATCAAGGTTCCTGTGGAGATCATGAACGATGAGGCCATTACGGACCAGAACTGGGTCTATGACGTGGTCGGCGAAGGAACAGTTGAGATTACAGTAACTGCTAAGAGCTTCGATCTGGTAAGGATTGCAGCCAGCGATTTTGAGGTTTACGTTGATATGCGCTACCTCACCGGAAGTACGAACACAGAGAAGCAGGGCACTATCGAATATAAGATATTAAACAACGCAGATATAATCGAGGAGATCAGCTTAAGCGAGACCTCCATGTATTTTAATCTGGAGGAGATCGTATCGAGAACCTACACCATAAATATTGTGACCAGCGGTTCAGCAGCTGAGGATTATGTCGCTGCCTCAGAGCCTACGGCAGTTCCTTCGACAATCACTGTCTCAGGAAGAAGCTCAGATGTCTATAACATAGCATCTGTTGCATACTACTTAAACATCAACGATGCCAGCGAGGAGATTAACGAGACCGGAACGCCGGTGCTTCTCGACTCCACGGGCAAGGTTATAGAGGACACATCAAAACTTACCATCTCGCCACAGACTGTGCAGATTGTTCAGCCAATCATGCAGACCAAGACGGTCAAGATTGTGTGTGATGAGACCACGGGAGACCCGGCGGTTGGCTACTCTGTGTCAGACATAGAGCTTGATGTGTCAACCATCAAGATAGCAGGATATAAGGCCATCATATCAGGAGTTACACAGGTGGAGATACCTGCTTCGGTTATCGACGTTGAGAACCTGACACAGGCGAAGACCTATGAGGTGGATCTAAGCTCTCTGACACTTGAGCAGATGGGACTTCCCGAGGGCGTAAGCTTCGTGTCAACCAACACAACTGTGAATGTCACAGTTAAGATTGAGAAGTTTAGCAGAAAAATCTACAGACTTGCGGTTCCGGACGATATTTCCATAGCGGGCAAGAGCGACCTCTACGACTATTCGTTTGACGACACTCTTGTAAATATCACTCTGGTGGGAACCAGCACGGATCTGGCAAATACAGAGGCGGCCAACATTCAGGCCGACTTAAACCTTACAGGCTACACGGCCGGCAGCTGGAGCGTGCCTCTTGTCATAACTCTTCCGGAGGGACTGGAGGTTGCAGCCAATGTGGAGGTTGTTGTAAACATCACCGAGAAGGTGACGGAGACGGAGACTCCTGAGGAGACTACCACCGAGGAGCCGACAACCACGGAGCCTGTCACGGAGTCTGAGACAGAGCCTGAGACAGAGTCTGAAACTGAGCCTTCCTCCGAGGATATCACCTCAGAGGAGGTTTTAGCGGAGACCACAGTCGCTGACGCCCCGGCGCAGACCGAGGAGTCTTCTGAGAGTGAAAGCGTGGAGGAGACCGCAGAGACGGTCGAATAATTGCGGGTGACGATTTATGAAAGCTAAGCTTCGATTTAACAGAGCAAATATTATATTATCAGCGATATTTATTGTGGCCTACTGTCTGGCGCTTATGCTGGACGGTTTTGGCCACTCTATCCTGGCAGGCGGCCTACTTATAGTGACCGCCTTTTCGTTGTATTTGGCTTTCGCGTATGTGAGCAGGTGTCCTGTCGACATGAGGGCGCTTCTAAGCCTGGGCTGGGTGTTCGGTCTGGGGCTTGCCATCATGAGGCTTAGCTCGTATCATTTCCCGTGGACATTTGACAGTAAGATATGTTTTGGCGGCTTCTATGTGTTCTACATGCTGGGCGGATGTTTTAGCCGCGAGGGCGACAGGGAGAGAAAACCGCGTTCTGTAAACACGGACAGAATGTTTTATGCCAT
Source organism: Lachnospiraceae bacterium (assembly GCA_024699325.1). GTDB lineage: Bacteria > Bacillota > Clostridia > Lachnospirales > Lachnospiraceae > UBA4292. The sequence goes on along the minus strand of JAILPS010000002.1, from coordinate 56,250 downwards.
ATTGATCATGAGTGCTCTGAGCCTTATGACTTTCATAATAGAGGCGATAATCCTGGGATACATTCCGATATTTTCTGAGGACACACATGCATATAACTATTTCCACGTGACAGGTCTTCACTACTTCACGGTGTCGTCCATATTCACACATTGCTTCACGGTCACATATGCGCTGGAGATGAAGAAGAGGGGATTAACCACACAGAAAAACAGGAAGCTTTTGATAGCTTTTGCAAATGCGGTGTCCGTGGTTATCAACATCATGTGCTTAGGCAAGCTAAATATCATGCTATCAGTTGCATCTCCTGTGCTTATAGTGCTGGGACAGATTAAGATTGCCGACTTTAAGAAGCTTCCGTGGAAGAAGATAATCATATGTGTGTGCGCGGTGGCGGTGCTGCTTGTGGGCGTGTTTGTGGCATTTACGAAGCTTAGGCACTACGAGCCAGGATATCTTGACGAGATATTCTCCTTCAGGGATGCGTCCACCCCGACATATGTCCAGTATCCATACATGTACATAGCTAACAACTATGCGAATTTTAACTACCTGACCATGTGCATTGAACAGCACAGCCACGGGCTTAAGGAGTTATTCCCCGTGATTGCGCTCACGGGCATGAAGTTTGTGTTCCCGCAGCTCACTGCATTTCCACAGTATTTCATGAAGATAGAGATGAACACGCTGACGATAATATATGACGCGTACTACGATTTTGCGGTGCCCGGCGTGTTGGTGTTTGGGTTCATATTCGGTCTGGTCTCCAGACTTATCACGGACAGAAGCAGGCGCAGGGACGCCATGAGCATGCTCATATTCTCGCAGATAGCGATATACGCCAGCCTGTCGTTTTTCTCGGCGTGGTTTACGGTTCCGACAACCTGGTTCTGGATTGCGCTCACCGTGATGTACGGTTTATTTATCAGGGAGAGGTTAGGAAAATCCCATGAAGAAGAGTAGTGTTATGTGGTACAGCGCCGGCACGATTGTGTTTGCGCTTGCCACAATGGTTATATTAAGCATCGTCAAGAGAATAAGCGGGCAGGACGCGGGGGATGATTTCTCCATAGCATTCACGCTGGCGCAGACACTTCTGACGGTGGGGTATTTTGAAATCAGGCCGTTTCAGGTGACTGACGCCTCCGGCAAATACAGTTTCAGCGACTATTTTACGCTCAGAAGTCTGACCACGGTTTTCATGCTGGTGTGCTGTTTTGGCTATCTATTAATCACCCGCAAATCCTATGACATCTGGCCGCTAATGATTGCGCTTTGCGGTTTTAAGATGGCGGATTCCCTCGCCGATATCTTCGAGGGGGATTATCAGAAGGAGGAGCATTTGGACCTGGCAGGCAAATCCATGGTCATAAGAACAGTGGTAAGCCTTGTGGTGTTTTTCATCGCCATGGCGGTCACCAAAAACCCTCTTGCCGGCGCAGTCTGCATGACTGCTGCAGCATTTTTTGTGGTGATAATTGTCAATCCGCTGATGCTTAGAAGCTTCGGCGCACCTGCCTTCAGGTTTGATCTTAAGGGGAAGTGGGGGAGCATATTTAAGGAGTGCTTCCTGATAGCCCTAAGTTCGTTTTTATATGCATATATGATCGCATCTTCTAAATACGCGGTTGACTACTTCGACGACAGCTTTAACTATATTTTCTATGTGCTGTTTTTGCCCAGCTGGGCTATTAATCTTGTGAGCACCATGATATTTAAGCCCGTGCTCACAACACTTACGGAGCACTACGCAAAGAGGAGATATAAGAATTTTGCCAAGCTTACGGCACTATTAATGATTGCGGTGGGGCTTCTTACCATCGTGTGCCTCCTGGGGGCATGGCTTCTTGGCATCCCTGTACTGTCGCTGCTTTTTGACGTGGACCTTGCGCCCTACAAGACGGAGCTTTTGATACTCCTGCTTGGCGGAGGTTTTAACGCTGCGGGAATTCTCATGTACTATGCGGTGCTTGTCATGAGAATGAGCAGGGGGATTTTTGTTTCGTATGTTGTGACATTTGTGGTTTCTGTATTTTTGCCATTCTGGTGGATGAAGGAATTCTCCATAACAGGTGCGGCATGGGCATACGCGGTGCTGATGTTCATACTGCTCATGTGTTTTGTGGCGCTTTTTGTCTACAGATGCAGGAAGGATATGAAAAATGAAGGTTGATGTTTGTATTCCGGTCTACAAGCCGGAGGATGAATTCTATAGTCTGATGAGGAGATTGTCCAGGCAGAGTGTCAGGATTAGCACGTTGAGAATCGTCAACACCTGCGAGGAGTTCTGGAAGGATGATTTTCTAAGCGACATAAGAGATGCGGGGATAGCTGTGAGCCTTAAACATATCACAAAGGAAATGTTTGACCACGGAAGAGTCAGGGATATGATGGCGAGGGAATCGGACGCGGATTACCTGCTATTCATGACGCAGGATGCAATCCCGGCGGACACACATCTTATAGAGAGATTAATGGACGGTTTTACAAGGGGCAAGGTTGCCTCATGCTATGCAAGACAGCTTCCGAAGAAGGGCTGCGCACCCCTTGAGAAGATGAGCAGGATTTTTAACTATCCGAAGACATCTGTTCTTAAGAGCGGTGAGGATTTAGAGAGCATGGGCATCAAGACTTTCTTCTGTTCCAATGTCTGCGCCATGTACAACAGGGAAATCTATTTAGCCCTCGGCGGTTTTCCGACCAAAACCATATTTAACGAGGACATGATATTTGCCAGAGGCGTCATAGATGCGGGCTTCATGATAAGCTACTGCGCGGATGCCAGAGTGTATCACTCTCACAACTACACGCTCAAACAGTACTGCAGAAGAAGCTTTGACATGGCGGTGAGCCAGGCCATGTATCCTGACGTGTTCTCAGGCATCAGCAGCGAGAGCGAGGGCATGAAGCTCGTGAAGGCTGTAAGCAGGAAGCTTCTCGGAAGGGGCGATATCCTCGGAGAGTGCAGGTTTGTGGTGCAGTGTTTTGCCAAATATTTGGGGTATTTTTTAGGTAAAAGATACAAAAAACTGCCCCATAAAATGGTAATATTCCTTAGCGACAACAAACATTTTTGGAAAAATGAATAAAAAGATGTGGCATTTTTAGGATATATTTGCTATAATAAAAGTTGGTTTATTATTTAGTGGAGAATTTGAGTCTATGTATGGCAGTGAGAAATTTTCGCTTATAGGGTATGTGAAGTACCTTTCAAGATACAAGTTCCTTATCGAACAGTTAGTCAGCAGGGATTTTAAGACCAAATATAAGCGTTCTGTTTTAGGTGTTTTCTGGAGTTTCCTTAATCCGCTCCTCATGATGTGCGTTCAGTATGCAGTGTTTTCCAAGCTCATCATGCGCGGCGGCGGAATAGAGCATTACGCTATGTACCTTCTCACAGGTATAGTTATATTTAACGGCTTCAACGACTGCTGTAACCAGTCCATGAGGGCGGTTGTAGGCAACTCAAGCCTCATAACGAAGGTGTACGTTCCGAAGTTCATATATCCGGCCAGCAAGGTCTGCTCCGCGAGCGTGAACATGTTGCTTGCGATGATTCCGCTTCTTATCGTGGCGGTGATCAACAAGCTGTGGCCGTGCCTTCCATGGCTTTTGATTCCTGTTGGACTTGCGATGATGATAATATTCACCATGGGCATGGGACTTCTTCTCTCAAGCCTTATGGTATTTTTCAGAGATATAGAATTTCTGTGGGGTGTTATGAGCATGGTGTGGATGTACGGCACGCCAATCATTTACTCCATGGATCTGCTTCCGGAGATTTTACAGAAGGTGGAGATATTCAACCCTCTGTATCACTACATCACATTCATAAGAACTCTGGTTATCGGAAGAGCATGGCCTGACTGGCAGCAGTACGCATGGTGCCTGGGCTTTGCGGCAGTTATGTTTGCGGTGGGAGCATTCGTGTTCCACAAGACAGAGGATAAGTTTATATTCTATATCTAGGAGGATCCTTCATGGAAAAGGAAATGGTCAAGGTGGACAATGTGTCCATTCGTTTCCGTCTGCAGACCGACAGGATCAGCAGCATTAAAGAGACAATCGTTGCCCTTATCAAGGGCAAACTTAAATACAGAGAATTCTGGGCGCTCAATGACGTGAGTTTTTCCGTCAACAAGGGCGAGGTTATGGGGATTGTTGGCCATAACGGAGCAGGCAAGAGCACAGTTTTAAAAATCATAAGCGGCATCATGAAGCCCACGAAGGGGAAGGTTACCCTAGGTGGCAATGTGGTCCCCATGCTCGAGCTTGGAAGTGGTTTTGACTACGATCTCACAGGCCGTGAGAATGTGTTTTTAAACGGCGCAATTCTTGGCTACTCCAAGGAATTCCTATACAGCAAATACGATGAAATCCTAGCGTTTTCTGAGCTTGGAGAGTTCATCGACCAGCCCATCAGAAACTATTCTTCGGGAATGCTTATGAGGCTTGCATTTTCCATCGCCACAGTTGTGAATCCTGAGATTCTTATCTGCGATGAGGTGCTCGCGGTGGGCGATGAGAGGTTTCAGGCCAAGAGCCGCAAGCGTATGATGGAGCTGATGGGCGGCGGTACCACAGTGCTGTTTGTATCCCACAATATTGACCAGATCAGGGAGATGAGCAACCGCGTGGTGTGGCTTGACCACGGACGCGTCAAGATGATTGGCGAACCTGAGGAAGTGTGCGCAGCATACAGAGAGTGGCTTAACAGACCGGAGGGCTGATTTTGAAAAAGGTAACTATTGTTATTCCTAACTATAATGGAAAACATTTCCTGAAGGATTGTCTGGATGCCTTAGAGGCACAGACATATAAGGATTTTGAAACGCTCGTTATTGATAACGCCTCAGCAGACGGCAGCGCAGAGTTTATCCGCGAGAATTATCCGTGGGTTGACCTTCGCGTCATGGAGGAGAATTTAGGCTTTTCCGGCGGTGTCAATGAGGGCATCAAACTTACGAAGACCAAATACGTGATTCTTCTGAATAACGACACGGCTGTGGACAAAAACTATGTGGGCGAGCTGGTTAAGGCGGCAGAGAAGGATAAGAGAATCTTCTCCGTCAGCGCCAAGATGGTCTGCATGCATGACCACGACACCATGGACGATGCGGGAGACCTGTACAGTGTCTTAGGCTGGGCCGCCCAGAGAGGTGTGGGTCAGCCTGTTGGGGACTATGACAGGCCCGGCTTCATATTCACGGCCTGCGCAGGAGCCGCACTCTACAGAAAGAGCGCATTTGACAGAATTGGACTGTTTGATCTTCTGCATTTTGCTTATCTTGAGGACATCGACGTGGGCTACAGAGCCAGACTCTACGGCTACACGAACGTGTATGCTCCGAAGGCGGTATGCTACCACGTGGGCAGCGGAACCACAGGAAGCAAATACAACTCCTTCAAGGTTAAGCTTGCAGCCAGAAACAGCGTGTATGTGAACTATAAGAACATGGCTAACTGGCAGCTCATACTAAACGCACCTGCCCTGGCAGCGGGACATTTGATAAAGATGGCATTCTTCTACAAGAAGGGCTTTTTAAAGGACTATGTTGCAGGCCTTAAGGAGGGTTTTGCGACATGCAGGAAGTGTAAGCGAAGCGTTGGCGAGTCAACATTTATAACTCAGCTTGCCATCGAGGCCATGCTTATATACGGAACGGCCGTTTATGCATTCGAGTTTTTGAAGAGAAGGCTTAAATAGTAACGAATTTGTAATCTTTATTAACGCTTTTTAAATGTTTTCGCGCTATGTTTGGTAATACATAGCGTGTAGCATAGGGGTATGTGATGATAAAGGACAGACAGAAATTTTTAAACAAACTGCACGTGGTGCTAGACGCCGTGATGGTGTTTCTTGCATATGCCGCAGCATATCTCGTGCGATTTGTCTGGCAGAAGGCGGAGACCTACCAGTGGGCTAACGACCCGTTAAATACACAGGCTTTGCTGTACTACGGCAAGGCGCTTCTAGGAATTATTCCTGGCTACCTTATGCTGTATGCATTCTTCGGAATGTATTCCTCCAAGAGAATTCTTGGAAGGAGAAGGGAGCTCTCAGGAATTCTTGCCTCCAATATTGTTGGAGTATTGGTTCTCACCTTCGTGCTCTATCTTATCAAGAGACAGTATTTCTTCTCAGGCTACATGATTTTCTACTTCGCCATGAGCAATGTGTGCTTCGCGGTGACGGAGAGGTCGGTGGTGAGAATCATTCTGTTTGGAATGAGAAGGAAGGGCTACAACCAGAAACATGTAATCTTAGCGGGCTACAGTAATGCCGCCGAGAAGCTGATTGACAGAATTAACTCAAACCCACAGTGGGGCTTCAACGTTCAGGGCATCTTAGATGACAACAAGCCCATCGGCGAGGGCTATCAGGGTGTGAATGTTATAGGTAAGCTGAGTGATCTGGGAAGTATTTTGGAGGCTAACCAGCTGGACGAGATTATGATTACGCTCGGGCTCGCAGAGTATACGAAGCTTACGAAGGTTGTGGCGACCATAGAGAAGTCAGGTGTGCACACCAGATTCATTCCTGACTATGGCAATGTAATCCCGACATCCCCATACACTGAGGATCTGCTGGGACTTCCGATGATCAATATCAGACATGTTCCCCTTATGGAGGGAACCAACGCGTTCATCAAGAGAGTGATGGATGTGTTAGTGAGTCTGTTCTGCATCATATTATTCTCGCCCGTAATGCTTATCTGCGTGATAGCGGTCAAGCTTACATCTCCGGGACCGATTATATTCTGTCAGGAGAGAGTTGGCCTTCACAACAGACCATTCAAAATGTATAAGTTCAGATCCATGGTTCAGCAGACCGAGGAGGACGAGAAGAAGGGATGGACAACCAAAAACGACCCGAGAGTCACCAGGTTTGGTGCGCTTATGAGGAAGACCAGCATGGATGAGCTTCCACAGTTTTTCAACGTCCTTAAGGGCGATATGAGCGTTGTCGGACCTAGACCCGAGAGACCACAGTACGTTGAGCAGTTCAGAGAGACCATCCCGAGATACATGATCAAGCATCAGGTTAAGCCCGGCATCACAGGTTGGGCACAGGTTAAGGGTTACAGAGGCGATTCCTCCATCGAGAAGCGAATCGAATGTGATCTCTACTACATCGAGAACTGGACCATCGGCCTGGATCTCAAAATACTTCTTATGACGCCATTCACAGGACTTGTCAATAAGAACGCATATTAGAAAGGAAGGGGTAGAATTGAACGAGAAAGATAACAGGGAATCGCACCTCACAGATGAGCAGCGCCGCGAAATCATTAAGAGGCGCAAGAAGAAGGCGAGAAACCGCAAAATACTTTTTATAACCGCTGAGGTGGTGCTGGGAATAATCGTCGCAGTATGCGCAGTGTTACTGCATTTCCTCGGAAGAATAGGACAGAATTATCAGGTTATAGATGAAAACGCTAAATACGTTCCATCATACGGAACCAGCACGGCAGCTGAGGTGGCTGACAACGAAACTGCAGCGCAGAACCAGACCGAGACCTCGATTTCAGAGGGCGGCGAGGTGGTTATAGTTATTCCAACGACCGCTGAGACTACCACAGTAGAAGAGGAGGTTATCCCTACTACAGCGAGACCTACAAGCGAATACACCACATTTTGCATATTTGGTGTAGACGCCAGAGCGGGCTACGCTGTTACGGACTACGGCGCCAACTCAGATGTTTTGATTGTCGCAACCTTAAACAACTACACAGGCGAGATCAGAATGGCCTCTATCTACAGAGATGCTCTTCTCAAGCAGTATAGCTCGCAGAAGTATGACAAAGCCAATGCGGCATATTCTCACTACGGACTTGTCGAGGCTATGAACACGCTTGCATACAACTTAGACATCACATTTGACTACTATGTGGCAGTCGACTGGGCTGCAGCCGTCAAGATTATAGCAGTTTTAGGCGGCGTTGACGTCGAAATGAAGGCTGCTTACAAGCAGATCAAAGACGATACGAGTGAGACAGGCTACGTTCCATATTTAAACGGCCTCATCAACGAGATAGTTGAAAATACAGGCATCGGAACCACTCCAATCCCTGACGAGGCATTTGTGGACGGATTAATCTACCACTTAGACGGTGTTCAGGCAGTTGCATACATGAGACTGCGAAGAACAGACTCTGACTTCAACAGAACACAGCGTCAGCGAGCGGTTATAACCCAGGCGCTTGAGCTGGCCAAGAAGGCAAACTTCTCAACTCTTGTGTCCATGATCGACATAGTCGGGGAGAATATGGCTTTTGACATAAGCCAGGACGAGATACTGGGACTTCTCGCAGGAGTTGCAAACTACAGCATAGTTGACAGCATGGGCTATCCATTTCATCTCTACGACGGAAGCGGCTATTCAGGCGCAATGCATTACAACATCACAACAGTTGACGTTATAGCCAACGTCACAACACTTCATCAGAGACTCTACCCAGACGTGGAGTATTATCCAAGCGACGTAATCTACCAGATTAACGAGGAGATGAGAGCTTTGGGACAGTTTGATGAGAACTGGAACTTGAATATTCAGTAATCGCAAGCCGGCCTGTGCCGGCTTGTCTTATTGTTGCAAAATTGTGATATTTAAAACAGAATTTTTACACCCTAAACACAATTTAAACACAATTCAATAATATCCTAAATTCAGATGGTTTAGAATAATTATCAAGGAGGGCAATGAAATGTCGGACGAATTCTATAATGACTATTACAAGAGGGATGAAGAGCAGATGACGGCTCAGGTGGGCGAAGAGCAGCCGAAAAAGAAGAGCCACGTGCTTAGAAATATACTTATATCGCTGATGGCGCTGGTGTTGATTGTGGCTGCAGGTGGCGGAGCACTATATGCCACAGGCTTCTTTGACAGATTTAACAATGACGATGACACAACAGTCACAGCTAAGGATGATGATGCTGAAGAGTCGAAGTCGAAGAGCGAAGAGACAACAGAGGGCGTGACGCTCACAAGCTCTGAGGGCGCTAAGACAACACTTACAACTGCGACAACGGTGGAAACAACCACAAGCGTAAGCGCAACACTTCTTGATGTGTCAGCGGTGGTTGAGGAGGTTATGCCTTCAGTAGTAGCGGTTACCAACGATACTATTTACACAGTTACAAGCAGCCAGTGGAGCTGGTTCGGCAACTCATCAAGCTATGAGTACCCGGCATCAGGTGCCGGAAGCGGCGTTATTATCGGACAGAATGACGAGGAGTTGCTTATCGTTACCAACGCACATGTTGTTCTTCCAACAGACTATTCAAGCTATGGCTACACAGTTGAATCAAGCAAGATTACCATCACATTTATAGATGAGGCAACTGTTGAGGCGTATGTGAAGGGCTACGACGAGGATGCAGATCTTGCAGTTATTGGCGTTAAGCTTGAGAATATCACAGACTCCACACTCTCACAGATCAAGATTGCAACTATCGGAAATTCAGACGAGCTGAAGGCCGGCAACGGTGTTATCGCCATAGGTAATGCTTTAGGTTTCGGTCAGTCAGTCACAGTCGGCTATGTGTCAGCGTTAAACCGTGAGGTTACAATTGACAATGTCACAAGAACACTTCTTCAGACAGATGCAGCCATCAACCCAGGCAACTCAGGCGGCGGACTGTTCAACACAAACGGACAGCTTATCGGCATCAACTCAGCTAAGTATTCCTCAGAGGATGTAGAGGGTATCGGCTATGCTATTCCTATCACATCAGCAGCTGAGATTATCGAGAAGCTCATGAACACAGAGACTGTAATCCGCGAGAAGGTTACAGACGAAGACAAGATGGCTTATATCGGCATCTACAACAGCAAGGAATATTCAAGCAGCTACGGCGTGCTCATCGGCGACATCGTCGAGGGTGGCCCTGCTGATCAGGCAGGTCTGGCATCATACGACATCATCACAGCCATCAACGGAACATCCGTAACCACATGGTCACAGCTTGTGAACGAGCTGGCTTACTATGAGGGCGGCGAGACAGTAACCATCACATATTACACGATCGAGGGCAAGGGCAGAGACCGCGAATATGTGGAGAAGGAGACTGAGGTAACGCTTGGCTTCAAGAAGGATTTTAATGTAGAGGACAAATAATAATACACAGCAAGACAATCGCAGGCTCTCCGTTTGGAGGGCCTGTTTTTGTGTGTTTGGCAAGCAAACGTCTGCATTTTACGATACTATAACACAGAGTTATAAAAGACAAAACAAAATGGCATAAACGATAATTCTTATTCATATTGACATTTAACGATTGCTTTGTTAGGATAGGTCACAGAGATTTTGCGAAAGGAGGATCTATATGAGCACAATAGTGTTATCACTTCTGGTTGATAATCAGGCAGGTGTTCTTAGCAGAGTTTCCGGACTGTTCAGCCGCAGAGGCTACAACATTGACAGCCTTACAGTTGGAGAGACAGAGAATCCAAGCTATTCGCGTATGACAGTAGTGGCAGACGGAGAGCCTGAGGTTCTCGAGCAGATCGAGAAGCAGTTAGCTAAGCTTGTGGACGTTGTTGAGATTACAAACCTGACACCTGACAAGTCAGTTACCAGAGAGTTAGTGTTGGTTAAGGTTTCAGCAGACAACGAAAACAGACACAAGGTGACCGAGATTGCCGACATATTCAGAGCGAAGATTGTCGACGTTTCAGAGAATTCCATCATGATGGAACTCACAGGAAATATGGCTAAGATCGAAGCATTTATATCGCTTCTCAAGCCGTTCACACTGTTACAGCTCGTCCGCACAGGAGTCACAGGACTCTTAAGAGGAAGCGCAGACGACCTATAGAAACATCTCATGTTTCCAATTTGAGTAACAACTCATTCAATTATATTTTTGGAGGAAAAAATAATGGCAGCAAGAATTTTTTATCAGGAGGATTGTAACCTCTCATTACTCGATGGCAAGACCATCGCAATCATCGGCTATGGTAGCCAGGGACATGCACACGCACTCAACCTTAAGGAGAGCGGATGCCACGTAATTATCGGTCTTTACAAGGGCTCTAGAAGCTGGGATAAGGCTGTAGCACAGGGCTTCGAGGTATTTGAGGCAGCTGAGGCAGCTAAGAAGGCTGATATCATCATGATCCTTATCAACGATGAGAAGCAGGCTAAGTTATACAAGGAGTCAATCGAGCCAAACCTTGAGCCAGGCAACATGCTTATGTTCGCTCACGGTTTCAACATTCACTTCGGTTGCATCAAGCCACCTGCATTTGTAGACGTTACAATGATCGCTCCTAAGGCTCCTGGCCACACAGTGCGCAGCGAGTATCAGGCTGGCAAGGGTACACCTTGTCTCGTAGCTGTTGAGCAGGATGCTACAGGTAAGGCTCTTGATATGGCACTGGCTTACGGTCTTGGTATCGGCGGCGCCAGAGCAGGTATCCTTGAGACAACATTCAGAACAGAGACAGAGACAGACCTCTTCGGTGAGCAGGCAGTTCTTTGCGGCGGTGTTTGCGCACTTATGCAGGCTGGTTTCGAGACTCTTACAGAGGCTGGTTATGACCCAAGAAATGCTTACTTTGAGTGTATCCACGAGATGAAGCTCATCGTAGACCTTATCTATCAGTCAGGTTTCGCAGGCATGAGATACTCTATCTCTAACACAGCTGAGTACGGTGATTACATCACAGGTCCTAAGATCATCACAGAGGATACCAAGAAGGCTATGAAGAAGGTTCTTTCTGATATCCAGGATGGTACATTTGCTAAGGACTTCTTACTTGACATGAGCGATGCTGGTGCACAGGTTCACTTCAAGGCTATGAGAAAGAAGGCTTCAGAGCATCCTTCAGAGAAGGTTGGCGAGGAGATCAGAAAGCTCTACAGCTGGAACGGTGAGGAGAAGCTCATCAACAACTAATCACAGTTGAACGAATCATTACAGGGGCTATGCTTATGCATAGCCCCTGTTTTATATTGTCATTCAAATTAATGTTTTCTGGCAAATTCTATGAAGTCGCATACCGTGCTTGCCTGAGGAATGCCTGGAACTGTGGCAAATCCAATCGTTCGCTTGGGGATGGGAACTTCCGTTGGAACCTGCATGAGGATGCCCTCATCCAACTCCTTCTGGACACACTCCTTGATGCAGCAACCCACGCCCATACCGATGCGGGCAAACTCGATGATCAAGTCCATGGTGGAAATCTCCAAAATATTGTTGAGCTCCATGTGCTGTGAGGACAGAAATGCGTCGATGTGCTGGCGCGTCATATTGCGCTGACCGAGCATCATCACGGTTCCGTCGGTTATAATGTCCGGATGGCCTGTTGATCTAAGCATGAAATTCTTCATGTATGACGGACTGCACACAAATATATCTTCTATCTCTGTGATAGGGTAGAAGTCAATATTTTTGGCGCTTCTTGGCTCAGCTATGACGCCTAAATCTATAGCGTGCTGCTCTAGGAGGCTGATAGTGTGAGCCGAGTGGTGGTTGTCGATTGTCACCTTCACATGTGGATGCGTTCTGATATACTCCTCGAGATAGGGCACCAGAATGAACTTGCACAGGGTGGTGCTGACACCTATCTTGATATGTCCGATGCCAAGCTCCTGGATCTTGACCAGCTCGTCCTCGCCCCGCTCAAGGGCGGCAAATGCTGTCTTGACATAGTCATAGAGTATTCGCCCCTCGTCCGTCAGGGTTACACCTCTGGAATTCCTGATAAACAGTGTTGTGTTTAAGTTTTCCTCCAGCTTGCTGATGGATTTGGATATGGCAGGCTGGCTGATATATAGCTCGCTTGCGGCTCTGGAAATATTACCTGTATTAGCTACAACATAGAATACATGATAGAGCGACAGATTCTGTTCCATATTTCACCTCACACTATAACATTGGGTTATGTAAGACATTACTTTACGTATTGTAGTTTAGCATTTGTTGGGGAAAAGTACAAGTTTAAAATTTGACAATATAATAGTTAAAAATTTAACAAAAAATAAATTGGCAAATTTACGAAATTTCCTCTCGCTTTTTTGGAATTATATGCTATAATGCTTTCTATTATTGATATTTTTTATCAGGAGGACGTCAAATGAAGCTGGGAACCTTTAAGGGTGGTATCCATCCGTATGAAGGAAAAGAGCTGTCAAAGGACAGAGAGATAGCCGAGCTGGAAGTGGGCGGAGAGTTTGTGTTTCCGGTCAGTCAGCATATCGGCGCGCCCGCCACAATCAATGTGAAGGTTAAGGACAGAGTGCTGGTTGGACAGATTATTGCAGATGCCACAGGTTTTGTGTCTGCGAATGTTGTATCTTCTGTATCAGGAACTGTTAAGAAGATTGAGCCGAGGCTTATGGCCAATGGTTCATATGTCAACAGCATTATTGTGGAAAATGATGGTCTGTATGAGACAGTAGAGGGATACGGTGCTTTGCGCGACCCGTCGACTATGTCGAGGGAGGAGATAAGGGCTGCAATCAGGGCAGCAGGAATAGTTGGAATGGGAGGTGCCGGTTTCCCGACAGATGTGAAGCTTACACCTAAGAACCCTGACCAGATTGATTATATTATCGTCAACGGAGCAGAGTGTGAGCCATATCTCACCAGCGATTACAGGGAGATGACGGAGAACCCTGAGAAGGTCATAGAGGGACTGAAGATTGAGCTCAGCCTGTTTGACCACGCGCAGGGTGTCATCGGCATAGAGAACAACAAGCCGGACGCAATCAAGCGCTTTACAGAGCTTGTAAAGGACGAGCCAAACATCAGGGTTCAGGCGCTCAAGACGAAGTACCCTCAGGGCGGTGAGAGAACGCTTATCAAGGCGTGCACGGGCAGAGAGATTAACTCTAAGATGCTTCCTGCAGATGCGGGCTGTATCGTCAACAACATTGATACCGTGATTGCCATAGGTAAGGCGGTTGCCCACAACATTCCGCTTATCGTGAGAACTATAACAGTCACAGGCGACTGTATTAAGACACCGCAGAACTTCCATGTGAGATGCGGCGCCAACTACAACGCATTGATAGAGGCTGCCGGCGGAATAGTGGGAGAGCCCGAGAAGATCATCTCAGGTGGTCCTATGATGGGACAGGCGCTGTTCTCAACAGACATTCCTGTGACCAAGAATTCCTCAGCCCTCACATTGCTCAGCGAGGACGCTGTGGCTAAAGAGGCACAGACAGCCTGCATCAGATGCGGCAAATGTGCTGACGTATGCCCGGGACATATCATTCCTCAGGTGCTCATGAGCTACGCATCAGTTGGAGATTTTGAGGGATTTGAGAAGGCAAACGGTATGGAGTGCTGCGAGTGCGGCTGCTGTACATTTGTATGTCCTGCCAGAAGGAATCTGACACAGACATTCAAGCTTGCCAGAAAAACCGTCATGGCTAACAGAAGAAAGGAGGCGGCGAAGAAATGACATTTCACGTATCATCATCGCCTCATGTCAGAGGTGTTGAGACCACATCGCGCATCATGTTTGATGTTGTGATCGCTCTGCTTCCGACAACTCTGTGGGGTATCTACTGGTTTGGTTTAAATGCTTTTCTCGTGATTGTGGCGAGCGTCGCTTCGGCAGTTCTCGCTGAGTATCTCTACGAGAAGCTCATGAAGAAGAAACTTACGGTAAGGGACGGAAGTGCCATAGTGACAGGACTCTTAATCGGCCTTAACATGCCGCCGGAGGTTCCTCTGTGGATACCAATCCTGGGCAGCTTCTTTGCCATAATCGTGGTTAAGCAGTTATACGGCGGTATCGGACAGAATTTCATGAATCCTGCCCTTGCAGCCAGATGTTTCTTAGTCATATCATTTGCAAAATACATGACCAACTTCACGGTGGATGCGGTTTCAACTGCGACACCACTCTACGTTATCAAGACCGGTGGGGAGTTTGATCTCCTCGACATGTTCATAGGTAGATGCGGCGGTACCATCGGCGAGGTCTCAGCGCTTGCAATCCTTATAGGCGCTGCATATCTGTTGGTGAGACGCGTTATCTCTGTGAGAATTCCGCTCTCATACATACTGTCATTCTTAGTTTTTGAGCTTATATTCTCAGGACGCGGACTGGACGCAGAGTACTATCTGGCACAGATTTTTGGCGGCGGTCTCATGATCGGCGCATGGTTTATGGCTACAGACTATGTAACCAGCCCTATCACAAAGGTTGGCCAGATTGTCTACGGCATCATCATCGGCGTTCTCACAGGAATCTTCAGAATCTACGGAAACAGCGCAGAGGGCGTAAGCTTTGCCATCATCATAACGAACCTTCTTGTTCCATTTATCGAGAAGTTTACGCAGCCCGTACCATTTGGCATGGGAAGAAAACAGTTCTCCTTTGAGAAGAAGGGAGGCAAAGCATGAAGCGCAAGCCAAATATTTTAAAAGATGCACTACTTCTATTTGCCATAACTATCGTGGCCGGAGCGCTTCTTGGCGCGGTTAATCACATCACCAAGGATCCAATCGCGAAGGCACAGGAGAGACAGAAGACTGAGGCATATCAGGCTGTTTTAAGCACAGCAGTTAGTTTTGAGGACGCATTTTCTGATGAGATGGCCTCTCAGGCTGAGATTCTCTCAGGCAATGTGTCAGATGTCACAATCGAGGCTGCAGTCAGAGGTGTGGACGGCGACGGAAACACTGTCGGCTACATAATCACAGCCACAAGCTCTAAGAGCTACGGCGGAGACTTAAGCGTTGTTGTCGGATATGACACAGCATTTGCCATAACAGGAATTCAGGTGCTCGAGATCAGCGACACACCTGGTCTGGGAATGAAGGCCAAGGAGGCTGATTTTAAGGACCAGTATGTTGGCAAGAATGCGAACCCCTACGTGATCACGAAGTCAGGGGCAGCAACAGATAGCGAGATTGACGCGATAAGCTCAGCTACCATCACAAGCAATGCATTTAACGATGCTGTAAACGGAGCTTCATGCTTCGTGAAGGCTGCAGGAAAGGAGGGCTCTGGCAATGAATAAGTACACAGAGAGAATCTATAACGGCGTTGTCAAAGAGAACCCTACCTTCGTCATGATGCTCGGAATGTGTCCGACTCTGGCGGTTACCAGCAGCGCCTTCAACGGTTTCGGCATGGGCATGACCACCATGGTGGTTTTAGTTATGTCAAACCTGGTTATATCACTTCTCAGGAATGTCATCCCTGACAGGGTCAGAATTCCTGCGTATATCGTAGTAGTTGCGACATTAGTTACCATAGTTCAGCTCTTACTTCAGGCATACATTCCTGTGTTAAATGAGCTCTTAGGTATCTACATTCCGCTCATCGTAGTTAACTGTATCATCCTCGGAAGAGCTGAGGCATACGCCGGCAAGCACAGCCCTGTGCTCTCGGTTATGGACGGCATAGGCATGGGACTTGGTTTTACCATCGGTCTCACAGCCATCGGCGTGTTCAGAGAGATACTCGGAAGCGGAAGCGTGTTAGGCTATCAGATTATTCCGGAGGACTATCACATCAGCATATTCGTAATGGCGCCGGGAGCGTTCTTCGTTCTTGCTATGCTCACAGCTCTTCAGAATAAGCTCAAGGCTCCTTCAGCCACCAACACAGAGGAGAAGAAGGACTGCGCTGACTGTTCAGCATGTGCGCTCTCAGGAAACTGCACCAGAATGAATTCAGGGAAGGGAGGAGATGAATAATGAAGGAGTTAATAGTTATCATCATCACATCCGCCCTGATTAACAACGTAGTGTTAAGTCAGTTCTTAGGAATATGTCCGTTCCTCGGAGTTTCCAAGAAGGTCAAGACTGCGGCCAGCATGGGCGCTGCCGTAATATTTGTCATCACAATATCAAGCTTCGTGACCAGCATTATCTATAAGCTTCTGCTTGAGCCAAACGATTTAAGCTATCTGCAGACCATCGTTTTCATCCTTGTGATTGCGGCTCTTGTACAGTTTGTGGAAATGTTTTTAAAGAAGTTCAGTAAGCCCATATATGAGGCGTTAGGAGTTTATCTGCCCCTTATCACAACCAACTGTGCGGTTTTAGGCGTTGCGTTAAACAATGTTCAGTACGGCTACAACATTCTTGAGAGCACAGTCAACGGTTTTGCGACAGCTGTGGGCTTCACCATCAGCATCGTGCTCATGGCGGGCATCAGAGAGAAGATAGAGCACAACGATGTTCCTAAGAGTTTTCAGGGTTCACCAATCGTGCTCATAACAGCAGGTCTTATGGCGATAGCATTTATAGGCTTCGCCGGAATTCTATAGGGAGGCAAGATATGACAGAAATATTGATAGCGGCCGTCCTTATAGGTGTGACGGGAATTATTATTGGACTTCTGCTCGGATTTGCGGGAGAGAAGTTCGCGGTAGAGGTTGACGAGAAGGAGGTCGCCGTTAGAGAGGCGCTTCCTGGAAACAACTGCGGTGGCTGTGGCTATGCGGGCTGTGACGCCCTGGCGAAGGCCATAGCTTCAGGCGAGGCTAAGGTAAACGCATGCCCTGTGGGCGGTGCGGCCGTGGCTGAGGAGATAGGCAAGATCATGGGCGTTGAGGCCGAGGCCGGCAGGAGAATGGCTGCATATGTCAAGTGCGGCGGAACCTGTGAGAAGGCCAAGGATAAGTACGAGTACTTCGGCGAGAAGGACTGTAACGCCGCCTGTGCTGTGCCTGGAGCCGGCCCGAAGGCGTGCCAGTACGGCTGTCTGGGATTTGGAAGCTGCGTCGCAGCGTGCGAGTTTGATGCCATCCACATCGTGGACGGCGTGGCGGTGGTAGACCGCGACAAATGCGTAGCCTGCGGCAAATGTGTCGAGGCGTGCCCGAAGCATCTCATAGAGCTGCTTCCGGTCGATTCCTACTATATCGTGCAGTGTTCATCACATGACAATGCAAAGCGTGTCATGGAGGTGTGCAGCACAGGCTGCAGAGGCTGTACACTGTGCGCGAGGGAGTGTCCGGCTGATGCCATAACCATGGAAAACGGTCTGGCAGTCATCAATCAGGACGTCTGCGTGGGCTGCGGACTCTGCGAGAGAAGGTGCCCGGCGCACTGTATCATAGAGCAGCCACTTCCATAATGGATGGTGGAGCCATATTGCCCATAAATTATTAAATAATTCAACTAAAAATGTGGAAACTGTCCGATATTTAAATTTCTGGCAGTTTCCACTTGTTTTTTTACCTCTCATACTGTAATATAATTAAAGTTTTAGGCAAATTTTATAGGGTAAAGAAAGAGGTAAAGAATGGGAAAGAGAACAGACATTAACAAGGTCCTGATTATCGGTTCAGGTCCAATTGTTATCGGTCAGGCCTGCGAGTTTGACTACTCAGGCACACAGGCATGTAAGGCACTCAAGAAGCTGGGTTATGAGATCGTTCTTGTGAACTCAAATCCTGCTACCATCATGACAGATCCGGAGACAGCTGATATCACATATATCGAGCCACTCAACGCAGATCGTCTTGAGCAGATTATTGCCAAGGAGCGTCCTGATGCATTACTTCCAAATCTCGGCGGACAGTCAGGTCTCAACCTTGCGGCAGAGTTATCAAGCAAGGGCATCCTCGATAAGTACAATGTGAAGGTTATAGGCGTTCAGATTGATGCTATCGAGAGAGGTGAGGACAGAATAGAGTTCAAGAACACCATGAACGAGATCGGCATCGAGATGGCAAGAAGTGAGGTTGCTTACTCTGTTGACGAGGCGCTCGCCATCGCTGACAAGCTCGGCTATCCTGTAGTTCTTCGTCCTGCTTACACCATGGGCGGTGCAGGCGGCGGTCTGGTTTACAACAAGGAGGAGTTAAAGACAGTCTGCGCAAGAGGTCTTCAGGCATCCCTCGTTGGACAGGTTCTGGTTGAGGAGTCCATCCTTGGCTGGGAGGAGTTAGAGCTCGAGGTTGTAAGAGACTGCGAGGGCAACATGATCACAGTCTGCTTCATCGAAAACATTGACCCGCTCGGCGTTCACACAGGCGATTCCTTCTGCTCAGCGCCAATGCTTACCATCTCTAAGGAGGTTCAGGCTAAGCTTCAGGAGCAGGCATACAGAATCGTTGACAAGGTTCAGGTCATCGGCGGTACCAACGTACAGTTCGCACACGACCCTGTATCTGACAGAATCATTGTCATCGAGATCAACCCAAGAACATCGCGTTCTTCAGCACTTGCCTCTAAGGCAACAGGTTTCCCAATCGCCCTGGTTTCTGCAATGCTTGCAACAGGGCTTACCCTTAAAGATATTCCATGCGGCAAGTACGGAACACTTGACAAGTACTATCCGGATGGCGATTACGTAGTAATCAAGTTCGCTCGCTGGGCTTTCGAGAAGTTCAAGGGCGTTGAAGATAAGTTAGGAACACAGATGCGCGCCGTAGGCGAGGTTATGAGCATCGGCAAGAACTACAAGGAGGCATTCCAGAAGGCTATCCGCTCTCTCGAGACAGGAAGATACGGCTTAGGACATGCCAAGAATTTTGATAAGCTCACTAAGGAAGAACTCTTAGCTAAGCTCATCACACCTTCAAGCGAGAGACATTTCATCATGTACGAGGCTCTGAGAAAGGGCGCTACAGTTGACGAGATCTTCAACCTCACGAAGGTTAAGACTTACTTCATCGAGCAGATGAAGGAGTTAGTTGAGGAGGAGGAGAAGATCCTCACATTCAAGGGAAGCAAGCTTCCTGATGAGCTTCTCGTTCAGGCTAAGAAGGACGGTTTCTCAGACAAGTACATCAGCCAGTTGCTTGCTGTAAGCGAGGACGACATCAGAGCACAGCGCATCGCTCTTGGCGTTACAGAGGCCTGGGAGGGCGTTCACGTAAGCGGCACAGAGAACAGCGCTTACTACTACTCAACATACAATGCGCCTGACAAGAGCGTGGTTTCAGACAACAAGAAGATCATGATCTTAGGCGGCGGCCCTAACAGAATCGGCCAGGGTATCGAGTTCGATTACTGCTGCGTACATGCAGCTAAGGCTCTCAAGAAGTTAGGCTTCGAGACCATCATCGTAAACTGCAACCCTGAGACAGTTTCAACAGACTATGACACCTCAGACAAGCTCTACTTCGAGCCTCTGACACTTGAGGATGTATTAAGCATTTACAATAAGGAGAAGCCACTGGGCGTTATCGCACAGTTTGGCGGTCAGACTCCTCTTAACCTTGCAGCAGCTCTTGAGAAGAACGGCGTCAAGATCTTAGGTACCAGCCCTGCAGTTATCGATTTAGCTGAGGACAGAGACCAGTTCAGAGCCATGATGGATAAGCTCGGCATCCCTATGCCTGAGTCAGGAATGGCTGTAAATGCTGAGGAGGCGAAGGAGATTGCAGAGCGCATCGGCTATCCTGTAATGGTTCGTCCTTCATACGTTTTAGGCGGTAGAGGAATGGAGGTCGTTTACGACGAGGATTCAATCACAGACTATATGAATGCAGCTGTTGGCGTAACACCTGACAGACCAATCCTCATCGACCGTTTCTTAAATCACGCTCTCGAGTGTGAGGCAGATGCGATTGCAGACGGGGCACACGCCTTCGTTCCTGCAGTTATGGAGCACATCGAGCTTGCCGGAGTTCATTCAGGCGACTCAGCATGTATCATCCCATCAGCTCACATCACAGCTGAGAACTTAGAGACCATCAAGACCTACACAAGAAAGATTGCCGAGGAGATGCACGTTCGCGGTCTCATGAACATGCAGTACGCAATCGAGAACGGCGTTGTATATGTGCTTGAGGCCAACCCAAGAGCTTCAAGAACAGTGCCGCTTGTATCTAAGGTTTGCAATATCAGAATGGTGCCTATCGCAACTGATATCATCACATCAGAGCTCACAGGCAGACCATCACCTGTTCCAGCACTCTGCGAGAAGGACATCCCTTACTACGGAGTCAAGGAGGCAGCATTCCCATTCAACATGTTCCCTGAGGTTGACCCTCTTCTCGGACCGGAGATGCGCTCTACAGGAGAGGTTTTAGGACTCAGCGAGCACCTCGGAGAGGCATTCTTCAAGGCTGAGGAGGGTGTAGGAAGCAAGCTTCCTGTATCCGGCAAGGTTCTCATATCTGTTACAGATAAGGACAAGAAGGAGATTACAGAGGTTGCTAAGAGCCTGTCAGCAGACGGCTTCGACATCTACGCTACAGAGGGCACAGCCAAGACTCTCACAGAGGCAGGAGTTAGCGTCACAGCAGTTAAGAAGCTCCACGAGGGTCGTCCAAATGTTTATGACATGATCACAAACGGCGACTTCGCGTTAGTTATCAACTCACCTGTTGGCAAGAACAGCGTATACGACGACAGCTACCTTCGCAAGGCAGCCATCAAGGCAAGAGTTCCTTACATCACAACCGCAGCCGCAGCGCTCGCAACAGCACACGGCATCAACTACGTGAAGAACAACGCGGCAGGAAGACTCTTCTCACTGCAGGAGCTCCACGCAATGGTTAAGGATAAGCAGTAATTAATAGCATATAATACAGAGGATTGTGTATGATTAGTCATACACAATCCTTTTTGTGGTTTACGATGCCAACTTTGACAGGATAGAGGATGAACTTCTTAAGCTTTTGAACATGACCATTATCAATGTGTCACATGTCCTAAATGATGAGAGAATAAAACGATATGATCAGGTGTTGGACGCTGACACGATGTGGAGGCGATAAAAAACAGGACTGCGTGTGCAGTCCTGTTTTTGTGCTATTTTATGGTTCGAAGCTTGATTATAAGCTCCTCGTAGCGCCTTAGGAAGCCGTCCAGGTTTTCGTCCATGAAGGCGGTGTCGTGTTCCTTGCCGGCCTTCTCGTGGGCCAGGGCCTCCTCGTAGAGGGCGGTGGCGCCGACGGTTTTGGACATGCTCTTGATGGAGTGGGAGATGGCTATATAATCGTAGAATTCCTTCTCGTCGTAGGCTTTTAAGAGGCCGTCGCGCTTCTCCTCAAACTGCTCTGTGTACATGTCAATCATGGAGTAGTAGAACTGCTCGTCGTCCGCGCAGTAGGAGAGGCCTGACTGGGTGTCCAACAGCTCGCCCAGCCTGTCGAGCTTCGTCATGGAGCGCGGTGGTTTGTTTGCTGCAGGGATGCTGCCAGACGCCTTCATGGAGTATTTGCGCTTTGGCAGATATTCCATAAGCATTTGCTGGAAGTCGCTAAACCTCACGGGCTTGGCCAGATAATCCTTAAATCCTGCGGTTATGTAGGTGTTTTTCGCGCCTGTGCCGGCATTTGCGGTGAGGGCGATTATCGGAACTCCTATACATTTGTGGGAGGAGTTCTTGATGGCGTCTAGTGTCTCTAAACCGTCCATCTCTGGCATGATGTGGTCTAAGAAGATTATGTCGTAGTGCTTCTTCGCAATCATGAGAAGCGCATCCACGCCGCTTGAGGCGGTGTCTATGCAGATGGCTGTAGGTGCCAAGAGTTCCCTGAACACGTTTAAGTTCATGTCGCTGTCGTCCACTATCAGGATGTCGGCGGTAGGGGCGTAGATGATCTCGCCAAGTTCTGCCGGCTTGTAAACGCTCTTTAATGACAGAGGACCTATGGTGTCAAAGCCTGCGACCTTCTGTGGAAGGACGAAGCTGAAGGCTGAGCCCTCGCCGTATTTGCTCTCCACAAAAATCTGTCCGCCCATGAGCTCTAGGAGCTGCTTGGTTATCGAAAGGCCAAGGCCGGTGCCCTGGATGCCGTTTTTGCGGGCATTGCCAACACGCTCGAAGTTCTCGAAGAGCTTGCCCATGTCCTCCTCCTCGATGCCCGTGCCCGTGTCTCTGACTGACACGGAGAGGACGATTTCGTCCTTGGCGGTGTAGTTGCAGGACGCGCTAAATGAAACGCTTCCCTCTGGAGTGTATTTGACTGCGTTACTTAGAAGATTTAGCATAACCTGTCTGAGTCTTAGATGGTCGCCAATTAGTCTTGACGGAATGTCAGGACTTATGGAAATCTTGGCCTCTAAGCTGTGGGTTGCCGCCATCTCCCTGAACATGGTTATGACCTCTGTGAAGAGCTCGGCTGTGTCATATTCCTCGTGGGAGATATCCATCTTGCCGGATTCTATTTTGGAGATGTCAAGCACATCATTTACAATGCTTAGAAGGGAGTTTGCAGCCGACATAATGCCGTATGCCTGCTCCTTCGTCTGAGCATCGTCGGTCTCCCTGATTAGCACCTCATCCATGCCTATGATGGCATTGATTGGCGTTCTAATCTCGTGGGTGACGGTGGCCAGGAAACGGCTCTTCAGGTCGTTGGCCTCGTCGGCCTCGTCCTTGGCCTTCTTGATCTCCTCGTACTGTCTGCTGATTATGAGGGATGAACCATATTTTGCAAAAATCCATGTGTAGAACACAATCAAAACCGTGAACATCACGGTGAAGTAAATGTTGAACACAGGCGTCTCATAGAAGAGAGCCTCCTTAAACAGTGTGAAGGTTTTCTCTCTTAAGACACTTCCGTCTGAAGGGTCGATAACCTGTATGTGGAAAATGTATTTTCCGTAGGGCAGGTTAGTGTATTTGATGTCGGAAATATTGTCCTGCGTAAGCGTTGTGCCTGAGCTCTCGTAACCCTCTAGATACATTCGTATGGTGGGGTTATAGAGCGTGAAGTTTAAAACCGCGGGGTTTATGATAAGCTGCTCGGTGCCCTGGGGGATAATGTATCTGCCGTTGTAAGAAGGCGTAAGTATTACATCATCCGCTTTGATGCTCTCAATAGCCAGCTCAAAGTTTACAACCGTCTGGCCGTAATCAGGGATTGAGATGGCGTAGACATCTGTGGAAGTGCACAGAAACATGGTTCCGTTTTCGTCCACATAGTTCCACGAGATGGCGCTTAGAGCAGTGTCAAGGCCGCTGTTTTCATTTAGAAGTCTGGCGCTGTAGTTAGAGTTTTGTGCCAGGCTTTTGGCGTTGACAATATATAATCCCGCGCTGCTTGTAATCCATGCCTCACCGTCAGGGGAGAGATAGATGTCATAGTTGTTTGAGTACGGGAAGTTGTCAAGCAGACGAATGTTCTCGCCGTCGTCATAATATATTCCGTCGCTGGTCACATAGAATAAATCATCGCCGTAGGGCACAATTCTGAGAATTACCATAGAATTCAGACCGTCGGCCTCTGTTATGTGTCTGATAACCTTGCCGTATTTGATAACGATGATGCCGTTGCCGTCGCTTCCGCAGTAAATGCTTCCGTCCTGGGCCTGCACCATGGTGAGAATGGCGGAAGTGATGGTTTTTTCATTTTCCGCGATGGTGTTTGTAACCTTATAATTCTCTATAAATGTGAGCCCGCCTGAGCGGTCGGCAGCCACAATGCTTCCGTCCCTCAGCTCTAAAACCTCTCTGAAGCAGTCGTCTGACGCGCCGTTTTTCGTGGTAAATGTGAGATAATCGCCCGTGAGGGTTACGCACACCAGACCGTCATCGCCGTAGGTAGAAAACCACAGATTGTCGCGGCTGTCCTTATATATCTGTCTGACTTTGACATTCTCAAACCTGTCGGAGTATATGAAGGGCACCTCCTCGTAAGTCTTCTTGTCTACGACGAAGATTCCCTCATCGAAGCCTATGAACAGCTTGCCGTTATATTCTGTGACAGTATTTACAGGGGAGCCGTTGTTTAATGATGTGCTTAAAACAGAGGTGAAGGGGTTGTCGCTGTAGAGGATAACACCCTGCTTGCCTGAGCTAAACCATATATTTCCCTGCATATCGCGCATGGCGCAGGTTATGGCGTTATAAAATGTGGATGTCTCGCATGGACTATAGTGGCCGAAGCTGTCTAAGTATCCAAAACCAATCTCGCCGCACACAAATACGATGTCGGAGAATTCGTCGTAGATCATCCTCTGAACGGCTATTGTTTCATTGATATATGTGTATTTCCTGAGAACGACATGTTCAGGGTCATCCACGGTGTATATGTAGCCCGCGCTGTCTGACACCAGAAATGTTTCGTCGGGCATGGCGCAGACCGCTGTAAGTCTTGTGTTGTCGTCGCTTTCCATACGGTATTTGGACAAAACCACACCGTCCCTCATAAAAAACAGGTTTCCGTTGTGGGCGATTCCTGCAACCACGCTTCCGTTTGATGACATATTTTCAACCTGATGAAGGTCGCTGTCAGTGTCCGTTGTGGTTATTTTGCCGTGGTCTATGATGCTTAGAAGAGCGCTGCTTCCCACGTAAATCCTTCCGGCTGAGTCTGTTGCAATGGATCTGACAGAGTTAGAACTCAGCCCGTCCTCGGTGGTGTAGGACTTCTCCTCAAGAGTGTTTATGTTGTAGGATACAAGACCCTTGTCGTTGGTTGCGATGAGAAGCTCATCGGTTCCATATGTCTTAAGCGCCATAACGCTTGTCACAGATGTTTTAAGAGGCGCCTTGGAAAACTTCGTTCCGTCGCAGCGGTACAGCCCCGAATAGGTTCCAACCCACACATAGCCGTCGCTTGTCTGGACCAGGGAGTTGACCTCCTTAACCGGAAGACCGTCCAGGCTTGAAAACTCTGTTATGGCATAGTCAGAGGACAGGTCCTTGGCATCCGTCAGAACAGGAGCGCAGGTTGACAGCAGAACCGTCAAAGCAACTGTGGCAGAGACAACCTGTTTTGCCGAGAGAGTGCGCTTCTTGAAGAATCGCCCAATCTGGGATGCCGCAAGAAGGCTGATTATTCTGTCGGGGAGGTAAATAAGGGCCGCACCGGTAAGACAGCTTATAAAACTGCTGTTGCCGCTGTGAAGCATTTTGTCAACCGCCGCATCTCCCCACATATTTGAGACGTAGCCGCCGTTAAAAAACAGGAAGATTGGTATGCTGATAAAATAGCCCACAAGCGCCACGATGCCCGAACAGAATATTACCTTAAACATCCTGTGATCCTCTCTGGGATAGGTCAGGGAGCAGTAGAAGCCTATAACCGCGCCGACAAGGCTGTAGGAATAGACATTAAATGACAGGAAACCACAGATAAGAAGACTTATGAGACCCGTGGCGCCGGCCATAAAAGGTTCCAGAAGAATGGCCGCGAGCATGGTTCCCAGACAGTCCAGTTTTAGTGGAAGCTGGAAGTAGTGTGACGCTAAACTGCCAAGCACGTTAAAAAGAATACATATAATGCTTATCGCGATCTTAAGCATGGAAATGTTTAGTTTTGCTGCATGTGTTTTGTCTTTAGAATTCATAAGCGTGTCCCCCGCTGCTTTTGTAAAAATAATTAAAATCATTATAGCATGAAAAGTATAACAATAACACTATAAAATAGAAAATAGAATCATAAAAAAATATTTATATTTGCCCATATAAGTTGATTTTTTTGCGACAATTATGTTATAATTTAGAGCACAATAGGAATACTAGTTTTTGAAAGAAGAATTGAGATGGAATTTTGGGATATATATGATGCTGACAAGCAGCTGACAGGCAGAACTATGAAGCGCAACGACTGGATACTTAAGGATGGAGAATACCATCTTTCTGTGCTGGGCGTCATCAGGAGAAGCGATGGACGGTTTCTCATAACCAGGAGAGTCATGACGAAGGCATGGGCTCCGGGCTGGTGGGAGGTTTCAGGCGGTGGCTGTATGGCTGGTGAGTCATCTTTCGAGGCGGTCTGCAGGGAGGTTTTTGAGGAGACCGGCTTGGATGTAAGCGGTGCACCTTCAGAGCTTGTGCTCACATACCACAGGGAGAACCCCGGCAAGGGGGACAACTACTTCGTGGATGTCTACAGATTCGACATGGATTTTGAAGAGTCTGATGTGAAGATACAGGAATCTGAGGCGCTCGGTTTTAAGATTGCGACTCACGAGGAGATTAAGAAGCTCGCTGACGAGGGCATCTTTCTTCACTACGACAGCATTAAGAAGGTATTTGAATAATTATACAGTATAGTGGATAAAGGTTAGGACGAACATATGGACGTAAACGAACTATGGCATGAATATTTTGGTTCAGGTTGGGAAGTGCTCACTGAGACATTTGACTGCGTGGGCGCCTTTTTGCTGAACTTAAGCGATAAAACATACAGGTTTGACAAAAACGCCGGGGGGATATTGGGAGTTAACACTGATGCTGTGTTTAATGATGTGTTAGAGGCTGTCAACAGGCTTGGGAATCATTTAAACATCAGCACACCTATCCGTATAAGATATATTGTCGATACACAGGATATCAGGGCAGGTTATCTCTATGTCGAGGAGGAGCACAACTTCTCAGCCGACGGCATGCTTCCTGTCATATCACAGGCTAAGCTCTTAAACCTTATGAGTGGCAGTGTTGGACAGCCCCTTCTGGCTCTGGTTCAGATCGAGAATATCAACACACCATCACTTCAGAACGCATATATTTTCAGCGCCATCAACGCCATCAGGGAATATCTCCCACAGAATGCTCTTATCGCGGCACAGTCTGCCAAGAGGTACTGGATATATATGGCCAACTTCACGGACAACGAGACATCATTTATGAACGGGCTCAGGGAGGCGGTTGAGAACTGCACGCTTAAGGATGAGCTCGGCTATGTCATCTCTAAGCATCACAGCATGACAGTGACGGTGGGCATTGGCTACAGGGAATCACTTCCTGCAGAGAATATGCACACAGCCAGATTTGCTCTGTATGAGGCTGCAGATGCTGGCATCGGCTCCGTAAGAGAGTTTAAGTTTGAAAACTACGCATCCCAGAAGGATGATTATCACAATATTAAGCTGTTTAGTAAGCTCGTGGAGGACAACCTCTTCCAGTATCATTTCCAGCCCATAATCAACGCCCACACAGGCCAGATTGTGGCTTATGAGACTCTTATGAGAACTGACAAGTCCGTGGGACTTGGACCGCTACAGCTTTTGGAGATAGCGAGAAAATACGACCGTCTCTATGATATCGAGAAGGCGACCATGACTAACGCCTTCAGATTCCTCAAGGAACATCAGGAGGAGATGGAGGGCAGGAAGTTATACATTAACTCCATTCCCGGACACCTTCTCTCTAACGATGATTTTAACAGGTTGGTGGACAATTACGGCGATATCATGAAGAACTCCGTGATAGAGTTTACAGAGCAGACTGAGGTTTCAGGTGATACCCTTGACAGAATTCACGCGAGACTTCACAACTGCGGAATACAGCTTGCCATAGACGATTACGGAACAGGCTATTCAAATACATCCAATCTTTTGAGATACAACCCTTCAGTTGTCAAGATTGATCGCTCGCTTATCGAGGGCATCGAGGGCAACCAGAAGAAGATGAACATAGTGGGCAACATCATTGATTTCCTTCACAATAACGGCTATCTGGCGTTAGCTGAGGGCGTTGAGACGCTTGATGAGATGGAGATTATGATAGGACTTGGCTCAGACTTAATCCAGGGCTTCTATGTGGGAAGACCTAAGCCTGAGCTTGCTAAGGCCATCAATCCTGATATTGTCATGGAGATCAACAGAATCAACCTTGACAACATGAAGGCGGTCAATAAGGTCTACACGCCTAAGGAGGGCGAGGTTGTGGATGTGGTTGCCCTGGCAACTGACAACTACACATCCATCATCGTGGATGTTCCGAGCGTTAAGTTCACAGGACTGTGCACAAGCAAGGTTCCCATGCTTATCAATGTCAAGGATGACGTGGAGACAGAGATTGAGATATGTGATGTGAGCATGAGCTCAGTAAGCAGCATGGAGGTTTTGCACTTAGGACCTAACTCTAAGGTGAGACTTATCTGCTCGGGCAAAAACCTGTTTGACAGGAAGGGCGTTCTGGTTTCTAAGACCAGCTCCCTTGAGATATGCGGAGACGGGATGCTCACCATCAACTCCGACAGCAAGTCAAGCTACGCTATCGGCAACGACAGCAAGCACAGCCACGGCGATATAACCCTTAACATGAACGGCTATATAACACTGAATGTCAACGGTGATACCTGCGTTGGTATCGGAGCCGGAAGAAACAGGGAGAACAAGAAGATCAGGCTGTTGAAGGGCCTCATAGATATCAACTGTTCAGGCGGAGAGTGCGTGGGCATAGGAACATTTGACGGCGGAGCTGACGTGGAGATTACGGGATGCGCCACCAGAATTAAGCTGGCATCGCCTAACGCTGTAGGTATAGGAAGCGCCAGGGGAACGGCCAGTGTTTCATGTATGTATTACAACGTTTCCTATAATTCCACAGGAACCAAGCAGGTCGGCATAGGTGTTTTAGAGCACGGCAAGGGCAGTATCAACTTGAACAGTGGTAAGGTCACTGCTACGATCAGAGGCGAGGAGCTAGCCTGTATAGGAACCAGATGCGGAGATATGGACATAGAAGTTCAGTATTCAATCTTGAACTTCTACTGCGAGGGCAACAACGTCTCAGGTATCGGAGATCTAAGCGGCAACGGAGATGTGTTCTTAGACGGCGATGAGCTTGACTTCAAGTTCATCACAGGCAACGGCGAATACATTGCCAGCAAGAACGGAACCATAACCGACGACAACTGTAAGAAAATCTTTCATATTAATGACTAAAGTCTTAACGACCGGGTTGTGTATACAATTTTATACACAACCCGATTTACATTTTGTGGATTAAATGCTACAATGACGTCGAAATAAGATAGTTAAATTTTTAACGGATAGCATTCGAAGGAAGCTGTACCGACATAATTATTTCGTCCATACCGCGAAGATCGCACAGCCACAGAATAGGGGTGATGCGATGAAGATAGGATTTATCGGAGCGGGTAAGGTTGGATTTACCCTTGGTAAGTATTTCGCCGAGCACGGTATCACGCTGACCGGCTATTACAGCAGGCAGAGAGAACACGCGGCGCAGGCAGCACAGTTTACGGGTTCCAATTGTTATGAAGATGTTGATCGACTGGTTAAAGACAGCGATGCGATCTTTGTCACGGTGGTGGACGGCCAGATTACACAGGTTTACGAGACTATTATAAACCTGGATATCTCAGACAAATACATATGTCATTGCAGCGGTGCCATGACTGCGAGGGAAGCATTTCCTGACATCAGTCAGACAGGCGCATATGGTTATTCGATACATCCGTTATTTCCGGTAAGTGATAAGTTCACTACATACCAGAAACTTGCGGATGCTTTTTTTTGCATAGAGGGCGACGGGAAGCATTTGCAGGAGATGGAAGACCTTCTTAAAAATGTGGGCCTTCGTTACAGAGTGATTGATGGAGCTGTTAAGACCAAGTACCACGCGGCGGCTTCGGTATCCTCCAATCTGGTGATAGCGCTTATCGACGAGGCGGTGAAGCTCTTAGGGGAGTGCGGATTTGAAGACGGAGAAGCACTGGAAGCTCTGACACCGCTGATAAGAAGCAACATTGACAACGTACTAAGCGCAGGCTGCGCGGGGGCACTCACGGGACCTGTGGAGAGAAATGATGTGGGCACTGTCGGGAAACATTTGCAGTGTTTTGAAACTGACAGGGAGCGGGATTTGTACAAATCATGCGCCACATCGCTGATAGGGGTGGCCAGGGAGAAGAACCCGGACAGGGACTACACCGACATGGCTAAGATATTACAAGGTTAGGGAAAGGTAAGGGTATAATCATGAGAAACACAGTTGCAACACTTGCGGCCAAGAAGGCTGCCGGAGAGAAGCTTGCCCAGCTCACATGTTATGATTACACAACAGCGAGACTGGTTGACCAGGCAGGGATTGATTTTATTCTTGTAGGAGACAGCCTCGGCATGACAATGCAGGGCTACAACGACACACTTCCCGTCACACTTGACGAGATGATAGTTTACGGAAGAAGCGTTGTAAGGGGCACACAGAACGCGATGGTAATCGTGGATATGCCTTTTATGAGCTACCAGATATCACCTGCACAGGCTCTTGAGAGCGCGGGCAGGATCATGAAGGAAACAGGAGCGCAGGGCGTTAAGCTCGAGGGCGGCCGCGACATGGCACCTGCCATTAAGGCCATCACAGGCGCAGGAATTCCTGTTGTGGGACACATCGGCATGACACCTCAGTCTGTCAACACCATGGGCGGTTTTAAGGTCCAGGGCAAGGGCGAGCAGAACGCAAAGCGCGTTTTGGAGGATGCCCTTGCAGTTCAGGAGGCCGGAGCGTTTGCAGTAACACTTGAGTGCGTTCCGCCTAAGCTTGCAGCTCTGATCACGAAGAAACTTGACATCATCACCATCGGCATCGGCGCATCAAACGCATGTGACGCGCAGGTTTTGGTATATCAGGATATGCTTGGCATGAGCGACAGAACACCTAAGTTTGTGAAGGTTTTCGGCAATGTCGGCGAGCAGATGGTCAATGCCTTCAAGGCATACTCTGAGGAGGTTAAGGCGGGAACATTTCCTGAGGTCGAGCGCACATACGCCAAGAGTGACTGCTCAGATGAATACTTAGCACAGCTTGACAAGATGTTTTAATTAATAATTAGTCGATGTTTAATTGAGGAGGATATGAGATGATAATCGCAAGAACAATAGCAGAGGTTAGAAAAACAGTAGCAGAGTGGAGAAAAGAGGGCTTAAGCGTGGGCTTAGTTCCAACCATGGGATATTTACACGAGGGACATGCAAGCTTAGTTGACAAGGCTGTATCACAGTGCGACAGAGTGGTTGCCAGCGTGTTTGTAAACCCTACACAGTTTGGACCTAACGAGGACCTGGCAACATATCCAAGGGATTTTGATCACGACTGCAAGCTCTTAGAGGAGCACGGATGCGCCATGGTTTTCCATCCCGAGGTTTCTGAGATGTACGACGAGAACGCCGCAACTTATGTGGAGATACTCTCAGACATGCCCAAGCAGTTATGCGGCAAGACACGTCCAATCCACTTCAGGGGCGTGTGCACAGTCGTAAGTAAGCTCTTCAATATTGTGCTCCCTGACAAGGCTTTCTTCGGACAGAAGGACGCACAGCAGTTAGCCATCATCAGAAAGATGGTCAAGGACATGAGCTACGGCATCGAGATCGTCGGCTGCCCGATTGTAAGAGAGGCTGACGGACTGGCTAAGTCTTCAAGAAACACCTACTTAAACGCAGAGGAGAGAAAGGCTGCATTAGTATTATCCAAGTCTGTTTTCTTAGGCCAGAAGATGGTTAAGGACGGCGAGAAGGATGCTGACAAGGTTGTGGCTGCCATGGTTAAGAATATCGAGGCTGAACCGCTTGCCAGAATCGACTACGTGAGCGCAGTCGACGGCGTTACAATGATGCCAACCCACGAGATCGCTGACGGAGTGCTTGTGGCTATGGCTGTATACATCGGTAAGACAAGACTTATCGACAACTTTATTGTGGAGGAATAATAAATGCTGCTAAATATGTTAAAGGCCAAGATTCACAGAGCTACAGTTGTTCAGGCTGAGCTCGACTATGTCGGTTCCATAACAGTTGATCCTGTACTTTTAGAGGCATCAGGCATCAATGAATATGAAAAAGTACAGATCGTTGACGTTAACAATGGCAACCGTTTTGAGACATATACCATCTGTGGCGAGCCGGGCTCAGGCATGATCTGCCTTAACGGCGCCGCTGCGAGATGTGTGAGCACAGGCGACAAGGTCATCATCATGTGCTACTGCCAGATGACACCTGAGGAGGCCCGCGAGTACAGACCGAGGGTCGTGTTTGTGGATGATGAGAACCACATTTCCCGTGTGACTGATTACGAGAAGCACGGCTTATTAGAGGATATGTAGTATGGAGAATTTACAGGGAAAGTGCGTAGTACTGGCTGTAACAGGGGGCATTGCCGCTTACAAGATGGCAAATGTGGCCAGCGCCCTCAGAAAAACTGGCGCCGACGTCCATGTTATCATGACGAAGAACGCCACTGAGTTTATAACACCCCTGACATTTGAAACACTTACAAACAACAGATGTGTTGTGGATTCCTTTGACAGAAATTTTAAATATGACGTGGCCCATATCGAGCTTGCGAAGGCCTGTGACCTGATACTTGTCGCCCCTGCAACAGCCAACGTCATAGCCAAGATGGCTAACGGCATCGCGGATGACTTCTTAACCACCACCATTCTTGCAGCTAAGTGTAAGAAGTTAGTGGCGCCTGCCATGAACACAGCCATGCTTGAGAATCCTATCACACAGGACAATATTGAGAAGCTTAAGCACTACGGCTTCGAGATTATCGAGCCGGCGGTGGGACTTCTCGCATGTAAGGACGTGGGCGCGGGCAAGCTTCCTGAGCCGGAGGTTTTGTGCGAATATGTCTATAGGGAGCTTGCAAGAGAGCATGACATGGCCGGAGTTCATGTCACGGTTACGGCAGGTCCTACACAGGAGGCAATCGACCCTGTGCGCTACATAACAAACCACAGCACAGGCAAGATGGGCTACGCCGTGGCAAGAGAGGCCATGCTAAGAGGCGCCGACGTGACTCTTATCACAGGTCACAGCGAGCTTAGCGCACCTCCATTTGTCAATGTAGTGAACGTAACCAGCGCCCTGGATATGTTAAATGCAATCAAAAATGCTATCCCTGAGACGGATGTTTTAGTCAAGAGCGCGGCGGTTGCGGACTACAGACCAGCCGAGGTCGCAGACGAAAAAATTAAAAAATCAGATGATGATCTAACCTTGAAACTGGCGCGAACTGATGATATATTAGGATGGGTGGCGAACAACAGACACGACGGATTGTTTGTGTGCGGTTTCTCCATGGAGACGCAGAATATGCTGGAGAATTCCAAGAAGAAGCTTGCCAAGAAGAAGCTTGACATGATTGTCGCCAACAACCTGAAGGTTTCCGGAGCCGGCTTCGGCGTGGACACCAACGTAGTAACTATTATCACGGAAAATAACGTAAAGGAGCTTCCATTGATGAGCAAGCAGGAGGTCGCAGGCGAACTTCTGACTACCATTATGAAGATGAGACAATGATACTTGCGATTGATATAGGTAATTCCACGGTCGGAGCGTATGCATTTGACGTGGAGAAGAACGAAGTTGTTGAGAGCACCAAGATGCCCACAGAGAAGTTCTGGAGCATCTCAGAGTACATGCTTCTCTTAGACGACACAAACCTTGAGCACTACCACTACGACGCGGCCATCATTTCAAGCGTTGTTCCTGCGCTCACAGAGGTTTTGGCAGAGGCGGTCAGGAGACTGATTAAGGGCATGAACCCTATCATAATCAAGTCGCAGAGCACATCCATGCTAAAACTGTGCGTGGACGAGCCTGAGAAGGTCGGAACGGACAGAATAGTTGACGCCACATGGGCTGCGGCTAAGTATCCGCTGCCTGCAGTGACGGTGGACATGGGAACTGCCACAACCATCAACGTTATCGACGAGGATAAGAATTTCCTGGGAGGAATGATTGCTCCAGGAGTTGTGACAAGCTTCAGAGCGCTGGTTAACAATGCGGCGCAGTTGTCTGAGGTGCCTCTTGTGGCGCCTAAAAACCTTATCGGCAAAAACACACACGGCTGCATGCAGTCAGGTGCTGTTGTGGGAGCGGCTGCCATGGTGGACGGCATGGTCTCAAGAATTGAAAAACAGTTAGGAAAAAGGGTAACTCTTCTCATGACAGGTGGTCTCGCCGGAGTGGTTGAGGGACTTGTGGAACATGAACATGTATATGACCCCGACATGCTTGTCAGGGGTATGGGTTTGATGTGTCAGGCTTTAAAATAGTCTGGCACATTTGCCAATTTATAAATGTGGAGGATTTATGAGGAGACTAGGTTTTGCAAAAAGGTTGCTAGCTGGCGCCACGGCGATGCTTGTGGCGCTAACGTGTTTTTCTCCGGCAGTTACGCTTGCGGGAGAACAGCTTGGCCAGACGGATTTTGACGATGGCGTGGGACTTCCATGGCACATTGTCGAATCTGAACCTGCCGAGATGGAGTTTGAGCTTAAGGATGGAAGATATTACATCACCATCGTCAATCCGGGCGGCGCATCCAAGGGCGGAGAGGACCGCTGGGACTGCCAGTTCAGACACAGAGGACTTAAGATTGTGGCAGGTCATCAGTACCATGTTCACTACGAGATAACTGCATCCAACTCAGGCAAATACTACACCAAGATTGGTAATCTCGACGGTACAGTTGAAATCTGGCACAACATGAGTAACGGCTACGACCTGGATTCAACCTGGGACCCGATACAGATAAGCGCCAACCAGACGAAGGTGGTTGACCTGACATTTACAGCGGCTTCAGGCATGGAGGTTGCGGAGTGGGCATTCCACTTAGGCGGTGACGGACAGTACACACCTGGCGGCTGCTTCCCTGCGGGAACAGAGATCTACTTCGACAACATGTCCCTCGAGGACCTTACCAACGACGAGAACGACTACGTGGCAGCGGAGGCGTGGACGCGCTCAGGAGTTCTCACAAACCAGGTTGGTTATTTCTCAGGCGCGGACAAGATTGCAACACTTTTGTGTGACAGTGGTTCAGGCGTATCCTTCGAGCTTATCGACGAGAGCGGCAAGAGCGTTTACGAGGGCACAAGCGAGGTGTTTGGCTACGACAGCGATTCGGGCGACACGGTTCACAAGCTGGATTTCAGTGATTTTAACACCGCGGGAACATATCACATTGAGACCTCTAACGGACAGAGCTCAAGAACATTTGCAATCGACGACAACAAGTCATATTCAGCGCTTCTCTACGACGCGCTCAACTACTTCTATCAGAACCGTTCAGGCATCGCGATAGAGGCTAAATACATCACATCATCAAACGCATCATCACTTGCAAGAGCTGCAGGTCACTCAAGCGACGTGGCGTCCATCGTGACAGACTGGAATAATGTAAATGCCACATCAGGAACACAGGATGTGACAGGCGGATGGTACGACGCCGGAGACCACGGCAAATACGTTGTAAACGGCGGTATCTCTCTGTGGATGCTTCAGAATCTCTACGAGATGAGCAAGTTTTCAGGCTACGAGGATGCATTTGCAGATGGAACCATGAGCATTCCTGAGAACAACAACGGCTATCCGGACCTTCTCGACGAGGCCAGATACGAGATGGAGTGGATGTTCAAAATGCTTGTCCAGAGCGGTTCATATAAGGACATGGTTTATCAC
Source organism: Lachnospiraceae bacterium (assembly GCA_024699325.1). Lineage (GTDB taxonomy): Bacteria > Bacillota > Clostridia > Lachnospirales > Lachnospiraceae > UBA4292. The sequence goes on along the minus strand of JAILPS010000002.1, from coordinate 20,192 downwards.
AAGGTTCACGACGCGGCATGGACAGGTCTTGCGCTTGCCCCTGCAGATGACGAGGAGAGCCGTGTGATCATGCCTCCTACAACCGCAGCCACACTCAACGTTGCAGCATGTGCGGCACAGGCTGCAAGACTCTGGAAGGGCATTGATGACAGCTTCGCATCAGAGTGCTTAGACATCGCCAAGAGAACATATGCGGCGGCGAAGGCAAACCCTTCAGTCTATGCGCCTCTCGAAAGCCCTACAGGCGGCGGTGCATACGGCGACGACGACGTCACAGACGAATTCTACTGGGCAGCCTGTGAGTTGTACATAACAACAGGCGATAAGACATATTTTAGCGATATGGAGTCCTCTAAATTCTTCCTTCAGGCGCTCACAACGCTTGACGGCGGAGAGGCAGCAGGTCTTTGCGGAAGCTTCGACTGGGGCCACACAGCGACTCTCGGAACGCTAAGCATTTCCATTAATAAGGATGCTGTAGGTTCATCAGACTATTCTACAGCAGTTAAGAATATCAAGTCAGCGGCAGATTATTTCATAGGTGTTGAGGACAATACAGGCTACAACCTGCCATATCAGTCATCACAGATTGCCTACAACGACACAGACAACGGCTATGTTTGGGGTTCTAACTCCTTCGTGGTTGACAACTCAATCGTCATGGCATATGCGGCAGTTTTAGACGATTCTAAGGACTATTACAACGGCGCGGTGAGCGGCATGGATTACATCCTCGGCCGAAACCCTATGGACTATTCATATGTCACAGGCTACGGCACACATGCTGTAATGTATCCTCACCACAGATGGTGGTCAAACCTCTTAGATGCGGCATTCCCGCTTGCGCCTTCAGGCGTATTGGTCGGCGGACCAAACAGCGGTATGCAGGACCCATGGGTTCAGGGTTCAGGCTGGAAGAAGGGCACAATCGCGCCTGCGAAGTGCTACATGGATCACATAGAGGCGTGGTCAGTTAATGAATGTACAATCAACTGGAACTCGCCTGCAGCATGGCTTAGCGCATATCTCTTATCATCAACTGACGAGGGAATTATCGTGGGAAGCACGGGAAGCGGCAACGGCATAACTGTCGAGCAGCCGAAGGAAAATGAGGCGGCAACAGACATAACAGAGCCGGCAGAGTACAGCCAGAGCGATAACAATAACAAGACATCTGACAAGAATAACACCTCAGATAAGTCTGACAGCTCAGATAATTCATCAGGAAACTCCAGCTCAGATAAGGCTAAGAGCTCAGATGACGATGACGAGAGTACATCAGACAACTCAGGCAACCAGAAGATGATATTTGCGATTGTCATCGTGGTGTTAGTTTTCATATTCCTGATTGTCACAGAGATTATGATTTACAAGGTTATCAAGCTTAAGAACCAGAGTAAGAAGGACGAATAATCCTGACTATAAGACACAATAAGCCCCGGGCCATGAAGTGGTCCGGGGCTGTTTCGTTAATATGTAAATGATTAATATATAAATTACTCCTTGCCGTCCCAGCAGTAGGTGCACAGGTTCTCGGCAGGAATTCCAACGCTCTCAAGCATATCGTCTAAGCGGTTGAAGCGAAGTGATGTGAAGTTTAACTTCTTGCGGATGCCCTCAACCATTCTCTCGTACTTCTCTGAGTTGGGGTCTGCGTACTCTGCTAAAACCTCAGGTGTGACATTGTCACCCTCGAGCTCCTTGATAACGACTCTGCCGATAAGCTCCATCTCTGAGTTAGAGCGTGAGAAGTTAAGATACTTACAGCCGTAGAGCAGTGGCGGACATGCAGGTCTTATGTGAACCTCCTTGGCTCCGCTCTCATAGAGGAATTCTGTGGTCTCGCGAAGCTGTGTTCCTCTTACGATACTGTCATCGATTAAGAGAAGTGACTTGTCCTTGATAAGCTCATGCACAGGAAGAAGCTTCATGTGAGCGATAAGGTTTCGCTTGGTCTGAATGGTAGGCATGAAGGATCTTGGCCATGTAGGTGTGTATTTGATAAATGGTCTTGAAAATGGAATGCCGCTCTCGTTGGCATATCCAACTGCGTGTGCAGTTCCGGAATCCGGAACACCCGCAACGACGTCAGCCTTTACGTTGTCACGCTTAGCCATAAGTCGTCCACAGTTGTAGCGCATCTCCTCGACATTGACACCCTCGTAAACCGCTGAAGGGTATCCGTAGTAAACCCAAAGGAAGGTGCAGACCTTCTTCTTTTTGCCTGGAGCAACCAGAGTCTTGACTGAGTGGTCGTCAAATACGACAATCTCGCCGGGACCTAACTCCTTAAGGTTCTGATATCCGAGATTTAAAAATGAATGGCTCTCGAAGCAGGCGCATATTGCATCCTCCTTCTTGCCCATGACAACCGGGGTGCGTCCCATGTTATCTCTGGCAGCATATATTCCCTTAGGTGTTAACAAAAGAAGTGAGAGAGAACCGTCAATCGTGTCGAGGGCGTATTTGATGCCTTCGATCAGGTTGTCCTTCTGGTTGATAAGCGCTGCGACTAACTCTGTGGGGTTGATCTCTCCGTTGCTCATCTCGAAAAAGTGAACCTTATCCTTGAGAATGCCGCTTACGATGTCCTCAGCGTTGTTAATCTTGCTTACAGTGGTGATGGCAAATGTGCCGTGATGTGATCTGACAAGAATAGGCTGTGCCTCAAAATCTGAGATACATCCGATACCGAGATTGCCGTCAAAATCAGGAAGCTCCTTGTCGAACTTCGTTCTAAATGGTGAACCCTCGATGTTGTGGATGCTCTTGGTGAAACCATTCTTAGCGCCATAGGTTGCCATTCCGGCCCTTCTGGTTCCTAAGTGTGAATGGTAGTCAGTTCCGAAGAACAGGTCGAAAATACAGTTTTCCTTGGAAGCTACTCCGAAAAATCCGCCCATAATGTACCTCTATTCTGTTTAAGATTATGTCCCGGATGGGACGACAAAAAACCATGAGAAATATTATCATAAATCAAACTGAGATTCCATAGTAAAAACGAAAAAACAGAAAGTTTTAACATTTTGCCACAATGGAGCCTGATATAGAATTAAAAAAATATTTAAATTATAACAAGTTTAGGTTGTTTGAAAAATATTTGTGTGGTATATTTTATGTTGGCGTGTGTTTTGAAGTTATGAAAAGCAAACGTTTACACGCCAAAAAGAAATAAGGAGATAGAGATTAATGAAGCACATAATTCAATATCTCAAGGAGTACAAGAAGGAAGCAGTCATCGGACCGCTTTTCAAAATGCTGGAAGCATTTTTTGATCTGTTTATTCCTGTCTGCGTCGCAAGCATGATTGACACAGGTGTCAAAACCAAGGACATTGGCCACATCATTATGATGGTTATCGTCATGATTGTTCTGGGCGTCATCGGTCTGGTCTGCGCGATAGTCGCACAGTATTTTGCGGCTAAGTCAAGCGTCGGCGTTTGCGCAGAGCTCAGAGAGGATCTGTTCGGACACATCAACAAGCTCTCACATACAGAGCTTGATATCGTGGGAACATCAACTCTCATAAACAGGATGACCACGGACATCAACCAGATACAAAACGGCTTGAATCTGGCACTGAGACTTCTTCTCAGGTCGCCATTTATAGTTCTTGGAGCCATAGTTGCTGCGTTCATGATCAACGGTACAGCGGGCGTTCTGTTCATGTTTATGACAGGCGTTCTGGCAATCATCGTTTACAAAATCATGAGCATGTCCATACCTAGAAACAAGAAGGTATCAGATCAGCTCGACGTGGTTTTACAGTCAACCAGAGAGAACCTGATCGGCGCCAGAGTTGTAAGGGCATTCTGCCGTCAGGACGACGAGAAGGCAGAGTACGAGGAGGAGAGCAAGGTTCTCAGGAAGCTTCAGCTCAAGGCCGGCAACCTGGCAGGACTTATGAACCCTCTCACATATGCGGTTGTAAACATCGGCATTGCAGGACTCATCGTTGTCTGTGGTTTCCAGGTAAATGAGGGCCATCTGACACAGGGTCAGGTTGTTGCGTTAGTCAACTACATGTCACAGATTCTCATCGAGCTTGTGAAGCTCGCCAACCTCCTCATCACTCTCAACAAGTCCATTGCGAGCATCAAGAGAGTTGACGAGATATTTGACATGGAGCCAAGCGTTTACGAGGAGCACCAGTGGCTGCTTCCGGGCGTTACAGGTTCACCTAAGATTGAATTTAAGAATGTGAGCTTCACCTACAAGGGTGCGCAGGAGCCTGCGATTGAGGGACTTAACTTCTCCATCATGCACGGCGAGACTGTGGGCATCATCGGAGGTACGGGCTCAGGTAAGTCAACACTTGCACATCTCATACCGCGTTTCTATGACGCCACAGAGGGCGAGATCATGATCGACGGAAGAGATGTCAGGCAGTATTCCTTCGGACAGCTTAGGGGCAAGATTGGTATCGTTCCCCAGAAGGCAGTTCTGTTTAAGGGAACTATAAGAGAGAACATCAAGTGGGGCAAACCGCTTGCAAGCGATAAGGACATCAACTGGGCGCTTGATATTGCCCAGGCGAAGGCTTTTGTGGACGCCAAGAAGGGCGGTCTGGATTTTAAGGTTGAGCAAAACGGCAGAAACTTATCAGGTGGTCAGCGCCAGCGTCTGACTATCGCGAGAGCGATTGTGAGGAAGCCTGAGATACTTATCCTTGACGACTCCACATCAGCGCTTGACTATGCTACAGAGGCCAAGCTTCGAGATGCAATCGAATATCAGACTCAGGGTACAACGATTATCGTTAGCCAGAGAGCAGCTACTCTCAAGCACGCAGACAGAATCATCTGTCTCGATGACGGCAAGGTTGCGGGCATCGGAACCCACGAAGAGCTTCTTAGGACCTGTCAGGTCTATAAGGAGATCTGTTTATCACAGATGTCAAAGGAGGAGCTTGGAGCATGAGTAAGAAGAATGTAAACAAACAGGTTAATCCTAAGAAGCAGGTGATGGACAACAATTCAAAAGCCACCATCGGCAGAGTTTTAAAGCTTATCAGACCATATTCATTCATGGTATTTTTGTCGCTGCTGTTAGCTGTTGTGACAGTGGGACTCACACTCTATGCGCCAATCATCACAGGTAAGGCCATAGATATGTTTGGTGGTCAGGATCAGGTCGCTTTTTCTAAGTTATATAAGCTGCTTCTCACATTTTTAATCGTGGTCGCAGTTACAGGTATCAGCCAGTGGCTTATGGCGGTGGTGAATAACCACATAACCTACGGCGTTGTGAAGAAGCTCAGAGTTAATCTTTTTAACCACCTTCAGAACATGCCTCTTATGTACACGGACAGTAACCCTGTGGGAGCGATAGTTAACCGCTGTATATCAGATGTTGACCAGCTCTCAGACGGTATTCTTATGGGCTTCACACAGCTGTTCACAGGAGTTGTGACCATCGCCGCAACAGTTGTAATCATGGTCATTCTCAAGTGGCAGATTGCAATCGTGGTTGTATTAATCACACCTGTATCGCTGTTCGTAGCCAAATACATCGCCAAGAAGACCTATGACATGTTCATCCTTCAGTCTGACACAAGAGGCGAGATGACATCGCTCATCGACGAGATGGTATCAAACCAGAAGATTGTCGAGGCGTTCAACCATCAGGACGAGGTCAAGGATCAGTTCTCCAACATCAACATCAGACTTAAGAGATGCAGCCAGGAGGCGGTATTCTATTCATCACTCACAAACCCCTGCACAAGATTTGTAAACAGCCTTGTGTACGTGGGAGTTGGACTTGTGGGCGGTCTGTTCGCCATGGGAGGCAGCTTAAGCGTTGGTACGCTCACAGTATTTTTAAGCTATGCCAATCAGTACACCAAGCCGTTTAACGAGATAAGCGGAGTTATCACAGAGCTTCAGAACGCCATCGCGTGCGCTGCAAGAGTTTTCGAGCTTCTCGACGAGAAGGAGCAGGAGGACGACAGCAGACAGATGGACCTCACAAGTGCTGTGAAGGGAGATGTGGATTTCAAGCATGTCTACTTCTCATACATCCCTGAGCTTCCTCTTATGGAGGATGTGAACCTTAAGGTATATCCGGGACAGAGAGTTGCGATTGTCGGACCTACAGGCTGTGGCAAGACAACACTTATCAACCTCTTAATGCGCTTCTACGATATCAACAGAGGTTCGATTTCTCTTGACGGCAACAACATTAACGTCCTTAAGCGCGACGCTGTAAGACACAACTACGGTATGGTTTTACAGGAGACATGGCTTAAGCATGCATCCATCAGGGACAACATTGCATATGGCAAACCTGACGCATCGCTTGAGGAGATTATGGAGGCTGCGCAGGCAGTTCACGCAGACAACTTCATCAGAAGACTTCCGGACGGCTACGAGACCATTCTCGGAGAGGACGGAGGAACTCTTTCACAGGGTCAGAAGCAGCTCATCTGTATCGCGAGAGTTATGCTTAAGCTTCCGCCGATGCTTATTCTTGACGAGGCTACAAGCTCCATCGATACCAGAACAGAGATACATATCCAGCACGCATTTGCCCGTCTCATGAAGGGCAGAACAAGCTTCGTTGTAGCTCACAGACTCTCAACCATCAAGGACAGCGACCTGATTTTGGTCATGGACGATGGCATGATTGTGGAGCAGGGCACACACGAGCAGCTGCTTGCAGCGGACGGCTTCTACGCAGAGCTGTATAACAGCCAGTTCGCAGTTTCTTAAGTATTTAGTTTATCAGGCACACGGGAAAACCGTGTGCCTTTTTAAGTTTTTCGTAAGGAGTAGGGTACTTGTTTGTAATACTTTAGTGTGATAAAATGCAAAAGGTTTTGAAAATAAAAGCCTAGGGAGGTAGTGTATGTCACTTGAAGTAAGGAATCTGACAAAGAGATATGGCAAAAAAGAAGTAGTAAGCCATATCAGTTTTACAATGGATAAGCCCGGCGTATTCGCTCTGCTTGGAACGAATGGTGCCGGTAAGACGACTTCGATACGTATGATTCTTGGCATGTTAGCTAAGGACGAGGGAGAGGTCACATGGAACGGCAAACCCCTCGATCCGCTTGAGATAAATGTTGGCTATCTTGCAGAGGAGAGAGGTCTGTATCCTAAGTACGCACTTATGGATCAGATGATGTATTTCGCCAAGCTTAAGAATGTTGACACCGAGACAGCTAAGAAGAGGATTGCATACTGGGTTAAGCATCTCGAGCTTCAGGAGTATTTCTATCCGAAGCCTGTAGGCAAGAGACCTGCCAAGCCCATGAAGGCAGAGCAGCTCTCCAAGGGTAATCAGCAGAAGGTTCAGCTCATGGCTGCGCTTATCTCTGACCCTGAACTTATCGTTCTTGACGAGCCTCTTAGCGGACTTGACCCTGTTAACTCTGATCTGTTCAAGGAGGTAATCAGAAATCTTATCAAGCAGAATAAGTATGTTATCATGAGCAGCCATCAGATGGAGGTCATCGAGGAGTTCTGCGAGGATATCATAATTCTTCACCACGGAAACAGCGTTGTGCAGGGCAACTTAAACGAAATCAAGAAGTCCTATGGACGTGTCAATGTCTCTGTTAAGTGTGAGGGCGACATTGACAAATACATAGAGGAGCTCGGCATCAAGGTTATGGAGAAGACTCCTGAGGGATATCTGCTGAAGGTTACAGGAGATGAGATGGCTGAGAATCTTCTCAAGAATATCATGAGCGCAGGCATCAGAGTTGTAAGATTTGAGATGAGAGAGCCATCCCTGCACGAGATTTTCGTCGAGAAGGCAACATCTCTTGATGTTGACAACACAGGCGCAGAGGCAGTAAGCGGAGGTAACAATGAAGAGTAAAGCATTTGGATGGCAGCACGTGTGTTCATTCACATTTGTGCAGCTTATTAAAACGCCAGCTCTTATAGTATCCACAATCATGCTTGTGGCGACAGCTGTAATCATGATGGTAGTGACCTCATCATCTGCATTTGAGGAGGAAGAGGTTGCCACATCCACCAGCATCAATACGCTCATGGTGGCAGACGAGACCGGACTGGGCGCATCTGAGTGGTTGGATATTAGGAGCATGGAATATAAGGGAGTTTTCCCGGAAAATATTGAATTTGTTGACAAAACTGCTGACGAACTGAAGGAGTTTGTTCAGGGAGAAAATGCTGACAAAACAGCGGCTATTGTTCTGTCATATGAGGCAGACAATATGATCTTTAGAATCACCGGCTACTACGGAAGCAAGAAGGGTGTGGATGAGAGCGACTTATCATCTCTCACAGACCTTATCGCAGCGAATTTGACTGACAGGCTGGTGTTCGCGCTGGATGTAAGCGAGGAGCAGTTAGAGTATCTGCAGACTGAGACCAGCTCAGAGGTTAAGTTCTACAACATCGACGAAAACGGTGAGGGCAGCATCTCTGACGAGGAGAGTAAGGAGCCGGGCATCAACCTGGCAGAGTACGGTTTCGGACTTATAATCATGGTTGTTATTCTTCTCATGGTTGCGCTTAGCGGTGAGCAGGTTGCGACAAGCGTTGCACAGGAGAAGGCGTCCAAGGTTGTGGAGTACCTGATGACAAGCGTGAAGCCGCTGGCCCTGCTTATCGGCAAGATTGTTGCAGTATTTGCTATAACATTTATAGAGATTATCTTCATGATTGCTGGATATATCGGCGCAGCAGTTGTAATGGTTGCCATGCATCCTGGAACAGCTGTCAAGGCTACGGATCTTATGTCAAGCATGATGTCACATAACCAGTATGGCATGGAGATGAACGTCAGCTATAATCTGGCTACACTTCCAATCATCTTCGTGATCGTTCTGTGCGGTATCTTATTCTATGTTGTCATCGCAGCGCTTGCCGGCGCCTGCGTAAGCAAGATGGAGGAGTTAGTAGAGGGTATGAGACTCTTCACATTCACCATGTTAATCGGCTCATACGGCGCTATGGCAGTTATTATGGTGGACATGATGACACAGGCACCTGCACCACTTAAGCTTATTGCTGAAATGCTTCCTCTGTCATCGCCATTTATCGCACCTTCTTATCTGCTTGCAGGTAAGATGACCATGGTTGAGGGTATAATCAGCGCTCTCATACTTGTGATTGGACTTATCGGAATCATATGGTTCGCGTCAAGAGTTTACGAGAGCCTCATGTATTACAACGGCAGCACTATCAAACTAAAGCAGCTTCTGATGCTTGGAAGAAGCAGAAAGGAGGCTGACCATGAATAACAAAAAGGGAAGATTTAAGGGTACAGGAACTGTATTTGCATTTACACTTAAGCATTCCATGAACGGCAAAGCCTTCATGGTTATGACCGTCATAATTCCTCTGCTTCTGTTTGCAGGACTGTTTATGGCCAGCTATTTACCATCCATCGAGAAGGACGAGGAGGTATTCACACACAAGGTCTACATCGTTGACAACACAGAGTTTGACGCCATGGGAGACCTGTTTGACAGCTCCTACGATAAGGAGAAGTATGATTCTTTAAAGACTGTGACAACCTACGGCGGCGATGCAGAAAAAATCGTTGCAGCCATTCCTCAGACAGAGACTGACAGCTTCGTCATAAGCGTTGACAAGACCGAGACCGATGGAGTTACAGCATTTAAGGTTACTACAATCGTTCCTTCATGGAGCGAGGTTCCCGAGAAGGAATACAGCGAGCTCTCAAACGCCGCGATTTCATGCGTTGACGCAATCAAGGTGAGCACCAGCGGCATATCTTATGAGAAGCTTATGTACCTCTCAAGCGGAATAATGACAGACGTCATTAAGGCCGGCGAGGAGGCGGAGACAGTACAGGATTTCCTCATCAAGAACATTGTGCCGATGATTTACTGCCTCATTATCTACATGATTGTCCTTCTCTATGGACAGAGCATCGGCAAAACTGTTGCGGCTGAGAAGAACTCACGTCTCATGGAAATGATTCTCACATCCATCCACCCTGAGGCACTCATCATAGGCAAAATACTTGCCATGTGTTTTGAGGCTGTAGCACAGATCCTGCTCTGGATCATCGGCGCGGTTGCGGGATTCTTCTTTGGAGATTATGTTGCCCATGTAAGCAATCCTGAGTATGTAAATATCGTCTCAGAGGCCATTAAGATGTTTATGGAGAACCAGACAAGCTTCTCAGCAGCCATGATTGTTGTAGCAATCCTTGCCACAGTATTTGGCTTCTGCATATTTGGTTTCCTCTCAGGCTTAATCGCATCAGGCGTTGGCAAGCCGGAGGAGCTCGCAAGCGCCAATGGCGTATACCAGGTGTTTGTAATCGCAGGCTTCTTCATCGCTTATTTTGTGATGATCAAAGAGAATGTGATGCTTTATCCAGTCATCTGCATACTTCCTGTAACCAGCCCGTTCTGCTTAGGAGCGCTGGTGTTAGTAGGCAGCATAGAGCTGTGGCAGGGTATCGCAGGACTTGTGGTAATGATTGTCATGTGTTTAGTTATAGCAGTTCTCTCAGCTAAGGTTTACAGAGATAAGGCGTTCTTCAACGGCTCAAACCGTGTAGCACAGATTCTGTCCCTTATGATGAAAAGGAGAGCTTAAGAGATTCCCCGGTATGAATTATCATATCGGGGATATTTTATTCTTGCTATTTTGTTTAGAATTCGCTATTATAAGAGAAGGTATGACTATCTGCCGTCTTAGTTTTTTAACTATTACAGGAGGCAGATATGAAGAGATTGGTTTTTATTTTAAGCGCAGTGATGCTGGGGCTTGCGGGATGTGCAGGCGACGGTGACACATTTCTGTTTGACGGCAAGTATTACGAATCCACGACTGTGGAGGAGAGCGAGACTGAGAGTGAGACAGAGGTTTTAACTAACCCGGCTATGTGTTTTGTGTATGTCTGCGGAGCGGTGGTAAACCCCGGCGTGTATGAGCTGGAGGATGGAAGCCGCGTATATCAGGCGATTGAGCTGGCGGGAGGCATGACAGAGGATGCCGCAAGCGCCGCCATAAACCTGGTGGAGCCCATAAGGGACGGCCAGCAGATATATGTTCCCACACAGAAGGAGGTTGACGAGGGTTGGACTAACGACTCCGCCTCCTCAACACTTATAAACATTAACACTGCGACGAAGGAACAGCTGATGACGCTTCCCGGAATAGGGGAGACGAAGGCGCTCTCGATTATAGCATACAGGGAGCAAAACGGTGACTTCATCAGCATCGAGGACATCATGAAGGTGAGCGGAATTAAGGAATCCGCCTACCTAAACCTCAAGAATTACATTACAACTGATTAGGAGGAGATATGGCCAGAATATTGGTAGTCGATGATGAGAAACTTATAGTTAAGGGACTTAAATTTGCTCTTGAGCAGGAGCAGATGGAGGTTGACTGTGCTTACGACGGCGAGGAGGCTGTGGCGCTTGCAAAACAGGCTGACTATGATGTCATACTGCTTGACGTTATGCTTCCCAAACTGGACGGCTTCGGCGTGCTACAGCACATCAGGGAGTTTTCAAGTGTTCCCATCATAATGCTCACGGCCAAGGGCGAGGACATGGACAAGATCTTAGGACTTGAGTACGGCGCCGATGACTATATAACCAAGCCATTCAACATCTTAGAGGTGAAGGCCAGAATTAAAGCAATCCTTCGAAGAACGAAGAACACCAACGTGGAGGATAAGGCCAAGCACGAGATTGTTGTGGGAGATATGACACTTGACCTTGACGGAAGAAGAGTCTTCATCAAGGGCCAGGAGGTTAATCCTACAGCGAAGGAGTTTGATCTGTTAGAGCTCCTCGTAAACAACCCTAATAAGGTTTACAGCAGAGAATCTCTTCTCCAGATTGTCTGGGGCTACGAGTATCCGGGAGATGTCAGAACCGTCGACGTTCACATCAGAAGACTCAGAGAGAAGATTGAGCCAAACCCGGGCGAGCCGATCTATGTACACACCAAGTGGGGCGTGGGATATTATTTTGCTAAATAAGAATTTTTAAGGGAGGGAGTGCAGACGTGGAAAACATTAAGAAACGAAGAAGTGTAAGTCTGCGCTTCCTTATTTTTGTAAGTATATTGCTGATCAGTTTCTTCTCAGTTGCAGTGACTGGTCAGCTGTTGTATCGAAGCAGCAGCAAAGCCATAGTTAACGTGAAGGAGACAACCATGCAGAATCAGGCTGTCATCATGGGTAATCAACTGGCAAATGCGGGCTGTTTTTTTTCTGCGACGATAAGCGATACGCTGCAGGTTCAGCTAAGACAGATGGCGTCAGACTTCGACGGTCGAATTATGGTTGTTGACGCATCATTTATGGTTATGTACGATTCCCTGGGGCTGGACACAGGAATGTTTATTCTGGACAGCAAGGTTTTGGAGGCTTTTAACACGAAGGTCTACACAAACTACAACACCACCTATTCAACCTACGAGATGGTGGTTCCTGTAAGCTCAGGCTCATCATCGCCTCTGGGACTCATCATTGTCCACGGCTCCGTGGCCATACTCGAGGACGAGATGGCAGACCTCAAGGAGAAGGTTGTGATAGTTGACATTATGGCACTTCTCGTGGTCGTTCTTCTCGCAGTTGTGGCGGCGCTCTGGATGGGCAGACCTATCAGGCTTCTAAGAGAATCGGCCGACAAGGTTTCTGCTGGCAATGCGGACATAATCGAGGGACCTGGTTATAAGGAAACTGACGAGATTATAGAATCATTTAACAGTGCGCTTACGAGGCTTAAGACTGTGGACGAATCCCGCCAGGAGTTCGTTTCCAATGTGTCCCACGAGCTCAAGACTCCTATAACTTCTATCAGAGTTCTGGCGGATTCGCTCATGAGCATGGGGGATGCGCCTGTTGAGCTTTACAAGGAATTCATGCAGGATATCTCCAACGAAGTAGACCGCGAGGCCAAGATTATCACAGACCTTCTGGATCTGGTCAAGATGGATAAGGCAGCCTCCGCGCTAAATATCGCGAAGGTCAATGTCAATGCGCTTATCGAGGATGTCATGCACAGACTTCTTCCAATCGCCGACCAGAGGAAAATCGAGCTCGTGTTTGAGAGCTTCAGAGATGTAATCTGCGACGCCGACGAGACGAAGCTAAGCCTCGCCATCTCAAACCTAATCGAGAACGCCATCAAATACAATATTGACAACGGTTTTGTCCACGTATCATTAAATGCTGACCACAGATTCATGTATATCAAGGTGCAGGATTCGGGAGTTGGCATTCCTGAGGATGAGCAGGACAGAATATTTGACAGATTCTACAGAGTTGACAAAGCAAGGTCCAGGGAGACCGGAGGTACGGGACTGGGACTTGCCATCACAAAGAGCGTTATACAGATGCATTCCGGCGCCATCAGGGTTTATTCCAAGCCCGGCGAGGGAACCACATTTTCTGTGAGAATACCGCTCAATTATAAGGGGTAGGCAGTATGAAGAGACGATTATTTATATGCCTGCTGGCAGTAATGATGTGTTTGGCGGGCTGCGCCGGGAAGAACGAGGAGGATCCGAAGGAGACCACGCTCGGCGAGAGACAGTACCTGATATACAGAGTTAATTCAAGCGATTACAGGCTCACAAGCAGAGTCTACATAGCTGATAACACGGACTCCTTAGCTCTCATAGAGGAGCTCTTCTCAGAGATGAAGGCAGTGGGAGAGGACGGCATCAAGGCGGCTATTCCGGACGATGTGACGCTTATGGAGTATCGGTTAGACGACGCCGGAATACTTCTCATGAGGTTTACAGCGGACTACACAAACCTCTCTGACACGGACGAGCTGTTGTGCCGCGCGGCCATCGTGTATACGCTGTGCCAGATAGAGGGCGTGGAGGGGATAATGTTCTATGTGGCTGACCAGGCCCTTCTCACCAGCTCAGGCAGAAGCGTGGGAGTTATGACGCCGCAGCGCTTCGAGCTAAGCGTGGATCAGGATTACAAGAGAGCGGACGTGGTGCTCTACTTTGCGGACTCCACGGGCAAATATCTTGTGCCTGAGAACAGAAGCGTGGTCTACGAGGCGGGGGATACCCTTGAGAACGCCATAGTGTCAGAGATTATCGCAGGTCCTGCAAATGAAGGCCTGAGACCTGTGGTAGCGGAGGAACTTAAGGTCAATTCCGTGTATGTCACAGACAATGTTTGCTACATATATCTGGACAGCTCATTTTTGCAGAACACTCTGGATCTGGAGGCCTACATTCCAATTTATGCATTTGTAAACACGCTGACGGAGATCAGCTATATAAACCGTGTCCAGTTTGTTGTGGACGGAGCGACGGACGTTGTGTTCAGGAAGAGCATCTCTCTTGCATCGCCGTTTAGCGCTAATCTGGACTATATTTTGAATATCAACGAGGAGTAATCATGAAGAGAAGACCGATGGCAATGCTGCTAATCGCAGCGCTCGGCGCCTACATAGCGTCAGCAGCCCACCTTCCTATATGGAGCGTGGCAGCCATCCTCCTCATAACCACATGTTCACTGGCAGTGAAATCATTAACCGACAGAGCATTCATGCGAATGCTTCTGCCGGTTTTTTTGTGCCTGTTTTACATAGTGTTTGCGGGGAGGTTGGGGGCGATAGACGCCCAGAGGATGAGGGCAGCTTTTGCTGTCTCAGAGGGCGTGTCAAATGTCAGTGGGAAGGTCACAGACATAGGCTTTAAAAACGGCGTGTACTATATCTATATGGACAGAGCCAGGGCAGGTGATGAGAATATCGGCGGCGCACTTATATGCTCCTACAGTTTAACTGACGACGAGGGGAGAAGAGTCTGCGTTGGCGGAAGGATTAGCGCTTCAGGAGAGTTGGAATGTTTTAAGAGCGCCGGGCTTGAGTTTGAATTTGACGAGGAGATGTATTACAGGGCGAAGGGTTACTACAGCAGAATATTTGACGCAGGCATAACCGTGCTGGAAGAAAAACACGGCCTCTTACAGAATATATATGTGCTACGTGAAACCCTTAAGAACGCCATATATCGCGTCAGCCCATACGAGGACGCAGGGGTGTTTTCTGCCATAGTTCTGGGGGATAAGTCAGGGCTTCAAAGCGAGCTTAAGGAACTCTATAAGGAGGGCGGAATATCACATATTCTGGCAATCTCGGGGCTTCACGTGTCCTTCATAGGGATGTTGCTGTTTGGAATCTTAAGGAAATGCGGTGTAAACTACGCCGTAAGCGCCGCGTTGAGCTCAGGAGTCATGATAGTCTATGCCATTCTCACAGGGGCAGGGGTGAGCGTCATAAGGGCCTCCATAATGTTTATAATATCTGTCACTGCGCTGGTTTTTGGAAGAACCTACGACATCATAAGCGCCATGGCTCTTAGCTGGATTGTGATAGTCATAATAAACCCCTATCAGGCCACTCAGGCCGGATGCCTGCTAAGCTTTGGAGCGATTGTCGCCATAGGAGTGGTGATGCCGGCCATTAACAGGCTGTTTCCGGTTAAGAATAAGTTAACTGCTGGTGAACGCATAGGAGAGCGCATAAGGAACGCTTTAGTTGGAACCGTGTCCATATCTCTGGTGACATTTCCGATACTTGCGTGGTTTTATTACTACATAGCCGTGCTGTCGCTTCTGTTAAATCTTATAGTAATCCCCCTCATGAGCATTCTCATGGCCTCGGTTCTTATCGCGATAGCAATATATTTAGCTGTGGGAGGAACGCCCATTGGCCTGTTAATCGCTAAGGGCGCCGTCATGCCAGCGAGCTTCATACTGCATTTAAACACATATCTGTGTGAGCTGGCGGGAAGGGTGGATTGGAACAAAGTGGTGACAGGACGCCCAAAACCATGGCAAATTATGCTGTATTATGGGGTTCTAGTGGGGCTTGTACCCATAATTTATCACATTGGGACGAAAATTGAGCTTAACAGGCCTAAGGGCAGCAAAAAGCGGACTTTCGGGATATGCCTGACTTACGTGGCATTCTTACTAGGTATGCTTGCCACGCTTACAAGGTTTAGGCAGAAGGATGACCAGGTCATATTTCTCGACGTGGGGCAGGGGGAGTGCATATATGTCATGAGCGGAGGCATGAACGTTTTAATCGACGGGGGAAGCACGAGCAGAGAAAATGTTTCCACCGTGATCGATAGCATGCTCATGTTTTACAGGACGACGCACATAGACGCGTGGATAATATCACACCCCGACATAGACCACTACAGCGGCACGAGACAGTTAATAGAGGGCGGAGATATAGATATCGACAAAATCATCGCCACGCATGCGCTTCCCATGGAGGAGCTGACAGAGGTTTTTATCATGGCGCAGGCTGCTGATGCCGAGATACTAACTATGGCGGAGGGGGATAGCTTAGTGGCCTCAAACGCAGTATTTACATGCCTGTATCCCAGGGAGGACGAGGTGTGCGAGAACATCAACGACTTAAGTCTGGTGTTAATGCTTGACATATGTGACAGGAGAATTCTTCTTACGGGGGACATAACGCAGGAGGGCGAGATGAGACTTCTCGGAAGATACGCAGACGCCCTGAAAAGCGACGTGTTAAAGGTTTCCCACCATGGAAGCAAGTACAGCAGCAACGAAGCATTTGTAGAGGCGGTAAGCCCTGTACAGGCTATCATAAGCTGCGGAATCAACAACTACGGGCATCCTGCAGACAGGGTTTTGGAGGTTCTTTGGCGCTGCGGCGCGAAGATACACATAACACTGTCGGATGGCTCATTTGCGATTAAGCGTTGACAATGTCCAAATATTGTTAAAAATTTCACTTTCCCTCTTTACGAAATGCAATTAAGTTGGTATAATCTTTACCATCTGACAGTCTGTAAAAATACAGATTGTACAATTATTCTAGGAGGAAACAAACAATGGCAAAGAAGTGGGTCTATATGTTTAGCGAAGGCGACATGACCATGAGAAACCTTCTTGGTGGTAAGGGTGCTAACCTTGCAGAGATGTCTTCAATCGGACTTCCTGTACCACAGGGTTTCACTGTCACAACAGAGGCTTGTACACAGTACTACGAGGATGGCCGTAAGATCAATGATGAGATTATGGGCCAGGTAATGGATGGAGTTGCAAAGATGGAGGAGATTAACGGCAAGAAGTTCGGTAGTCTCACAAATCCTCTTCTTGTTTCTGTTCGTTCAGGTGCACGTGCATCTATGCCAGGTATGATGGATACAATCCTTAACCTTGGTCTTAACGACGAGGTTGTTGCATCTATGATCGCTGGAAACCCAGATCCTAAGTTCGAGCGTTTCGTTTACGACTCATACAGACGTTTCATTCAGATGTTCTCTGATGTCGTTATGGAGGTTGGTAAGAAGTATTTCGAGCAGCTCATCGACAAGATGAAGGCTGAGAAGGGCGTTAAGTATGACGTAGAGCTCACAGCTGCTGACCTTAAGACTCTTGCAGAGCAGTTCAAGGCAGAGTACAAGAAGCAGTTAGGCGAGGACTTCCCTTCAGATCCAGTTACTCAGTTAAAGCTTGCAGTTGAGGCTGTATTCCGTTCATGGGATAACCCTCGTGCAAATGTTTATCGTCGTGACAACGATATCCCTTATTCATGGGGTACAGCAGTTAACGTAATGCCTATGGTATTCGGTAACTTAAACGATGAGTCTGGTACAGGTGTTGCATTTACACGTGATCCTGCAACAGGCGAGAAGAAGCTCATGGGTGAGTTCCTTAAGAACGCACAGGGCGAGGACGTTGTTGCCGGTGTTCGTACACCAATGCCAATCGCTCAGATGGAGCAGGAGTTCCCAGAGGCATTCGCAGAGTTCACTAAGGTTTGCGAGATCCTTGAGAACCACTATCATGATATGCAGGACATGGAGTTCACAGTTGAGAACAGAAAGCTTTACATGCTCCAGTGCCGTAACGGTAAGAGAACCGCTCAGGCTGCTCTTCAGATCGCTTGCGACCTCGTTGATGAGGGACACAAGACAGAGGCTGAGGCTGTTGCCATGATTGATCCTCGTAACCTTGATACACTTCTTCACCCTCAGTTTGATGCTGCAGCTCTTAAGGCTTCTAAGCCACTTGGTAAGGGTCTTGGCGCATCTCCAGGTGCTGCTTGCGGTCAGGTTGTATTTACAGCTGACGACGCAGAGGCATGGGCTGCTAAGGGCAAGAAGGTAGTTCTTGTTCGTCTTGAGACATCTCCAGAGGATATCACAGGTATGAAGGCTGCTCAGGGTATCCTGACAGTTCGTGGTGGTATGACATCTCATGCAGCAGTAGTTGCTCGTGGTATGGGTACATGCTGCGTTTCAGGTTGTGGTGACATCATCATGGATGAGGAGAACAAGCAGTTCACTCTTGCAGGCGTTAAGTTTGTAGAGGGTTCTGAGATCTCTATCGATGGTACAACAGGTAATATTTATCAGGGACTTATCCCTACAGTAGACGCTAAGATCGCTGGTACATTCGGACGTGTTATGGCATGGGCTGACAAGTACCGCAAGTTAAGCGTTAGAACAAATGCAGATACACCTGCAGATGCTAAGAAGGCTCGTGAGCTCGGCGCAGAGGGTATTGGTCTTTGCCGTACAGAGCACATGTTCTTCGATCCTGAGAGAATCGCTATCTTCCGTGAGATGATCTGCTCAGATACAGTTGAGGAGAGAGAGGAAGCTCTTGAGAGAATCCTTCCATTCCAGCAGGGCGATTTCGAGAAGCTCTATGAGGCTCTCGAGGGTAATCCTGTAACTATCCGTTTCCTTGACCCGCCACTTCACGAGTTCGTACCTACAGAGGCTGCTGACATCGAGAAGCTCGCAAAGGCTAAGAATAAGTCTGTTGAGGAGATTAAGGCTATCTGCAACTCACTCCATGAGTTCAACCCAATGATGGGTCACAGAGGATGCCGTCTTGACGTTACATATCCTGAGATCGCTAAGATGCAGACTAAGGCTGTTATCCGTGCGGCTATCAATGTAAAGAAGGCTCATCCAGATTGGAACGTTAAGCCTGAGATCATGATTCCACTTGTTTGCGATATCAAGGAGCTCAAGTTCGTTAAGAAGGTTGTTGTTGAGACAGCTGACGCTGAGGTTGCTGCTTCAGATGTTAAGCTTGAGTACTCAGTTGGTACTATGATCGAGATCCCAAGAGCTGCTCTTACAGCTGACGAGATCGCTACAGAGGCTGAGTTCTTCTGCTTCGGTACTAACGACCTTACACAGATGACATACGGTTTCTCAAGAGATGATGCTGGTAAGTTCCTCAATGCTTACTATGACACCAAGATCTTCGAGAACGATCCATTTGCTAAGCTCGACAGAACAGGCGTTGGTAAGTTAATGGAGATGGCTATCAAGCTTGGTAAGCCAGTTAACCCTAACCTCCACGTAGGTATCTGCGGTGAGCACGGTGGTGATCCTTCATCAGTAGAGTTCTGCCACAAGATTGGTCTTGATTATGTATCATGTTCTCCATTCCGTGTGCCGATCGCAAGACTTGCAGCAGCACAGGCTGCCATTGCCGACATGAAGTAATCTTTACAAACTGAAGTTTAGTTTTATTTGCCCCATCGGGAGTGATCCCGGTGGGGTGTTTTTGTGTGGTGTAAAAGATGAATGTGATTACTGTAATTAAAAATGGTGTCTTCTCAGAATACACACTTGAACTGTTGTCGGCTCATCTTGGAGAAAAAGAGGGATACCTATGGGTGCTTTATTCAGATGTGGTATTTGATGTTGAGGGTGAAGTTATTTGTTGTATGTTTTTTGTTGTCAGTTACAAGCGACAGACATAATTAAATATGGAAATTGAGAATTAGATGTGCTAAAATGCCATTTAGATGTTCAAATTCCAGTATAATAGATTATGGCAAATCGGAGTGTGTAAAACAATTATGAAAGCGGGATGGAACAAATGAACATTAAGTATCTTCCTTATATTATCTTTCAATGCTCTTGGGGAATCATTCAAACGCTGACCGGACTGATCATGTGTATGATTAGTTATGGCGAAAAGCATATGTTCTACAAAGGCTCTATAGCCACGTTTTGGAAAAGACCCTATGGATTATCTTTGGGACTGTTCATTTTTATTCCGCCCCAGGCAAGGTTTTATAACGCGGATAAATATCATTTCAGCGATGATGAGATACGTGAAAGACTTGTAGTTCATGAGTATGGCCACACTATACAGTCACTTATCCTGGGGCCGCTTTACTTTCTGATAGTAGGACTGCCAAGTGTTATATGGGGAATGGTAAAAAA
>JAILPS010000052.1 GCA_024699325.1 Lachnospiraceae bacterium | reverse complement strand
GGATAAGGAGTATTATGACGAGCAGGGACACAGAAGGAATACCCTGGATAGCAGATGGGCGTATGTGGGCATCGGCCATGTCGTGTGTAACGAATGTCACTACTGGGCTATAGAGTATTCATCTACTGCCACAGGAGTGGGCGAGACGGCGGCCAACGATTCTGCGGCGACTGTAAGCGTCAAGGTCTCTTCAGATTATTACACAGCAAGCGGCATTACGCTCACTGCGTCAGCGGTTGAGGTGACACCGTCTTCTACAGCGACGGTTCCGTCACTGTCAGGACAGTTATCTTCAAGTGTTATATGGCCTAATAATTCCATTAATATCACATCCACGCCGACGTGGACTGTGTCGGATGGAAGTATTGCGTCCATAAGCGGCAATACGGTGACGGGACTTAAGAACGGAAGTACTACGGCGACTGCGAACTTCTTAGGAACAAGTCTCTCATTTACAATCACGGCGTCAGGCTTCCCGGAGGAGACGACAACTGAGGAACCTACGACTGAGGAACCTACGACTGAGGAGCCGACGACAGAGGCTCCAACCACAGAGGCGCCGACAACACAGGCACCTACCACGGAGGCACCTACCACAGAAGCTCCGACAACACAGGCACCTACCACGGAGGCACCAACGACGCAGGCTCCGACAACTGAGGCGCCGACCACAGAGGCTCCTACAACGCAGGCACCTACCACGGAGGCACCTGAGGAGACAACCGAGGAGCCTGAGGCGGAGGAAACCACAGCAGAGAGCACTGAGGAGGAGACAACCGAGGAGGAAACCACAAAGGAGACCACGCAGGATATCACCGAGGATGACATCGCCACAGGAAGAGACGGAGGTGGAAGCCTGGAGGGCGATTTCTGGGAGAGATTTCTAGGTCTTAGCGGCGATGAGCCCACTCTTATAGGGATAATCAACGACAATGCCATAGGGTATGAGACAGATTACTGCGTGGGCAGGTTCTACGAGATCATCGGCATGGGTCTTGAGGGAATATGTGAGTTAGGACAATAGTATGTACAGATATGTGTTTTTTGATTTGGATGGAACTGTGACGGATTCGGGCACGGCCATAACGAATTCTGTGAGGTATGCGCTTAAGAAGTTTGGCATAGATGACCCGGATCCGGCAGTTTTGCGCAGGTTTATAGGCCCGCCGCTTGTGGATTCCTTCATGCAGTTTTATGGCATGAGTAAGGAGAATGCGCTTCTGGCAACCTCCTACTACAGAGAATTCTATCCCGCAGGGGAAATGTTTAACGTGACCATCTACGACGGCATAGTTGAGCTTCTTGGAGACTTAAGGGAGCGCGGCAGGGTTGTGGTTCTGGCCACATCCAAGCCCGAGGTGTACGCGAAGGCCATCATAGAGAGGATTGGTCTTAAGGAGTGTTTTGACATGATTGCCGGCGCCACCATGGACGAGAGCAGAAACAAGAAGCATCAGGTCATCGCCTACGCGCTTAAGTCGCTTGGCGTAGCGGACGCGAGGGACGCCGTTATGATTGGCGACACAGCATTTGACGTGACAGGAGCTAGGGAAAACGGCATGGACTGCATAGGTGTCAGCTTCGGTTTTGGCACGGTCGAAGAGCTTAGGGAGGCAGGAGCGATAGCGGTGGTCGACAGGGCGGAGGAGATTTTAGAAATTGTGTAGAATAATGTCCTAAGGCGTGTCCTTAGGACATTTCTATTGTTCTTGAAAACATTTTAAAAATATGTATAATTATAGTGTGTTATTCTGCCTATAATAGGCGATAGTGTGCATACGGCAGAATTGACGGACAGATGCGAGAGCAGATGTCGGGAGGTAGTTATGGCAGAACAGGTTAATGGCGGATTGCCGGTTTGCCCTGTGAATAAGAAGTGTGGCGGATGCCAGCTCTTAGGCACAGAGTATTCTGAGCAGCTTAAGAATAAGAGGAAAACAGTGGCAGGACTTATGTCGGGCATATGCTCGGTGGACCCTGTGGTGGGGATGGATAACCCGCTGCACTACAGGAATAAGGTGAACGCCGCATTTGACATAGACAGACACGGAAAACATATTTCGGGAGTTTATAAGGCGGGAACCCACGAGGTGGTAAATGTTGAGAGCTGCCTGATTGAAAACGAGAAGGCGGACGCTATCATCGGAACCATCAGGGGGATGCTCAAATCCTTCAAGATTAAGACCTATGACGAGGATACAGGCTACGGTCTAATCCGCCACGTCATGGTGAGAGTGGCACATGCGACCGGCCAGATCATGGTGGTTTTGGTGCTCTCTGACCCTATTCTCCCCGCAAAGAATAACTTCGTGAAGGCGCTTAGAAGTGCCCACCCGGAGATCACCACAGTTGTTCTGAATGTGAATAACAAGAAGACCAGCATGGTTTTGGGAAACAGAAATATCACGCTCTACGGGCCGGGTTTTATCACGGACGAGCTGTGCGGCAAGAAGTTTCGCATATCCCCGAGCTCCTTCTATCAGGTCAACTCTGAGCAGACGGAGAAGTTATATAAGAGGGCTATATCGCTGGCTAAGCTTAGCGGTAAGGAGACGGTAATAGACGCCTACTGCGGCATAGGAACTATCGGCCTTGTGGCCTCAGATAAGGCGAAGAATGTTATAGGCGTGGAGCTTAACGGCGACGCGGTTCGGGATGCCAACACCAACAAGAAGGCAAACAACACCACAAACATAAGCTTCTACAACGCTGACGCGGGGGAGTTTATGGAGAGATTAGCCGCCGAGGGCGAGCATGTGGACGTGGTTTTTATGGACCCTCCGAGAAGCGGAAGCACTGAGCAGTTTATGGACAGCGTGGCAGTTCTTAGACCTGACAGGGTGGTATACATATCCTGCAACCCTGAGACGCTCGCTAGAGATATCAAGTATTTTAGAACGATAGGATATAAGGCCAAGACTGTCACACCATTTGACATGTTCCCCTACACGGAGGAGATAGAGTGTGTGGCCTCCCTTACAAACATGATGGGTAAGAAGGCGCTTGCCACTGTGGACGACGATGAAGAGTAACGAAATATTGATGTGCATGGCGGGGCTTCTGTGCGTTGCCGGCGCTATCTATGCATTTAAGAAGAGAAGCGACTACGAGAGAGGTGCGCTAAGCACCAGATTCGTTAAGATAGCCGACAGAAGAATAGGGAAGAAGTTCAGGCTGGTTTTTCTAAGTGACCTGCACGGAAACACATTTGGCGAGGGCAATTCTCTGCTGGCGCAGTGCGTGAAGGACACATTCCCGGACGCGGTGCTTATGGGCGGCGACATGGTCACGGCCAAGGAGTATATCCCGAAGAATTTTGAGCCTTTTGAGAAACTGCTTGAAAACCTTCAGGGGATTAAATGCCCTGTGTACTATGCGGAGGGTAACCACGAGCTTCGCATGAGGGAGAACGTGGAGATCTACCCCGGATGGTACGACGAGCTTAGACAGCTGCTTGAGGCTCACGGCGTTCGCTATCTCGACGACGAGACAGTGGATGTGGGCGCAAACATAAGTGTATCGGGGCTTAAAATAGAGCCTGAATACTACGCCAAGCTTAGGCTTAAGCCCATGGACAAGGGCTATGTAAGAGAGCACCTGCATCTAAATGATGACACCTACAATGTGGTCATGGCGCACACGCCGCAGTATATGAAGACCTACTGGAGCGAGGGGGCTAACCTGGTGCTGTCGGGACATTTTCACGGTGGAACCGTGGTGCTTCCGCTAATCGGACCGCTCATGTCACCGCAGTTAATCATGCACCCCAAATACGCCAACGGGGCAAGCCTTAGGGGCGAGAGAAAGAGTGTGACAAGCGCGGGGCTTGGAACACACTCGATCAATATCAGAATCAACAACAAACCGGAGATCGTGGTTATAGATCTTATGCCGGAGGAATAGAATGGAACTGGAAGTTAAGCTGGAGGTGTTTGAGGGGCCGTTGGACCTGCTGCTGCACCTCATAGAGAAGAACAAGGTAAGCATTTACGATATTCCGATAGTGCTCATAACGGAGCAGTATCTGGAGTATGTCAGCAATATGGATAAGGAGAATCTGGATGTGATCAGCGAATTCATGGTCATGGCTGCGACCCTTATCGACATCAAGACTAAGATGCTTCTGCCTCCTGAGGAGGATGAAAACGGCGAGGAGATTGACCCCAGAGAAGAGCTGGTGGCCAGACTCGTGGAATATAAGACATACAAAATGCTGGCCCATGAGCTTATGGGCGGCGAGAAGGTGGCTGACCGCTCTTTTTACAAGGCGCCCACCATCCCCAAGGAGGTGGCTCACTACACGCCTGAGGTTAACTTAGACGAGCTTCTCGGCGACGTGACGCTTAAGCGCATGCAGGAGATATTCTCCATGCTCATGCACAGGCAGGTGGATAAGCTAGACCCTGTGAGAAGCAAGTTTGGCGAGATACGCCAGGAGCCTGTGAAGCTGGCGGATAAGCTTCTGTCCATCTATGATTTTGGAAGGCAGAGGAAGAAGTTCACCTTCAAGGAGGTTCTAATCAAGGCGGAGAGCAGGCAGGGGCTGGTTGTGTCATTCCTTGCGATATTAGAGCTTATGAAGATTGGCGCCATAACGGCTTCCCAGGAGGAGGTTTTCGGCGATATCAATATGGAGTGGAACGACGAGGCAGGCGTTACACTTAGCAAAGAGGAGTTAGAGCAGTATGACTGATGAGATATTAGAGGAGCAGAATTTGGCTGAGGAAGAGGCCGAGGAGGCTGAGGAGGCTGTCGAAGAGGTGGCAGGCGAGGAGCCGGAGGAGGTTCCTGAGCTTGACGATGAGGAGGCGGTTGCCTGCGTGGAGGCGATACTGTTTACCATGGGTAAATCCGTTGAGATTGAGAAGATTGCATACGCGTTAAATGTTGACATGGCCGAGGCCAGAAGGATAATTGACCTGTTAAACGAAGACTACAGAAGCAGAAAGCGCGGCATGTATGTGAACTTTTTAGAGGACAGCGTGCAGCTGTGCACCAAGAGGGATTATTATCCTGAGCTCATAAGGATTGCCACGAAGCCTGTGAAGCCAACCCTCACACCTACGGTTTTGGAGACACTCTCAATCGTCGCATATAAGCAACCCGTCACCAAGGCTGACATCGAGAGAATCAGGGGTGTCAAGAGCGATTTTGCGGTTAATAAGCTGGTTGAGTACGGGCTTATCGAGGAGGTCGGAAGGTTAGAGACACCCGGAAGACCTATACTGTTTGCCACAACCGAGGAGTTTTTGAGACGTTTTGGACTTAACAGCGTGAACACGCTCCCCCAGGCTGACCCTGAGCAGATCGAGGAGTTCGTGAGCGAGGCGCAGCAGGAGATTACAATCTGATGAAAAACATTTACAGAGATTATGTCAAGAGGGGACTTGATATAGCCCTCAGCGCGTTAGCGCTTATAATTCTGTGGCCTGTGATGGCTGTGGTCGCCGTTTTGGTGGCGGTCAAGCTTGGCACGCCTGTGCTGTTTATTCAGGAGAGGCCCGGGCTTCACGGAAAGGTGTTTAAAATGTATAAGTTTCGCACCATGACGGATGAGCGGGACGAAAACGGCGAGCTTCTGCCCGATGAGGTGAGGCTTACAAGGTTTGGAAGAATACTCAGGAGCACGTCTCTGGATGAGCTTCCTGAGCTTATCAATATTTTGAAGGGCGACATGAGCATCGTGGGACCTAGACCTCTTTTGGTCAGGTACCTGCCTCTCTACAGCGAGGAGCAGGCGCACAGACATGATGTGAGGCCCGGATTTACGGGGCTTGCCCAGGCATTTGGAAGGAATTCAATAAGCTGGAGCGAGAAGTTTAAGAAGGATGTCTACTATGTGAGGCATGTGTCCTTCGCGCTTGATCTTACAATTATTATTAAGACCGTCATAACGGTGGTGACAAGGGAGGGTGTCAACACGTCTGACGGCACTACGCCCGACTATTTTAATGGACATAACTGATGAATAAGCTTTAAGGGGGCTTTTATGGTATCGCAAAACGAAAAAGCTGTGGCGCGTTTCAGGAGTTCACAGGTTAGAACACTTACCATATCAATCATATTGCTGGTTGCGGCGGCGAGCATTCTGACTTCCATCATTCTGAACGCCGCCGGCGACGTGATAGGAGGCAAGGTGTCCTCCCTCGTCGGAGCACACAGCCGACAGATACAGTTAAACATTGACGAATACATGGAGCGCATAGAGGATGCGGCCATGCTTATGTTCTCGGATGAGGCGTATTATCTGTACGACAACACTGACGAGAGCATTGAACAGTACGACAGAATTCAGGCGACTGACAAAATATTTGCGAGAATTGTGGATATCGGCATCATGCAGTCCTTCTCGGATTTTATGGTTTTATATAGCGACGGCACAAGCGTCGGCTGGAAGTCCAAGACCACATCCGAGCTGTTTAGCGAGGGAACGGATCTCTACGAATACTTCGCGGGCTGCATCACGGACACCCGCAGAAATGACGGCTGGGAGTTCGATGTCAACGATATTTACACACGTTTTTACTACGCAAAGAGGCTTAATCCAAATGCTATTCTGCTGGCGTCAAGCTACAGCCGGGAGCTCTCAGAGGCGTTTGAGCACTCCGAGGAGCTTCGCGACATGGTGGTGAGACTGGTGGACGAAAACGAAAAGATCGTCTACTCCACGGACACCGACGAGATTGGCGAGAGCCTTCCTGAGGATATCAGCGAATACATAAGCGGAAGGACCAATATTTCCATAACCAATTCAGAGTACTTCATAGAGGTCAACTCCTGCAGAAACGGCTGGAATGTGATCTGCTCCTTTGGATCGGACGATCTGCTTCGAGAATACAATATTCTCAAAAATATCGCCATAACGGCAACCGCGGTTATATGTGGTATAGCGATAATCATAAGTATTGTTATACAGAGAAGGCTTCTAGAGCCTGTAAGCGGCATAGTTACAGGTATGGCCAAGCGCGCAACCTACGACCAGCTAAGCGGCGCCATCAACAGAGCTTCCTTCGTGGAGGTTGTGAAGGACGCTATCAAGGATAATTCATCAGGCGAAAAATACATTTTCTTTGCCATGACGGACATAGATAATTTTAAGAAGGTCAATGATAAC
Organism: Lachnospiraceae bacterium; assembly: GCA_024699325.1. Lineage (GTDB taxonomy): Bacteria > Bacillota > Clostridia > Lachnospirales > Lachnospiraceae > UBA4292. The sequence goes on along the minus strand of JAILPS010000052.1, from coordinate 8,850 downwards.
CTAGGACACGCATACGGCGACGAGGTCATAAGCAGAATGTCCAAGCTCATCGTGGGACTCTTAGGCGAGAAGCTCACCGTGGGCCGCATGGGCGGCGACGAATTTGCCATGTTCTGTCTGTATGAGAATGTAAGCCGCGAGGATGCTGACGCCATAATTCAGAATGATATAAGCAGAATTCGCGAGGAGTTTAAGAAGGAATTTAGCAAGGAAGCCCAGTCCCTTGACGTGACACTTAGCATGGGCGTGTACACAGGATATCTCACGGGCAGTGACACATTTGACGAGCTGTACCGCAAGGCGGACATCGCTCTCTACGTCTCCAAGGAAAACGGCAAAGACAGAGCCACCATCTATGACGAGAGCATGGACGAGAAGGGAGGGGATGAGGCATGAAAAAACAGGCTTTAATTCTAATCCCTATGGCGGCGTGCATGGCTCTAACAGGCTGTGGCCAGAAGAATATTAAGACCGAGCTCATGGAGAAGAATGTCATCAACCTGTCCTGGTGGGGCAACGATTCGAGACACACATACATGATGGACGGCGTGGATCTGTTTGAGAGCCAAAACCCTGATATCGACGTGAAGATAAGTTACGGCGACTGGAACGGCTACGAGACGAAGACGCAGGTTTACATGGAGTCGGGCAATGAGGCCGACGTGATGCTCATAAACTATTCATGGCTTGGAAGATACTCTCCCACGGGGGAGGGCTACTATGACCTGTACGAGCTGTCAGACTATATAGACCTGTCCACATTTGGCGAGGAGTATCTGCAGTACGGCATAGTTAACGGCAAGCTAAATGCGCTTCCCACCGCCATGAACACGGTAATCATGTGTTTTAATCAGGATATTTTTGACAAATACGGGCTGGAGCTTCCGACGGACTGGGACGATCTGTTTGAGGCTGCCGAGGTCATGCGGGAGGACGGCATATACGTCATGTCGATTGCCAAGAAGCACGCCGTGATTATGCTCTATTCATACTATGAGCAGCTAAGCGGCAAGCAGGCGTTTAACAGCGATGGACAGTTCCTTCTTGAGACCTCAGACATAGAGATTATGCTCGACTTCTACAAGTCGCTTGTGGACGAGAAGGTCATGATACCTCTCGGGGACTATGACAGGAACCAGTTCACAAACGGTCAGGCGGCAGGAACGGCCATCTGGGTTTCAGATGCGGGAAACTACTGCAACGCGCTTGAAAACAACGGCGGAAGTCCTGTGATTGTGGACTATCCGATGCTTGAAAACGCCAAGAGCCAGGCCAAATACATCAAGCCTTCGACGCTCTATGCCATAAGCAAGAACACGGAGAACCCAGTGGCTGCGGCGAAACTTTTGAACTTCTTATTAAACAATCAGGAGATGGCGCTTCTCACAGGAACTGAGAAGGGCGTCCCCATAAGCAGCAGTGCTCTTAGCGCTCTGTCTGAAAATGACAAGCTTGGATCCTACGAATACGAGGCTTACGAGAAGATGCATATGGACAGCGCAAACATGAGCATTCTGTATCCTGCTATGGAAAATGATTCGGCTCTCAACGCATTTAAGAACGGAGCTGACGAATATCTCTATGACAAGATGACAATAGAGGAGGCGGCACAGCTGATATACGATAACATACACGCCGTCTTAGAGGACTAGAATGGACAGACAGAATTTAAAGAGAATATTGTTTACAAGTGTTGGAAGAAGAGTCGAGCTCATACAGAGTTTTCAGAGAGCTTCGATGAGGGAGAACATCCCCGTGTGGATTGTGGGAGCGGATATGAGCGACACAGCGCCCGCCCTCTACTTCTGCGACGAGGCGGTGAGGGTTCCTAGAATCTCCGACGAGAGCTATATTCCGGCGCTTCTAAGCATTTGCAGGGAGAAGAAGATTGAGCTTCTCATCCCCACAATAGACACGGATCTGTTAAAACTGGCGCAGGCTAAGGACAGGTTTTTGGAGATTGGAACGAAGGTCTTCATAAGCGCCGTGGACAAGATCCGCCTGTGCAGGGACAAGCGCCTGACCGGCGACTTCTTCACATCAGTGGGCTTATTAAGCCCCATAACCGTGGACAATGTGAGCGACTACACGGGGGACTACCCCTGTTTTATCAAGCCGCTTAACGGAAGCTCCAGCATCAACGCCTACAGGGCGGACGATGTGGAGAGTCTTAAAGCATTTGCCGAGCAGATAGGCGAGGGCAACTACATAATCCAGAACTATATCGTGGGAACAGAGTACACCATAGACATATTCTGCGGTTTTGACGGCAAGCCTATATTCATCACACCTAGAATTAGAAATGCAGTCAGAAGCGGCGAGGTTTTAAAAACCACCATCACCATGGACGAGAGAATGATCATGGAGGCGAAGAGGATTGTGGAGGGTTTCAGGCCTGTGGGCATGATCTGCGCACAGCTAATCCGCGAGACCACCACGGGACTTGACTACTTCATAGAGATTAATCCCAGGTTTGGTGGGGGTGCACCGCTGTCAATCGCAGCGGGGGCGGACGCATGTGGCGCGACTCTTAGGATGCTCATGGGCGAGAAGCCACAGTACACAGACAGAGCCGCCAAAAACGGCAATATTTATTCAAGATTTGACCAGTGTGTGTGCGTAAGCACATCCGAGGTTGGCTCACACAGGGTGACATCGGGCTCTGAGGTCACCTCATATATCAACAGAATGGTCAGAGAGGGGATTATAAAGGGCGTAATATTTGACTTAGACGACACGCTCTACTCTGAATATGACTATGTTTTAAACGGCTTCAGGGAGGTGGCCAAACTGTTTGACAACCCTGAAGAGACCTATGAATTCATGGTCGAAGCATTTGACAGGGGCGAGGCGCCGATAGACGAGGCGATTAAGCATTTTGATAAGGATGAGGCTTCCTACAAGAGAAGATGCGTATCCGCCTACAGAAACCAGACGCCCGAGAAGCTTCCGGCATATGCATGGGGCATAGAGCTTATCAAGTGGCTGGGCAGCCAGGATATCCCGACAGGCATCATAACCGACGGAAGGGTTGAGGGGCAGGTTGCCAAACTCCATGCCACAGGAATAGACAGGCTGATCGGCGAAGACATGACGATAATCACGGACGCGCTTGGCGGCAAACAGTTCAGGAAGCCCTGCGATATAGCATATCGCATACTTGCGCTTCGCATGGGAGTGGAGCCCTGCGAGATTATTTACATAGGCAACAATCCCACGAAGGATTTTAAGGGAGCGAGAGCCATAGGCATGAGAACGCTCTTCTTCGATAACCCACTGTGCATCCACCAGTGGTGATATAAGAGGTATAGAAAACATGAGAGTGACACTTAAGGATGGCACGGTCAGAAGCTATGACCGCCCCATGAGTGTATATGATATAGCATTTAGCATCAGCGAAGAACTCGCCGGGGAGGCGGCTGCAGGCCTGTTAAACGGAAGGCTTGTGGACTTAAGAACCGTGATTGGCGAGGACTGTACACTTAAGATAATCAGAGTTACTGAGCCCGACGGACTGAGGGTTCTAAGAAACACCGCGACCAACATACTGGCGGAGGCGGTTCACAGACTGTTTCCGGAGGCGAAGTTGGCGCTTGGACAGTCGATTGACGACGGCTTCTACTACGATTTTGAGGCGGAGCCCTTCGACAGGGAGGACTTAGACCGCATAGAGGTGGAAATGCAGGCCATAATCTCCAGGGCTTCTGCAATCGAGAGAAGAACAGTGAGCCGCGAGGAGGCGAAGGCGTTCATGGAGAAGTGCGATGAGCCGTATAAGTTAGAGCTTATCGATTCGTTTGCGCCCTCGGCGCCCATATACTTCTACGACCAGGGCGGTTTTATCGACATGTGCGATGATCCGCACCTCTTAAGTACCGCGGCGGTGAAGGCATTCAAGCTTACCAGCTCCTCCATGGCATACTGGAGAGGCGACTCGAATAAGGCGAGACTTCAGAGAATCTACGGCTCAGCATTTACATGCGAGGAGGATTTGGAGAAGTATCTGCAGCACCTCGAGGAGATGACCATGTTTGACCACAACAGGCTGGGAAGGGAGATGAAGCTCTACTTCACAAGCGATGTGATAGGTCAGGGCCTGCCGCTGTTTACACCCCGCGGCACGAAGATGATCATGAAGCTTCAGCGCTGGATTGAGGACCTGGAGGACAACGAGTGGGGGTTCCTAAGAACGAAGACGCCCCTTATGGCCAAGACGGATCTGTTTAAGATAAGCGGCCACTGGGACCACTATCAGGGCGGAATATATACGCTTAACCAGGCTGACGACACGAAGGATCAGCTGGCGCTTCGCCCCATGACATGTCCGTTCCAGTATCAGGTCTACATGAATGAGCAGCACTCCTACAGGGATCTGCCATACAGGATGAGCGAGACCGCGACGCTTTTCAGGGATGAGGACTCCGGCGAGATGCACGGCCTCACAAGAATCAGGCAGTTCACCATCACCGAGGGACACATAATCGTGGCGCCTGAGAAGGTTGAAGATGAGCTTGAAAGATGCGTGGATCTTGCAAACTATGTTATGACCAGCTTAGGACTTCAGGACGATGTCACATACCGCCTGTCCAAGTGGGACCCCGAAAACAGGGAGAAGTATTTGGGCGATGAGGAGTACTGGAACACAGCGCAGGACTGCTTAAGAGATGTCATGGTCAAGAACAACATTAAGTTTAAGGAGGCCGACGGCGAGGCAGCGTTCTACGGACCGAAGATAGATATCCAGGCCAAGAATGTCTACGGCAAGGAGGACACCATGGTCACCATCCAGCTGGACTGCGCGTCAGCTGAGAAGTTTGGCATGTACTATATCGACGAGAACGGCGCGAAGGCCAGACCTTACATCATCCACAGAACCTCCATGGGCTGCTATGAGAGGACGCTCGCATGGCTTATCGAGCACTATGCCGGAAAGTTCCCGACGTGGATGTGCGCTGAGCAGGTCAGAATTCTGGCCATCTCAGAGAAGTACCACGACTATGCGGTCAAGGTTCACAGAGCCTTCAGGAAGGCGGGCATAGATTCGACTGTGGACGACAGGGACGAGAGCCTCGGCTACAAGATAAGGGATGCAAGAAACGACAGACTTCCCTACTGGGTAATTGTTGGCGAGAAGGAGGAGGCCGAGAATACGGTCTCAGTTTCGAGCAGGTTCGCAGGCAATGAGGGAAGCAGAAGCGTGGCTGATTTTATCGCGGCGCTTCGCGAGGAGATTGACAACAAAGTAATAAGAGAGGTAGAGGTTACAGAGTAATGCAAAGTGCAGTTAAGCAGCACATTTCAGATGCTAAGATAGCCATAATTGTCAAGAAGGCGTTCTCATGCCTTCCAAAAACCATAACAGAGATAGACAGCTCCTATTCAAACAATGTCTACAAGATAGAGTTGGAGACCGGAAGACTGGTCATGCTTAAGGTTGCTCCGATAGAGGGTTTTCGCGTGATGAACCACGAGAAGAACGCCATGTACACAGAGATAAGCGTGCTTCAGAAGCTCAAAAACTACACGAAAATCTCCGTTCCGGAAATGTTTTACTACGACGCAGCCAGGACGGTTCTCGATTCCGGCTATTTCTTCATGGAGTATTTTGACGGCGATACGCTAAGCGAAGTCAGAAGTAAGCTCACAAGAGATGAGCAGGCAGTTATCGACGAGGAGTTAGGCCGCTACAACAAGATTGTCAACGAAATCAAGGGCAGCAAATTCGGCTACTACAGCCAGAAGAAGCGCCAGCACAGCTCCTGGTATGACGCATTTCACGATATGTTAGAGGACATATTAGAGGACGCCAAATACTACAAGGTGGATCTTCAGATGGACCCGGACGTTTTCCTGGGGCTCTTAGAGAACGACAGGGCGGTTTTTGACGAGGTCAGGGAGCCGAGGCTCGTGGACACGGACCTGTGGGACGGCAATGTCTTCGTGAAGGACGGCGGGGTCCAGGGCATAATCGACTGGGAGAGAACCATCTGGGGCGACCCTCTCATGGAGTACGGCTTCAGAACACACCACCACAACGAGGCGTTCTACAGAGGATACGGCGTCAGACCGTTCTCGTCAAGCGAAATGCAGCGCATCCGCTGGTACGACCTCTATCTGTGCCTGACACAGCTGACGGAGTACTTCGCCCGCGACTACGACGACGATAATTTCTACAAGGTCATGTGGAAAATGTATCAGGACGCCATCGCACATTTGCATAATTAGGCAAAAATTGTGCGAAAACTATTGATTTATTGCAAGAATAATGAGATAATACATTTACTATTAGTATGAGACGAATCGTGTGGTTTTGCGATCTCATAAATTTAAGGATTGGAGGATTTTACCAATGGGAAAGTTTGTTATCAAGCAGGCTAAGAGCGGACCTATGTTCAATCTTAAGGCAGGCAACGGAGAGATTATCTTATCAAGCCAGGTTTACGCAGATGAGAAGTCATGCAGAAACGGCATCGAGAGCATCATGAAGAATGCTCCTGAGGCTGGCGTTGAGGATCAGACAGTTGAAGGATTTGAGGCAGTTAAGCACCCTAAGTTCGAGGTTTACGCTGACAAGAGCGGCGACTTCCGTTTCAGACTGAAGGCAGCTAATGGCCAGATTATCGGTACCGGTCAGGGCTATGCTTCCAAGGCAGGCTGCCTGAAGGGCATCGAGTCCATCAAGAAGAACTCAGTAGACGCTAAGATCGTTGAAGAGGAAGAGTAATCGACTACAAGGCAGGGCAGCTTGATGCCCTGCTTTTTGTTTGCACGAGATATTTTTATGCAGATTATGGCTTCTATACGTGTGGTTTAATCATCAAAGCTTAAAAAAATCCGAATTCACAAAAATTTAAACAATCTTGTGATTGACAAAACTAACTTTAATGCATAGAATTATTACTCGTGTGGGCTTGTTTTCGGACAGAGACAGACCATAAATACAGATTAAGAGAGAGGACACACAATGAGCAAAATCGATTTAAGCCAGTATGGCATCACAGGTGTGAGCGAGATCGTTTACAATCCTTCCTACGAGGTACTCTTCAACGAGGAGACCAAGTCAGATCTTACAGGATATGAGAAGGGTCAGCTTACAGAGCTTGATACAATCAACGTAATGACAGGTGTTTTCACAGGTCGTTCACCTAAGGATAAGTACCTCGTAGTAGACGAGAATTCTAAGGACACAGTATGGTGGACTTCAGATGCTTACAAGAATGACAACCACCCTATGACACAGGAGCAGTGGGCAGTTGTTAAGGATCTTGCCAAGAAGGAGTTATCAGGCAAGAGACTTTTCGTTGTAGATGCATTCTGCGGCGCTAATGCAGATTCACGCATGGCTGTACGTTTCATCATGGAGGTTGCTTGGCAGGCTCACTTCGTTACAAACATGTTTATCAAGCCTACAGAGGAGGAGCTTGCAAACTTCAAGCCAGAGTTCGTAGTTTACACAGCTTCACTTGCTAAGGTTGACAACTATAAGGAGTTAGGCATCAACTCAGAGACATGCGTAGCTTTCAACATCACATCTAAGGAGCAGGTAATCTTAAATACATGGTACGGCGGTGAGATGAAGAAGGGTATGTTCTCTATGATGAACTACTATCTTCCACTTAAGGGCATGGCTTCAATGCACTGCTCAGCTAACACAGATATGGAGGGTAAGCACACAGCTATCTTCTTCGGTCTGTCTGGTACAGGTAAGACAACATTATCTACAGATCCTAAGCGTCTCCTCATCGGTGATGACGAGCACGGCTGGGATGACAACGGCGTATTCAACCTCGAGGGTGGATGCTACGCTAAGGTTATCGGCCTTGATAAGGAAGCTGAGCCTGACATCTACAACGCTATCACAAGAGATGCTCTTCTTGAGAACGTTACAGTTGATGAGAACGGCAAGATTGACTTCGATGACAAGTCTGTAACAGAGAACACTCGTGTTTCTTATCCAATCAACCACATCAAGGGTATCGCTGCCAACGTTAACGGTGTATCTGCAGGTCCTGCAGCTGAGAACGTAATCTTCCTCTCAGCAGATGCTTTCGGAGTACTTCCTCCAGTATCTATCCTTACACCAGAGCAGACACAGTACTACTTCCTGTCTGGTTTCACAGCTAAGCTTGCTGGTACAGAGCGCGGCATCACAGAGCCAACTCCTACATTCTCAGCTTGCTTCGGTCAGGCATTCCTTGAGCTTCATCCTACAAAGTACGCTCAGGAGCTTGTTAAGAAGATGAACAAGTCTGGCGCTAAGGCTTACCTTGTAAACACAGGTTGGAACGGCACAGGCAAGAGAATCTCTATCAAGGATACAAGAGGTATCATCGACGCTATCCTTAACGGCGACGTACTCAAGGCTCCTACCAAGAAGATTCCTTACTTCGATTTCGAGGTTCCTACACAGCTTCCAGGCGTTGATCCAGCAATCCTTGATCCACGCGACACATATGCTAACGCAGCAGACTGGGATGCTAAGGCTAAGGATCTTGCAGCTCGTTTCCAGAAGAACTTCGTTAAGTACGAGGGTAACGAGGCTGGTAAGGCTCTTGTAGCAGCTGGTCCTCAGTTATAATTAATAACGATTTTTCAGGCGGTCGTGGTTATCCACGGCCGCTTTTTTGCGCATTTTTGGGGCAAAATGCTGCTCAAACAGCCCCCAAAGACAAAATATGCTTGCCAAATATGTATAAATGAAATATTATGGTAACTATTCAGCACCCGCCCATCCCATTCGCAAAACCTCTGCCAAAGGCATCGGTTTTTGCTCATGTGACGGACGTCTGCTATTAGAACCACACAGAAATAACCATCCGAGTTCATGCAAGCATGACTCGTCTGGCCATT
>JAILPS010000044.1 GCA_024699325.1 Lachnospiraceae bacterium | reverse complement strand
AGTGGCAATTTCAGCTGACGTGTTGTATAATAGCTTCTGGTATTATTGGGTTTTTGCATGAAATCATTATACCAAAAAATCGCTGTAAGCGCTATGCCTACAGCGATTTTTCTTTATGGACTTTTTTTACAGCCCCTTTTTGTACAATAATGCGCGAAATAAGTGGATTTGTGTAAGGGTTTTGTCAGGGTGACGTCAGCCATATGTAAGGACATTTTTTTATAATAAATCCAAAAATAGGGGTACTATTGCAGAAGGAGGAAGACATGGAGAAAAACTCAAAAAACAGTCGGGCAGATGAAGCGTTTTTGAACGAAGAAAATATAGACGATACAGAGAAGACTGAATATGAGGAGAGCGATATAAAGATTGACAAAAAGGCAAAACACAGATCTCCCATGAACTATATTCAGGTGTTCTTCATACATGCCTTTGTTATTGTTGTAGCTCTGTGGCTGATGTTTGGATTGTTCTGTGGAATAACCTCCATGCCAAATACAGACATGAGCCCGCAGTTTAAATCAGGAGATCTTCTTCTGTTTTACAGATTAGGGAAAGACGTCAAATCACAGGATGTGGTCGTTGTCAAGAAGAATGACACGATTTATGTGGGACGTGTTGTTGCGGTGCCCGGGGATACGGTAGAGATAACGGATGACGAGAGACTTATCATCAACGGCAACGCGGTGATAGAACACAATATCTCAGGCTCCACCCCGAGATATGAGGGGTTTGTGGAATATCCTGTGACGCTGGGGGATAGAGAGTATTTCATTCTGGGTGACGCAAGAGCCGGAGCTGAGGACAGCAGATATTTTGGCAAGGTTGACAGTAAGGAAATCATGGGAGTGGTTATAACCATGATACGCAGAAGCAATATTTAACAGCTTGGATTTTAAAAATAAGCAGAAAGGAGGCCGACATTGTCCAAAACGGAAAAAATATTTTATTACGCCGACAAGGTTCTTATGGCGGCTGCATATCTGCTTGTTTTAGCAATCGTTTTGTTCAGCGGGCTGGCTCTGTATGACCTTCTGTACACAAACAGAAATGCATTTGCATCATATGATCTGCTTCAATACAAGCCTCAGGAAAATGCTGATGACGAGAAGAACGGTTTTGAGGAATTGATAAGTGTTGTGCCAGACGCAGTCGGCTGGGTGACCATAGACAACACAAATATCGACTATCCCATAGTGCAGGGCGACGATGATCTGGAGTATGCTAGCAAGGATATCTTCGGAAACCCGGCACTTTCCGGCTCGATATATCTGTCCAGCCACAACTCAGGAGATTTTGATGACTGGTACAACATGGTGTATGGCCATCACATGGACAACGGAGCGATGTTTGGCGATATAGAGAAGTTCCTTAATCAGGAATATTTTGACGCCCACAAGACGGGAACGCTGAAGACTCTCAACGGAGATTTTGAGCTGCATGTGTTTGCATGTGTGTACACCAACGCCTACGACGACATGGTCTACGGAACGGTTGACGGTGAGCCGGAGGAGCTCGAGGAGCTCATGAAATACATCAGGGAGAATTCAGTCTGGCTGGACACAGGTTTTATAGACAAAAACTCCAATGGAAGGATAGTGGCATTTTCTACATGTTATGACGCTACGACCAACGGAAGAATTGTCCTGTTTGCCGAGACATTTCCAAAAACGGTGACCGATGCGGAGAAACAAAAAACTCAGACGGTGGTTAAGAGAACTGCCGTGGGGCATGCGACCGTTGGAGGGGGCTGGGCACTGTTAAATCTTGTGTGCACGGTTTTGGCGGTTTTGAATCTGCTGCCGATATTTAACATTAAGAGAAAATATGGACAAAGAAAATTCGCCAAGAATGTGATGCTTCAGATTGACGATTACACGGAGTTTATGGAGGAGAACGGCGGAGCGGTCGATGAGCTGGTTAGCGGTATACATAGGAGCCTGAAAACCTTCGTGGCTCTGATAATAGACGGAATGGCCATCGAGCTGTTTATAGCGGTTGTGAGCATCATAGTGTTTGTAAACACGGAAAACATGGCACTTCCCATGGTCATGTCCGACGAATACACATGGCTGATGGTTTTCCTGTACGGAATGTCCATAGTCACAGATATAGCCTGTTTCAGGTACCACGGAAAGCATCCTTCCAAGATTATGTCATTGTTGATTAATGTGGAGGATATCAAATAATTTCAGAAAGGAGGCCGGTCACATGAAGATTACGAAGAGAATAGCGGCGATTTTTATGTCTTTTGCGATATTAATGTCAAATATTTCCATGGATTTCACAGTGGCTCTGGCCTCTGAGGGAGATTATTACAATGTCGTAACTCTGACGGAGCCGTCTGAGACGGAAAATGCTACGGCGATTTCGGGGAATAAGACATATTATATTGGCTATTATGATGTCAATGACACAATCTATCTGAGAGACTTCTCATACAATGACGGACAGGACGACAATGACGGACAGGACGGCGGAAGTCTGGTTGGAATAGGAAGATCGCCTGTGATGGCGGGAGCCGGGGAGTTCCATTTTGAACCTTCCGGTCTGCACAGTGACGGCTATTACGTGTATGTTCTGGACGGCGAGACCAGGAAATACATATATTTTCCGGGCGTGGGCGACAGCCTGTACCTGATCGAGGATACTACTGAGACGCCAAGACAGGAGATGAGGGTCACAACAACAAATGATCCGAATAACATGTATGACATTTATCAGTATGGCACATCAAACCATATCAATGCCTACAATGGATCAGCGGGAGTCGTGTTTGCAAGGTGGAGAGACGGCAAGGTGTTTATAAGGGAGACAGCTGACAGCCTGAGAGACAATATGGGGCTGGATGGAACGAAGGCCATGATAGTGTCAAACGGACATGCGATGTCCAACGAGGCTTCAGGCGACTACCTTCAGGCATACGATGTCACCCTTACAGAGAACATTTCAGGTGCTCCGGCATATACCAGCAGTCTCGACAATGCGGACAGGCTGATATGGAGTTTCACGGCAAACGATGACGGAACATATTATATCCAGGATTTGAACGGCAAATATCTGAATATGACCGGAGTGGCAGAGGGCACTGAGATTTATGGCGGTTTTAATATGGCTCTGACAGTCTCAGACACGCCTCAGAAGCTGATGCTCAACTATGTAAATGGTTCACTTGAGATATTAAGCTTTGATGATCTCTATGCTTACAACACCACAATAGACTACTCAGGCGGCACGTTTAAGAGCTGGGCCTGCAGCAAAAATGCAGCGCCGTCGAACAGGAAAAACAGCAAGTTCGCGCTTGGGGAAATACCCAATGTCAAGGTTAATTATACATATCCGGCGCCTACCCCTGAGGAGGGCGATTCGATGAACAGATATCAGGCCATTGCGGACGTGAAGACTACATGGTGTGAGGGATATACGGTATCTGAGCCCGCCTCGACAACATTTATATCATATTCAGCCGGATATAAGTGGATATATGATTTTGTGGACTTCACAGGGTCTGACAGCAATACATATAATCCGGGCGATGTGATCACGTCGGAGCCGGAGAATGACCTTACCCTGTCGGCCAACTGGAGTTACAGGGAGAAACAGTCTGTTAGTGTCAATGTGAATTACGAGGTGACGACTGACGCGCTTGTGTCGGGGGACAGTCTGATTAACACACCTGTGATTGACGGAATAACTCCTGTCAACGGCGTATATACAGATGTTGTTACGCAGGATGCTTCGGCCTATGCGGTTCTGGATACAAACCCCACTGTATATGATACTTCCCAGGGAAGAAGATATAAACTTGTGGGTTGGAAGACTGACGACGACACAGTTATCGCTGCGGGTACGTCGACGGATCTTCTTGAGAAGGCAGAATTTGCGGGGGATGGAAGCCTGTATGTGAATCTCCAGTCTGTCTGGACTGAAGAGTTCAGGGATCCATGGGGACTCGATGGCGGATTTTACCTTATCGTCAACAATGCAGATGTGTATGCCATGAGCAGTTCAGCAAAAAACTCTGGAAAACTTGACAGATATGCGGTAACCAACGAAGTAGATTACTACAGCAGCGCGTCTGAGGTGACTATCTGGAATTTTGAGGCGAACGATAACGGAACATATTACATATATACGAATACGGCGGACGGCACACGGTTTCTGAATATGGGAAATGGCAATTCTTCGCTCACAACTTCCCAGACATCTCAGGAATTCAGGCTATACAAGACGAATAATAAGTACTACATAGTCGGTCACCGCAGTGGCAACGACATGTTCATGCTGGATTACTACAGCGGGGGAGAATTTGGAGACTGGTCTAAGACACAATACAACCCGGATAACAACAATCTGTTTACGCTGGGAAATCCTGCGGGACTGATAAGATATGTCTATGATATAGACAACAGAGAGTCTGGGGATGAGGGCTCTTACACCATGCCGCTAGGTTTTGCCGAGCAGATTGGCGTGGGAAGCGCGATAAAATCGCCTGAGAGCACGGCTTCTGTGGAGTATGTGGACGGTGAAGGATATTATCTGAAGACATACAGCATGTCCAAAGTATACAGATACAGGTTTACAGGATGGTATGGTTCTGACGGCAATACTTACCAGCCGGCAGACGTGATTGACACAATGCCTGAAGGTGAACTGGTACTGACATCTATGTGGGAGTTTGCAGACATATTGGACAGCAGTCTCACGGTTAAATACAATGTATACCCCGCAGAGGGAACGACGGTTGACTCTGCAGGTCTTCCATATTTTATCGGAGATACAACGATAACAGGGGACAGACAGAACGGATATATAGCCACGCAGACGGATATCGGAAGCGTGTGGCTTGAATATTATGATGTCAGCGAGCTAGCCTCAGAGTGTTACCACACAACCGCCAATGTGTCTGATGAGCATGCTACACATGTTCTTCAGTTTGACGGTTGGAGAACAGAGGGTGGAACGATTGTGGAGGCACAGTCCGTGGTGAATCTCACAGATACGGACTTATCAGGTAATTATATATTTGATTCAAACAATGACGGAGTAGTAAATCTGTACGCTACGTGGAGCAACCGCTATGACACAGCCAACAGCAGCGGTTACGATTTCAGAGAGGCTAAATTCTATATTTCCCTGAAGGCGACATCGAGCGATGTATTTAATACTTCTGTCAGCACGAGCACGAACGCTGATGATTTTGCCCCGGCTGTTTTCCACACGATTATCATGCCGAAGGATGTGGCGCCCGATGTAAATTCTGGCACCACCGCATATAAGGTTGTGTCCTACGGCGCCGAGGTTGGAAAAAACTATGATACGACCACGGACATCACCGAAGCTAACGAGCAGATAAGAATGTTGGGCGGAGATGGTTACACATATGAGGGAGTGACATATAAGGCGCTTGAATTTCCGACTGACGCACAGGTTATGGAGTATCTTCGAAGCCTGGATACCGACGGAGACGGAATACTGAACGATGGTGCGAAGTTCACTATCACACTTAACGATGCTCCAGTCACCACGGACACTCTCACGGTTGATAACTACACGATAAGATGGTACTGCTATAAAATGCAGGGGGACGGCTGGCATATAGACGGCAAGCTCACACCTAATGTGCACTATATTACAGTTACCAAAACATTTTCTGGCGACAGCACAGCCATGAGCAAGGTTGTGACGGGAACCGGCGCCGACGCATTTAATATTCAGCTGACCAACAACGATGACACATCTGATGTGGTTACGCTTTATCTTGAGCAGGGCAATCAGAAGTATTACGGATTGATTGACAAGGATGAAAATGGCAAACCTATAACATACGGCTACATGGAGAAGAGCGGAAACACATACACGTGGGTTGTCCCAACGGCCGCGCCTTCCACATTCAATATTCTGGAGAATAACTACAATGTAAGTGATGGCGAGACGGATTATGGAATCGCGGCACAGTACAGCATAACCAATCTACAGGCGGGAAGTGGAGCCACGGAGGTTCCGCTGCAGCAGTGGTTCAGCACAGTGCAGGGTACAACCGCAAGCTATGCTGCTGACGCTGTCGATATAGGCAATTCACAGAAGGTAAACCTGTACAACACATATGTGAAGTCGGGCACCTTCATCGTACAGAAGAGAGACAGGGGAACGGACTTCGCGCCTATGCCGGGTGTCAGGTTCTCAGTCTATGAGATTATGGACGACGATTCGCTCAGACTTCTTACAGTATCGAAGAAGTCGGCGGCAAATATCAATGACGGCCGCTACACTGTTCTGTATGACAACGGAAACACAAGCGATGTCGTCATAACAGGTACTGACGGAAATATCTATCTGTCACTTCCCATCCCGCAGGGCGTAGGAAATGTTTACAGATACAAATTCATAGAGCAGGTTCCAAACGGCTACAGAGAGGGCAGCGTAACGCCGTCTTTCGTGGTCACGGTGGACGAGGGCGGAGGATTTACGGTTTCCGACATGGTCTATGACAGCAAGACGAGTGGTATGTCTACGGTCAGCGTGGGAGATCCTGGACAGACTCCGGTGTCAACGGTTGGAATAACTGTCTACAACGAGCCTATAAGAATAGTTTCAATCACAGCCGAGAAGGTTTGGGAATGTGCCCCCGAGGAGAGTGTGACCTTCGTTTTGGAGGGAACGGCATGCGGCAGGACATATGTGTCCGAGACGATTGTTCTGAAGGCCGACGGCGCATATGACGTTGACGGAATACAGAAGGGAGTGACTCCGTGGTCATATACATGGTATGGAAAACCTCTGGTCATAGGCAATGAGGCGGTCAAATATACTGTCACTGAGACGTATATAGGAGATCATCTAAACGATTCGGAGGCTTTTAAATACTGGCTGCCCAAGAATTTTGCCCCTGTATACCGCGATGAAAACGGAGTGCAGCTGGAAAATGACGGAGCTGACGTTGCAGCAGCTGACGTCTACAAGGTCAGACAGATACATTTTGCGATAGAAAATGACAGACAGAAATCGTCAGTCGTGACGATAAGAGTAAACAAGATATCAGCATTTGACGGGACATTCCTTCCGGGAGCCAAGTTTGAGGTCTACAGGCAGGACGCATCTTCTTCTGATACTATTACATTTAGGGGCGAAACCATATATGTGAAGGACAGGGGATATGTATCCACGGTTGACGGTCTGAACCTCAAGTTTGAGAGGGGCAAAACCTATTATCTGAAGGAGATATACACGCCTTCCGAATATGTGAGAGTAGAGGGAATGTTTAAGGTTTCGGTTGGCAATGACGGTGTTGTAACGCTTGAAACCGAGGACACGTTAAATGGTTATATTTCATATCAGGTCAGCGATACGAACCCTCTGTATGGAACGTTGACTATCAAAAATATTCCTATAGAGATAAGTGTTTTCAAGGTCAGCGGAGTCGAAGATGCCCTGGAGGGCGCACATTTTGCACTGTATAAGGCAAACGGCAACGTCAGAGATCTATATCCTATAGAGGGGTATGAGGATATTGTTACAGGTTCGGACGGTCTGATATACGCGGGGGCTCTAAAGCCCGGCATCTATCACCTGGTGGAGACCAGGGCGCCCGACGGCTACAGCATTTTGCATGATACCACGGTGCTGGTAGTTTCAGGAACCACTGTTTCGGCTGTCAGGGGCAGCGATGTCATAACAGGCATACCTGTGGACACAGTTGAGGGTGGAATTGTGGTAAAGAGGCACTGGACCATAAACATAGTCAACGATGCTGAGGGCATAGTTGCCCCGACAGGAATAGACACATCCAATGCCGACAAAGCATTTGCAGCACTTCTGGTACTTTCAGGGCTGGCCCTGTTAGGTATATATATTCTATCCAGAAGACGTAAGGGGGTGATTGATTATGATATCTGATGATCACACCCTGCGAATTCGAGGCAGGACAAGAGTCCAGGGGGAACCCCTGACGAGAGGGAAGGCTCCGCCGGGTAAGAACAAGACAAATGATACATTAACAACATCTAATAAGAGAGGAGATTCACTATGAAGAGAAAAAGATTATTATCTATTGCAATGAGTACTGTTATGGCGATGAGCATGAGCATGACAGCTCTGGCGACATCAGCCGGCACAACTATTGGCGTTTCCGGAGTGTCCGGTGGTTTTACAACTCCTGATACACCTGTTGTTCAGGAAGACAGTATTATACTGTACAAAGAGATTACAGCGTACAATCCCGAGGAATGTGTAGTCAACGCGCCGACAATTACATACACATATACTGTAACTGCAGGAGAAGCCAAGAATATCTACGATGATGTCTCAGCCCATGCTCCAGCTGTCAATGTGCACGCCGTGACGAAGGCAGGCATTACAGACAATGTGAAAGTCACGACCTCACTTAACGGAACTGACACCACAGAGGATGCAACAGGAACACTTGCCTTAACACCTGCCACAAGTCTTGAGGCGTCAGCTAATGGAAAGGCAAACCGTTTCCCTGTCACAATTGATTTTAGCAACATCACATGGACAGGCTCTGGCGTGTACAGATATGTGATCACAGAGACCGCAAGCGAATACACGACAAGCGGCGTTATGGACGGAGATATAACAGCGGTTAGATATTTAGATGTCTATGTTATGGACTGCCCTACAGGAACAACGGATACAGCTCCTGCAACACCTGACGGCTATGTTGTGTATGGCTATGTCTGCTTCACAAACAACAACGATATTGATGCCAAGGACACGCCAACCACTACCACAGTGGAAGATGCAGGTAAGACTGAGGGCTTCGTCTCAACAACCGCAATTGACCCTGTATCAGGTGATCCTGTGGATGTGACAGCAGATTCATATCACACATTTAACCTTAAAGTTGGTAAGACTCTCATAAATGATAAGGCCATGAATACCAACGAGTTTCCATTTACCATAACACTTGAAAACACGACTGTGACAGGAGCTGTTCTCCCTATTATGACCATCACAGGTAACGCAACTCAGACTGATCTCACAGCTGGAAGCATAACAGCAACGTGGGAACCTACTATCGCCAATGGCGCGACAGTTACCTATACAGGTATTCCATGCGGCACAACAGTTACAATCTATGAGACCAACAATGTTGCAGGAACAACATATTCATCTGAATCAGATGGAGCGGTCACAAATGCCGATGCCAAGAGCATCTATACCAACGAGAAGTCTAACGAAGCAAGAATTGATAACACTGTAGCTTTAACAAAGGCCACAGCCAACTACACTGTGACATTCACAAACACATTGCTTCAGATCTCTCCAACAGGCGTTGTAATTCGCTTCGCGCCTTACATGTTAATGCTTGCCACAGGTATATTCCTCCTCGTCTTCTGCAGAAGAAGAAGAGAGAATGACCTGTCAGATCAGTTCTAATCAGAATTGATCATACAGGTTTGCCTGGGCAAACCACCCCTGGGAACGCTGCACCCCCCGCAGCGTTCCTTTCTTTTGTTGATATGTTTGTGATTTTAGGTTATAATAGCCTCTGGTGTCTGCAGGTAAGGTTTTCTTAAGGGTACATTTAGGAAAAACATAGAGCCTTTGGCTAAATATTTGCTATAATTCGGCCATGCTTTTTAGAAACAGGGGGAGAATTATATGAGCAATAATGATGCTAAAATAGTCGATTCTTTTGAGAAAATGTTTGATCTTGACGGCGATGGAGTTTTAAATGCTGCAGAGATGAGACTTCACATACAGTTTATGGAAGCGGTTTATAAGCTGGACGCGTCGCGCGAGAATCGGGAAGTTAAAGAGGCTGACAGTTACAGGAGTTAAAGCGGCAGGCATGAAAATGCCTGCTGTTTATATTTACAGAGATAATTGGTTTTTGATATTTAAGGGGAGTGTATGAAGAGAAAGGGATTAGCACTGTTATCTGCGTGTCTTATGCTGACAGGATGCGCGCAGATTAAGGAATGGTTTGGGGTTGACGAGGAAGTAGAGACAACCATGGAGGCTCAGACGGAGGATGAGACCACAACTGAGGCTCCTACAGAGGAGACAACGCCCGAGGAAACCACAGAGGAGGAGACCACTACGGAGGTGGTCACAACTACAGCCGCCCCTATGGCAAAATATGTGGTGGATGAGGCGCAGTGTCTATTTGATATAGACGATATCCTTAAGGATGTGGTGACTAGCGAAATCGGAGTGTATGATGAAAACACGCTTGTGTTTATCGAAAGGGTGACCAAGGGGGATAATGACATATATTACGCCAACCGCGTGGACATAAGCACGGGGGAGAGGGAGAGAATAGCCAAGCTCTGTGTGGACGAGCTGTATGAAGACAGCGTATCTGAATATGGCGAGAATGCCTGGGTTTCCAATATCAGGGTGATCAACAACAAGCCTCTTATCTGCCAGGTGGACGGCTATATTGACGGCGATCTGTATGTGTTTGACGAGGCGCTAAGCGACTATGTGATTGTGGATCTGATGCCGGGCGATGGCTGGATTAACGGCGGTTATAACAAGGCCGACGGCTGTTTCTACTTCGTGACTGACACGGATTACAAGCTTCGAAGCCTTTCTTTAGATGAACTGAGCTTTGACGGTGACAGCGATGAAATCCTTCAGGTTTACGATTCAACAGAGGTTGTGTGGGAGAGCGATGGCAATCTAAACTATGCCACATTTAACGGCATCAGCGATGACGGTTCACATGTGAATCTTGACTTGTTTGATATTGTTGAGGACAGTATTTTTATAGGCGAGGTAAATGTAAAGACCGGGGAGATAGACAGGTTTGTGGAGGAGGATTATCTGATCAATGAGAATTCAGACTTAAAGGCTGTCTGGCACAACGCTGAGTGGACACAGACTCTGATGGTTGAGCCGCAGTATTACATGGCGGAGACTAACGCGACGCTTATCTATTCTGACAGCACAAGTGGTCAGTCGTGCAAGCTTCGACTTGACAGAACGCCCCTTGAGGAGGAGCTTACTGCAAAATATGGCGAATACTACGGCGCAGAGGTTATATATGTCTTCAGCGATAATCTTGTGGACGACGGAAGCCTTCTTATAAACTGTTTTGACAACAACACAGGACTTCTTGTCAATTCATATCTGTGGAATTATTCAGAGGTGCTAATCGACGAGGCGGTTAGAACACCCGAGGTTTTGGAATATAACTATGAGCAGGAGGTTGACTACGGAGAGCTAACCGAGAGAGTACATGCTCTGGAGAAGAAATACGGCGTAAATATCTTCATAGGCGCCAACTGCAAGAACCAGTTTGAGAGCGGATATGTGGGAACCGTCTGCGAGACAGACTGGCTTATAGAGGAGGCCCTCGACGAAATCGAGGAGGGACTTATGGTGTTCCCTGACGAGATGTTCAGGGAGATTGTATATAACTATTGCCCCGGTATCAACCTCTATCTTGTGGGCTCGCTTACCAGCGACGAATATGGCAATGTGAGCGAGGCGGCAGGCATCACAACCACTGTCGACAACTATCTGATGTTTGCGATTGACATCTATCAGTACGATATCACCGAGACATTTGTACACGAAATGATTCACGTAATCGACAGAAAACTCGAGGGCATGGGCGTTATAGACGACGTGGATAAAAGGTGGGAAAAATATAATCCCGACAGCTTCGAATATGACAATTCATACCTCTACTATGACACAAACCGCCATAACGAGGAGTACACCTCATACGGCGAGGAATACTTAGAAAGCGGTGACCCCGAGTGTGTTTACTTCGTGGAGGATTACGGCAAAACCTTCCACACCGAGGACAGGGCAACAATCTTCGAGACCATGATCATGGACGGAGACTACGACTACCTGACCAGCTCACACATCTTAGGCAAGGTCGGCGAATACATCGCCTGTCTCAAGGAAAACTTCGAATGCTTCAACAGCGAGAACTGCGGATTGTTAGAGGAGAGATATAACTATTATTTAGAGATGGCTGGGGAGAGATAGATTTGCGATTGTGAAAGAGGGAAGAGGGAAGAGGAGAGATTGATTTACGCTGTGAAAGGCGGAAGAAGAGAAAATATATTGAACATCTTCATAAGTTGGGGGCATAGTAAATATAAGTAATATGAATTTGAATTATAACTCATCAGATGCTATAGTAGTAATATTGATAAAAATGTTCAGGTAGGGGCAAGGGCTTCATTTGCACATATGACTATGTCAATAGCCATGGCAAACCATAGCAAGTCTCTCAATCCCCACCTTTCTAACCGTTCGAGCCATGCGTACATTTGCAGGAATGTAGTCGCCCGTGAGCTCGCTCACGGCGCCTAATTCAGGCAAATGTACGCTGAGCATCACATTCCCTAGAAGGGAATGTGATGCATGGCTCGTATTTATACATGGCTCGTATGTTCTGTCCGTGTGTATAGCGCATACGTCGCGTAGCACGTAGGTGAGCCATACACACGGACATAGTATGTGTATCACACACCCGCCCGGCACATATCGGCATTTTATCACTGCTACACATAGCATCTGCCGATACGTCCCCGACATGAGCGAAATGCGCAGCATTTCGCGAATGAACATAAACTGAAAACTAACAGCTAACACAACATAACATTCGAAATGCGCAGCATTTCGCGAATGAACAACAAAACTAACAACTAACACAACATAACATTCGAAATGCGCAGCATTTCGCTCATGAACAATATTTATATCATTTCCACCAGGAGGCAACATGGGAAGAATATTTAAATTTAACAAAGATGTAGATACCGACCAGATCATCGCATCGCAGTATCTGCTGTTTCCAACAGTTGACGAGATGAAGACTCACACATTTGAGTCTTTGAATGACACATTTGCATCAGACGTAAAGCCCGGCGACTTCGTCGTTGCGGACGAAAACTTCGGCTGCGGCTCATCAAGAGAGCAGGCACCAAGCGTTCTGAAGGCACTTGGCGTGAAGGCCGTAGTTGCGAAGTCATTTGCAAGAATCTTCTACCGCAACTCCATCAATATCGGCATGCCCGTAATCGTGAGCAAGGAGCTCTACGACGTGGTTAAGGAGGGCGACGAGATGGAGATGGATCTTGAGAACGGAACCATCACCACAGGCGGCAAGACCTACACATGTACGAAGCTTCCGGCAAAAATGCAGGAAATCTTAGATCAGGGCGGCCTGATTGCGTCGCTTAACAGGGAGGACTAAACTATGGGAATGACAATGGCAGAGAAGATCATTGCATGTGCTGCAGGGGTTGAGTCCACTAAGGCAGGCGATATCGAGACAGTCACACTTGACAGACTGATGAGCAACGATGGAACAACACATCTGACCATCGACATGTATAATAAGCTTAAGCATCCACACATCGCGGACATTTCCAAGCTCGTGTGGATTGTTGACCACAACATCCCGGCGGACAGCCCTAAGACTGCCGCATCCCACAAGAAGATGAGGGATTTTGCAAGGGAGCACGGCATCACATATTACGAGGGAGACGGCGTTTGCCATCAGCTCATGATGGAGAACCACGTTCGCCCGGGCGAGCTCATATTTGGCGCGGATTCACACACATGTGCATACGGCGCTCTCGGAGCATTTGGAACAGGCGTTGGATGTACGGATTATCTCTACGCCATGGTTACAGGCACGTCATGGCTTCTCGTTCCTGAGACCATAAGGTTTAATCTTCACGGTGAGCTTAAAAACGGCGCGACGGCCAGAGATTTAATTCTCACAATCATCGGAAGAATAAGCGCCAACGGCGCCAACTATAAGGCTATGGAGTTTGCGGGCGAGGGTCTGCACACACTGAATATGGCCGACAGAATCGCGGTTTGTAACCTCTGCGTCGAGGCGGGAGCCAAGACTGCGCTCATGGAGGTTGACGACATCGCCATGGATTATCTGAAGGAGCACGGACGCGAGCCGAAGGCAGTGTTTAAGTCAGACGAGGACGCAGTGTTCTCACAGGTGTTCGACATTGACTTATCAGAGATAGTTCCGATAGTTGCCAAGCCGCATTTTGTGGACAATGTTGTTCCTGCCACAGAGTGTCTGGGCGTACATATCGACGAGGCGTTCCTAGGTTCATGCAACAACGGACGTATCGAGGATCTGAGACTTGGAGCAGAGGTTATCAAGGGTAAGAAGGTTGCCCCGACCGTCAGATTCCTGGTCGTTCCCGCCAGCCGCGCTGTATACAATCAGGCCATGAAGGAGGGACTCCTCGACATATTCATAGATGCTGGAGCCATGATTATGAACCCCAACTGCTCAGTTTGCTGGGGCGCATGCCAGGGCGTAATCGGAGAGGGCGAGACGCTCATCTCCACAGGAACACGAAACTTCAAGGGACGTTCAGGACACAAGAATTCCTTCGTCTATCTTGCATCTGCAGCAACTGTCACCGCCTCAGCGATAGCAGGCGAAATCACGACAGCTGACAGAATATAAGGAGTGTTAGTTATGAGCGAGACATTTACAGCCAAGATCTGGGTACTCGGGGACGATATCGACACGGATATCATTATGCCAACAGAGTATCTGGCACTTAAAAATGTTGAAGATATGAAGCCTTACGCATTCTCACCTTTAAGGCCTGAGCTTGCAGCGCTTATAGGGCCCGGCGATATGATCGTTGCCGGCAAGAATTTTGGATGCGGCTCATCAAGAGAGCAGGCGCCGGAGGTTGTGAAGGCCCTTGGCATCTCATGCATCGTTGCCAAATCATACGCGAGAATATTTTTTAGAAATGCTATAAACAATGGCATTCTGCTTATCGAAAATGCTGACCTTCGCGACTATGTCGAGGAGGGCGGCGTGGCAGAGGTAACGCCTGGAGAGAAGATTGTATACAACGGTAAGGAGTTTAAGATTGCAGCTCTTCCGGACAATCTTCTGGAGATATTAAACGCCGGCGGCCTGGTTAAGGCTATGCGTAAGCGCAACGGTCTGGATTAGTTGTGGAGGAATGTCATGGGACACACGCTTGTTGAAAAAGTTATAGGTAATAAGGTCGGGAGAGAGGTTACTCCCGGAGAGATAGTTACAGTTGACGTGGACTGGTGCATGGTGGACGACATCATGGTTCCATTCTGTGTCTCCAAATTCGAGGAGATGGGCTTTAAGAAGGTTTACGACCCCGACAAGATCGTGCTTATCTACGATCACTTCCTCCCCGCGTCGCAGGTGGACGATTCGAGACATTTCCGCGTGGGCAACGAATTTGCCGCCAAATACGGTCTCAAGAATGTTCACAGAACTGACGGCGTATGCCATCAGCTGATGACTGAGGCTGGCTATGTGAAGCCCGGCGATATCGCCTTCGGAACGGACAGCCACACGGTAACCTACGGCTGTGTCGGAGCATTTTCCACAGGTATCGGCTACACGGAGATGGCTGGAATCCTAGGAACAGGCCAGCTCTGGATTAAGGTGCCTGAGACCATCAAGGTTCAGGTTGACGGAAAACTTCCGGCAAATGTTACATCCAAGGATGTTATTCTGAGAGTCCTCGGAGACCTCACAGCCTCAGGAGCCACATATCAGTCCTTGGAGTTTGTGGGAAGCACAATCGATGACATGTCCATCTCAAGCAGAATGGCTATGTCAAACATGGCTGTTGAGTGCGGCGCCAAGAATGGTATCTTTGTGCCTGACGAGAAGACATGTGAGTACTGTGGAATAGAGTACACGGACGAGATCAGAGCGCTTCGCCCTGACGAGGACGCAGTGTATGCGAGAGTTATGAAATACAGAGCGGAGGACATGGTTCCTGTGCTTGCCTGCCCGTCACAGGTTGACAATATTAAGGATGTGTCAGAGCTTGAGGGCAAGCAGGTTGACGAGGTGTTCCTAGGCTCATGCACCAACGGAAGACTTGAGGATCTTCACGTGGCTGCAGAGATTATGAAGGGCAAGAAGAAGGCGCCATTCGTACAGTTTATCGTCACACCTGCAAGCCGCAAGATATATAAGGAGGCCCTTGACGACGGAACGCTTCAGATTCTCTCTGACGCCGGCGCTATTATCACAACGCCAGGCTGCGGACTGTGCTGCGGACGTGCGGGCGGTATTCTCACAGACTACGAGGTGGTTGTTGCAACCAACAACAGAAACTTCTTAGGACGTATGGGAACCAGCAAGGTGCAGATATATTTGGCAAGCCCTGCAACAGCGGCGGCCACAGCGCTTACAGGAGTTATAACAGCTGCCAAATAATAGAGGTGATATGAAGGACAATATCGTACTTATAGGCATGCCGGGGGTCGGCAAGAGCACCATCGGCGTAATACTTGCCAAAATGCTTGGCATGGAGTTTGTGGACTCCGACTTGGTTATACAGAAGGAGGAGGGCAGGCTTCTTAAGGATATAATCGCCACTCAGGGCGTTGACGGCTTCGTTGAGGTTGAAAACCGCATAAATGCTTCTCTAAACGTCACAAACAGCGTTATCGCCACAGGCGGAAGCGTGGTCTACGGTTTGGATGCCATGAAGCATTTATCCCACACAGGCACAGTTGTCTACATAAGACAGAGCCTTACTGAGCTTAAAAAGAGGCTTAGCAATATCAAAAACAGGGGAGTTGTCCTGAGGGATGGTCAGACACTTGAGGACCTGTACACAGAGCGCTGCAGGCTCTATGAGCGCTACGCCGACATAACAGTCGACGAGGAGGGACTTGATATCGAGCAGACTTTAAACAGCCTGATCGATAAGCTTAATAACTATAATAACTAGCCCAAAACTCTGCGGGGAGACCTGCAGAGTTTTGTTTTGAGGTTTCGTGTGGCTCTGTGCTTGTTATTGATATTTTTTATCACTAATATAAACTTTATTTAATCCTTATTTGGTTGTAAAACTTGCAAAATTAGATTATACTTAACGTTATTGAAATTCAATATCAAATGTCAAGTTCATCAGAAACCTGACAGTCGGTCCGCGCGACGCTTAGAGCGCGACTCGACGATATTAATGTAAGAACGGAGGATTAGCAATGAGCAGAGTTAACGATTATCTGAGTGCGGCAGGAGTTTTCTTCTTAGCCACGGTGGACGGTGACCAGCCAAGACTTAGGCCTCTTGGCGCACATAAGGAGATGGACGGCAAGGTTTTGTTTGGCGTTGGCGATTTCAAGGCCGTGTACAGACAGCTGTGCGCAAACCCCAAGTGTGAGATTGTGGCTTGCAAGAACGACGGCCACTGGATGCGCTACACGGGTAGGGCAGTGTTTGAGACGGACGAGAAGTATGCGCAGGCCATGCTTGACGATGCGCCACACCTTAGAAACATTTACAATGAGCAGACAGGCCATAAGATGGCTGTTTTTCACTTAGAAGATGCAACCGCTGTTGACATCCCTGTTATGGGCGACGGCGAATCATTATTATAATTAACGGAGGGGACTATGAAGATTTTATTTTACGACACCAAGAAGTATGACAAGGATTCATTTGACAGAGCGCTGGCTGAGTTTCCGGATGTGAGCATCCACTATTTAGAGTCAGACCTCAATGTGACAACGGCAGTGCTTGCGAAGGATTTCGACGCAGTGTGCGCATTTGTAAGCTCGGACGTGAGCGCGCCTGTAATCGATAAGCTTGCCGAGGTGGGCTGCAAGCTCATTCTCATGAGATGCGCAGGCTTTAACAATGTTGACCAGGATGAGGCTAAGGCCAAGGGAATCACCGTTTTAAGAGTTCCGGGATACTCTCCTGAGGCAGTGGCAGAGCACGCCATGATGCTGGCTCTCGCAGTTAACCGCCACGTTCACAAGGCTTATATTAAGGTCAGAGAGAACAACTTCAGCTTAAACGGTCTCACAGGTATCAACTTCTACGGCAAGATCGCAGGTATCGTCGGCACAGGTAAGATTGGCGCCGCTATGTGTAAGATTTGCCACGGTTTTGGTATGAAGGTTATCGCATACGATATGTATCCTAACAAGAATCTGGACTTCGTGGAGTATGTTGATCTTGAGACACTTCTCAAGACCAGCGACCTCATATCGCTTCACTGTCCGCTCACAGAGGACACATATCACATGATCAGCGAATACACCATCAAGAGGATGAAGGACAACGTAATTCTTGTAAACACATCCCGCGGTGCGCTCATCAACACCAACGACCTCATCGCAGGCATCAGAGCCAAGAAGTTCTTCGGCGTCGGCCTCGACGTTTATGAGGAGGAGACAAACAACGTATTTGAGAACCGCGAGGATGATATCATGGAGTCTTCTGTGACATCAAGACTTCTGTCATTCCCTAACGTCATCGTAACATCTCATCAGGGATTCTTCACTGAGGAGGCGCTTCTCGCCATTTCCCAGACCACCCTTAAGAACGCGATGGACTTCGTTGCGGGCAATATTGAGAAGGCAAACCTTGTTTGTTGATAATATATCTCATGAAGCCTTAATATGGCTTTTCAAATGTTGACAAAGCTTGTTTTGGTAACTATAATTCACTAGAAAATTTATTAACCGGAGGAAAACGGTATGTCACAGAATACTATGGAAATCCTTAACGTTAAGGACCTGGTTGTCAATGTAGAGGACAAGGAAATATTACACGGTCTGAACCTGCGCATGAACGCCGGCGAGACGCATGTAATCATGGGACCTAACGGAGCAGGTAAGTCAACACTTGGACATGCTCTGATGGGCAATCCTAAGTATGAGGTAATTTCAGGAGAGGCCACATTTGAGGGCGAGGATCTCCTGGATATGGATGTTCATAAGAGATCACAGGCAGGCTTGTATTTATCATTCCAGAATCCTATCGAGGTGCCTGGTATCAGTATATCTAATTTCCTGAGAAGCGCGCTTGAGCAGAGAGGCGAGAAGATTTCCCTGTGGAACTTCAGGAAGGCTCTGAAGGCTCAGATGGAAGTGCTCCAGATGGATAAGTCCTACATGGACAGAGATTTAAATGTTGGTTTTTCAGGCGGTGAGAAGAAGAAGGCGGAGATCCTTCAGATGCTCATGCTTAAGCCTAAGCTTGCAATTCTCGACGAGACAGATTCAGGTCTTGACGTGGACGCTGTAAGAACAGTGTCTGTGGGAGTTGAGGAGTATCAGAAGAACCAGAACGGAGCGCTTCTCATAATCACACACAGCACCAAGATTTTGGAGGCTTTGAAGGTTGATTATGTTCACATTTTAGTCAACGGCAGGATTGTCGACACAGGCGATGTGTCACTTATCGACGATATCAACGAGAACGGCTTCGAGAGATACTTAAAGGCAGAAAACTAATCACACAGATAGGAATGGTCATGGAAGAGAAGGAAAAGGAACGCACCTATGTCGAAGACATAGAAAGAAATATCTACGATATCAAGGACGAATCTAAGGACTCTTACCGCATGCAGGAAGGTCTGACTGAGGAGATTGTCGATAAGATATCTAAAGAGAAGAATGATCCTGACTGGGTCAGAGAGCTCAGATTTAGATCTCTTGACATATATAACAGGATGCCTGTTCCGGACTGGGGTGCAGATATCTCAGGCCTGGACATGGACAATATCTCCACATATGTTCGTCCAAACACCAAGATGAGCGCCAAATGGTCAGATGTGCCTGAGGAGATCAAGAACACATTTGAGCGACTGGGCATTCCACAGGCGGAGAGAGAGTCTCTCGCAGGTGTGGGAGCACAGTACGATTCGGAGCTTGTCTATCACAATGTCAAGAAGGAAGTTGCAGACCAGGGCGTTGTCTACACGGATATGGAGAGCGCGCTTACAGGACCTTACGCTGATCTTGTAAAGCAGAAGTTTATGAAGCTCATCCCTCCTGAGGACCACAAATTCGCGGCGCTTCACGGCGCGGTATGGTCAGGCGGTTCCTTCGTATACGTCCCTGCAGGGGTCAAGGTTTCGATACCGCTTCAGTCATATTTCAGACTGAACGCTCCTGGCGCAGGACAGTTTGAGCACACGCTCATCATCGTTGAGGACGGCGCAGATGTACATTTCATAGAGGGTTGTTCAGCTCCTAAGTACAGCGTGGCAAATCTTCACGCGGGTGTTGTTGAGCTCTATGTCGGCAAGAACGCAAGACTTAGATATTCGACCATCGAGAACTGGTCCAAGAATATGTACAACCTAAACTCCAAGCGCGCCATCGTGGACGAGGGCGGAAGAATGGAGTGGGTCACAGGTTCATTTGGCTCACATGTGTCATATCTGTATCCTATGACTATCTTAAACGGCAAGGGCTCAAGCACGGAGTTTACGGGCGTGACATTTGCCGGCAATGGTCAGGATCTCGACACAGGTCTTAAGATTGTTCACAACGCTGAGGACACCACAAGCGTTGTCAACTCAAGATCGATTTCTAAGAGCGGCGGTATAAACACATTCAGAAGCGAGGTCACAGTCAACAAGAAGGCCAAGAGGGCTAAGTCGGCTGTGTCATGTACATCGCTTATGGTTGACAATATTTCAAGATCGGACACAATCCCAGCCATGGATATCCGCACCAACGACGCAGATATCGGACACGAGGCCAGCATTGGCCGTATCAGCGAGGAGGCTGTGTTCTATCTCATGAGCAGAGGTATTGAGGAGGAGGAGGCCAAGGCGCTTATCGTAAGCGGCTTTGCCGAGAACGTCTCAAAGGAGCTGCCGGGAGAGTATGCGGTTGAGATGAACAACCTCATCCGTCTTGAAATGAAGGGTGCAATCGGCTGATTGCGAAACCATAGATCAGGGAGTATATTATGGAGACTAAGGAATATGTCATCAACCCGCTGCCGGTTAAAACATGGAATCATCTGAGAATGAACAGTGCGAAGGTGGACATCGAGGCATTAGCGGAGAAGGACAATATTGATATAACAGCACAGGGCGTCACACAGAAAAGTGTCAATGCTTCGGCTATAGATTCAGGTCTCGGCCACGAATTTGACGCGCTTGTAACAGAGGCGGTTCCTGTGTTCAAGGCATTTGAGACTGATGCAGACGATGCGCGCATCCGCGCAGATATTGCGGTGCACGCAGGCGAGGCATCTGTCACAGCACTAGATATCACGGCTAAAGATGGACAGACACTCACGTTTATAACGGACCTTAAGGGCGATAAGGATGCGAGCGGCTCAGTGGCGCTGCAGGTGAGACTGCATGCGGGTAAGGGCTCAGTCATCAACCTTATACAGGCTCAGCGCTCTGGCGCGAAGGTCACGGTTTTTAACGATTTGGCAGGCGAGCTTGCAGACGATGCGAGCGTCAACCTCTATCAGCTGTTTATGGAGGCTGACAAAACCTACGGAGGTTTGGAGCTTAAGCTTAACGGAGACAGAACAAGCTTCATATCCAGAACAGGCTATGCGGTTGCAGGCGACGAGAAGATGGATATGAACTATGTTGTGAGGTTTGTGGGCAAGAAGGGCATGGCACAGATGAAGGCCATGGGTTCACTCTCAGACAGAGCCCGCAAGCTCTACAGACAGACCATCGATTTCATCAACGGCTCAGCGGGAAGCTCAGGGGAGGAGCGCGAGGAGGTCCTCATGCTTGACCCTGACTGTGTAAACGGCTCAATTCCGTTAATCCTGTGCGCTGAGGAGAATGTCGAGGGTGAGCACGGCGCCACCATCGGTCAGGCGGACGACGAGATGCTCTTCTACATGGAAGCGAGGGGTATCGATAAAAAAACAGCTATCAGAATGCTCGCGAGAGCGAAACTTGATGCAGTGTGCGCCATGATTCCTGACGAGGAATTCTCAGAGGAGATGGCCGCATACCTGAAAGGTAAGGACGAGTATGGAGAGTCTGAAGAGTAGAGTGTTAGAGCTCAGGAAGGATTTCCCACTTATAGCGGGAAGCAACCTGGCATATCTTGACAACGCGGCGACCACGCAGAAGCCACAGTGTGTTTTAGACGCGTGGAATAAATACTACGAGAGTATGAACGCCAACCCTATGAGGGGAGTTTATGAGCTCAGCGAGGTGGCAACGCAGGCTTATGAGGACGCGAGGGCGGCTGTTGCAGCATTTATAGGGGCTGCAAGCGCTGAGGAAATCGTCTTTACAAGGAATGCCACTGAGAGCTTAAACCTGGTGGCCTACACCTATGGAATGCAGTTTCTTAAACCTGGCGATGAATTTGTCGTGAGCGTGGCAGAGCACCACTCTAACTTCCTTCCATGGAAGATGGTTGCGGAGAAGACAGGCGCCACACTTAAATGTTTAAAATGTGAGATGACCGGCGAGATAACCGATGAGGCTCTCGCCGAGGTCATCACTGAGAAGACGAAGTTAGTTGCAGTCACACAGGTTTCCAACGTGTTTGGCCGCATCAACAACATCAGACATATCGCCGACATGGTTCACGCTGTGGGCGGTGTGATAGTTGTGGACGGCTCGCAGAGCGTTCCCCACATGAAGGTCAATGTGCAGGAGCTTGGAGCTGACTTCTTGGCATTTTCAGGGCATAAGCTATACGGCCCCATGGGCATCGGAGCTCTCTACGGCAGATATGAGCTTCTCGAAAAGACGCAGCCGTTTTTGAGAGGCGGCGAGATGATCGAGATTGTCCACTGGGACAGAGTGAAGTTTGCCGAGGTTCCCCACAAGTTTGAGGCGGGAACTGTCAACGCTGGCGGAGCAGTGGGACTGCACGCGGCGATTGACTATGTAAGCAGTATCGGAATGGATTTCATACATGCCAGAGAGCTCGAGCTTACGGCTAGAACTCTTGAGGGTATGAAGAATATAAGCGGAGTGAACATCATAGGCACGGACGAAGCCTGTGATCACAACGGCATCGTGACTTTCACGGTGGACGGCGTACATCCCCACGATGTGGCTTCCATCATGAGCGCGGACGGCGTCGCGATAAGGGCCGGACATCACTGCGCACAGCCACTTATGGATCATCTTGGAGTTAGCTCCACATCCAGAGTGAGCCTGTCATTTTACAACACGGAGGAGGAGGTCGACAGATTCCTCACGTGTCTATCCTCTATAAGGAGACGTATGGGTTTTGGAGAGTAAAACATTTTACAGCGAAATAATCAACGATCACAATCTGCATCCCCTTCACAAGCACGATATTGAGAAGCCGGACATTGTGCTCGAGGGCGTAAACCCCAGCTGTGGCGACGACATAGTATTACAGCTTAAGGTGAAGGACGGAGTGATAACTGACGGTTCATATGTGGGAGAGGGCTGTGCCATCTCACAGGCATCCGCAGATATTATGCTGGACATGATCATAGGAAGAACAACTGATGAGGCCATAGCGCTCCACGATAAGTTCATGAATATGATTAAGGGAAATGCAACCGAGGAAGATATAGAAGAGCTCGAGGAAGCCGGAGTATTTTCTGAGATTTCACATATGCCTGCCAGAGTTAAATGTGCTGTGCTTGGCTGGAAGACTGTCAAGGAGGCCATTGAATCATGAATCTGGACGAGGTAAGAGTTAATATCGACAGAGTCGATAAGGAGATCAGGAAGCTCTTCATAGAGCGAATGGAGCTCGCGGACAATGTGGCAAGAATTAAGGCTCAGACGGAGGACGAAATATATAAGCCCGACCGAGAGGAGGCGATAATCCGCAAAAACACGGAGGGCATCGACGAGAAGCTGCTTCGCGAGTACACAGCACTTATTAAGCGTATCATGGAGGTCAGCCGCAAATACCAGTACGGCAGAACTCTTGAGATAAGGGACTGTTTCCCCTATGAATTTGACACCAGGATGGCTAAGCCTGAGAGCGTTGCCATGCTAAAGAGCGAGCTCTACATGTGTGACGGTTTTTCTAAGGACAGGGTTTTGTGCGTCGACAACTACGACGAGATGGCAAGACTCATAGTCGACGGAAAAATTGACGCCGGCATGGGAGTTATGGAGGAGATCGGCAAGGCCGCTGAGGACGGCTTGAACACAGCGCTTGTGAAGTACAACCTCTACATAAACAGCTGCAGGCTTATCGAGGAGAACGGCCGCAAGCTTAAGTTAGTTACATTTTCCAAGAAACTAGTGGTTGATGAGCAGGACAACAGACTTAAGATCATGTTTGTGTGTCCGAACAGAAGCGGAAGCCTGGGAAGTCTCCTATGCCAGATATCCGACTACGGAGTAAACCTGACAGAGATACATTCCAGACCTAACGGAGAGACGAAGGACTGGAACTATGAATTCTACGCAGAGCTCAGCCTTAATCTTCTCGGAAGAGAGGCACAGGCTCTCATATTTCAGCTCTCCAAGGAGACACAGTATCTGCAGATTCTTGGAAGCTTCAGAGTGGAAGAGTGATAATAAAACGTCTGACTGCATGCGCAGCCAGACGTTTTTTAATGTTAAGCGCGTCCGATGCGGATACTGGCGTAAAATTCATTATACGAACAGAAAGTGTCGGAGAATAATGCATAATTAAGGAATATTTGCTTTACATTTACCCCAATTTTTTTTATACTGTTTTTGTGTGTTTAGAAATATTCGTCATATTATGACACAGGAGGAATAATGAAAACAGGATTGGTTTTGGAGGGCGGCGGAATGCGCGGCATGTTCACATGCGGTGTGTTGGACGTCTTCATGGAGAATGGTATAACATTTGACGGGGCGGTTGGAGTTAGCGCCGGAGCCGTGTTTGGCTGCAACTATAAGTCAGGCCAGGTTGGACGCCCCATCCGCTACAACAAGAAGTATTGTAATGACAAGAGATATATGAGCGTGGAATCTCTTGTGAAGACTGGCGATATGTTTGGCGTGGATTTCTGCTACAACGTGCTTCCGAATGAGCTTGACGTGTTTGACAGGGAAGCATTTAAGAAGAATCCTATGGAGTTTTACGTGACAGCCACCAACGTGGAGACCGGCAAGGCCGTGTTTTATAAGTGCAGCGACGGCGGCGAGAGAGACCTTATGTGGATGAGGGCTTCAGCGTCCATGCCGCTTGCGGCCAATATCGTGGAGGTCGACGGCTATAAGCTCTTAGACGGAGGCGTGGCAGATTCTGTTCCTATCAGGTTCTTTGAAAAGAAGGGATTTGATAGGAATGTGGTCATTCTCACACAGCCTAAGGACTATGTGAAGAAGAGCAATAAGCTTCTGCCTGTTATGCAGGTTAAGTACGCCAGGTACCCTAAACTTGTGGAGGCGATTGGAGCCAGACATGTCAGATACAACCTGACATCAGCATACATTGACGAGAAGGAAGCACAGGGTGAACTGTTTGTTATAAGGCCTGAGGAGGGACTGGACATATCAAGAACGGAGAATGATCCGGAGGTTCTTGAGAGAGTATACCAGGCAGGCAGAAAGGTTTGTGAGGACAGGTTAGAGGAACTTAAAAATTATCTTGGGGCGTGAGAATTATGAGGAGAAGAATTTGTTTTTTGGCGATGGCTATGGTTATTCTGCTCTCGACAGTTTATGTGGGCGTGAACACTGTCAGGGCGGATGATTACGGGACGACTGCCTACACCTACATGGATTATATCTCTAAGACATATCCGGGAAGATGGTGGGACTCTGAAAACAACGAGCTGTGTTACAAGTGGCTGTGCGAGGAGATAACCAGGATTGGCTATTCCTACACAAGCGTTCACTTCGACATCGAGAAGGAGGGCAATCCCTACTTCGGGGAGAACATAGTTTTCGAGCAGAAGGGCCAGAGCGATAAGGTGATTGTGGTTGCGGCGCACTACGACTGCGTAAGCCACACAAGCGGTGTGGACGATAACGCATCGGGCGTGGGCCTGGTTTTGGAAGAGGCCATAAGAATCCTTGGAAACACTTCTATTCCTTACACGGTCAGATTCATACTGTTTGATGCCGAGGAGGAGGTTTGTCTCGGAAGTCTGGCATATGTCAGGGACTTGTCAGAGGCTGAGAGAAACAATATCGTCGCCATGGTCAATGTCGACACCATATGCGGCGGGGACAACATGTACCTCTACGGAGGCGGTCTGGATGGCAACTTCAAGGTAGTGAGAGCGTGGTTTGTAAACCAGGCTATGGACGCGGCGGACAAACTCGGGCTCGACATGAAGACACATCCCGATGTCAATGAGACATTTCCAACGCCCACGAAGTACACGGGAAGCGACCAGCAGCCGTTTGACGCGGTGCTCATTCCATATCTGTATTTTGAGGCATCTAACTGGAACGGTGGCAACTACAATAACTTCTATCAGACGGACAATCCCGCAGTTGAAAACGGCAAGATGATGCATGTTGAGCAATACGAAAACATGGATTTCTACCTGAACACATTTGGAAGCAGGGTTACGGATCATCTTACAGCCTACAGTAAGCTTCTCGACTATATGCTCAAGAATATAGTGTTAGACAGCGATGTGTGCGCGCTTACTCTCTATCCTGAGACTGAGCCCGCGACAGAGCCGCCAACAACTGAGGAGCCAACAGAGGAGCCCACAACCGAGGCGCCAACAGAGGAACCTACAACCGAGGAGATTACGACTGAGGCGGTGACTGAGGAAGTGACCACGGAGGAGGTTACCGAGGAAGTGACAGAGACCGCGCAGGCGCAGACCGAGGCTTCGGCTGAGGAAAGCGGCGAGGCAAAGACCTCTGCCTCAGAGGACAAGGAGACGCAAGAGACCGTCACAGGCAGAGTGATTCTGGACGATGAGCCACAGGAGAAGAGTGCGGATTCAGCATTTGCTGTGATTGTGGTTTTGACGATTGTGGCGCTTCTTGGACTTATAGCGTTTACGTACTACAAAAAATAATTCGGAGATTGCAAATACCTCTTGAAAATATCGAACAAGCGTTCTATAATTAAATGGTCCGGTGAGAGCCGGGCCATTTGTTGTGTTTTGAGAGGAGGTGAGTGTGTGCCCTATGTGACAACGGACAGCGGTCTGCCCATAGATGTTATCTGTCAGCATAAGGTTGACGGAAGCATAATTCCTATCAAGATTAAGGTGAGGGACGAGGACGGGGAATTCCATATTTTCAGGATTGGAGCATATAAGCCGCTGATAGAAAACGGCACACATTTGCTTCCAAATGGTGTGCCGCTTAGCAATCATATATGGTCCTATGAATGCAGGATATGCATGTTCGGACTGGAGAAGATCGCCTATCTGTATTACAACACTACAGATGGCAGGTGGACCTGTAAGATGAACAGGTACGAGGGCTAGTTATTATAACAGCCCTCTTTTTCTTGCACGTTTTTCGGCTCTGCGTCTTCTTGTGCAGATGCGATATACGATTATGAAGACGATGAGACCTGCAACGATTAAAACCGCGAGAGTTGTGCCGTGGGGGTTTGCAAATATCGCGAGTCCGCCCTCGCTCACCTTGACCTTGCGGCCAAGAGGCCTGGAATAGTCGTCTGAGAGAACAGGAACGCCAGAGGCATCGGCCTCCATGGATGAGATGTAGTCCGCGAGAGCAACCCACTCCTTGATCTCCCTGCCGTCAGTTCCGATGAGAGAGTAGTCTGAGAGGTCTGTGAACACATTGCCGTCGGCGTCCTTAAGGGAAATGCTTAGAATTCCCTTCGTGAGGCTGTTTAACATGCCGAGCATGTTGGCGGCGTATTTGTTGCAGCAAACCTTATATAACTTCTTATCGTCGATAGCCACGCGCTCTCCGTCAGCATTTACAAGCTTGACATCTGTCACGCGGTCTAAGATTATTCGCTTCTCGTTGAATGTGTATTCAAGCCCTGAATAGCTCATCTTGATGGAATCGACCATCGTGCCAAGTGATGCGTCAAGCTCGACTAAGAGCTTCAGCTCCTTGCCTGTTATGTAGGCATAGATGAGAGGGTGGCCGGCGCTTCCATCGCTTCCGACGCCCAGCGAACAGGCCTCAAACACGTCAGCCGTTGTGATATCGCCCTCGGCGAAGGTGTTTCTTATGGTTCCCAAACCTACGAGAGCCACGTCTATATCGTCGATGCCGTTCTTCTCAGCCTCATAGATGTACGAATCGGCTATCAGGTTTCCCATGGGGTACTCTTCGTGGGTTGCGTACATGTTTGCAAGTGCTGTGAAAGTATACGGAGATCTTGCGACCACCTCGTTAAAGCTGTAGCCGTAATCCTTCACATAGTTTTCGTCGGCAACTTCTATGCACTCCTGCACATATGCGGCCATCTCGGGATCCTCGGCGATGCTCTCGTCAATTCTTATGAGCTCGTAGTCCTTAAGGGCTACGTCCTTGCCGTCGTATGTAAATGTGAGCTTGCCCACATTGGTGAGATAGCAGCCCTGTGAGCCTATGATGGTGTCGCCCACCATAACCGCCTCGTCGTACTGCGTATGTGTGTGTCCGCTTATGATTATGTCAATCCCGGGAACAGCCTTCGCAAGGTCAATATCCTCGCCTGTTTTGCCGTCTCCGTTGGTTCCGCTGTGGGAGAGCGCCACGATGACATCCGCCTTATCGCCAATCTCCTCAACGGTCTGCTTGGCGGCGATTATGTAGTTGTCCCAGTTCTGTCCGCTTGTGGGAGAGCACTCTATGGAATCGAGCCCCATGAGTCCGAAGAAGGCGATTTTCACGCCGTTCACCTCGGTTATATAGTAGTCAGTAATTCCGTAGTTGTCGCATGCCGCCTTGAAATTCTTCTGCTCGTCGGTGAGTTCCCCCTCAAATGACACATTGGACGATACAAATGCGGGCAGCGCCCCGTCGTAATCTGCAGCGCAGTTTAGCATGTCTGTAACGCCCTGTGCGCCGTAGTCAAACTCGTGGTTTCCAAATGTGGTCACCGCGCAGCCAAGCTGTCCTAAAATCTTAAGCTCAAGGGCATCCGTGTATGACGCCTGCAAAAGTGTTCCCATGGAGAAGTCTCCGGCGTCCACATATATCATGTTGTCGGAAGCATTGGCCTGAAGGACGCTCGCAAGTCTGGCGGCTCCCCCATGCTGCGTTATGCTTCCGTCAGGGTTTATGAGTTTCGTTGAATAGTAGTAGTCGTGGATATCATGTGTGAACATGATGGTGACCTCGCGGTCATCTGTGTCGGCGAAGCTTCCGCAGCACATGAAAACTGTCAGCGCTGTTGTGAGAAGCAGTAGTGATTTCTTAAACATATTTTCCCCTTACGATGCGGCAAAAGTCAACTTATGCCGCTAAAATTATCATGAATAATTATAAAACCCGCCCTCGAAAATGTAAACAGGTATTTTCGTGAAACAGCATTTGTGCTATAATGCATTTTGGTTTAAAAAACAGGGATTTTGGAAGGTGGATAATGACTCCTATAGAGGAATATTACAACAAATTCAACGAAAATAAGAGGCTCGATTCGAGACATGGGCGCGTGGAGTTTACGGTGACCATGGAATACATTCACAGATACCTAAGGGAGCTCGGGACGGACGCTAAGATTTTAGACATCGGCGCCGGAACGGGAAGGTATTCTATTCCTCTTGCAGAGGAGGGGTATGATGTCACAGCCGTGGAGCTGGTGCGCTACAACTTAGGAATTCTTAAGAAGAACAGCGACAAGGTTCACGCCATGCAGGGCAACGCCCTGAAGCTTAAGAAGCTTGGCGATGACACATTTGACCTGACACTTCTGTTTGGACCACTGTACCATCTGTGCAGCCACGAGGACAAGCTTACCGCTCTTATGGAGGCCAGGCGCGTGACGAAGCCCGGCGGCATCATCATGGTTGCCTACTGCATGAACGAATACAGCGTTATCACATACGCTTTTAAGGAGATGCACATCGACGAATGTCTTAGGGATGGCAAGCTTGACCCTTCGTTTAAGACTATCGCGGTTGATGAGCTCTACGACTATGTGAGAACTGAGGAGATAGAGAAGCTTAACGCTGAGGCGGGGCTTAGCCGCATACAGATTATCTCCCCGGACGGGCCTGCAAACTACATGAGGCCGTTTTTGAACCAGCTTAGCGAGGAGCAGTTTGCACATTTTATAGAGTATCAGCTATCGACCTGCGAGAGGCAGGATTTAATCGGGGCGGGAGCCCACACTGTGGATATATTGAGGAAGTAATATGGAGAGTTTAGAGAGCGCAATAGAGAAGATTGCGGGCGCGGCGCCTGTGAAGATAATTATCAGCAAGCCCTGCAAAAACTACGAGGAGTACAGGCGTGTGGAGGTTTTGCAAAAGAGTGGCGGATACCAGTTTGCAAACTACACGCTTAAGCAGGTCTTTCACA
>JAILPS010000043.1 GCA_024699325.1 Lachnospiraceae bacterium | reverse complement strand
AGTGGCAATTTCAGCTGACGTGTTGTATAATAGCTTCTGGTATTATTGGGTTTTTGCATGAAATCATTATACCAAAAAATCGCTGTAAGCGCTATGCCTACAGCGATTTTTCTTTATGGACTTTTTTTACAGCCCCTTTTTTGAAAAAGATATCAATCATCTCTTTGTGTAAAAATCTTCTTGTAATCAAACATTTGAGGATGTATAATATTGTAGTTGTTTTATGCGTATGTCAGAAGTTCTGACATATTTTTGAAGTAATATTTTATTTTAAGGAGACTATCATGAAAAAAGTAGCTATTATCATGGGTTCTGACAGTGATTTTGATGTTGTAAAGCCGGCTATGGTCGAGCTTAAGAATTATGGTGTTCCATTTGAATGCAAGGTTATGAGCGCTCACAGAACGCCTGAGCTTGCAAGCAGGTTTGCGTTAGAGGCGAAGGATAACGGTTTTGGAGTTATCATCTGCGCTGCAGGAATGGCAGCTCATCTGGCAGGTGTTATTGCAGGACACACTACACTTCCTGTAATCGGCATTCCTGTCAAGTCTTCTCTTGAGGGACTTGATGCGCTTCTTGCAACAGTCCAGATGCCTTCAGGAATTCCTGTTGCAACTGTCGCTGTCAATGGCTCTAAAAATGCTGCCATTCTCGCAATCCAGATGCTCGCCCTGTCAGATGAGACATTATCTGACAAGCTTCTTCAGGCTAAGAAGGATATGATTGATCAGGTGGTTGCCAAGGATGCCAAGCTTCAGGCTAAGGTGGCTGAGTTATAATTTTTGAGGATGATGCTATGATCTTTGCTATAGATATAGGCAATACCAATATCGTGTTTGGTTGTATCGACGATAAGAAAACATATTTCACAGAGAGGGTGTCCACCGACATCAAAAAGACGGAGGTGGAGTATGCAGTCACGTTCAAATACATATTGGACATTCACGGTGTGAAGAAGTCCGATGTGGAGGGTGTGATTATATCCTGCGTGGTTCCGCAGCTTAGCGATGTTGTTAAGAAGGCTGTGGACGCGGTGATTGGCAAGAAGAGCCTGATGATCGGTCCCGGAGTTAAGACAGGTTTAAATATCATGATCGATAACCCTGCCACTCTAGGAGCGGACATGGTTGTCGGGGCTGTTGCGGCTATTAATCTCTACCAGAAGAGACTGAGTGAACCCACACCTGTGATACTGTTTGATATGGGAACAGCCACCACAGTCTCTGTGATAGATGGCAGGGGCAGGTTTATCGGCGGTATGATATTGCCGGGGCCAGTTGTGGCGATAGAATCTTTATCAAGCGCTGCGAGCCAGCTGCCACACATTTCTTTAGAAGATCCCGGCAGAGTCATCGGCAAAAATACGGTTGACTGCATGAGAAGCGGCATAATCTATGGCTATGCTGCGCTCACCGACGGAACCATAGACAGAATTGAGGAGGAGTTAGGCCAGAAGGCGTTTGTCTTAGCTACAGGCGGACTTACAGGAAGCATAATTCCACATTGCAGGAGGGAGATTACTGTTGACGAAGATCTCATCATGAAGGGTCTCCTGCAGATTTATAAGAAAAATAATTAGTGACACATCGGAGGTTTGTTTTGGCTGATTTACATAGTGAGATAGAGAGAAGAAGGACGTTTGCCATAATTTCCCACCCTGATGCAGGTAAGACTACTCTAACAGAGAAGTTCCTGTTATACGGTGGCGCAATCAATCTGGCAGGTTCTGTTAAGGGCCGCAAGACTGCAAAACACGCGGTCAGCGACTGGATGCAGATTGAGAAGGAGAGAGGTATTTCTGTAACTTCTTCAGTAATGCAGTTTAACTACGACGGTTACTGCATCAATATTTTGGATACTCCCGGACACCAGGACTTCTCCGAGGATACATACCGTACGCTGATGGCTGCGGATTCTGCGGTCATGGTTATCGACGGCAGCAAGGGTGTTGAGGCACAGACCATCAAGCTGTTTAAGGTCTGTGTCATGAGACATATTCCAATATTTACATTTATTAACAAGATGGACCGAGAGGCCAACGACCCCTTCGATCTTATGGACGAGATTGAGAGCGTGCTTGGCATCAGGACCTGCCCGATCAACTGGCCTATAGGCAGCGGCAAGAGCTTCCAGGGTGTTTACGAGAGGGATATAAAGAAGATCAGCAAGTTCACGGCTGCCAATGCGGGCATGAAGGAGGTTGCGACAGTGCAGACCGACATCGAGCACGCAAGAGGTCTTATTGGAGACATAGCCTATGACAAGCTCATGGAGGATCTCGAGCTCTTAGACGGCGCGTGCGATGAGTTTGATCAGGAGAGGGTAAGCCGCGGTGATCTCTCGCCTGTGTTCTTCGGCTCAGCGCTCACTAACTTCGGTGTCGAGACATTTCTGCACCACTTCTTAAACATGACGACTTCACCACTTCCAAGGCTTAGTCAGGAGGAAGTTGTGGATCCGTTTGATGACAGTTTCTCAGCCTTCGTGTTTAAGATTCAGGCCAACATGAATAAGGCTCACAGAGACCGTATCGCTTTCATGAGAATCTGTTCAGGTAAGTTTGAGGCCGGCATGGAGTGCTTCCATGTTCAGGGCAACAAGAAGCTCAGATTGTCTCAGCCGCAGCAGCTCATGGCAGACGACAGAAAAATCGTGGAGGAGGCTTACGCGGGCGATATAATCGGCGTGTTCGACCCTGGCATTTTCTCCATAGGAGACACGCTTTGCATGCCTGACAGGAAGATATGCTTCGAGGGCATTCCGACATTTGCGCCTGAGCATTTTGCGAGGGTCAGACAGATGGATACCATGAAGCGCAAGCAGTTTATCAAGGGTATCAACCAGATTGCACAGGAAGGTGCCATACAGATATTCCAGGAGTTCAACACAGGTATGGAGGAAATCATCGTCGGAGTTGTCGGCGTCCTTCAGTTTGAGGTTCTCGAATACAGACTGCTCAACGAATACAATGTTGAGATCAGGATGGAGCAGCTTCCATACGAATATATCAGATGGATTGAAAATAAGGACTTAGATGTGGAGAAGATTGTCGGAACATCTGACATGAAGCGCATCAAGGATCTCAAGGACAGACCGCTTCTTCTGTTTGTGAACAGCTGGAGCGTTCGAATGGTAGAGGAGAGGAATCTGGGACTGAAGCTCTCAGAGTTTGGTCACGAGTAAGATTTATCAGGTAAAACCTGACAGATATAAGGAGACTTTATGAGAAGAATGACGATTGGTATATTAGCCCATGTCGATGCCGGCAAAACGACACTCTCTGAGAGTCTCCTTTTTGTGTCCGGAGCCATCCAAAAACAGGGCCGCGTTGACCATAAGGACACGGTTCTTGACAACAACGACTTAGAGAGAAAGCGCGGAATAACTATATTTTCAAAACTCGCATCATTTAGCTATGGGGAAACCATATTCACGCTTCTTGACACGCCGGGGCATGTGGATTTTTCTGCCGAGATGGAGAGAAGTCTGCAGGTTTTAGATGTGGCCATACTAGTGGTTAGCGCCACGGCCGGAATTCAGGGGCACACGAAAACCCTCGCGGCGCTTCTTAAGAAGAATAACGTGCCCACATTTGTTTTTGTGAACAAGACCGATATGCCGGGGCTTGACAAAAACACGATTATGGCATCGCTCTCGGGGCTGTTTGACGGTAGTTGTGTGAGGTTTGACGTGCGCGGCGATGATTTTGGCGAAAATGTTGCCATGAGCGATGAGCACCTCTTAGAGAGATACCTAGAGGGCGAAGAGCCTACAGAAGATGATATAAGGGAGCTTATAGCCACTCGAAGGCTCATTCCCGTGTATTTTGGCGCGGCGCTTAAAAACCAGGGTGTGGGAGCTCTACTTGAGGGGCTTACCACCTACACTAAACCGCATGACTACGGCGAAGAATTTGGCGCGAGGGTTTACAAGATTGCCAGAGATGACAGGGGAGTCAGGCTGACATTTTTAAAAATGTTTGGCGGAACGCTTGCGGTAAAGGATACAGTCACACACGCCGACGGCACACAGGAGAAGGTGGAGCAGATCAGGGAGTATTCAGGCGCCTCATATAAGAATGTTAACGAATGTGAGAGGGGCGCAATATACGCCGTATGCGGGCTTAACGCATCTTTTTCAGGTGAAGGACTTGGTGTAATCGAGAGCTCATCTGACGACGGCATAGTCCCGATATTTACCTACAGCGTGTCGGGGGACGGAAGCGTCGACGATAAGATTGTTCTTGGCAATCTGAAGCTTTTGGAGGAGGAGGACCCATCCCTTCACGTGAGCTTTGACGAGAGGCTGCGGGAGATACATATATCCCTCATGGGGGATGTGATGCTTGAGATTATAAGCAGCATCTACGAGGGGCGATTTGGCCACAAAATATATTTTAAGAGCGCGGGAATAGTCTACAAGGAGAGCATAAGGGACACGGTCATAGGCGTGGGTCACTACGAGCCGCTTAGGCACTACGGCGAGGTGCATCTTCTCATGCAGCCCATGCCCAAGGGAAGCGGAGTTGTGATTAATTCCGAGCTAAGTGTGGATGTGCTTGCCATATCGTATCAGAAACAGATACTTAACGCCCTTGCAAACAAAATCCACTTGGGAGTTCTCACAGGGGCGCCGCTTACGGATATTAAGCTCACGCTTGTGGCAGGGCGTGCCCATGAAAAACACACCGAGGGCGGAGACCTTAGAGAGGCCGCACTCAGGGCTGTAAGACAGGGGCTTATGAAGGCTAAGAGCGTGCTTCTAGAGCCTGAGTATACATTTGAACTAAATGTTCCGCAGGCCATGACAGGTCGCGCCATGACGGACATCAATAAGCTTGGCGGAACGGTTTTG
This sequence comes from Lachnospiraceae bacterium, assembly GCA_024699325.1. Lineage (GTDB taxonomy): Bacteria > Bacillota > Clostridia > Lachnospirales > Lachnospiraceae > UBA4292. The sequence goes on along the minus strand of JAILPS010000043.1, from coordinate 13,984 downwards.
GAGACATTAAGCGAGGGGGATATGGCATTACTTACAGGCACAGCGCCTGCGGCTGCCATCCACGACTATCAGAAGGAGGTAAATATTTACACCTCAGGAACAGGCTCCATAAGCTTTAAGCTAAGCGGCTATATTCCCTGCGCTGACGAGGAGGCGGTGCTTCTTGAAAACACCTATGACCCTCTTTCAGACCTTGAAAACAAGCCAGATTCTGTTTTTTGTTCACATGGAGCAGGTTTTGTGGTACCATGGGAGGAGGTGGATGCATACAGCCACGTGAAGGCCTATGCATATTCACATCTGTATATGGATCACGCAGTAGCTACAGAGCCAGAGACAGAGGGCAGGGCTTCTAAGAGCAAGCTCTCCGGGTCCGATGAGCTCGACGAGATATTCAGGCGGACATTTGGCGAGAGCAAGAGGGACAGATACAACTACAATGCCCCGAAGGTTATCGAGGCTCCTAAGAATCCCGCCGTCAAGGAATACAAGCCAAACAGTCGTATCGACAAGAGAAGCGAGCAGCTGGTTGTGGACGGCTACAATGTTATATATGCCGACAGGGAGCTGTCAGAGCTTATGAAGACCAATCAGGACTCCGCCAGGGATAAGCTTCTCGACATATTACACAACTATCAGGGGTATACAGGTAAGGATATAATAATTGTTTTTGACGCATATAATGTCAAGGGGAAGGAAGCCCACTATGCGAAATACGGTCCGATGAAGATTGTGTTTAGCCGTGGCGCACAGACCGCAGACATGTATATAGAGAACTATGTTTCTGAAAACCGTGACAAATTTAGAATCACCGTCGCATCATCGGATGCTTTAATACAGATGCAGATACTTAGCCAGGGGGCTTTAAGGATGAGCTCTGCAGAGCTTTTAGAGCAGATACGCGCGGTGAACAAGGAGATTAAGGGGAAGGTTGGTGAATAACTATGAAATGTCCATTTTGTTCAGAGGAAGATACCAAGGTGTTGGATTCAAGAAGCAGCGATGACGGCCGTTCTATAAGAAGAAGGCGCGTCTGCGAGAAATGTGGTAGAAGGTTTACAACATTTGAGAAGATAGAGATATTCCCTATCATGGTCATCAAAAAGGATGGCACAAGAGAGCAGTACGACAGAAGCAAAATCGAGGCCGGCGTCATGAGAGCCTGCCATAAGAGACCTATAAGCGCTGAGCAGATTCACGATATGATCGACGATGTGGAGAACGAAATCTTCTCGATCGCTGACAAGGAGATTGATTCCAACAAGATTGGCGAGATTGTCATGGATCATCTGAAGGATCTCGAGGAGGTTGCCTACATCAGATTTGCCTCTGTCTACAGGGAGTTTACGGATGTGGACAATTTTGCGGAGGAGCTTAAGAAGCTTCTCAAGAAGAATAAGACCGGAAGGGCAACTAAGAAATGATATTATATCCAGACGCCATGGCCGATTCTGTGGACGATATTCCGTGGAAGGATCTCTATGACAGAGGTTACAGGGGAGTAATATTTGACATTGACAACACATTAGTTCCCCACGGAGCGCCGGCAGATGAGCACGCCATAGAGTTTTTTAAAATGCTTAGAGAGACGGGCTTTGACACCTGTCTTATATCAAACAATAAGGAGAAGAGGGTTACTCCTTTTGCCGAAAATGTTGGCTCGAAGGCTGTGTGGAAGGCAAACAAGCCCTCAAGAAAGAATTATCTGTACGCCTGTAAGCTCATGAAGACCACGGCGCAGAACACGCTCTTCGTGGGAGATCAGCTGTTTACAGATGTGTGGGGCGCAAACAGGGCAGGGATCAAGAGCATATTGGTGAGCCCCATTGACAAGAAGGAGGAGATACAGATTGTTCTCAAGAGATATCTCGAGAGACCGATAATGTATTTCTACAATCGCAAAAAAGACAGGGCGGATAAGCTGTTTTAGGAGGTATTATGGCCAGTCAGTGTGATACATGCGGTAACTATCAGTACGACGAGGAAGAGGAATACTGGTACTGTGCGGCGGACAATATGGACGAGGACGATTACGCCAGGATGATGTATGGCGGCAGACACACTTCATGTCCATATTATGTGTCTGACGACGAATATAAGATTGTGAGGAAGCAGATGTAGTGTCTGTGCGCTATATTGTTTGCAAAAAGGTATTGACAATATTTGAGGTTGTGTAATAAAATACCACGTATGTATGTTTAATTCCAAGGAGGATATATGGTAGTAGCAGGTGATTTTAAGAATGGTATAACAATAGAGTGGGAAGGCAAGGTTTGCCAGATCATGGAGTTCCAGCACGTTAAGCCTGGTAAGGGTGCAGCTTTCGTTCGTACGAAGCTCAGAGATATCAGAGGCGGCGGTGTTGTGGAGACTTCCTTCAGACCGACTGAGAAGTTCAATCTTGCAGTAATCGATCGTTCAGAGATGGCTTATCTGTATCAGGATGGTGATTTCTATGTATTTATGAACAACGAGACATATGATCAGATCAACCTTTCAGCAGACGTTGTAGGCGATTCTCTCAAGTTCGTTAAGGAGAACGAGAACGTTAAGGTTGCTTCCTTCAAGGGTCAGGTATTCTCAATCGAGCCACCACTTTTCGTAGAGCTTGAGATTACATCCACAGAGCCAGGTTTCAAGGGCAACACAACAACTAACGCTCTTAAGCCAGCTATTGTTGAGACAGGCGCACAGGTTATGGTTCCTCTGTTCATCGAGCAGGGCGAGAGAATCAAGATCGATACCAGAACAGGCGAGTATCTTTCAAGAGCATAATCGGCCATTAAGGAGATATTTTTATAATGAGCAGCATTCGTTTAAAGAAGAATGTCGAAGCAGCAAAAAAGAAGTCAGTCATAGTAATCTCTGTCATAACAGCGGTGTTATTGGTGATAACTTTATTATCGTACTTGGTTACGGATAGGAAGGCTCCGGTGTTTGACTTTTCGAGTGCTGCTGTTTCTTTTGATTTCGACGGTTATACACCTATTCCAGACAGTGAACTCTTAGCAGGCATCACAGCCACAGACAACAAGGACGGCGATTTGACGGACAGGATTGTTGTCAAGAGCGTTCACTACAACGAGCAGTATTCTGTGACAGTTACATATCTGTGCAGGGATAATTCGGGCAATCTTGCGACCAAGCAGGTTATGTACGGACTTAACAATTCAGTGATTGATGTGGCAGAAGAAACAACAACTACAGAGAGTAAGCCGGCGGTTATCATAGACGTTCCCACGGAGCCTGTATCTGAGGAGAGCTCAGGCGATTCATCAGAGACCCCTGAGGAGTCAGAAAACTCTGAGACAGAGCCTGTGACTGAAGAGCCTACGACTGCAGAGCCAACCACAGAGGAGCCCACAACTGCAGAGCCTACAACCGAGGAGCCGACGACTCCTGAGCCTACAACTCCTGAGCCTACAACGGAGGAGCCGACGACTGAGGAACCTACAACTCCTGAGCCTACGACAGAGACACCTACGGAGCCTCCTACAACTGTTGCACCTACAACACAGGCGCCTACAGAGCCTTCGCCTGAGGGATATCCTGTGATTGTACTTACGATGTCAGAGGCACATTTGGCGGTTGGAGAGCCATACTACTGGAAGAATTATATCGCAGATATGTATGACGATAAGGACAGCTTATCATTCCTGTATCAGAACATTTACATTGAGAATTTCAATGTGGACACGAATGTTCCGGGAACATATCATCTTATCTATCACGTGACGGATTCCGACGGACATATGAGTCCGGGAACTCCACTCACATTAATAGTTGGATAATTTTAGGGCATCACCTCAGGGTGGTGCCTTTTTTATGCGCGCCTTGTTTCTATTGCATTCACGATAAAAATGGAGTAGAATAGATGATGGTTTTTGGCGAATTTTAAGAAAATTTAAGTTGATAAAGGAAGAATACTATGGGAAAATATTTTGGAACGGACGGATTTAGAGGAGAGGCAGGCGTGGTTTTAACCGCTGAGCACGCTTTTAAGATAGGCAGATTTCTGGGATGGTACTACGGTAAGGCTCAGGATAAGAAGTGCAAGGTAGTTATCGGCAAGGACACAAGAAGAAGCAGCTATATGTTTGAGTATTCATTGGTTGCGGGCCTTACAAGCGCCGGCGCTGACGCATATCTTATGCATGTCACAACCACACCATCCGTGTCCTATATAACACTCACGGACGGATTTGACTGCGGAATTATGATTTCTGCCAGCCACAATCCATATTATGACAACGGCATTAAGGTTATAAACGGCGAGGGCGAGAAGTTAGAGGATAGTGTTATCACTCTGATCGAGGAGTATCTCGACGGCAGGAACGACAGGGTGAGCGTGGCTACGGGCGATGCCATCGGACGCGCATATGATTACACATCAGGAAGAGACCGCTATGTTAAGCATCTCATAGAGATTACAGGCTGCTCATTTAAGGGCGTTAAGGTTGGTCTCGACTGCGCTAACGGAGCTTCATTTGCAGTTGCCAGGGGAATATTTGAAACTCTTGGAGCCACAACCTATGTAATAGGCGATGAGCCTACAGGCTTTAACATTAACTTAAACTGCGGCTCAACACATATCGAGGCGCTTCAGAAGTTAGTTGTCGACAACGGTTTAAATGTTGGATTCGCGTACGACGGGGACGCCGACAGATGTCTGTGCGTCGACGAGAAGGGCGAGCTGGTTGACGGCGATGCCATATTGTACATCCTCGGAAGCGCATTTAAGGCGAAGAAAACCCTTAAGGACGATGTGGTGGTATCCACTGTTATGTCTAACATGGGACTTTATAAGGCTTTAGAGGCTGCAGGCATGTCCTCTGTCAAGACTGCAGTTGGAGATAAATATGTCTACGAGGAGATGAAGGCTCACGGCTACAGCTTAGGCGGCGAGCAGTCAGGACATATAATTGTGAGCGAGTTTGCCAGAACAGGCGACGGCATGCTCACATCACTTAAGTTGATGGAGGTGTTGTTAGCCTCAGGCAAAAAAATGTCAGAGCTTAGAGCACCTATGAGAGTATATCCACAGCTTCTTGTCAACGTTAAGGTGTTTGACAAAGAAGCAGCCATGCAGGATGCACGACTGCTTGAAGCTGTGTCAGACGCGGAGAAGGCGCTTGGGGACGAGGGAAGAGTCCTGGTTCGCCAGAGTGGTACAGAGCCCCTCGTTCGCGTCATGGTCGAGGCCTCAACGAAGGAGGACTGCGACAAATATGTTTACCAGATCATCGACAAGATGAAGGAGGCAGGCTTAGTAAGAGAGTAGCCCCGTGCTTCTGTCATAGAAGTAGGCGTGGTCGCTTAGCACATCGCCTGGCTTAACACTCTCCACATTGACCTGTTTTACCATGTTTGTTATGGCGCCAAGCTCATCAATCGATGCGCAGGGCAGCACCAAAACCTCGTGAACGCTTGAGGGGATGACCGCTAAGTTTTCATCAAACTTATCCGCGAGATCCCTGAGAATGCCTGTGTAGGTCATGCAGATGGCGCCGTAATAGTTGTCATCATTGGATATGAAATACATCGGAATGGGAGGCTCGAAGCCTGCGTCTAAGTTGTACTTCCTGGAGAGCATGGTAAACAGATCCTCGATAACGGGCTTGATAACGTCAGGGGAGGTCGCAGCTGCAGTTTTAAACAGCTCATCCTCGGTGATATTCCACAGCTCAAACTGCTTCTTAGTGATGGTTGAGATACTTGGGCACTGCGTTATCTTATCGTAGTAGGCGCACACGAGCGCTAAGTCGCAGTAATCCCTGTGGGGGATGTTTTTAAGGTAATCGCTGTTTAGCTTTTTGTTTATAAGCTTCAGACACAGGTGTTTTTTGACAATCTCGAAGTCTGTGAAGTTCTCAACGCTTATCGCAGAATCTGTGTAGCGGGAGTAGATATCGGCAATGGTTTCCAGGATGTGTTCCATGGATAAACCTCTGCAGTAATCCACATAGAGATCGTTAAAATACAGAGTGGGGGCAGCAGTGGATTTGCTGGTTTGCAAAACCAGCCCGTCAAAATTCTGATCGTTATTCTTCGTGATTTTGATGAATTTGGGAGTTACAGTGGCGGGAAGATAGTCCGCCAGCTTGGATTTGACTGTTTTTTTGAAATTATCGTATGTCATATTATTCCTTTCCGGATCATGGAGGGCAGTGGGGTGCCCCGGGAATAATATAAGCGCATCTGAGTGGAATCGAACCACCGCACCCGGCTCCGGAGGCCGGCGCTCTATCCACTGAGCTACAGATGCATCGCAACATATATTACTAATTATTTTGGTTTGTGTCAAGAATCGGAGGCAATTTTGAACAAGGAAAATAAAAACCACATTCTTGAATATGAAGAGATCGTTGACAGTGAACAGTTTGAGGAGAAGGTGGACGAATCCGCCTTTGAGGAATTGTTTATCGACGATGATGATGTCAATACCGACGAGACAAGCGCGTTAAACAACAGGTTTGCCACGTTTTTTGGAACCGCCATTGTTGCGTCTGCCCTGCTTGGAGTGGTGATTTCCATCGCCATCAAGTCCCAGAGCGTGAGCGCTGACGGCGGGGGCGGCGAGTTAGTTGTCTATGACAACCAAACAACCGCCGTTATTACAACTGAGGATTTGACAACTGCCGCGCCTACCACGGAGGAGCCAACCGTTAAGCCAACACAGACAGAGACTGAGTCTGAAACTGAGACTGAGTCAGAGTCTGAGACCGAGACGCAGACAAACTATGTCATCGTGGCGGAGGATGTGACCTTCTTGTCAGACCTGATAGGCAGTTATTACACGGCTCTTGCAAATGCTGACACGCAGACTCTTATGGGAATTCTCGATGACGCTAAGAGCATAAGCGAGGATGAGCTTGAGTTTAGGGCCGAGATAGTGGATTCTTATGAGAATATCGAGCTTACCGTATTTGAGGGAGCGAAGGAGAACGAATATGTTGTCTACGCCTCCTATGACATAGATTTTGTGGGAATAGATACGTTAGCGCCAACGCTTTCAAGGTTTTATATCACATACGACGGCGCTTCCTACAGAATATTTGAGGGAGAGCTTGACGATGATGCGCAGAAGCTCTTAGAGGATATAGCGTCAGGCGAGGAGATCACAGCGCTTACCGATGAGGTTAGAACAGCATTTAACGAGGCTAGATACTCTGATGAGAAGCTCGATTCGCTTATGAATCTTATCAGATAATTATAATTTGGGGAGAATTTGTGATGACTTATGAGGAATTAACAGGCAAGGTGATAGCTGAGGTGGAGAAGACTGTCATCGGCAAGAGAGATGTGGTGGAGAAGGTGTTTTGCGCCATACTTGCCAAGGGACATATTCTTATCGAGGATATCCCCGGACTTGGAAAAACAACTATGGCCATGGCTTTTTCACAGAGCATGGGTTTGGATGTGGCCAGAGTGCAGTTCACTCCTGACGTTCTGCCTTCTGACATAACAGGCTTCACCCTCTATGATCAGGAGACCAAGGAGATGGTTTTTAAACCTGGCCCTATATTTTGCAACCTGTTTCTGGCAGACGAGATTAACAGAACATCTCCAAAGAGCCAGTCAGCGCTTCTAGAGGTTATGGAGGAGGGCAGAGTCACCATCGACGGCGAGGGCCACGAGCTTGACAAGCCCTTCACGGTAATCGCGACACAGAACCCCTCAGGCTCTGCGGGAACGCAGCTCCTTCCGGAATCCCAGCTTGACCGTTTTATGGTCAGACTCAGCGTTGGATACCCTGCGGGTAACGACGAGATCCGCATTTTAAAGAGCAAGAAGCAGGAGGGCATTAAAACCGAGAGGGTTTTGTCCAAGTCAAGACTCCTTCAGATGCAGGAGATAGTTGACAAGGTCTTCATCCACGACATGATTTATAAATACATCGTAACCCTTATACAGGCCACGAGAGACAACGAAAACTTAGAGCTTGGCGCCAGCCCCAGAGGCGGCATAAGCCTGTGCAAGATGGCCAGCGCCTACGCCTTCATTCAGGGCAGAGATTATGTCATACCAAGCGATGTGGAGCATGTTTTTGTGGACGTCGTGTCCCACAGAATCATTCTGACTCCGGCAGCCAGAATGAAGCACCTCTCCAAGGAAGATGTACTTAAGGATATTTTAAATGTCGTTCCAAAGCCAAAGATTGTGGCGGCAAAATAGGAGCACTATGTTACATAGATTACTGTTATACATTTTGCTTATCGTGATATCTTTTTATATGGGAATAGCCTACCTGGAAGCATTTCCAACCATCCTGGTGGCTATTCTTCTTATGATTCCAATAATTCTTCTGATTATCACACTTCTTCAGTCCCTGGGCATAAAGATATTCTATAATAAGCTCGCGGGGACCATCACCACAGGCGACAGCGTGGACTTAAAATTCAAGATTAAGAACAGGTTTATTCTGCCTGTTGTCATGGGGCGCGTTAAGGTTAAGTTTTATTATACCCAGGGCGACTACTATTCGGATGAATTTCTGCCGTTTTCCCTGGGGGCATTCACCACAGGAGTGCTGTCGTTTAAGTTCATACCTGAGTTTTCGGGCGACCTTCACATCAGGGTCTGCTCCGTCAAAATCATGGATTTTCTGGGTCTGTTTTCTGTAAATGTCAGATTTATGCCCAAGGAATATCACATAACCGTGATGCCAACTCTCATGCCTGTGGGGGTTGTGGACAGGGCTTCCCACTTTTTACAGAGCGCGGTGGAGGATAACGGTGGAGATGTCAGAGGCAATGACAAGAAGGGAAATCCCTTCTATAAGGATCGTTCAGGAGATGACCCAAGCGAGGTTTTCAGGACCAGGGAATATCAGCCCGGCGACAAGCTAAGCCGCGCGGACTGGAAGACCACAGCCAAGGTTGGCAAGCTCATGATCAAGGACTATTCATTTCCAATAGTGGACAAGACGCTTATTATCGTGGATTTAAACTATGAGTACCAGTCTGACTATCACAGAAGAATTCAGACAGCGCTAAGCCTAAGCGTGAGCATATTAAACACGGACAACTTCCTGTCCATGATGTGGTTTGACGCAAAGAGCGGTGGCTTCTATCAGCATCACATAGAGAAGGACGATGATCTCTATGAGAGCATGGCCATGTTAGTTGGAACCACAGCCGTGCCCAGTCTTAAGTTTGAGGATTACATGGAGAGCGTCAACAGCGTGGATTCTCTCAAACAGATATTTTACATCACCACAGGTGTTGACGAAGAGCTTAAAAACAGGCTGAACGTTATAAGCGACGGCATCAGAAGGAATATCGTCTGCATAGTAGACGAGGATATTGATGACGAGGCTGTAAGCGACAGGCTGATTGTTTACAATATTTTTTCAGGCAACATGAAGGAAAGCCTGGAGAAAATGCAGGTTGCAATATATTAGGAGAATGTTTTGAAGAATAACAGCGAATTTATCGAGCTCATGGGCATCGATACGTCGGCGGGAGTCATCATAAGCAGTGTCTCAGGCGACGCGGATTCAAAACAGAATATTTTTGACCACATCATGAAGCTTTTGGTGATTTTGGTCTGCCAGATGGGCATGGCTAACTGCTACGCGCATTCCCTGGAGCTTGAATTCAGCGCATTCGACGTGGGGTTTTTTGTGCTTTTGGTGAGCCTGTTTTTCTATGTCACATCATTTCTCAAGAAGAAGTACAGAGATATTGTCTATATTGTGGCGGCTGTTCTTGTGGGACTGTATTTGCTTATGACATACCGCTATTTCGAAATTGCACTACAGTTTACATACTCAAGGCTCATCGGCGTCTATAACAGCTACTACGGTCTTGAAATCTATGCATTTGAGGACGTGTGGTTTTCATCAGAGTTTGGAAGCAACGCAATATGCATTATACTTCTTCCCATGAGCGTTTTTCTTCCAAGGGTTGTCAGCAGGGATAAGAGCACAAGATGGGCGTTTTTGATTGTGATAAGCTACCTGCTGGTGCTGTTTTTAAGCGGCAATATGCCTGGCCTTGTCCACATGCTTGAGGTTTTGATACCTTTTACCTCCTATCTGGTCATGAGATGCATATGTGTGTTTGACAAAAATGTGCGTGTCAATGCCACAAACGGAGTGCAGCATGGGTTAAGAGGAGCTGTGATTTTAGTAAGCTCCCTGGTGCTCGTGGCAGCATCCTTGCTTGGCTACGGCTTCTTCTATAAGGGAGTCGAGGGCTTTATGGGGCCTATAAGGGACGAGCTCTACTCCTCAAGTATCACGGAGATTTTTGAGAGAATTAAGGGCGGCTACAGCCAGGGCGGCATTAACGGCGGCGAGCTTCCCAGAAACAACGGCATCAAATTCAGCAACAAAACACATCTCTATGTAACATACAGCGAAGATCAGAATTCCTACACATATCTTAAGGGATATGTGGGTTCTGTGTATGACGGCGACAGCTGGAATGAGCTGGATGCATCAGTTTACAAGACTCAAAGCTATGTGAACCTTAAAAATACCTGCTCTGATGAGGAAGTTCTAAGTATTCCATTTGAAATTATAAATGTGGGCAAAAACTTTAATTCATCACTTTTTTCAGGGGCTGTAGCAAATACTGTCACAGTCGAGGTCTATGATGATTTCACGTCTGATGGCAATTATGTATGCTTCCCATACATGGCACTTGTGTCATCCGCCGACGGAGATATAGAGGACACGAGCTATCTTATGAGAGCCTCGGATGAGCTGGTAAACTATTACAGCTGCTACACATATAATACAAGAGACAGATTGTACTCTGATTTTATGAGCGGTTGTATATTTGATGTCGATAACTATAAGGACTATTTAAAATATAATATCAATGCCCAGACAGCATTTGCCGAGCTTGTCGACAGGGAGAGCCTGTATAGAGAGTTTGTATATGAAAACTATCTTGAAGTGCCGGAGAACTGCTCGAGACTATATGAGCAGTTTAAGGGGTATAGATCGGACAACTACAGCGACATCATAAGCACAGTCCAGAATGAGCTGAGTAATGGCTTCACCTACACGCTCAGACCTCCCAAAACCCCTGGCGGAAGCGATATGATAGAGTACTTCTTCTATGACAGCAGGGAGGGCTACTGTACACATTTTGCGTCCGCTGCAGTCATGATGTTTAGAAGCATGGGAGTTCCCGCAAGATATGTTCAGGGTTATATAATAAGCCCGTCTAAAGCGGGGGAGAGACTTCCTGTAACTGACAGCGCAGCTCACGCATGGCCTGAGATATACATCGATGGATTTGGCTGGTTACCTGTTGAGGTTACGCCCGGCAGTGACAGTCAGGCTGGAGGCTACACGCCTGATATCAATGATGTGCTTAATAACGACCCGGATGCCATGGCGGAAAAAACAACTGCGGAGACTACGACGAGGGAGACCACCACGCAGGCGCCTACAACAGTTGAGCCTAAAACCACGAGAGGTGACGATGCTACGAGCACAGCTTCAGACAACACTGCAGGAGCGGGCACTGAGAATACCAGACCTGTAAGCCATGAGACCACCACAGTCTCAAACAGCGGCTCACAGGGCGGTTCTAATGCCACGCAGTCAAACTCCACTGAGGTTACCATGGAGGGAGAAGTGAGCACTGAGGAGAATATCGAGCCCGGACAGGATTCTGAAGAGGTGTTTGGGGCGATACTTGCCGTGCTCTTTAGAATATTGATTGCCGTGCTTGTGATAAGTCTTATAGTGCTTGGATTTGCGTTTAACAGGTCTGTCAAGCTTAGAAGAAGAATGCAGATACTCAAGAAGAAGAACAACAACGATGCGGTTATCGGCCTCTATGTGGACCTTCGGAATATCTCCGAAATATTTGGATATATTATCGATGAGGATGTAGACATAGAAGATCTTTTGGAGTATTATAGTTCGGCTGATGAGCAGGGATTCACCGACTACAGAAGGATAAGCCAGAAGGCGATGTTTTCTGAGAGCGAGATTAGCGATGACGAGAGAAGATGCGTCACACAGATCTACAAAAAGACAGTCAGGGAGCTCTATGATAAACAGAATTTCCTGAGGAAGTTCATGTTTAAATTTATATACGGAATTGTTTAGAGGTATGAAATGTTAGTTAAAGATTATGATTACGAACTGCCTGAGGAGCTTATAGCACAGGACCCTCTCACAGACAGAAGTTCATCAAGGCTTATGGTCCTTGACCAGAAAACAGGAGAGTTTTCACACCATATTTTTAAGGAGATTATCGATTACTTAAACCCCGGCGACTGCCTGGTTATAAACAATACGAAGGTAATCCCTGCGAGACTTTACGGCGTGAAGGAGGACACGGGGGCTAAGGTGGAGCTTCTGCTCTTAAAGCGCGTTGGCGCGGACGAGTGGGAGACTTTAGTCAAGCCAGGCAAAAAGTGTAAGCCGGGAGCTATGCTAAGCTTTGGCGACGGACTTCTAAAGGCAGAGGTTTTGAGTGTTGTTGACGAGGGAAACAGAAGAATCAGGTTTATCTACGATGGAATATTTGAGGAGATATTAGATAAGCTTGGCGAGATGCCGCTTCCTCCATATATCACACACAAGCTTCAGGACAAGAACAGATATCAGACTGTTTACGCCAAATACGAGGGCAGTGCAGCCGCCCCGACTGCGGGACTGCATTTTACGAAGGAACTTCTCGAGCAGATTAAACAGAAGGGTGTTGAAATCGCAAGCGTTACTCTTCATGTGGGCCTGGGAACATTCAGACCTGTGAAGGCTCTGACTATCGAGGAACACCACATGCACTCTGAATTCTACATGATTGATGAGGCTGAGGCTGAGAAGATCAACCGCGCCAAGAGGGAGGGCCACCGCATCATAGCTGTGGGAACCACCAGCTGCAGAACTCTGGAATCGGCATCCACAGCAGGTGTTGTGAAGGCTTCAAGCGGATGGACAGAGATATTTATCTATCCCGGCTATGAATTTCAGATGGTTGATGCTCTGATAACGAACTTCCATCTGCCTCAGTCCACACTTATAATGCTCGTATCAGCCCTCGCCGGCCGCGAACATGTGTTGAACGCCTATAAGGAGGCAGTGAAGGAGAAGTACAGATTCTTCAGCTTCGGGGATGCCATGTTGATTAAATGATAGGGAGGTGTTTATATGAAAAAACTATTTGTAAACAAGATTTTTGTTTTGGGTTTGATTGCATTGCTTTTATGTGCATGCAGCCAAAAACAGACAGATGTTTCTTCAGTAAAAACAGAAACCGACAAGGCTGAGACTGTTGAGAAGTTTGCATATCTGGGAGGTGTAGAGGCTGAGGAGGTTTCTATATTGCCAGATGAATTTGCAAAATTTAACGCGGATGGTCGTTATAAGGTTTACAAGGACAGCGAGGATATCTATTATTTTATGGATGCTGACAATGTTTTGCGCATTGTATTAAACAGAAATCCACAAAACAATCCAACTGGCAGCGTAGATGATGAAGTTGACAGACTTTTACAATTGGCGGGCATTAAGGATGAATACAAGAATTTAGATTATCTGTGGTCGGATAATGAGAATACTAAGGAATTATCCCTTGTACAGCATTTTACTATAGATACTCAGCAGACAGATATTGTTCTTGCATCCGTGGTTTTTGACAAGGAAGGACGTATGATTTCGGGTAATTTTAATCTGGATGCATACTATGATGAGGCTGAAGTTGTCTCAGACGAGACATGTGTAAGCATCGCATGGGATTTGGCATTGACTGAGATTGGACAGGAGGCGTGCGATCAACTCAAGGCTAATAGTGATGTAAGCGTTACATATGATGCCATAAGCGGCGATATTGTTAAACGCGTCGATATTAAATACACTGGAGAAGCACCATTTAACACGCCGTGAGCAAGAAATCCCCCACCTCTATAGGTGGCGGGATGAATTGCGATAAACACGGCGTTTTCTTGACTTTTGCATCTTATAGTATTATAATCAAATTATAAATCAGTCGTATTTATCAGGAAGGCTATA
>JAILPS010000031.1 GCA_024699325.1 Lachnospiraceae bacterium | reverse complement strand
GATCGTATATCCGGACTATCGGATGGAGATCCATTGGAGCTTTGAAGAGGCGTAAACATAAGGCATCCGGGGCAGTAATGCCCTGGGTGCAAAATTTTTCAAAAAATCTTTTAGTCCCTACTTGACAGAATCGGGCGGTACCGCTTCCGGAAAAACAACGCTGCTTAACTGCCTCTCAGAGTATATAGGCACAGACGAGCGGGTGGTGACCATAGAGGATTCGGCGGAGCTTCGCCTCCAGGGGATAGAGAATCTGGTGCGCTTAGAGACCAGAAATGCAGACACCGAGGGCGTGAGGCAGATAAGCATCAGGGATCTGATACGCCAGGCCCTTAGAATGCGCCCGGACAGGATTATCGTGGGCGAGGTTCGAGGGGCGGAGGCGCTGGACCTGTTACAGGCCATGAACACGGGACACGACGGAAGTCTAAGCACAGGACACGCGAACAGCCCGGTGGACATGATACGAAGGCTTGAAACCATGACTCTTATGAGCGAGGTGGAGCTGCCGCTTATCGCGGTCAGGGGCCAGATTGCCTCGGCGATAGACATAATCGTGCAGGTGGAGAGACTTAGGGATGGAAGCCGAAGGGTGGTGAGTGTCGATGAGGTGGCGGATTTTACAGATGGAGAGATAGAGCTTAACAATCTCTACAGCTTCGTTTCGGAGGGCGAGGAGAATGGACATATCAAGGGATGCCTCAGGCCGTCGGGCGGGGGGCTCAAAAACACATGGAAGCTTAAAAAAGCGGGAATGGCTACTTAGCCGCATCGACGTGGTGGCCCTTTTGTGGGGAGCACTTGTAACAGTGTGTCTTACGTGGATATTTTTTAGAAATCTTGTATTTTTTGCCCTGGCCATGCCGTTTGGCGTGATGGTCTATGCATCCGTAAGGGCTGTTCGCATCAAAAAAAGCCGGGATTTGGAGAGAAGGAAATGCAGGGATGCCTTCCTTGCCATGGCTTCGGCCCTCGCCGCAGGATATGCCCTGGAGCAGTCCGTGGTGCAGGCGGATAAGGACATATCGGACATGTGGGGCGAGGACAGCGAATTCCTGGCCAGGTTTCGCCAGATGGAGAGGGAGATTGTCATGCATAAGCCCATAGAGGAGGCGTTTGAGGCGTTTGCCTCTGACACGGGGCTTAACGAGGTGAAGGAGTTGGCGGGCTTAATCGCCATCGCAAAGAGGGGCGGCGGCCACACGAAGGAGCTTTTGCGCGAGTTTGCCACACAGCTTGATGAGCAGCTCTACGTCGAGAGCGAGATACAGACGCACCTGACACAGAAGCGCATGGAGCTAAATATTATGTCCGTAATGCCCGCATTTATAGTGCTCTATATGCAGATTGGCTCATATGAGATGGTTTCGGGGCTGTATGAGCAGCTGTGGGGCAGGGTTTTTATGGGAGTCTGTCTGGGGATATACGCCCTGGCGTACGCCCTTGGCAGGCACATGCTAAATATCGAGGTGTGAGATGGTTATAGTCTGTGTGATAAGCGGTGTGGTTTTAATACTGAGCGCCCTTGTGATGTTTGTTCCGGGCCTTAGTAAAATCTACGAGTCGAGCCTTAAGAGGGGCTTAAGCGATGTGAAGCTGAGCCGCATCCGCGCGGTAAATGTGAGAAAACCAACCGACGACTATATAAGGCGGGAGGGGCGAATCAGGCTGGTGATAGTCATGGCTTTTGCCCTGCTGGTTTTGGCTCTCGGGATAGCGCAGGTTAAAAAGAGTCAGGAATCCGGCCGGATACTTAGCGTAAACCGCCCAGAGTTCGGACAGGGGAGCGAGGAGATGGTTGTGGTTGCCCAGGTGGAAAACGAGACCCTTCCCATAAGCATTACCGTGGGGGAGAAGATCCCCGACGATGCCCAGACTGACCACTTTTTTGAGGTCAGATATATGGAGGCCGTGAAGGTCGTCCTGGGGCAAAACAGCGATTTTGATCATGTGGAGCATGATCTTAATCTTATAACAGGTATGGCAGACGGCACGGAGATAGAGTGGACTATCTCCAACACCGCGCTGATGAACATAATGGGAGAGCTGTCAGATGACATAGCTGAGGGCGGCGAAAAACTGACCCTCATCATGACCATGAGCTACGCGCAGTATTCGAGAAGCTTTGAAATCTGCGCGACCGTCTATAAAGCGGCAGCCGTATACGCTTTTTCAGACGAGCTGACAGACTATGTCAATGAGGCAATCGCAGACAGCGAGGAGGACTGCGTTAAACTCCCGCAGACCTACAACGACAGCGAAATAAGCTATGAGAATCCACAGGATGAAACATTTACATGGCTTATGGCGCTCTCGCTTATAGCGGCGCTGCTTCTGTGGCTGGTCAGGGACAATATGCTCGAAAATGCTTACAAAAAGAGAAATATCGAGCTGATGATTGACTACCCGCAGATAGTGTCCAAGCTGTCCATATTGTTTTCGGCAGGACTTGCCATACCAACTGCATGGGACAGGCTGGTCCGAGATTACGAGTACAGTCTCGGTCTCGGAGAGCGTTCCCGCTTCGGCTTCGAGGAGATGCGAATAACCGCTCTGGAGATGAAAAACACCGGTTACAGAGAGGGAGTATTTGAGAACTTCGGAAAACGCTGCGACAGCTACAGCTACAGGAAGCTGGGCAGTATTTTGGATCAGAGCATGAAGCTGGGAACGGTTAATTTGTCCACTTACATGCAGCAGGAGGCGGCGCAGGCATTCGAACTCAGAAAACAGACGGCGAACAGGATTGGGGAGGAGGCAGGGACCAAGCTTCTGCTCCCCATGATGCTGCTCTTTGCGCTGGTGCTGGTTATGGTCGTGGTGCCTGCATGGATTGGAATGAACATGTAGGAGGTTAAAATGGAGACTGAAGAGAGAATGGATTTGGAAAACACACAGGTGCTTGATGAGAGGGGGATCTCTACGGTTGAGATTATCCTTATCATAGTGGTTTTGATTGCGCTTGTGTTGATTTTCAAGACACAGATTACGGCTTTGGTTGACAGAGTGTTTGCAAGCATCTCTGCGGGCGCAGCCAAGATTTATTAGAAAAAAACAGGAGGGAAGGGTTACATGCTTAAAAGTAAATACGACGGGGCAATAACAGTTTTTAGTTCCCTCCTTTTTCTTATGATATTCACGCTTATCGCGGTGAGTCTCGAGAGCGCCCACCAGACAGGCGTCAGGGTTGGGGCGTGTTTTGCGTTAAATGCGGGGCTGGACAGCCTGTTTTCAAACTACGACGCGGACCTCTATGAGGACTATGGCGTGCTGTTTTTAAACGAGGGGATGCTTGAGAGCGACGCGGATGATTTGATAAGCGAATACATGAGATACGGCGCGGGCGTAAGTTTCGCAGGCGACACATTTACAAGGTTTGACGTTGATAATGTGAGCACGGCCGAAAACTACTATGCCACAGACGATAACGGCATATTTTTCAGGCGCGAGGTGTTGGAGCTCATGAAGGTCAACGAGGTGACAAACCTTCTAAACACCATCAAAACCTATGTGGAGCAGGCCGCCAACGGCCAGGCCGCTGCCCAGTATATAGAGGAGTGTAAGGACGACTATGAGAATGTGGACTGGGAGGAGAAGGCGAAGGAGCTTGGCATAGATTTTGGCGGGGAGGAAGAGGCGCAGGAAGAGACGCCTGACATCGACGCGAAGGTGGATGAGAGCCTCTCGGACAGCATTATCACGCAGGCCACAAATCTGCTTGCAGGGGCAAGTCTTGCTCTTTACATAAGGGATCAGTCGGATGTATCCCCGGCGGCCAAAAACCTGACGGTTGAGTTTACAAAGGACCACGATATCGAAGAAAATGTGGGCTTTATCAGGACTGAAGCGGAGGAATTACTGTTTGATGAATATGTGCTGGATAATTTTAACAGCTACACCAACGAGAAGGACGGCTCGGGCATCAAATACGAGGCGGAGTATGTCATAGGCGGCGCCCAGAGTGACAAACAGAACCTGGCAATTGTGCTGAATGAAATCATGGGCATCCGCATGGGGCTTAATATCGCCTATCTGTTGGCGCACACGGACTGTCTAAGTCAGGCTACGGCCACTGCCACGGCGCTTGTCGGCTGGACCGGCATCCCCGTGCTTATACAGGTGGTCATGGTTTTGCTCATAGGCGCGTGGGCTTTCTGCGAGGCGGTTTTAGATGTGAGAGCGCTTATTGCCGGGGACAAGGTGGCGTTTGTGAAGTCGAGAGCCACATGGACCACGACACTTGCGGGCTGTGTGGGAGACGTGCTGAATTTTAAAAAGGCCACGCCATCAAAATACGGCGTCGACTACAAAATGTATCTGAGGATTCTTCTGTTTTTAAACCAGACGGATGCCAAAACACTTAGAACCATGCAGATCATAGAGTGGAATATGCGCAGCAAGGACGCGACATTTACACTGTCGAAATGCATTTACGCGGTGGAAGTGACCGCGACCATAACGGTGGAGCCCGTTTTTTCAAGCATACTTGAGGGGTTTGGAAGAAGCGGCGACTACGGCGGCTATTCTTACAGAATCAGGGGCTCAAATATTTACTAGAATTATACAGATCGGAGGCGGAGGGAAGATGTCTGAAAGGTCGGATACAAGGAAAATTTCTGCAATTGCTTTTATGCCTTATAATAAAATAGTTGTTTTACGTCCTGTCAGTTATATCTCTGAAAATACCCATCATGAGACATTTTGAGAAGACCGGACAGACATTTTCCCTCTGCCTGCGAAATAGAGGGGGAAGCATAACCGTAGAGGCTTCCATGGTTTTGCCCATAATGATTATGACGCTTGTGGGCTTCATGTTTTTGTTTCAGGTGATGATGGTTGAATTAAGGGTGCAGAGCGCCATTGACAAAACCGCGGACCAGGTGTCGGCATATTATCACTTAGAGAGCGTGCTGCCGGACGTGTTTTCAGGGCTCACCTCAGAGGATGCGCAGTCGGGGGCGCTCTCAAACCAGATACGCTCTTATTTTACAATTCTTGCGTATGATGCGATTACAAGCGCTTATTTTAAGGATGCGTTTTTCAGGACTGTGTCCAAGGCCTGGCTTGACGACAGCGTGATAATAGGCGGCGGGGACGGGATGGATTTTTTGGCCCAGATTCGCTACGCGGACGGGACATACATAGTTTTAAAGGTCGACTACAGCGTGAAGATACCGTTCCTTCCCAGGGCGGTCTACACACTTAATCTGAGCCAGCAGAGCGCCAGAAGAATGTGGAACGGGCTGACGAGGGACATAGAGGAGGAAGATGAGGAACAGGAGAGCGGGGGACAGCACGTATATATAACTAAATACGGCACGGTCTACCACCTCTACAAGGACTGCGTGACGCTTAAGCGAAACATTAAGAGCGTGGCCCTTGGCTCCATAGTCAATCTTAGGAACTCGGAGGGGGAGAAGTACACGCCCTGCTCCTACTGCATACACGGCTCTAGAAACGCCATAGTCTATGTGACTGATGACGGCACCAAATATCACAACAGCACCACCTGCACGGCCCTTATAAGGTATATCGAGGAGGTTGAACTAAGCGATTGTTTAGACAGGCAGTGCTGCAGTTACTGTTCAAAACGGCTTAACGAGGTTGACGAGGATGAATGATTTGTGGGGAGAGTTAGTGGCTGTTTTAATCATGGGCGCGTGCGTGTACTTCGACGTGAAAAGTGGTAAGATAGGCGCTCCTGTAATCATAGCAGGGCTCATCATAAGCGTGATTGTGGCATGCGCCACCGGCGATGTGTTACAGGGGGTTTGGGGACTTATCCCGGGGGCTTTTCTGGTGATTGCGTCGAGGCTTAGCAGGGGCGCAATTGGGCTTGGGGATGGGCTTAGCATGCTCGCGATAGGTCCGGCACTTGGGCTGTGGGAGAGCGTATGCGTGGTTTTCTACGGCTTAGTTTTTACGGTTATTGTTGGAGGAATATGGGCACTTGTAAAGAAGAAGGGCCGCAGGGTGCGGATAATATTTACGCCGTTTCTTATGGCGGGAATTCTCGCGGTGACAGCGGCGGAGATTGTGTACATGCTTCAGGCTCCGTGACCGTGGAGGCGAGCATGGTCTGCACCGTGGCCGTGGGGATAATAGTATTTTTGTTTTATTTAAGCTGCTATCTGTGTGATATGCACAGGATTGAGGCGGAGGCGCTCTATGTGCTTGACAGAGGGCTTGGCGTCTCAAACGGCTATGAATCTGCGACCTCCGGGAGAATAGACTGGGAGGAGTGGAACGGGCGGGGTCTCTTCTGGCGGCTTGGCATGGACTACAGCGAGCAGGAGGGCGAGCTTGACAAGCTGTTTAGCAGAAGACTTGCCGGCGCCCTGTGGTTTAGCGTTGATATGGACAGCGAGATACATTTAAGCCATGGGGAGGCGGCCATAAGCTATGAGGGAACCTGGCATGTTCCCCTTGAGAGGATGTTTTTTATAAACGGCGGAGTGGATTTTAGCGGAGAGTTTTCCCGCAGTTGCGTTGATAACTGTGAGCTGATTCGGATTGTCGGAGGAATCGTCAGAGGATTTGGAGATTAATGCTATGGAAGTCAGTTTTGATTATGTCAGAAATCACAATAAGAATTATATAAGCGTGTGCATTCCCCAGATGAGCGGGGTCTACCACGAGATCTGTATGCTTCGCCACAACGAGCTTCGCACGCTGCTTGGCGTGAGCCTTCGCTTTATCGACAACAGCGAGCTTTTAGACTACGATGTCAGCGGGTTTTCATCTCTCAGCAGTTTTTTTGACAGGAAAAAACTGGACGCTGCGGATATACGCTCCATAATCAAGGCCCTGTGCGAATGTGTGGAGGAGACGGAAATGTATCTGCTTAGCCCTGACGGTATTGTTTTAAATCCGCAGTACATCTACATCGAGCCGACACTTGAGACCAAGGTGTTTATATATAACGCCGGGGACCGTGAGGAGTTTGGCAGGAATCTGGGGGAACTGATCAGGTTCATAATGGACAGGGTTGATTTTAAGGACGGTGAGGCGACGACTCTGGCCTACGCGCTGTTTGCGCTGGTGGATGAGGACTGCGTGAGTGTGGATAAACTCAGGGAATATATATCCGAGGGTGGAGAAACCATCCCTGTTTCCGGGCCGCCGGCGATTTCTGAGGAGAAGATAAGCGAAAAGCCTGTGAGAAAGAGGTCTTTTTTTGACCTGCTCTTTGGCAGAAAGAGCATGAAAACGCAGCTTACCGAGCACAGCGACAGCCTGGTAAGGGACAGTCTTCCAGCCATAGAGTTTGACACGCAGGACAAGAGATTCGTGACGCAGGATATAGAAAAGGACGATGAAAACGGACTACAGTTTTCCCTTGAGGAGTTGGATGTGCCCGAGGGCGGGGAGGCAGAGCGCTTCATGATGACAACATTTCCATATGTGGTGGGCAAACAGGCCGACATAGTGGACAGATGCATCGAGGGCCCCGCCATAAGCAGGCGCCATGCGAAATTCACCTCCGAGGGCGGCCGCCTCTATGTGGAGGATTTAAACTCCAGAAACGGCACATTCCTAAACAACGTCCAGCTGACAGTGGAAAAACGCTGCCCGGTCTCTGACGGCGACGTGATAAGCCTCGCAAACCGCAGGTTTATGGTAACCGCATATCCGATGAGGTAGGATTTATTGTGTGTCAGCCGGATTTTAGGGAGTATGGGGCAGAAACTGCTGGCGATAGAGGGCTGCTTGCATAGAGCAATTGTTAATACATCTTGATTTTATCTGCATTTGGTTTTAAACTAGATGCAGATTTTTTGTGTGATTTTTGGTTTGAGAGGAATTATGATTAATAAACTTTCTGGATTTTTTACGCACAAGGGCTATTTAAAGCTAAATGTTCGCGACAAGGAGATTGAGGTCGTCTTCAAGGTGGTTCCGGGCGGACTTATGATTGTCTGTTTTCTGGATGATTCGCAGGACTGGCTCAAGGTGGGCGTTCTCGATCAGATAACCCAGACCGTGAGCAGGATACTGACGGAGAAGTATCCGCAGTTTCCGGACGCGAAGACGCATGCCATCATCGTGACCAACGAGCCCACAAGAACCAGACAGAAGTGCGAAAACTGCACTTCAAGCTTCTGGATGATACATGAGCCCACGAGAAGGCTGATGATTTTCGAGGACCAGGTGGCGGAGTTTGGCGACGCGAGGACGGCCGTGGAGGAGTGCCTTAAGCAGAATGTGGTGAGCCTGATGCTGACACAGCTCAAGGAGCTGTTTAGCCCTGTAAATATTACGCTGATTTTTGTGAACATATTTATAATGATTGTGTTAGAGATCATGGGGGACACAAACGACGCATCGTTTATGCACAGCGCCGGCGCATTTAGCGTGGCTGACCTTATGTGGGGGAAGCATGACTACTGGCGACTGTTCACATGTGCGTTTTTGCATTTTGGATGGCAGCATCTTCTCTACAACATGATTTCGCTTCTGTATCTTGGCAAGCCGCTTGAGAAGTATTTGGGCTCTGTAAAATATGCCATATTCTATGTGCTCTGTGTGATAGGCTCGAGCGCCATAAGCGCATGCTGGTACTACTTCTTCGGAGGATACCTAAGGAGCGTGGGCGATATGGACGGGTATCTGTCCCACCTATTCTGTGTGACGGCCGGAGCCAGCGGCGCCATCTGCGGCGTGGCAGGAGGCGTGGCATACATCCTTATCAAAAACAGGAAGGCGAACAGAAACTTCTCGTTTATCAGGTGGCTTATTTTCGTGGGACTTCTGATGTTTTCAGGGGTTGGAAGCGAGGGCGTCAACAACGCGGCCCACATTGGCGGCATGATTTTTGGTTTCCTGTTATGTATCGTGTTTGTTTTATTTAAAAAGAAGGGGGATAAGCCCCAGTTTCAGGAGGTAAACAATGGATAACTGTATTTTCTGTATGATTGCAAACGGACAGATTCCTTCCACATCTGTCTACGAGGACGAGGATTTCAAGGTGGTTTTTGATATCGCCCCCGCCGCTAAGGGACATCTCTTAATCCTTCCGAAGGCTCACGCTGACAATGTGTGCGATTTGTCTGAGGAGACCGCCGCTAAGATTATGCCGCTTGCCGCCAAGCTTGGAAGCGCTCAGATGAAGGCTCTTGGCGCGAAGGGCTTCAACATCGTGGTCAACACAGGCGAGGCAGCCGGACAGACCGTTATGCACTGCCACACACATGTGATTCCCAGATACGAGGGCGAGGCGCCGATCGTTGCCAACTGGGCCCAGGGCTCATACGCCGACGGCGAGGCTGCATCTATCGCACAGGCTATAGTAAAAGCGCTGTAATATCAAATAATAATTGCACAGTGATAAAAAATGTGTTAGATTATGGGGGACTGGATTTTTCAGTCCCTTATTTTTTATTTGGCATATACTTTCTAGGGGTAGGAAGGCGCCACGAAGGGAGAGCACATGGCTAACGTTGCAGAGTATTTTGGTGAAAATGTATTTGGGGAAGCCGAAATGAAGGCACGTCTTTCAAAAACAGCTTATGAGGCGTTACACAGAACTATCGAGGAGGGCACTGAGGAGCTCTCACCTGCGGTAGCGGCAGAGATCGCTGAGGCGATGAAAAACTGGGCGGTGGAGAGAGGAGTTACACACTACACACACTGGTTCCAGCCACTTACAGGCACAACTGCAGAGAAGCACGATTCGTTCATCTCAGCTCCTGACAGCGAGGGACATATCATGATGGAGTTTTCCGGCAAGGAGCTCATCAAGGGTGAGACCGACGGATCATCATTTCCGTCAGGCGGACTTCGCGCCACATTTGAGGCGAGAGGATACACAACCTGGGACTGCACATCGCCGGCATTTATCAAGCCCAGCTCAGCTGGTCCCGTGCTTTGCATTCCTACAGCATTCTGTTCATATACAGGCGAGGCCCTGGACAAGAAGACACCACTTCTTCGCTCCATGGAGGCCATAAACACTCAGGCACTGAGAATTTTGAGACTGTTTGGCAACACGACATCGAAGAAGGTTATGCCTTCAGTTGGCGCTGAGCAGGAGTATTTCTTAATAGACAGAAGCAAGTACCTCCAGAGAGAGGATTTGATCTTCACGGGAAGAACACTTTTTGGAGCCAAGCCTCCGAAGGGACAGGAGCTTGACGACCACTATTTCGGCAAGATCCGCGAGCGCATCGGCGCATTCATGAAGGATGTGGACGAGGATCTGTGGAGAATGGGCGTGTCATCCAAGACAGAGCACAACGAGGTTGCCCCTGCTCAGCACGAGCTCGCGCCAATCTACGCGGTGGCAAATGTTGCGGCTGACCACAACCAGCTGATCATGGAGACCTTAAAGAGAATCGCCAAGCGCCACAACCTGAGATGCCTTCTCCACGAGAAGCCATTTGCAGGAGTAAACGGCTCAGGCAAGCACAACAACTGGTCGCTCGTAACAGACGACGGCATCAACATGCTCAACCCTGGCAAGGCTCCACACACAAACACACAGTTCATGCTGATACTGGCATGTATCATAGAGGCAGTTGACATTCACGCAGATCTTCTCCGCGAGTCCGCAGCCGACGCAGGCAACGACCTTCGTCTCGGCGCCGACGAGGCACCGCCAGCCATTATTTCCATATTCTTAGGCTCACAGCTTGAGGATGTGGTTGAGCAGTACATCGCGAGAGGTAACGCCACAAGCTCCATCACAGGAACCGTATTTAAGTCAGGTGTCTCAACACTTCCAGACTTCGTAAAGGATGCAACTGACAGAAACAGAACATCGCCGTTTGCATTTACAGGCAACAAGTTCGAGTTTAGAGCGGTTGGCTCTAACGATTCCATCTCAGAGGCCAATGTTGTCATGAACGCCATGGTTGCCGAGAGCTTCTGCAGGGCGGCTGATGAGCTTGAGAATGTTGACAACTTCGACGAGGCAGTCCAGGAGTACATCGCGAAGGTTTTAAGAGAGCACAGACGCATCATATTCAACGGCGACGGCTACTCAGAGGAGTGGATTGAGGAGGCAGCAAGGCGCGGACTTCCAAACCGCCCGACCATGGTTGACGCAATCCCGGCCCTCACCAGCGAGAGCACCGAGAAGCTCTTCGAGAAGTTTGGAATATTTACATCGACAGAGCTTAAGAGCCGCGCGGAGATCGCCTACGAGGGATACGCTAAGGCTGTAAATATCGAGGCCAACACCATGGTGGAGATGGCTTCTAAGGATATCATTCCTGCGGTTATCCGCTATACAACGGCGCTCGCCAAGTCCATCAACGAGGTGAGAAGCGCGTCCACTGCGGTCGATGTGAGCGTTCAGGAGGAGTTGCTCTCAGAGGTGAGCGCAAACCTCAGGGCAGCCAGAAGCGCTGTGGTAGTTTTGAGGGACGAAGCAGAGAAGGCAAGATGCATTGCAGACGCCAAGGAGCGCGCCACAGCATTTCGCGATAATGTTATCCCTGCCATGAAGGCATTAAGAACCCCTGTTGACACCATGGAAATGCTTGTCGACAAGAGATACTGGCCAATGCCAACATACGGCGATTTGTTATTTGAAGTATAATAATATAAAACATAGGAGGAACACATATGGCAAACCCAATAGTGACAATCACCATGAAAAACGGCGGTGTGATGAAGTTAGAGCTCTATCCTGAGATCGCGCCAAACACCGTAAACAACTTCATAAGCCTTGTAAATAAGGGCTTTTACAACGGCCTCATCTTCCACAGATGCATCAAGGGCTTCATGATTCAGGGCGGCGACCCTGAGGGCGTGGGCATCGGCGGACCGGGCTATTCCATCAAGGGCGAGTTCACACAGAACGGCTTCAAGAACGACTTAAGCCACAGCGCAGGCGTCATCTCCATGGCGCGCGCCCAGAACCCTAACTCTGCAGGAAGCCAGTTCTTCATTATGCACGTGGATTATCCATACCTCGACGGACAGTATGCAGCATTTGGCAAGATTATCGAGGGACAGGACGTGGTCAATGCAATCGCAACCACAAGAACAGATTACAACGACAAGCCACTTGAGGATCAGGTCATGGAGACCGTGGTTGTCGACACATTTGGCGTCACATATCCAGAACCTGCTAAGGTCTGATGGTAAGGCAGATTGAGCTGAGCCCGGACATAAGAGTGGTTTATGCATCGGAGCCGGAGGAGGTTTTTAGAGAAATCGCCTCCGGCTCGTGTGTTATCACGAGCTGTAATGTGCCTGGCGCGGCGGGATATGTGGAGACGCTCGAGGATTTTCTGGATCTAAATGATGACTACGTGACGAAAATCTACGACAGATTCGTGGGAAGGCAGCACGTGGTCGACACACTGACGGTCGGGGATATCACATTTACACTTAAGGAAATGTGTGAAAACGACTACGAGGAGTGGATGATTCTCATGGAGGACGGCGGGGAACTGCTGTTTGACGAGGAGGACCGCGCCGCGTCTGTGGCGGACATAGAAAAATACAAGCGCGCATCGGTCGAGGAGAGGGCGGCTCACAAGAGAATGTTTGGAAAATTTTTGCGAGAACGCTTCGATTTGTTTGACATGGGGAGCTGGGGAATATATACTAATAACAGATTGATAGGCTTCATAACTATATCATACACGGAGCAGGGGATTTACCTGGGCTACTGCGTCCACTCCGACTACAGAAGGCGGGGCGTGGGGTCAGCCGCTGCGGGCAGAATGCTTCGATATGCGAGAGAGGAGCTCGGCGTCGGCGAGATATTTCTAGGCTGCAGTGAGCACAATGCCGCATCGATTGCCATGGCAAGAGTCCTGGGCTTTAGGCCATATAGATATGAAGGGGAGAGTTATACGTTTGTAAACCATAAAATGTGATTGGAGGGAGAAAATGTTTTGTAAGAATTGTGGCAAAGAGTTAAAAGAAGGCGCCAAGTTCTGTAACGCATGCGGCACCAGAGTGACGGTTGAGACGCCGGCGCCGGCGCCAGAGGTCAAGACAGAGCCAGTGGTAGAGACCGTTAAGGAAGCCGCACCTGAAGTGGTTGCAGCGCCGGTTGTGGAGAAGGCAGTCGAGCCAGTGGCCAAGAAGGCAGAGCCTGTTGTAGAGAAGGTAGAAGAGACCGTTAAGGAGGTGGCTCCCTCAGCTGTCACATGCCCTAACTGTGGCAAACAGCTAAAGCCGGGGGCGAAGTTTTGTAACGGCTGCGGTACAAGAATCGCGACGGCGGTAAGCGCTGCGGCAGCTACAGTGGCGGCGGCGACAGAGGTTAAGGCAGAGCCAGTGGTTGAGAAGGCCGTAGAGAAGGTAGAAGAGACTGTCAAGGAAGTTGTTCCTGAAGTTAAGGCAGAGCCGGTAGTGGAAGCTGTCAAGGAAGTGGCTCCAGAGGTAGCGGCCGAGCCAGTGGTTGAGAAGGCAGCCGAGAAGGTTGAAGAGACTGTCAAGGAAGCAGTTCCTGAGGTGAAGGCAGAGCCGGTTGTAGAGAAGGCCGTAGAGAAGGTAGAAGAGACCGTCAAGGAAGCAGCTCCGGAAGTAGTGGTAGAGCCAGTGGTAGAGAAGGCAGCCGAGAAGGTGGAAGAGACCGTTAAGGAAGTAGTTCCTGAGGTGAAGGCAGAGCCAGTGGTTGAGAAGGCCGTAGAGAAGGTAGAAGAGACCGTCAAGGAAGCAGCTCCTGAAGTCAAGGCAGAAGAACCTGTAGTGGAGAAGAGATTCTGCACGAAGTGTGGCAACGAGCTTAAGCCTGCTGATTTGTTCTGTAATAAATGTGGAACCAAGGCGGGAGCAGTGGCAGCCACAGCTACAGCGGCCGAGGTTGCAAAAACCCAGCCAGTAAGCGCCGAGCCTACAGCAGATGCACAGCCAACAGCAAGCGCTGCGCCTGAGGTTACCCCTCCAGCCGAGCCGCCTAAGAAGAAAAAGAAGGGCATTGGCTGTTTAGTAGCGATACTTATCCTGCTCATTATATTGGCAGGTGGCGTTGCCGCAATATATTTCTTAGATATCGACGTTCCATATGTGAGCGATTTTATTGACAAGATTTCCGGACAGGATGCCAAGAAGCCTGCGGGTTCAGACGATGATGAGACTAAGGCCCCTGAGACAACAGTTGCCGAGGAGACAACAGCAGCCGAGGAGACTAATGCCCCTGAGACAACTGAAGCTGTAGAGACCACCGAGGAAGAGACCACCGAGGAGGAAACTACCGAGGAAGAGACTACCGAGGAGGAGACCACTGAGGAGGAGACCACCGAGGAGGAAACTACCGAGGAGGAAACTACCGAGGAGGAGACTACCACTGAGGAGGAAACCACCGAGGAGGAAACCACCGGGGACAGCGGCGAGCTCACGAAGGCTGTTACACTGTCAGAGCCATACGCTATCAAGTCATATCAGCAGATTTATGATTTAGGCGACGGTAACGAGCAGACAGTGACTATTCTGTACACTGCGCAGGGTCTTCCAACCAAGGTATACTCTGAATCAGAGGCGCTGTACTTCTTTATTCAGATGGATGACAAGGGCTGCCCGGCAACCATTTTAATAACCGACGATGAGAAGGGCGGCGAAGGAACTGTAAGCATGACTCTGAAGGTTAAAACAGATTATGACGGTGATAAAGTTAAGGTCGCAACATTTTCAAGTGAGGAAAGTGGCGTTGAGAATCTGTTACAGTATTTCAGATATTTCGAGAAATACGCAGACGCCAGAATTACAGATGCCGCAGAAGAGAACTATTTTGAGAATAGCAACGGAGCGCTCGCACACATTTATCAGAAGACCGAGTATTACACGAACGAGACATGGTATAACGAGCTTGGGGATAGCGTCAAGATAGTTTCAGATTACTACTCTTTGGAGTATAAATATGATGATCTCAGAAGAATCGTGGCTGTAACACAGGACGGCGAGACCGTAGAGGGCGAAATCACAGAGGGCGCCAGGGACGACGAGGGCTATGCATGGGCCTACACAGTTAAACTGGTACTTGACGGAGAAGATAACTTCTACGAATCCTACTACGATGAGAATGGAGTGCTGGTTATGTATAATGCCAGCACCGCGGACTACGTAAGACATGTGGAGTTTAACGACGCCGGACAGGTTACGCTCGAAGAGACGATTATGAGCGGCGAGATTATAAGCAAGACTGTAGCTGAATATTACGAATAATAATAATGGGGCTGTAAAAAAAGTCCATAAAGAAAAATCGCTGTAGGCATAGCGCTTACAGCGATTTTTTGGTATAATGATTTCATGCAAAAATCCAATTTGTCTTCTTATCACAACAGGCTAAAAGCTTATGCAAATCATATACAGATATGTGGCGAAGACAGAAACAGCTATTCAAAAACTGATCATGATGCCACATTCATGAGACTTAAAAGTGATTATATGGGGAATGACCAGCTTCTTCCAGCATGTAACATGCAGGCTGCTATCTGCGATGAATATATAGCTGTCATCGATGCCAAACATTACGCAACCGATATGGAATGCTTCGTCCCGCTGATGGAGAAATTCAATGCTTTGTATGGGCATATGGCCGTACTGAAGAAGTATATGAATGCGAGGACTGCACCGGCTGCCCGCACAGAGATAAATGCTGTAAAAAGGTGAATGGAAACCGAACAGCCCGACTCAATAAAGAATTGACTGCCATACACCATGAAGTTATCAACAATCTTGAATCAATTCATGGA
>JAILPS010000020.1 GCA_024699325.1 Lachnospiraceae bacterium | reverse complement strand
AAATATTACAGTAGGGATGGAATAGCCCGAACTCATACGCCTGTGGACACTGTGTAAGACATTGAGTTGCGCATCATCGTAGCCAACGCAGTAGTGGTTGAAGCAGGAAGCTCCGACTTCTATAAGTCGGAGTAGTTCACTGCTTGACAAATACCCCCAGGGGGTATATTATGTGTGCGTATAGGAATACCCCCAGGGGGTATAGGCAGGAGGTAAGCATGGCAGAGAGGAAATGTGACTGCGCAGTCAGACATAAGTTCAGGAACGAAGAGGAGAAGAAGGCTCTCATGACCAGACTCAAGAAGATAGAAGGCCAGATCAGAGGACTTCAGAAGATGGTTGAGGACGACAGATACTGTCCGGACATCCTCACACAGGCTTCGGCCGTCACCAGCGCCATGAATTCGTTTAACAAGGTGCTCTTAGCGCGCCATATAAGAGGGTGCGTGGCGCCCGATATCAGGGATGGCAAGGACGAGACCATCGACGAGCTCTGCGAGGTACTGCAGAAGCTCATGAAGTAATGGAGGCATTATGGAACAATACACTGTGACAGGCATGAGCTGCGCCGCGTGTCAGGCTCATGTTGAGAAGGCGGTCTGCAAGCTCGAGGGAGTGGATAACGTAAGCGTTTCGCTTCTGACAAACTCCATGAGCGTGGAGGGGGATGTGAGCCCCGAGACCGTCATTAAGGCAGTCGAGGACGCGGGATATGGAGCGAAGCTTAAGGGAGCAGAGGGCAGGGGCCCAAGCGCCAGCGAGAAGCTCGCCGCAGAGGAGGAGGCGCTACGTGACCACGAGACGCCGAGACTCCTAAGGAGACTGATAAGCTCAGTCGTGTGGCTGGTCATTCTCATGTATCTGACCATGGGCCACAACATGCTTGGACTTCCGGTCCCCGCATTTTTAGAGCATAACCATCTGGGACTTGCGACCATTCAGATGCTGATTGCCCTTATCGTCATGTACATAAACCGCGACTTCTTCACGTCAGGTTTTAAGGGGCTTGTGAGACTTAGCCCGAACATGGACGCGCTGGTGGCGCTGGGCTCATCGGTTTCGTTTCTGTGGTCACTCTTTGTGTATTTTAAGATGACTGTGATGATAACAGATGGCGCAGCAAATGCTGACCTGATGGCGCTATACCACGACCAGCTCTACTTCGAGAGCGCGGCCATGATACCTGCGCTCATAACAGTCGGCAAAACTCTGGAAGCATTTTCTAAGGGCAAGACCACCAACGCCCTGAAGAATCTTATGAAAATGGCTCCCAAAACCGCCGTGGTGGTGCGAGACGGAGAGGAAAAAACAGTCGGCATCGACGAGGTGGCGATAGGAGATATCTTCGTCGTGAAGCCCGGAGAGGCCATCCCTGTGGACGGCGTGATCGTGGAGGGCGAAGCAGCCATAGACGAATCTGCGCTCACAGGCGAGAGCATCCCTGTGGATAAGGCAGAGGGCGACGCGGTAAGCGCCGCGACCATCAACCAGTCAGGATTTATTAAGGCGAGAGCCACAAGAGTCGGGGAAGATACAACATTTTCACAGATAATACAGATGATCAGCGACGCGGCGGCAACGAAGGCACCGATTGCGAGGATTGCGGATAAGGTTGCGGGCGTGTTCGTGCCCACAGTCATAGGCATAGCGATTGTGGTCGGAATAGTGTGGCTCCTCGCAGGGCGCGAGGTCTCATATGCGCTTGAGAGAGCGATATGTGTGCTGGTTATATCGTGTCCGTGTGCGCTGGGACTGGCGACGCCTGTTGCCATCATGGTCGGCAACGGCATGGGCGCCAAAAACGGCATTCTGTTTAAGACAAGCGAGGCGCTTGAAAACACGGGGCGCGTGCAGATTGTGGCGCTTGACAAGACAGGAACCATAACCGAGGGACGACCAGAGGTCAAGAAGGTAATAACCGCTAAGGGGGTTACAGAGAAGGAGCTTGTGGAGTTAGCTTACTCCATGGAACTTAAGAGCGAGCATCCTCTCGCGAGAGCGGTGGTGGAATATGCGAAGAAGCAGGGTGTGCAATTACAGGAGGTTGCGCAGTTCAGAGTTCTGGCGGGCAACGGCCTGACAGGAAGTATGGACGGTGCGAGCGTATTTGCAGGCTCGCTGAAATTCATACAGACCAAGACAGACATCGGCGAGGCGCTTAAGAAGGCGGCTTGGGACGCCGCAGATAAGGGTCAGACACCGCTGGTGTTTATGAGAGGCGGCAGTGTTCTGGGCATCATAACCGTGGCAGATGTCATCAAGTCTGACTCTGCGCAGGCCGTTAAGGAGCTTAAGAAGCAGGGCATAGAGGTTGTAATGCTTACAGGCGACAACGAGCGCACAGCGAGGGCTATAGGGGCCGAGGCGGGCGTTGACAGAGTCTATGCGGGAGTTCTGCCGGAGGGCAAGGAAGCGGTCATCAGAAGCCTCCAGGAGCGCGGCAGGGTTGCCATGGTTGGCGACGGCATCAACGACGCCGTGGCGCTCACGAGAGCGGACACAGGCATCGCCATAGGAGCGGGCACTGACGTGGCCATCGACTCTGCAGATGTGGTGCTTATGAACTCCAAACTCACGGATGTGTCTGCGGCCATCAGGCTCTCAAGAGCGACTCTCAGGAATATTCACGAGAACCTCTTCTGGGCATTTGCATACAACGCGCTTTTGATCCCCATGGCGGCGGGAGCGTACGCAGCCATCCAGATGAACCCTATGTGGGGCGCAGCAGCCATGTCACTGTCATCATTTACAGTGTGCATGAACGCCCTCAGACTGAACCTGTTTAAGGTGCACGACGCATCCCACGACAGGCCGCTTAAGAAGGCTAAGCCGTACGACGGCGAGAATGTAGTAGTGTTAGACGGCGCCACAGGCGCTTCAAATAATCAGGAAGGAGATAACATAATGACAAGAACAGTTAAGGTTAAGGGAATGATGTGCGCACACTGCGAGGCATCCGTGAAGAAGGCGCTCGAGGCGCTCGACGGCATCGAGAACGCAGTTGTTTCACACGACGCAGGAACAGCCATCATCACAGAGTCCAAGCAGGTCGATGAGGAGCTTATCAAGAAGGCCATAGAGGACAAGGACTTCACATATGTTGGAATAGAGTAGGATGTAAACCTTGAAAATGATTGACTTTAAACCATGCTGCGTTTAAAATACTAATACCTATGCTATTATAGTCAGGGGAAGAATGATGAATGGTGTGATCAATAACGAAAACAGAATAGACCGGCTGGATTTGATAGCTGTTTTTGTTATCGCAGCGCAGCTGGATTTTTTTTATCTGTTAAGTACAGAGTTTAAGCTGGGGCAGGGACTGCTGCTGGTTTTGTCGCTGTATTTTATCATGAGATATCTGCTCACAGGCAGCAGAGGGTCAGGAATCAACCGTTTTCTGATGGTGTATCTAGGCGTACTTTTGGTTACAGGCGCCTACCAGGCGACGAAGATGTTTGGCGGAAGCGTGCTGGCGGCATTTCTGGCAGAGAGAGGCTTCTGGGTATATATAATCGCCTACTTTGCGCTGGAGAAGCTGTTTGCCAAGAAGATACTGACCAACGACAGATGTATTAGAGTGTTAGGGATTGCGTGCGGTGTTCAGCTGTTTATGTACTACACACAGTGGTTGGTGAGCAGCAAGGTTATATTTTTAAATGTCTTAAATGGAGCCCGCTACGGAACGGCAAGATTCTTCTTCCTGCCCATATTTATGATCCTGTTTCTGTGTTTTAACGTGTCCGACTTCTTCAACAGGAAGTTTAGCAGAGCCAGCATAATATGGATCGTGCTGATACTCGGCGAGATACTCATCGTTCAGAAATACAGAATGACGCTAGTGTGTATCGCGGCCGCAGTTGTGTGCGTATTTTTGTTATACAGGGGTAAGTTTAGCAGGGGACTGGCCATCATCTGTGTGGGGCTTGTGGCCCTCGTGGTCATACTAAACACGCAGATGGGACGAGATATCATCAACTCCCTCATGGGCGCCGGGCATGACAACAGTTTAAATGGCCGTACAGAATGGAGAATGTGGGCTTTCGAGGAATTAAAACAGAGACCGCTGCTTGGCAACGGCTACACATACACAGATGCTGGATTTGATTACGGCGCACAGTACATAAGAAAGCATTTTGGCTGGAACTTCTCTGCGGGAGATTACGGTGTTTTCGGTCTGGTCTACGAATACGGTCTGTTGGGACTGGGCTGGTTCGTGTTCTTCGTGGTGACACAGCTTAAGCGCGCATTCACCGTATGGAAGTATAAGAAAAACTATGCTTACCTGATCTACATTTTCTTCATCATCATCAACTCCTACAGCGAATTCTATTGGTTCAGGGGCAACGGACTGTTCGCCACAGTCATATTCATGTGCATGCTTAACCAGGAATACAAGGAGGTCCACCGCGTCGAGAAGGTGGACAAGTTTATAAGAAGTATCACACATCTTAAGAGAGAGTAGTAAGAAGCCCTCGGTCGAATGACCGAGGGCTTGGTTAGTATTAGCAATTGATTCTTTTGATAATTGTTTCTCTGTCGTTGCCTTGAATATTAAGCATGTTAAGAGCATCATCTAAAGAACATTTCAGACTTTGCATTAGATGCTTAATCATATTGGAACGTTCCTCCACTCTAACAATTTCTCCATACTCCTGCGCATACTCCTTCGCAAACTCTTCTACTATATCGCCCATGTTATCACGTCCTTTCACATCATCCTTAAAATGTCTCACACTGTCTGACTTTATAATATCATCTTGCCATAAGGTTTACAACCAAAATTTTGTGAACACCGTGAATTAAATTGCGCACAACTAAATTTTTCAAAATGTACTTGACAAACAAAATTAGATTGTGTACAATACAAATGTACCAAATGAAAGGAGATGATCCACATGAGATACGACATAGCGATAATCGGCAGCGGTCCGGCGGGAGTTAGCGCCGCGATAACCGCGAAGATCAGGAATAAGAGCATTATCCTTCTGGGGAATAAGAACCTAAGCGATAAGCTCATGAAGGCGCACATGATAGAGAACTATCCGGGACTGCCTCACATAACAGGAGAGGACTTCGGGAAGGCGCTACAGGCGCACCTAGACAACCTCGGAATAGAGATCACAGAGAAGAAGGTCAGCGCCATCTACACATTTGACGACTACTTCAGCATACAGGCGGGAACGGACTTCATCGAGGCTACCTCAGTCATATATGCAGGAGGAGTGGTGCAGGGCAAGAGCCTTCCGGGCGAGGAGCAGTTCATGGGCAGGGGCGTAAGCTACTGCGCGACATGCGACGGAACACTGTACAGAGGTAAGACCGTTGCGGTTATAGGAGCCAGCGACGACGCGGCAGAGGAGGCGCTATATCTCTCAGAGATAGTTGATAAGGTGCTGTACTTCCCGCTTAACGGAAGCCATCCTGAGGCAGATAACATCACAGTTTACGACGAGAAGCCGAAGGAGATTAAGGGCGGCATGAAGGCCGACACGCTAGTGACGGATAAGGGCGAGCACAGCGCAGACTGCATATTTGTTCTAAGGGATGCGATAGCTCCGGGCAGCCTGATACCAGGCGTGGCGACAGAGGGCGCGCACATCACCGTGAACCTCCAGATGGAGACCAACCTCCCGGGACTCTTCGCGGCGGGCGACATCACAGGCCTTCCGTACCAGTTCGCGAAGGCGGTAGGACAGGGCAACGTAGCCACACTTTCAGCAGTCAAATATTTAGCAACTAAGCCGAAGGCTTAACATAAAACAAAACAACGAATAAGGAGATTAATACTATGGTAAATGTAATCAAGAATAACGACTTAACAGCGGCTAAGGCCAGCAAATTCGCAGTAATCGATTTCTCAGCAACATGGTGCAACCCATGCAGAATGTTAGCGCCGGTGCTTGAGCAGGTTTCAGAGGAGTTAGCAGGAGAGGTTGACTTCTTCAACTGCGACGTAGACGCAAACAACGCATCTGCAATCGAGTTCCATATCAGCTCAATCCCAGCCATCGTAGTTCTCAAGGATGGTCAGAAGATTGACATGACAGTGGGCTTCCAGCCTAAGGAATCTCTCAAGCAGTTCATCTTAAGCCACAAATAATAATACACGGAGGTATCTATGAGCAGCATTTACGATTACACACTTCCACTTCCGGACGGAAGCGAAGTAAGCATGTCACAGTTTAAGGGCAAGGTTCTTCTGGTAGTTAACACAGCGACAGGCTGCGGTTTCACACCACACTACACCCCAATCGAGCAGATGTATGAGGACTTCAGGGATAAGGGCTTCGAGGTTATCGATGTGCCATGTAACCAGTTTGCAGGCCAGACTCCGGGAGACGACAACGACATCCACGAGTTTTGCACACTTAAGTACAACACACAGTTCCCACAGTACAAGAAGAGCGATGTGAACGGCGAGAACGCTCTGCCATTATTCACATACCTTAAGAGCCAGAAGGGCTTCGAGGGCTTCGGCAAGGGACCTGCAGCGCTCGCCATGGGCGTAATGCTTGGCAAGCTTGACAAGAATTATAAGACAAACCCTGATATTAAGTGGAACTTCACGAAGTTCCTCGTGGACAGAGAGGGCAATGTAGTAGCCAGATTCGAGCCTACAGCCGACCTTAAGAAGGTCAGAGAGGCAGTAGAGGCCCTCCTGTAGTTAGGAGTAAGACATGGATAAATACCCCCAGCTAAAACTGGAAAACCAGCTGTGTTTTCCGCTGTATGCGGCGGCGAAGGAGATAGTGAGGCGCTACACGCCATATCTCGAGCCACTGGACATAACCTACACACAGTACCTCGTGATGATGGTTTTGTGGGATGTGGAGAGCATAAGTGTTAAGGATTTAGGTAAGAAGCTATTCTTAGACTCAGGAACCCTGACCCCCGTGGTCAAGAAGCTCGAGACTAAGGGATATTTAAACAGAAACAGATGTGTGGAGGATGAGCGCTGCGTCATCGTAAGCCTTACGGACGAGGGCATGGAGCTGGCAAAGCAGGCATCAGCCATCCCAACACAGATGGGAAGCTGTGTGGCTCTGTCTAAGGATGACGCGCAGGATCTCTACAGAATTCTATATAAGCTCCTCGGCATGTTTTCCGAGGAAGAATAGTAAAGCGCCGGACGTGAGTCCGGCGCTTAGTCTGTTATATATTACTCCTTCTTGTCACCTACAACCTCAGGCTCAGCAGTTTCAGAGTCCTCAACCTCGGCGTTCTTAGGAACGAACACTGTGACAACAGTGGTATCCATATGTGTCATAATCTCGATATCCTCATCCTTCACGATGTCCAGATCTGAAACCTTCAGGATATCGCCCACATGTAAGTTGCTGCAATCCACCTCAACCTTATCAATCAGCTTCTCAGGAAGCGCCTTGTAAGATATCTCAGTTAACAGCTGCTCAAGCACGCCGCCCTGCACCTTATCCTTGTTGTGCAGCACAATCTCAGCGGTAGAATGAACCTTCTCGCCCTTAACCAAAGCCTGGAAATCCATCTCCAGAATAGTGTGGCTCATGGCATCATAATCCACTTCCTTAAGCAGCACATCATAGGTTTTGCCGTCCACATTCAAGTAGAGCTGGCTGCCCTTCAGACACTCCTTGTGAATCCTCTCAGCCTCCTTCTTGGCAATCTGCACGGGAATAGAACCCTCGATCTGCTTGCCAAAAACGTTGCCGGTCACGAAGCCTTCTCTACGAAGCCTCTTAGCCTTAGTCTTCAAATCCCTGGTTTGTACATTTAAAGTAGTCATTTGACTGTTCCTCCATCTATACAAATTATATGAATTTAGGGAAGTTTGCAAAAGTCGTGTTAGGCGTTTTGTTTCTCTATTAATTTGTATCAAAATTCATTGATAACTCCGTTATAGCACGATATTTTTCAAATTCAACCACCAAAATGTATTTAATTAAAACCAAAACCATAGTATAATCACTGTGTCAAATGGAGGTGTTACCATGGTAAATGTTTACGAGCCGGGGCAGGAGTGCGCCCTGTGTAAGGGAAGATGCTGTAAGGAGTGCGGCTGCACCCTAAGCCCCGCAGATATGCTTAGAAGTCTGGAAGGAACGGCGCCCGACAGGGAGAATATTCTGCGCATGCTTCAGGCCCCTGACGGCCTCTACGCCATCGACAGCTTCAGCGCCCGCCACGGCAGAACCTACTTCCTTCGCATGAAGCACAAATGCTACACCTTCATCGGCGTCGACGCCATAGGAGAGTGCATAGCCCTCACAGACAGTGGCTGTAGCCTAAGTTTTAGCGAGCGCCCCCTGGGTGGCAGATCGCTTAAGAGCAGCCCCGACATGCACTGCACGCAGGAGTACACCAGAGAGCTCATAACGCAGGACTGGGAGCCCTACCAGGAGGCTCTAAGGAGCATATATGTGGAGTTTGAAGAGAAACTCACGCAGGACGGAACGTTTGATAAGTGCGATGAGGAGTACTATAGGTGGTTGAGGGGGAAGAGGGAAGGAAGTGTATTGTAATATTTTACGAAAACGTTTAAGTAGAAATGTAAAATTTTGTGTAAAAAGATTTGTGAAAGATTTCCAATTTTAATTGACATAATTCTTAAATAAAAGTAAAATAATAATGTTGTCCGCATAGGGGATGCGGCGTTTCACAACAGTTTATGTCAGGGGGACAAACTTAATATGGGAACAGGAACATTGGTTTATGTAGTGTTGCTGGCTTTGATAGCTGCGGCCATAATAGTTACGGCATGTTTAAGTCTGGCAATACATAACGAGAAGAAGCCCACAGGTAAGGCGACTCTTAGCCATAACACGGCTCTGAGGATTGTCAAGATCATGAACACTTTACTTATGACACTGTGCTTCTCTATCGTATGGTACTACTATTATCTGAGCAGAACAGATGCGCCCTTCTACGCGAAGGGAAGCTATGCCATGGTGTTCCTGTTTTTTGTTTTATATGCGATTTTAGGTAAAGTCTACGACGCGTTCAACATGTCGCACTACCGCGTGTCAGAGATGGTCTACAGCCAGGCGCTGGCCAGCGGAGCCGCAGACTTCATACTGTACATAGTCATCTGTTTCCTGTCTAAGGGCTTCCCAAACCTCCTGCCAGGCATCATCTGCTGGGTGGTACAGATAGCAGTTGCAGTTCACTGGAGTATGTTTTCCAAGAGGTGGTACTTCGCAACATTTAAGCGCAAGAGCTCAGCTGTCATCTATGACAGAGACAGAGGCATACAGGATCTGTTGAAGGAGAGTGACCTCTCTAAGAAGTTCGACGTACAGAAGGTTATGACTGCAGAGGAATGCATCGCAGACCTCTCACAGTTACACGGAATAGATACAGTGTTTGTCGGCGGCGTACACAGCCATGAGAGAAATATCATCCTCAAATACTGTGTGGCGCACAACATCAGAATGTATGTCATCCCACGTGTGGGAGACGTCATCATGAACGGTGCCAGACCAACACACATGTTCCATCTGCCTGTTCTCATGGTGGGAAGATATAATCCATCACCTGAGTATCTGGCAGTAAAGAGATTATTCGACATATTGGTATCGGGCGTGGCATTCATCATATTCTCGCCCATCATGCTCATAGCAGCCATCGCCATCAAGGCGACCGACCACGGCCCCATCATCTATAAGCAGGTCAGACTCACACAGAACGGCAGGGAGTTCAACATCCTGAAGTTTAGAAGTATGAGAGTGGACGCAGAGAAGGACGGCGTGGCGAGACTCAGCAGCGGCGATAAGGATGACCGCATCACTCCTGTTGGCAAGATCATCAGAGCCTGCAGAGTGGACGAGATGCCACAGCTAATAAATATCTTAAAGGGTGACCTGTCCATCGTAGGTCCCAGACCTGAGAGACCACAGATCCACAAACAGTACTGTGAGCAGTTCCCGGAATTCGACCTCAGACTGCAGTGCAAGGCAGGCCTCACAGGCTTCGCCCAGGTCTATGGACAGTACAATACACAGCCATATGACAAGCTTCAGATGGACCTCTTATACATAGCTCATCCAAGCTTCATAGAGGATCTGAAGATATGTTTCGGAACAGTCAAGATACTGTTTATGAAGGATAGTACAGAGGGCGTCGCTGAGGGACAGACTACAGCGGCGAAGTAGGAGGTGCTTTGGAAAGGAAACAATGGATAGATATTGTTAGAGCGTTTGGTATTTTTGCAATAGTGTATGGGCATCTTGTTCAAGGCCCATCCATAATATCTAGATTTTTTGGTTCGTTTAGAGTTGCAATATTCTTCACCGTTATGGGGATAACATTTAAGTATAAAGGTGAGTTTAAAGAATATATAAAAAAGCGATTCGTAAGATTGTTAATACCATATTTTTCTTTTGCTTTAATTAGTATCTTGATAATGTATGTTATAGGTAAAATATTTCCTAGTATAGTAGATGGCGAGGAAACCCAGATAATACCCAATATTTTAGGGGCTTTATATGGAAATGGATTATTAGGTTATATGAAATGGAATTTGCCATTATGGTTTCTTCCATGCAGTTTTGTTGTTTGTAATATTATTTATATAGTTGAAATGATGATTGACAAAATATGGGCTAAAAAGAAGAATTTAGTTAGAATAGTATTTGTTGTTATATCGTTTTCTTTAAACTATTTATACTGTTTATTTTTCCGTGATTTAAAACTACCATTTGGGTCAGAAGTTGCTATTTCTATGAGTGGTTTTTTTATGCTAGGAGTTATTCTTAATACTATTAAGATACACATTACAAACACAATAAAAATAATTGTTTCAATTATCTTATTAATTTCTTCATTTGTATTTGCTAATATTAATAACGGCGTTAGTGTAATGTCACTAAAATTTGGAAAAAATTTAATGGCATATTATTGTATCGCTATTATGGCAATCATTGGAATTTGCTTGTTGTCTATGTGGATTACAAATATTAGGAAACTAAAGATTGTTAACGGAATACTGGCATATTGTGGAATGCATACAATTGCTATATTGTGTATGCACAAGTTCCCAATAATATTGTTTCAGTATATAGTTCCTTATACTAAAAACTTAATGAGAAGTGAAATAGATAGTGTAAATAAAAATTTTATGGGTTTTATTGTAACGTCATTGATTATTCTTCTGTGTTTAATAGTTGAATTGTTTATTGATAGAATTTGCCCTTTTATTTTGGGAAAAAAGATGGAAAAAAAAGTGTATCGCATTAACAAGTTGTGATATGGACATGTTTTTTAATACAAATGATTAATCCGGCTTTAATTCATGATGCACATAGATTATAAAATTGAAATAAAGACTCGTTATTGAGACCATACTGCATTGGTAATACAGGAGGAGAAGAAATGAAAAGAGTAATTACATACGGAACGTTTGACCTGTTACATTATGGACATATCAATCTATTAAAGAGAGCTAAGGCACTTGGTGATTATCTTATTGTTGTGGTTTCTTCTGATGAATTCAATTGGAATGAGAAACACAAGAAGACATATTTTACATATGAGCAGCGAAAAGCACTTCTTGAAGCTATACGATATGTTGATTTAGTTATTCCAGAGGAAAATTGGCAGCAGAAGAGATCAGATATGCACGAGTATCATATCGATACTTTTGTTATGGGAGACGATTGGAAGGGTAAGTTTGACTTTCTTAAGGAAGAGGGCGTGGAGGTAGTATATCTGCCTAGAACACCAGAAATAAGTAGCAGTCAGATTAAAAAGGATTTATATGATGCAGCCGCTGTTGATGGTGAAACTAAGACAAGTCATGACGATATTAACACGGATCCACAATAGATATATATAGCTTTAACTGCGATAAGGGAGATAAAAACAGTATGAGAAATAGACTAATATACATACTAAAACACAATAAAGTGATTCAGAAATTATATGTTATTATTATGAGCTTTGTATTTAAAATATGGGGATTGTTTCTGAAAACAGACGAAAAGTTGGTTATATTTGTCTCTTTTATGGGAAAAAATTTTAATGATAGTCCTAAGACTATATATGATTACATGCAAAATCATCAAGAATACAAGGAGTATCGATGCGTATGGGCGTTTGAGCATCCGGAAGATTTTCCGCATCTAAATGCTGTACGGATTGATACTCCTGCGTACTTTAAAACGGCTCTTAAAGCAAAATATTGGATAACAAATACCAACATTGAGCGAGGCCTTAAGTTCAAAAAGAAGGGTCAGATATACTTAAATACATGGCATGGAATTGCCCTCAAATACATTGGTAATGATTGTCCAGGACGTAAAGACTATAACTTTGATACTGTTAATTATCTGACTGTGTCAGGTGACTATGATGAGAAAGTATTTAAATCCGCTTTTAACGCAAAGTCAGAAAGTTATCTTAAGTGTGGAATGCCACGTAATGAAGAATTATGGTTGGCAGATGATGCTAAGAAGCAGGAGATGCGAAGAAAACTGGGTATCCCTGAAGGCAAGAAGGTTATATTATATGCTCCAACATGGAGAGAATCAACAGATGGTGGTAAGTCATATGCTATTAAACCACCTATTCATTTTGACGAATGGAAGAAGTCGTTAGGAGATGATTATGTGATTCTTTTTAGGGCACATCATCAGACAACAAAAGTTTTAGGTATAGAGTATGATTATTTCGTGAGAAATGCATCCGATTATCCGGCAGTTAATGATCTTATGATAGCAGCTGATATGCTTATTACAGATTATTCTGCGATAGCATTTGATTTTTCTGTACTATGTAAGCCGATATTATGCTATGCTTATGATTATGACAGTTATCTAGCTGAACGAGGAACGTATTTCAACATGGATGAAAAATATCCAAACAAGAGTTGCAGAACCGAAGAAGAGTTGTTGTCTAGAATTAATAATATGGATTATGATATGGAGTGCAACAACACTAAACGATTTAGAGATGAATTTGTACAGTATGGTGTCGGAGCAACGGAAAAATGTGTGAGTACTACTTTTGGAGGGTGAAATATGGATAATACAACTCTGAAAAAATTACAAAATATTGAAACAGCAATGTTAGTGGAGATAGCAAGGGTATGCGATGAGGAGAATATCACATATTATTTGAGTTCTGGAACACTGATAGGTGCTGTAAGACATCATGGGTTTATACCATGGGATGATGATGTTGATATCACTATGCCATATAAGGATTATAAAAGATTTTTAGAAATAGGTCAG
Organism: Lachnospiraceae bacterium; assembly: GCA_024699325.1. Classification (GTDB taxonomy): domain Bacteria; phylum Bacillota; class Clostridia; order Lachnospirales; family Lachnospiraceae; genus UBA4292. The sequence continues at coordinate 87,145 of JAILPS010000020.1, read as the reverse complement.
TCTAAATTAGGCGATAAATTTTTCGTTCAAACATTTGAAAACGATGAGAATTATAGTAATAATTATGCGAGAGTTAGGCTTAATGGTACTACTTTGATGCATCCAGAACATTCTAATGTAAATATGCATCAGGGGATTTGGGTGGATATATTTCCGTTGATGGAAATAGGAAAAGGTTTGGAATACAAATTTAAAAGGAAACTTTTGGATATAATGAGACTATTCCAAAGAGATGAGTTTTTGGTTGATTATAAAAAATATGTTGGAGTTTATCAAATTCTATGGCTATTTTATCATATAAAAAAATCAACAAGAATTAAATGGCATGCAAAAATTATGGATTGGATGGGCTTTGCTAAAAATAAGAAGTATTGTACAGAAGCTTGGGTGAAACGAAGGATAATATATCCTATAAGTGTTATAAATGGGAAAGCACAAGAACTTGACTTTGAAGGATATAAGGTTAAGGCTTTTCCAGATTATGATACAGTTTTAAAGATTGGATATGGTAATTATATGGAATTGCCTCCTGAAGATAAAAGATATAACCATGGTGATAATTTAATTGTTGATTTTGAAAAAAATTATACTGAATATTTAGGAAAGGTGCGTAAATAAAGGTAGAGATATGAAGGCGTTGATTTTAGCAGCAGGATTTGGAAAAAGACTTCAGCCAATAACTAATACTATACCAAAATCTATGGTTGAGGTAAATGGAACCCCCTTGTTAGTTAATGCACTTAACAATTTGACAGAGTTAGGCATTACCGATATTGGAATTGTAGTTGGACATATGGCTAATTATATTAAAGATAATATTGGATATAGTTGGAATGGTGCAAAGATAAATTATTTTGAAAATCCCAGATACATAGAAACTAATAATATATATAGTCTTTATAAAGCTGTTGATTATTTTGACGATGATTTATTAATGTTAGAATGTGATATCTATTACCATAAGGATATGATAGAAAAACTTATGGAAGGTCAGGGAGAATGTAGCATATTAGTTAGTCCCTTCAATCCCCAAACCATGGATGGTACAGTAATTAGAGTAAACGGTGATAAGGCTGAAGAACTAATTTTGGGTAAATGGCAAAATGAGGGATTTGATTATAGCCAAACCAGAAAAACAGTAAATATGTACCGCTTTACTAAGGAATTTGTATCTAAATATATTCCATTAATAAAATGGTATGTGGAAAATATGGGAGAGAATAGTTATTATGAAAAAGTGTTAGGTAGTTTAATATATCTGAAAGAAAATGATATAAGGATTGTTGAAGTGCCAGAAGATATGTGGTGTGAAGTTGATGATGCTGATGATTTAAATAGAGCGAGGGAACGTTTTGGATACTAATGTTAAGAAACGAATTCTTTGGTTAGATGTAGCGAGAACAGTTGCAATTATATCAGTTACTTTTAATCATGCACTTAGTCGTAGTTTTGAAACACATGAGGGAACACTAGAGGAATTTAATAATATTTCAAAGGTTATTTCCGCGATTAAGGCGGTGTTGTATGTTTTTAGTAGATTAGGAGTTCCCTTATTTATGATAAAAGAATAGTAGAGTATATTTGGAGGAATCAAAGATGAAGGTGTGTATATGGGCGAAGGGATCATTTGAACAATGGTACTCGTCATATCACTTGATGTTAGCTATAGTTAATTCCTTTTTAGAAGCAGAACATGATGTATATTTGGTACAGTCACAATATGAAGATGGTAGATTGCCTGAAGAATTACTTGGCAGAGATAAATTACATGTGATAAATGTTCCTTCAAATAAGGCAAAAAGGTCAAATTTTGTCAGTCGATATATTAAAAGTATTCAGTATTACAAAAAAACTGGCAAGATAATCAAAAGACTTAATAACATAGATGCTATTTTTTTGGCATCTAATAATAGTGCGTTTATTCCAATAAAGATTGCTAATAAATTAAAAATTCCAATCGTATATAATGTTCAAGATATTTTTCCTATAGATGCAATGGTAATAGGGAAATTGTCTAAATGGAATCCTGCTTTTGTCTTGGCAAGAAAATTGCAAGCTTATGCCTACAAGAATGCATCAAGAGTAGTCACAATAAGTGAAGATTTGGCAAAGACAATTCGGGAAGAAGGAAGAAATGATGTAGATGTAATTTATAACTGGAGTTATCAGAATGAGCCATACGATATTCCAGATGAAAACAATCATTTTCTGTTAACAAATAATATTAGACGAGAAGATGGTTTTAGAGTCGTATATGCAGGAAATATTGGTCAGATGATGGATAACGAAATGATTATTCAATCTGCAAAACTTCTTAAGGATAAGACTGATATTAAGTTCTATATTATAGGTGGAGGAAGTGGTCTTAAGAGGTTTAAGGCCAGGATAGAAGAAGAGGAATTAACCAATATTCTTTTATTCGGTTTTCAACCTATGGAGTATGCTCAGGATAATTACTGTGCTGCGGATATTAATATTAATCCTGTTCCTAAGGGAGTAATGTATACATGTATGCCCAGCAAGACAGCTACATGTTTGCTATCACAGAAGCCGACGGTTGTTTCAATGGATTTAGATTCAGATATGGCCAAAAGACTTAGCACAGTAGATCAGTGGACTGTAGTGGCCCCTGGAGATGCACAGGCTATGGCTAACGCTATTCTTAAGGTATATAGGGAAGGAAGCAGAAAGTCAGAGAATGCTGCTAAGTTCTTGCAGGAGTTAGGGCCGGTGGAGAATGCTAGAGAGTATGTTAAAATAATAGAGTGTATTGTGAAATAATAGCGATATTATAACAGAATGTTGATTAGATTGTAGATGAGGGATATATGCAAATAGCAATAATAAATACTTTGGCAAAACATAAGAGCATAGGAAAAATATCATATGGTCTTCAACAGTATATGCGTTCAAAGGGACATAATGCATATATTTTTTACGGAAGAGAGTACGAGGAAAAGGATAATGACCCATATTTAATTAGAATTGGTAATGATTTTGATTTGCGTATGCATGGTGGATTATCACGTGTGTTTGGTGGGGAAGGAACTTATTCTAAATTAGCAACATATAAGATGTTAAAGACCTTTGAAGAATTAAACATTGAGGCGGTTTGCTTATTAAATATTCATGGCTATTATTTAAATCAACCATTGTTGTTTAAGTGGTTGGGTGAGCATAAAACTAGACTGATATATGTTATGCTGGATGAGTATCCCTTTTTGGGAAAATGCACATATTCTTATGAATGTAATAAATTTATGACAAAATGTGAAAAATGTCCACACTACAAAGAATACCCTAAAAGTTGGTTTATAGATTGTTCAACCAGAATGTTTGAATTAAAAAGAAAAATGTACAAACTAGTTCCACAATGTATATTTGTGGGAATTGAGTATACTGTTGAGAGGGCAAAAAAATCAGCACTGTGTAAAAATGCTACATTTTTTGTCGCAGATGAGGCGGTTGATTTAAGAAATGTTTATTATCCAAGAAATACTGAAGAACTTAGAAAAGAGCTTGGAATTCCACTAGATAATAAGATTATAGTAACCGTGTCACCTTTTCCAAATGCAAGGAAGGGTAGTATTAATTTTTTTAATGCTGCAAAATTATTAGAGCATAATAAGAATATAAGTTTTGTTCATGTTGGATTTAAAGCGGATACTAAAATATGCCCATCTAATTATTATCCTATTGGATATGTTAAAGATCAGGATTTGCTAGCATCTTATTATTCTCTAGGAGACTTATTTGTTCAAACGAGTACAGCTGAAACTATTCCGGCAGCATGTTTGGAAGCATTATCATGTGGAACTCCGGTTTTAGGTTTTAATTCTTCGGGTATACCTTATTGTGCCGATGAAAAGCACGGAACATTTGTTGAAAAAGATAATGTAGACGAGTTAGCTAGAGTTATCTTAAATACTCCAAAGAAAGATGATACAGTTATCTCATCATGTCGGAAATATGCAGAATTAAGATATGATTCTATAGAGTATTATAAAAAATTAACAGATTTATTGACAGATTAGAGGAGAAGTAATGTATGATTCATTTTAATGTACCACCGTTTGTAGGAAAAGAATTTGATTACATGAGAGAGGCTGTAGAAAATCATAAGATATGCGGTGATGGACCATTTACTAAAAGATGTGATGAATGGTTTGAAAAACGTTTTAATGCAAATAAGGTTTTGTTAACCACAAGTGGATCATCAGCACTAGATATGGCAGCATTATTGTGCGGATTAAAGCCTGGAGATGAAGTTATATTACCAAGTTTTACCTTTTCTAGCACTGCGAATTCATTTGTATTAGCAGGGGCATCTTTGGTATTTGTCGATGTCCGTCCTGATACTATGAATATAGATGAAACTAAAATTGAAGCAGCTATAACAAGTAAGACTAAGGTTATTTGTCCGGTTCATTATGCAGGCGTATCGTGTGAAATGGACACAATAATGAGCATCGCAAAAAAATATAATCTTTTGGTAGTTGAAGATGCTGCTCAAGCGGTTATGAGTACTTATAAGGGAAAAGCATGTGGTACAATAGGCGACTTTGGATGTTTTTCATTTCATGAGACTAAGAATTATTCTATGGGTGAGGGTGGTGCTATTGTTATTAACAATCCCCAATATATAGAAAAAGCAGAAATACTGCGTGAAAAAGGAACTAATAGAGCCCAGTTTTTCCGTGGGCAGGTTGCTAAGTATAACTGGGTTGACTTTGGTGACAGTTATTTACAGAGCGATTTGAATGCTGCATATTTATGGGCTCAGTTAGAAGTGGCAGATGATATTAATAATAATAGAATTGCATCATGGAATAAATATTATCAGGCATTTAAGCAATTAGAGGATAGAGGAATTGTTGAACTTCCTGCAGTGCCTAGTGGATGTGTGCATAACGCACATATGTTTTATCTAAAATGTAAAGACTTAGATACAAGACAAAAATACATCAAATTTATGAAAGAGAATGACATACTTTGTGTATTCCATTATGTACCACTACATAGCGCTCCAGCAGGATTGAAATTCGGAAGATTTGACGGAATTGACGTGTATACAACATCAGAAAGTGATAGGCTGGTACGATTGCCTATGTACTATAATCTTTCAGAGATAGATCAAGATAAGGTTATTAGTAAAACAATAGAGTTTTTTGAGGATAGAAGTTGACATGAAAATATTGCATGTATGCTATGTTGGCGCATATAATGAGGGTTGGACATATCAGGAGAACCTATTATCAAAATATCATGCAAGATTAGGATATGATGTGACATTGATATGCATTCCAAAAGAATATGTTCAAGGTAAAATAAGTATTTCTAAAGACACTGATTATATCAATAAAGATGGAGTCCATGTTATACGTATGCCAGAAAAAAGAAATATAGGAAATAAATTGATTTGGTATAAAAACACTGAGGATATACTAAATCAGTTTATGCCGGACATTCTTTTTGTGCATGGGCCGCAGTTTATGGATGCTAGTGTCGTTGCTAAATATGTCAAGCACAATCCAAATGTAAAAATGTATGTAGATAATCATTGCGATTATTCAAATAGTGCTACTAATTGGTTATCTAAAAACATCCTTCATAAGGTTTTTTGGAGACATACAGCTCATGTGCTAGAACCATATACAACAAAGTTCTATGGTGTTCTTCCAGCTAGAGTAGATTTTCTTGTTGACTTATATCATTTGCCCAAAGAAAAATGTGAACTTCTTGTGATGGGTGGAGATGATGATTATATTAAATCTGCGGGAACAGATGACAGCATTATGGCTATAAGGTCAAAATATAATATAGATAACAAAGATTTTCTTATAGTAACAGGAGGGAAAATAGATAAGTTTAAGACTCAGACGCTTCTTTTAATGGAGGCTGTAAAAAAGTGTAATAATAGAGTAAAACTTATAGTTTTTGGCTCTGTAGCTGAAGAATTAAAAAACAAAGTAGCTGAACTGGTAGATGGAGAAAAAGTAAAATATATTGGTTGGATACAACCGGAAGAATCATATAACTACTTTGCAGCTGCTGATTTAGTTGTTTTTCCAGGAAGGCATTCTGTTTTTTGGGAACAAGTTGCTTCACAGGGGATTCCTATGCTTGTTAAAGATTGGTCAGGAACTCATCATATAGATGTAGGAGGCAATGTGGAGTTCTTGGAGAATGATTCTACAGAAGAATTAGTCAAGAAGATAGAATACATTGTTGAGAACCCTGAACATTATAAGGTGATGAAGAAGATAGCTGTAGATGAGGGGATGAAGAACTTTTCATATATGGAAATAGCAAAAAGATCAATTGAAATGTAAATATGTCGGGGGTCATACCAAAATGAAGAAATTGGGCAGAATCATTAGAGAACTAATTAGAATTTCAATATTTAAAACTTTGTATTACAATTATTTTTCTTCAAGAGTATCAAGAAAAAATGGAGGAATTATAATTATATATAAAGGTGCCTCCCTATATATAGAGAAAGGATCAAAAATCATAATAGATGGTGGCAAGTTTATGTATGGTTATTCTTATAAAAATGCCATTTCATATAAAGCTCCTTCAATTATCAGAATACTAGACAAGAGTAATCTAATTGTAAAAGGCAAGTTCATTGTTGAGTATAATTGTGATATTCTTGTTAAAGACGGTGCTACAATGGAAGTAGGTGCAGATAGCTATTTTAATTGTAATACGTTTGTTAGGTGTCATAAATCAATAATTATTGGTGAAGAATTCTTAGGAGCTAATAATCTAAGTATTAGAGATAACGATGGGCATAAACTGAATGGAATCTATAAGGCTACGCCGGTAGTAATAGGTAAACATGTGTGGTGCGGAATGAATGTTTCTATTATGAAGGGGGTTAATATAGGCGAAGGCGTGGTTATTGGGGCGAACGCATTAATCACAAGAGATATTCCGGATGCGTGCTTGGCATATGGGATGCCAGCTGAGGTTCATAAACAAAATATTAAATGGGAAAGATAATTGAATCGTGTATGTTATGACTATTTGTTATATCTAGTATGAGGAATAACTTATATAATGGTTTTGTCATATTAAACTGGTAGTCACATTTTGATATTTGTCCATAATAGAGCATAATTAATGGAGGAGCGTAATGGAGTTAAACGTAATTAAGGAGAAGTCAGGAGGATTAACCGCCATTATTCTGATGATGGTTGTTATATTTTCAGTATTCTCACAAGTCGTAGCAGTTGAAAAAATTGCACGTCCATCTATGTATGCTTTGTGGGTTATCGCATTAATATATGGAACAATCAGGAATGATGGTAAAGTAAGACTAGGTTCATTTTCGAAAATATTTTTAGTCGGATATGGTATGTTCTGGATATATTGTACTATTGTGGGAATGTTTAATGGTAAACATTTTGAGGCTAATTATATCAGGGCTTTGGTGAAACCATTAATAGTAACAATTGTCGGAGAAATGTATTATAATACTAGCAGATCATTGATAAACCAGATTGGGCGTATTTACTTGATTTGTGCAGTGGTTTTTGCTATATGGGTTCAGGTTACATTTTTGCCGTCATATTCCACGTGGTTAACCACTAGAATTTATTTGTTTGGAGAAAAAAATTCTGCTGGGCAAATTTGGATTTCTGCTATACTTATAGCATTAGTACTAATTGATTATAAGAATATTTTAGACAGATTATTATCTTATATAGCATGTTTATACCTTTTGATAATGACAGGAATATGTCAGTGTAGAACTTCGTTACTAGGATTTGTTATTTGTTTTGTTTGTTATGGAGTATACAAATCAAAAAATAAGATTAAATGGATACTTTGTATTTGTGTAATAGGTGTTTTGGTGTGGTTTATTCCATTTACTCACCAATTCATAGAACAAGCTTTGTTTTTGAATAAGTATGCTGGGGCAGATTTAAATACATTTTCAAGTGGAAGAATTAATCTTATTATTAAAGCTTTACATCGTTTTAGCGCAATACCTATAATTGGATTAGGAAAGTATTACGTTGACTGTTCATACGTTTTAATACTAGCTGAAACTGGAATTATTGGTTTTCTTATTATAGAATGGATATGGTTCAATAAACTAAAACAATGTGTTTTTTATAAAGGGGAAAAAAAAGAACAAGCATTCCTTTTCATAATTGCTATTTTTTACGTGGTAGAATCGATGTTGGAAGGGTATCCTCCATTTGGACCAGGAGTTAGTTCGTTTATGTTTTGGCTTGTCAGCGGTTTGCTGATAAACAGAAAAAAGGACAGTCAAGAAGGTAAAATATAATGGGTAATTTGAAAAAAAATCTAAGTTATCAAATTGCATATAGGATCTTGACCGTTATTACACCGCTTATTACTTCGCCAATAGTATCAAGAGCTTTAGGCGCTGAAAAATTGGGAGTGTTTTCTGCCACTCAGGCATTTGCCTCATATTTTTATATTATAGCTAGGCTAGGAATTGAAAAATATGGTCAACGGACAATAGCTACTGCAAAAGATAATTCTGAAAGAAATGTATTGTTCTGGGAAATATATAAAATACAGTTTTGGGCAGCCTTGATTGCCATTATAATGTATTATGTAACAGTAATATCTATGGGTGGGGAACGTCTGTTAGTAATGTTATGTCAGGGATTATGGATTGTTGCATGTCTATTTGATATTGGTTGGTTCTTTTTTGGAATAGAAGAGTTTAAAACTACAGTTACTCGTAATTCTATAGTAAAAATTATAACTGTAATTTGCACAATTGTTTTTGTAAAATCTCCATCAGATTTGATTATATATACTATAATTATGGCAGGAGGAACAACGTTAAGCCATTTTGTGTTATGGGGAGCTCTTATAAAACATGTTAAGTATCAAAAAGTTAATTGGAATTCGGCAAGGAAGCATATAAAACCTATAATTCAATTATTTATTCCAGTTATAGCAATTAGTGTATATCATTTGATGGATAAATCTATGCTAGACATACTTAGTGATGAAGAAAATGTTGGTTGGTATTATGCTGTTGATAAAGTGGTGAATATTCCACTTGGTATGATTTTGGCAATTGGAACAGTTATGTTGTCACGTGTTTCGTACACATTGAAAAACGAAACCAAGAAGGACGTGGTTTATCTTTTGGATAAATCAGCAGAACTGACTATTTTTTTGACTTGCGCAATATCATTTGGCATAGCAACTATAGCTAAGGAGTTTATACCATTCTTTTTCGGCCCGGGTTACGAACCATGCGTTATGTTAATGTATCTTTTTTTACCAGTACTGTTGATTAAGTCCTTGGGGGATATTGTACGTACACAGTATCTTATTGCTGTAGGAAAAGATAAGATTTATTCTTTGGCTGTTATAGTTGGAGCTGTTTCAAATGTTATTTTTAATATAATTATGATACCTTTTTTTGGAGCTAAAGGCGCTGTTTTTGGAACTCTATTGGCTGAGTTTGTAGTATTATGTGTACAAATCGGAGGTTGTATAAAGGAAATTCCATTTATTAAATTGTTTTTAAAGCATGGTTGTTATATAGTATTTGGTATTTTAATGATGATAGTTGTAAGATGGATTATTTCTAATATTACCTTATCTAACATTTTGCTTCAACTAGGGGTTATGGTATGCTTAGGTGCAATTACCTATCTTTTAATGTGTTTGATTTATTGGATGATAAATAGGAATAGTGTGTTTTCAGCGTTTATATTTAGATTATTTAGTAGAAGTAAAAGAAACTGCAATTAAAGCATGAAAAATATTTAAGAACTTATTTGTTATAGGGGGAATAATGTTAATAGTAAAATTAAAAGATCAATTGGGAAACCAAATGTTTTCGTATGCATCTGTAAAAAGTATTGCACTAAAACGAAATTTGAAGTTCGGTTATTATCGAATGCCACTTGATGAAAAATATATAAATGATACAGATGTTAAGTATGGAAATGATTTGTCAACAATATTTAATTTACCACTGGAAGAGCAGATAAAATTGTTACCAGATAACATAACTACTTATTGTGAAAGAAAAGTAAATGAGAGAAATAGAGAAGATTATAAGGAATTGGTTATAAATGAAATACCTGATGACTGTATTGTGGATGGCCATTTTATAACAAGTGAATTCATAAATGATTATAAAAGCGAACTGGGGCAATGGTTTAGGTTTCCAGATGATGTTCATAATAAAATAATTAATAAGGTTAGTGAATTAAAGAATAATACTGGTGCGCCTATAGTATCTGTTCATTTTAGAGTGGGTAAGGATTATTTTGAACGTGGATACAGATTGGATTCTTCATATTGGGAGCAAGCAGCAAATATTATAAAGAAAAGATTTCCTGATGCAGTGTTCGTGTGTTTATATGATAAAAAAAATAAGGCAGTAAAACGTTTTATGGAGAAGTTTAATGCTATAGATGCCAGAGGAAGTCTGGTCGATGACTTATGTTTAATAAGTCAATGTGATATAAATATAGTTTGTAATAGTACATTCTCGATTATGGGAGCTTTATTGAATAATAATGGTGTCTTAAAGTTATGTCCAAGTATTTATCCTTCTAGCAATGGATATAACCTAATTCATGTTTATCCAAAGGATTGGGTAAAAGTAGATAATTCAAAAGTTGATAGATTTTCCAGATTTGTGGGAGGTATTAGACGTTATCTGATAAAAATCAAGAGAATCTTTATAAAATGACTTTTTATATGTAAGTGAGCTGTGCCATATATTATAAATGAAAGATTAAATATGGTTTAAGAAATAATGCTTGTATTCTTGATTGTAGAAGTTAGGAGAAACACTAATGAGGGGGAAAAATATATATGGTATCATTTATCTGATCCTATATATTATTATTATAGCTTATATCACGTTACTAGTACGTTCTAATGAGTTGCATCGAATCATAAGGTTAACCCCTTTTTGGATGGATGGATACTGGAATAAAAACCCTATTGGGTGTATTTTTCATTCATTATTGAATACAATACTGTTTTTACCACTAGGTTATTATCTTTCAGCACTTTTTAGGGTACGTTGGGTGATTATAATCACTGCATTTGCAACGATAATGACAGAACTTCTACAGTATTTCACATTCCTTGGTATGTTGGATGTTAACGACATTGTCTTTAATATCATTGGTGGAATCATTGGCCTAGGTGTATATATGGCTATCGAGAAGCATTTTACGGAGAGCAGGATAATAGTAATGCATAGGTAGACCAGAAGAGTGATGCTGCTTGCTGGTGTTATAGGCTACGTTAGAATGTATGTTGTTCTGCATTAGGATTGAGTTGAATATGGCGTGTATATTGGACTTGTAGTTGTTTGTTGTGGGATTGAAGTTATGTTTGTGGGTATTGCAATATAGAATAGTAATTATGTGTCAGGTGTAGAAAATCTTTAAGTTGTATCGAATGTGATAGATAAATCGAATTGTGAGTAAGGCTGAAAGGTTTTATGAGGAATTGTATCCCCATAGTTATACTCCTTGAAGAATAACTACTTCTTACGCTTATCTTTCTCTTAATATTGAAAATAGATAAAGAATGATAACAAAAATCAAGCATGAGAATTAATTGACATTGGTGTGAGCAACGCTATAATAATTGTCAATGATAGGTAGATAAAATTAGAATTAATTAACTCAAATGAGGTGGAAACAATGCAATACAAATTGCAAGATGAGACAGATAGACAGATACGCTATACTTCTGTAGATATAGTAAAAGGTATTGCTATTATAATGGTAATTTTGACTCACTATGGCCAAAATTATAGCATTGGCATTGCTAGAGTGTGCAATTATTTGCGAATGGGATGCCCAATATTTTTTGTGACTTCTGGATTTGCTATAATGTGTTTAATTAATTCTCGTTACAAGGGAACATTAAACTCCAAGAATGTTGGACAGTTTTATTATTCTCGCTTCAAGGCATTAGCGCCTGGATGGTATATTGCAATCATCCTTATTTTTCTTGTTAATACCATTTTATTGTTTTTTACAAGAAATACACTTCAGTTTGGTAAAAATAGAGGTTTAATATCGATTTTTTGCAACCTTTTGTTTTTAAATGGCATACTTCCATTTTGCAACAATAATGTGGTGCCGGGTGGTTGGTATATAGGAACAACAGCTATTCTTTATTTATTGACTCCGATTATTCAAAAAAGGTTAAACAAGTCGAAAAATAGAAAAATGTTCTTTATCTTCTCGTCTTTTGTAGGGATGGTACTTTGGGCTATACTTTATTTAGTTTTTCGTGATGGCTTTACTAATAATGGATTTGGGTATTACTTCTTTTTAATTCATTACCCAGAATACTTACTAGGCATTCTATTATATTATGATATATCAAGCCACTTTTTGCAAAGGAAACACATTAATATGTTTCTATTATATGCAATCGTCTCTTTATTGAGTGCTATAGTATTGTTTTACTCAGATATTTCATGGCGGTTGATTCCTTCGGCTTGGATGACGGCAATTGCAACGTATTTTATTATGTATACTATGATTTCAACTGAAAAACATAATAAGGGAAATATAATAAGCAAAGTTTTGGAAGGTTTCGGGAAAAACTCCTTTTTTATTTTTTTGTTACACGCATTTTTTGCTTGGCCCTTTGTGAGAATATCGCTAATGATATTAGGGGATTTCGGATTATCTCAGACTGTATCGTTTTTTGTCTTGATACCCGTTACACTTTTTCTCTCGTATATTGCGGGGCTATTTCTTCGTGTAATAGTTAAAAAAGTTACTTTGGTAATCTTTCAAAGAAAAACAGCGTAATAAATAACGGCAGGTGTTTTAACCTGCCGTTTGCAGTTTTTTTAGTAACCCTTAAATGAATCCATTGTGACAATATTATACATTATTTTTTTTATATAAATTTGTGTTTTGAGGATGTTTATATGCTAACTAAAGAATATTGAAAATAGCAACATTTCTAAGGTCGTTATAGTGTCTTAAAATGATTGATTGTCCTTTAACATATCATAGCATGTTGTATGTAAATGATATATTTTAATATTGTTGGCTTATGAATATATGGCTATCGAGAAGCATTTCACGGAGAGCCGGAGAATAGTAATACATAGGTGGACCAGGAGAGTGATGCTGCTAGCCGGCGTTATAGGCTGCGTCAGGATGTATGTTGTGCTGCATTAGGATAGAGTTGAATATAGTTGGTATGTAGGCCCCACAGCGGATTGCTGTGGGGTTGGTTTTATGTGGGGGAGAGGGGATCGCTATAACGGTAGGAATATATCGCTATATACAGTTGTTAATAGGGTGGAGGTGTGGTAGAATATAAACAAATAATTGTGAGCGTGATTATAAATTTGTAAGGAGAGGTGGTATTTGGGAAAGAAAATATTAAGTGATATTAGGATAGTCTAGTTTAGAAACAAATTAAAAGTGTACTTGAAAATTTAAAAGAGAGAAAATTAACTAAAGAGGAGGTAATATACTATGCCAGATAATAATATGGATAGAGTAGAAGTTATTTATTACGAGGGAGATATTTATGAAAATGATACTACCATAACAGATGTAATTGTGGATGATAGTGTTACTGTGATTTCTGCCTATGCTTTTTCGGGATGCACTTCTTTACGGTCGGTAACTTTGCCGAATGGACTTGTAGCAATTCTTGATAATGCATTTATGGAATGTACATCATTAAAATCTATAGAGCTTCCAGATAGTGTGGAAATAATTGGTGATTTTGTTTTTCATGCGTGTTCCTCGTTGGAAAAAGTAAAATTTTCTAAGAATATTAGAAAGATTCCTTATTATGCATTTTGGGAATGTACCGCTCTCAAATCGTTTGATTTTTCGGAAAATGTATCAGTAATACAAAGATTTGCTTTTGCATCATGTGATTCTTTGGAGTATTTAGAACTTCCTGAAAATATAATTGTAATTGAAGAATATGCTTTTAATCATTGTAGTTCTTTAAAGAAGGCAAAACTTCTCTGCAAGATAAATGAACTTCCACTTTTGGCTTTTGGTGATTGTACTTCTTTAGTAAAGGTTTCTTTACCAGAAACATTAAGGATAATTAGACCAATGGTGTTTTATGGGTGTGATGCTCTTGATGAAGTGCGTATGCCATCAAGTGTCGTATGTATGGAGGAGGGGCGTAACGGGGAACATATTTTTAGTGACCCTTGTTGGGCAACTTGTTATTGTCCTGGGGATTGTTATGCACTTCAGATGTTTTATAAAATGGGCGTTGATTGTTCTGATGACAAAAGTGAATATGATGAATTTTGGAATAATGATTTTTGAGGATGATTAAAGTATTATGATTTCCACTAATACATAAAGAGAAGGGAGGGTATGGTAAAACATACCGAAGATGCTTATGAGAAGAGGACGAAGTGTGTTGTCAGGGGAACTGGCGTATTATGGCAAGGAGTGTTATTACTCTACGCGGTTCAGGGTGAAGTTTAAGGAAGAGCCTGACCGAGATGTGCTGCAGAGGGCTGTGGATGCGGCTGTTGCGGTGTGTCCGTGGGTGCTGTACAGAGTGGAAGAAGAGTGCGGGAAATTCTATTTTAACGACGATCTGTCAGGCACTATTCAGGTGATGGACTGGGACTGTGAACATCCGGTGGCACTTGGCAGTGAGGCGGTTGGAGACCATGTTGTGGGAGTGTTCTGCTCCGGCAGGACAGTGTATTTTGCATTTTTCCATGGCTTGACGGACGGCAGAGGTATTCTTAAGTTTATCGAGGAAGTGATTAAGCATTATCACAGTATGGTCAGCGGCGGGGATTATACCTCGACGGTTATACCTGCTACAGAGTATGATGCGGAGCCGTTTGACTATGTGAATGATGCATATAATCGTTTATCTGATGCTGAGCGTGCTGAAGCGGAGCAATGGATTAAATACATTACAGACTTTGTGACGCCGGAACCTGTTTGGGAGTTGTTACAGTTGGAAGCTACCAGACATCATTTGATTAGCATGAATAAGGATGATGTCGCTGCGTTTAAGCGTGATGTGAACGCCAGACATTATCTGTCGGTGTTTATTGCACTTTATTTTGAGGCGTATCGGAGGGTTCATGGGAACGTTTCAGGTAATCTGCAAATCTGTGTTCCTGTGGACTTCAGGCATGTGCTGGGCGTGGATAATGCCCATCGTGTGGCTTCGCAACGGCCAATGTTTGTGGTTGTTAGCGTTAATCCTAGGATGAGCATTCGTGATGTTGTCTGTGTGGTTGACAGGTTTATCTCTGGGATGACCACTGATGGTGCTAAGTTGGCGTATCTTCAAAGCTTTCAGGACTTTTATAGAGATATAAATAGCCTGAAATACAACATTGCCAATAAAATATTAGGTACTAACGCTGATCCTAGGCCGGAGGACATGTATTACACTTTCCAGTGTTCCTATGCGAAGTGGTATACGGCGGAGGATGAATATTGGAGCGTGGTTAATAGTGTGTACTGCCTGAGCCCGTCATTTAGCAGTCCCGCTGTATTGGAGGTTATGGGCATGCCACAGCAGTTCTGCATCGCCATCAACCAGGCAGGCGACAACGAGAGCTACGTCAACGCTTATCTGCAGGTGCTGGAGGATAACGGCATCCGCTATTCTACGGAAGAAGAGCCGGTGGGCCCGGAACAGTACATTACGCTTCGGGAGAACTGGGGCGTGAGGTGAGAGGGAAAAATAGAACATATGGTTATAAAAGGTTAAGGAGAAAATGAATAATAATAAGGTGAATTATCCAATTAGTTCTAAAGTGGTTTGTTTAAGAGATGGTAAATGATTTGTTTAGAGATTAATCATAGAAAAGTTACCATTATGTATTGACAGGATGACTAAAAATAGCTATATTTAATTTAACAGATCCCACCGAGCCTCTGTAGCATCGCTACATGCGTAACAAGGTGGGACTTTTGTTTTTGGAGGTGTTTTATGTCAGAAAATGTGAAACCATTTAAAACAATTGAAGAGCAAATTAAAATATTAAAAACTAGAGGGTTAATAATCAGTGATGAAGATAAAGCTTCTAAGTTATTAAGTTCTCTTAATTATTATAGGTTAAGCGCTTATTCATTAACACTCAGAAAAAATGATTCGTTCTATGATAATGTTAGCTTTGATGATATCATTCAAATATATAATTTTGATATGGAATTGAGAGCGGCATTAATGTATCTTTTGGAAAGTGTAGAAATATCTATGAGGACTAACATAGCATACTTTTTTGCTGAAAAATATGGACCCTTAGGATATTATGATAGTAGTAATTTTGATGATACAGATAGATTTAATGCGTTTGAAGATGAATATCAAAAAGCTATTGATGAATATGGCAATACAGAGGCTTTTGTTAAACATCACAAAAAAACATATAACAATCAATTTCCCATATGGGTTCTGGTTGAATTATTGACTTTGGGAACACTATCGAGACTGTTTAACAATTTGAAACTCATTGATAGAAAAAATATATGTAAGAAAAAATATTCACCGATTAATGAACGTTATATTAGCAACTGGCTCCACTGTTGCACTATACTAAGAAATATTTGCGCACATAGAGCTAGATTATATAATAGACCGTTGCCAATTTCTGTATTATTAGGAAAAAGGGATAAAAAGATTTTTAAGGAAAATAATATATCGATTAATAGAGCATCAAAACAATTATTTGCATATATTATTGTAATTAAGAAGATTATTCCTGATGAGGCTATATGGGATACATTTGCTAAAAAAATATGTGAGTTAGTTTCTAAGTATCCGTTTGTTAGGTTAGAACATTATGGATTTACCCAAGATTGGAAAGAAGTACTAGGGATAGTGGAATGATAAGATGAGCCCTCGCAGTTTCGGCTGCGAGGGTTTTTGGTGTAATTGTGGCGACAATTGCTTTAAAACCTACGGATGTGCTTGATTTGTTTTGTCCTCCTTCATCCTCTAAAATAATTGACATAATTACATGGAAAAAGTAAAATATTTTTGTGTGTTTGCATGGATATTTATGTCAAACTATATAATTAAGAATTTATTGAAGAGGTAACCTAAATAAAGTGTTAGTAACTGTAATCAGTGCGGTTTGTAATAGCGAAAAAACAATAGCTAGAACAATAGAATCCGTGTTAAATCAAACATATGACAATATTGAATACATTATAGTTGATGGTGCCTCCACAGATAGGACGCTGGATATAGCCAGGTCCTATCAGGAGGCTTTTGGTCGTTTGGAAGGTAAAACATTGACTATAGTTTCAGAACCTGATCAGGGCATGTATGACGCGCTGAATAAGGGAGCCAGGATGGCTCATGGTGAGCTGGTAGGGCAGATTAATTCGGACGACTGGTATGAGCCTGATGCTGTGCGGACCATGGTTGAGTTGTATGAGAAGGAACGCTATGCGGCAGCCTGGGGCAGTGTCAGAATGTGTGGTAAGAATACATGGATTAAACATGCCAAGATTGGAAAACTGTGGACGACAACAGGGTGGTGCCATCCGGGAATGTTTTCTACGAGAGATACCTTGATGGCATTTCCATATCCAATAGAGACCATGTATGGCGATTTTGATTTTATAACGGCAGTTCGTCAGGCCGGGAAGAAGATAGTTACAGTGGATAAGGTTGTAAGTAATTTTTCCTTTGGCAGGAGTGGTATGAGCACTAGGAAGAGCCTGAAGGATGTTAAGAGTAGAGTGGACACAACTTACAGCATTTATAAGAAGTATGGCATGAGCAAGCTTTACTACTGGCAGAGATGGGCTTATGAGATAATTAAATATTTGGTGCTACGACCATTTGGGCAGAGACGGTGATTAGGAGGAGACTTCTGCGGAGCTGAGTGGTTGCATTTAACATTTTACCACTACAGATTATCTTAAGTTCTTTTTAAGGTTTTTATTTATAATAATTATTGTAATATTATAGCCCCTATGATATATTTTATGCAGTGTTATCATATAACACTTAATATTTATAATCGAGGTGGGGGAATGGATAATAAGAGTAAACATTTGGAGATGATCCAGAGAGTGATTGGCAACATGACGGTGCTTTCGTATGTGATGAAGGTGGTTGCGGTTGTCATGGTTACGGTATTTGTTATGGGGTACTTTGCTTTTCCAGAGAGCAGAGGATTTGAGAATGCAGCGTGTGCGTGTGTGTTTGTAATTCATATTGTGTTTTTGGGATTGAATGCGTCGTGCACATATCAGAAGATGCGATACAAGAAACTGTATAATATCGTTCGAGAGAGGGATGAGGTGGATTTTGATATGGATCCTGATTTTAAGGGCGATAGCGGTGCTCCTTCATTTTTTGATGGAGTTGCATCAGAGATTATTTATTATGTGGTGCTTTTGGTTTTGTATTTTATTGCTATGGCAATAGCTTCACATTAGGTTTGTGATTTTAGCCCTCGCAGTTTCGACTGCGAGGGTTTTTTGTGTATACAAACATGTAGTTAATAAACACAAAAAGACCTTATAAAAACGCTTTCAAAAAAATATTTTCGAAAATAGGCATATATAACTTGATTTTTAGGGGGAATATGTTTACAATAATATCGAAAAGGTGAAAGGAGGTGGAAAACTATGCTTTGTCAGTTTTCTTTTTCAAATTTTAGGTCTTATAGGAGTGAGACAACTTTTGATTTTCAGGCTGAGCCGATTCCAGAGTTCTCAGATTCTTTACTTACAGATGATAAGGGAAGTAGTATGCTTCCTGTTGGTGTTATTTATGGACCTAATGGTGGAGGTAAAACTAACCTGCTAATGGCATTGTCATGTTTGATTTCTACTGTTGTTAAGCCCATAGATGATTTGGAGAAGACTCGGGAAAACCAAATATTTCAGCAGAAGGTTGATGTTTCGCCTTTTATGTTTGATTCTGTTTCTCGTAATGAACCAACTGAGTTTGAGATTTTCTTTCGCCAGAACAAGAGTGAATATAGATATAATATCGCGTTGCTGAATGATGAGATTGTTTCTGAGGCTCTATATTGGAGAAATATTGGTGGGAAGAGAACTGGAACTGTTTATGAGAGGGAAGGTTCTGAGATTGCCTTAGGAGCAAGCATTAATAAGTCTAGAATTAATCAGTCTGTTAATCCTAAGATGCCATATCTATCTTTCCTTGCAATCAACTATGATATTCCTGTTATTAATGAGGTGCAGAAGTGGTTTGAATCATGCATTATCAGGAATTATGCTAATCCAGTCATAGATAATCAGGTGATGTTTTCAGATAATCCAACGGATAAGGATAGAATAATACATGCATTGAATGATTTGGGGATTGATATTATGGGGTATCGTTTCGATGATACTGATAAGCAATTATACACACAGCGTATGGTTGATGGTAGTCTTTATGAGCTTCGCTATGTTGACGAGTCTGATGGTACCAGAAAGTTGCTTGCGGCGTTGCCGGTTGTTCTGCTTGCCTTACAGGAAGGCAGATTAGTTATTATTGACGAGTTGGATGCCAAGCTCCATCCCAAGCTTTTGCGATATGTAATTGCATTGTTTAAGAATAAGAGAATTAATAAGAATGGAGCGCAGCTGTTATTTACATCACATGATGTGACCACGATGAGAAATACGGTATTTCGCAGGGATGAGATTTGGTTTGCTGCTCTGAATGACAAGCATGAGAGTGAGATATATTCACTCTACGAGATACGTCGAGAGAACAATGAGCGCATTAATAATACAGCAGCATTTGATAAGCAATATCTCGAGGGACGTTATGGGGCTGATCCGTATCTTACTAATATATTGACAGGAGGGGAGTGGGAATGAGCTTAAAGCCTCCTAAGAAAAGTGATTTAAGTAAGAGCTGGATGAATTAAATGAGCAAAAGACACCGACAGATGCGGCACCGGGAACCAAGGTTTTCGAACTTATAGAGATATTAAAGCCATATTTGTCAGAAGAATAATCATTAACTCAGCCAGAGGTTATCTGGTTGAGTTCTCAGGAATTACATAAGGTAGGTGACAATATGCCATTTCAAATTATTAGGAATGATATTACACAGGTGAAGGCGGATGCCATCGTGAATTCTGCCAACCCGAAACCGCAGTTTGGGTCGGGGGTGGATGCGGCGATTTACAGGGCGGCCGGGGAGGAGAGACTCCTGGCGGAGCGCGAGAAGATTGGCGAGATGGAGCCGGGAGAGGTTGCGGTTACGAGCGCATTTGACCTGAAGGCAAAATACATAATTCACACGGTTGGCCCTGTGTGGGACGGCGGCGGCGCGGGAGAGTTTGATGTGCTACATAACTGCTACAGGCGCTCGCTTGATATGGCGCTTAAGCTGGAATGCGAGAGCGTTGCATTTCCGCTGATTGCGTCGGGGGTATATGGCTTCCCGAAGGCTGAGGCGCTGCAGATTGCCATGCAGGAGATCAGCTCGTTTCTGATGAGGGACGGCGTGGATATGACGGTCACTCTGGTGGTGTTTGACAACAGTGCGTTCAGGCTGTCGAACAGTCTGTTCTCTGAGGTCAGCTCCTTCATAGACGATGAGGGCGTTAAGGCGGCCCACAGGAAGGAGTATGAGATTACCGGAGCGAATAGCGTTAGCAGGATTGTGAGGCGCGCTGCCAGAGCTCATATGACGAATGACTTCGCTGCGTTAGAACCTGAGGCGTATGTCGGAGCATTTAACGAGATGACATTTCAGAAGTCGCTGTACATGAGGGATGATAAGGACGAAATGTCGTTTCAGAACCACCTGATGAAGCTGATAATCGAGAAGGATATGGACAACACCACGGTCTACAAGCGCTCTAATGTGACGAAGGGGGCGTTTTCGAAGATCCTGTGCGGTGACACGAAGAAGCCGCAGAAGAAGACGGTGCTGGGGTTCTGCATCGGGCTGAGGCTTAATCTGGAGGAGGCGAAGGGGCTTCTAGCCAGCGCTGATATGGCGTTTAATCCGTATGACAAGAGGGATAAGCTGGTTATACAGTGCATCCTTCACGGGCAATATAACATAGACGAGGTGAATGCGATGCTGTTCGTTTGCGACCAGCCGCTTCTCGGAAACTGATGACGGGCAGGGAGTGATCCCTGCCTTAAAAAATGATTGCATTAACTTGGCGTTAAGTAGTAGAATACATGTATTAATATTACTAACGGAGCCAACTATGAATCGCGACAAGGTTTTTGGAGTTATTAAAAATGCTCTGTGGAATACTCCTGTGGAGGTTACCCCACAGGAGTGGCCCACGGTATATAAGCAGCTTTCTGTGCACGGAGTGCTTAGCCTGGCCAATGGACGAATGGACGATTATGAGCTTTTGCAGAATGTCTACGACAGGTGGTGTAACGCTCTTGGCAGGCAGATTAACCGCTGGTATACCATAGCTGAGGCTGGGGGAGAGCTTATGCAGCTGCTTAACAGCCGGGGGCTGGATATCGCTGTACTTAAGGGGATGGCGGCTGCACAGTATTACCCGGAGCCGACGCTTAGGGTGAGCTCGGATGTGGACATATATGTGAGGCCTGAGGATTTTGACAGGACGTATCACATCATGCTGGAGGCTGGCTATGAGCTGGAATATGACGAGAATTTCGTGACATATCACTATTCGCTTAAGAAGGATGGTGTGGTTTATGAGCTGCACAAACATCCTGCGGGCATGAGGGATAATGATAAATATCTGGCGGAGGTTTTTGCCGACGCCATAGGCAGGACGAAGGTTATAGAGTGCGGCGGTTACTCTGCGCAGGTTTTTCCGGACATGGAGAACGGGCTGGTGCTGCTGTTGCATATCGTCAAACATTTCGAGGGTGGACTGAGTCTGAAGCAGATAGTGGACTGGATGATGTTTGTCGACAAATGTTTGGATGATGACAGTTACGCTGCTGGTTTTGGGAAGCTGGTTGTCAGAGCAAAGCTGGAGACTGTCACGAAGAATGTGACCAGGTTTTGTCAGAAGTATCTGGGGCTTAGGGACACCATCACGTGGTGCAGGGATGCCGATGAGGAAGCTGTTGATGCACTGGCTGGTTACATTATGAGCCGCGTGGATATCGTCACTAAGAGCAGCGCAGGCGACTGGAAGACCAGGGCCTACAAGAGCAGAATTAAGAGAGTTTTATCCAAGCCCGTATGGTGCATGAAGAAGCTTCAGAGCGGTGGCATGGAGCACTGGGAGGCGGCGAAGAAGTGCGCTCTCCTCAGACCATTTGCATGGTTGTATTACACAGGTTACCTGATAAAGAACGTGTTCGTAAACCGCAAGCACGTGAGCGAGCAGATGGCCATCGGGCGCCGCGACCAGAAGGTGGTTGACATGATGAAGATATACAGGAAGTAGGCGCTAGTTAGTGACTAGGGATCTGTTTTATGCTATAATGAATTATCAAACACACAGGAGGTTTACCATGTTATTTATATGCTATCCAAGATGTACAACCTGCCAGAAGGCCAATAAGTGGTTGGATGAGCAGGGCGTTAACTATACATACCGCCATATCGCCGAGGATAATCCGAGCGAGGCTGAGCTTCGCGAGTGGCACGCGAGAAGTGGTCTGCCGCTTAAGAAGTTTTTTAACACCAGCGGCATGCTCTACAAGGAGTTGCAGTTAAAGGACAAGCTCCCTACTATGAGCGATGATGAGCTGTATAAGCTCTTAGCGACTAACGGAATGTTAGTCAAGAGACCGCTCTTAGTGAGCGACGATTATGTTCTTGTAGGTTTTAAGGCTGAGGAGTGGGAGAAGAATATTAAAATATGATGCTTAAAGGGAAGCGGTTTTGCCGCTTCCCTTTTTGTGAAATTAGTTGCATATCGCATTGATTTAGATTGACTTTATAGGTTTATAAATGTAGAATTATAATGTTTTGTGTGTATTGAAAATGGGTAGGTATGCGCAAATCCTGACTTGAAGATATAATTTAACAATATAACTATCACAGAGGTAATATGTTGAAGAAGAGTTTAATTCTGTGTGGACATACAGGCTCCCACAATCGCGGTGCCGATGCTATTGTGAAATCCACGGCTGATCTGTTAAGGGGCTGTGGCGGAGAGGTGCGACTGGCCAGCTACAGGAGAGATGCTGACAGCAGATATGGTTTTGAGGAGTATGATGATGTCTGTTGTTATGCTTCTGGCAAAACATTTTTGAAGTTTATTTCCCTTGGTTTCAGGGTGCTGCATTTACATGGAGTATGTGAGGCTGTAAGGCAGATACCAGTGATTAAGAGCCTGAAGAATTGTGACGCTGTGTCAGTGAGCGTTGGCGGAGATACCTACTGCTATGACATGGAGCCGTACCAGTTTCGTGAGATGAACAGAGCTTGTTTTAAGAGGGGGATTCCTTCGGTTTTGTGGGGGTGTTCCGTCGACAAAAACATCGTTGAAAACAAGTCCAGATACAACGATCTGATGCGGTATTCGCTTATATTTCCCAGGGAGCAGGAGACCTGTGATGCGCTTATAAGCATCGGTTATCCGAAGAAACAGATATTTAAAATGTGCGATCCTGCATTTACGCTTAAGCCTTCCAGGGTGAGCATTCCCAGGGATGTGTTAGAGCGCGGATATATCGCTGTTAACGCCAGCCAGGTCGTGGCTGATGATAATGCTGATCCTGACATAGTTTTTGAGGCTTACAGAAGGCTTATAGAGCATATTCTTGACAACACAGATCTGTATGTCGCTATGGTTCCGCACGTCTATGACGGGGAGTCGCAGGATGTCGGCGTGCACAGAAAAATATGTGAGAGTTTTAAGGCGGATGCATCCAAATACTCCCGTATCTGGATGGTGGAGAAGTTTTATAACTCTAAGGAGCTGAAATATATTATTGCGAACAGCAGGATGCTGTTTGCGGCCAGAACTCATGCTTCTATTGCGGGGTATTCCAGTCTGGTTCCAACATTTGTGTGCGGCTATTCTGTCAAGGCTGTTGGCATAGCTAAGGATCTGTTTGGGACGACGGACAACTATGTTTTAATGGCTAGGGATATAGCTGAGGGAGATGAGCTTGTGAGGGCCTTCGAGTGGTTAAACGAACACTATACAGAGGTGAAGAGCAGGCTGACTGAAGTGATGCCTGAATATGTAAAACAGGCCTGCGATGCTGCCAGGTATCTGGCTGATTATTCGTGGAATAATTAATATAAGGGGTTTAATATGACTGACCTAACAGTTGTAATTCTTACTAAAAACGAAGAGCAGAATTTGAAAAAATGTATCGCATCTTTTCGCGGTTGTGCGAAGAGGTTTGTTGTGGTTGATAGTTTTAGTTCGGATAATACGAAGCAGGTTTGCGAGGAACTGGATGCAGAGCTTAGGAAAAATGGTTCCTGTCTGGACTTCTATCAGAATAAGTGGATTTCCTATGCTGAGCAGTTTAACTGGGGACTGAATAACACAAATATTACCACTACATGGACTATGAGAATGGACGCTGACGAGGAATTGCTGGAAGATCTGGCGGCTGAGATAGAGCATAAGCTTCCATCTGTCGACGATGATGTCAATGGTATAGTGCTTAAGAGACGCGTTTATTTTATGGGGCGCTGGATTAAGCATGGCGGCAGATATCCGGAGTATCTTCTTCGAATAGTCAGAACGGGCAAAGCTTCCTGTGAGACGAGGGTTATGGACGAGCATATGATACTCTCAGAGGGTAAGACTGTCACTTTTGAGCATGATTTTATAGATAACAACTACAAGAATCTTGAGTGGTGGACAGCTAAACACAACTGGTATAGTAACCGTGAGGTGCTGGATCATCAGATGACGCTTGAAGGTGTTCTGGATGAGAGACTTGGTGGGGATGGAATATCAACCACACAGGCAAAGCGCAAACGCAATATCAAGAATAAGGGTTATTACAGACTTCCGCTGTTTTTCAGAGCCCATCTGTATTTTTTCTTCAGGTATTACATTCAGCTGGGGTTCTTAGACGGTCCGGAGGGCAGAATATTTCACTTTCTTCAGGCGTATTGGTACAGGTTTTTGGTTGACGCTAAAATGTACGAATGCAAGAAGAATGGCAAAAAGATTAAGCCGCAGGGAGATCTGAAGGTATGACGGATGGCAGGAAGGATATATTGATAATAACGGGGCGCTACCTTCCTGGATATAAGGATGGCGGTCCGGTGCGCTCGATTAAGAACCTCACAGATTATCTGGGAGACGAATATAATTTTAAGATTCTGACCTGCGACAGAGATCACGGCGATGAGACTTCGTATCCTGACATCAGGGTTGATGACTGGAATGAGGTTGGCAAGGCCATGGTTTATTATGTTAAGCCCGGCGGGTTCTCTGTGAAGCTTCTCACTAAGCTTGCCTCACAGGCGGATTTGGTATATGTCTGTGGCTGTTTTAGCGATTATTCAATTAATGCGCTTATCACCAACCGCTTAGGGAAGATTAAGGTTCCCGTAGTGGTTGCAGCTATGGGGTTGTTTTCTCCTATGGAGTTTAGGATTAAACATGCCAAGAAGAAAATGTTTACCACGGTTTTTAGCGCTCTTGGGATGTTTAAAAACATTTACTGGTCTGCGACTTCTGAGATGGAGGTTGGAGAGATCAGGAGGGAGATACCAGCCACAGATGAGCAGTTTTTTATAGCGCAGGATTTGCCGAGAATGGTTGATGCCACGCCTGTTTTTAAGGACAAAACACCTGGAAGATTAGATGTTGTCTGGATTTCAAGAATTGCGCCTAAGAAGAATCTTGCCGGGGCAATAGAGGTGTTAAAACATGTCAGCTGTGATGTGAATTTTACGGTGTATGGAACTGTGCATTCTGCGGATTACTACGAGGAGTGCCTGAAGAAGTGCGGTGAGCTTCCATCAAACGTCACCTGGCGTTTTAAGGGAGAACTGGCTTCTGAAAATGTTGTGGAAGAGCTGAAAAAATATCATGTATTTCTGTTTCCTACGCTTGGAGAAAACTATGGTCATGTCATACAGGAAGCCCTGTCTGCGGGGTGCCCGTGCATAATCAGCGACCAGACTCCGTGGCAGGATTTGGACTCTGCGGGAGTTGGACATGTTATAGCGCTTGATAATACTGAGGGGTTTGTGAAGGCCGTTGAGGGGTATGCAGCCATGGGGCAGGAAGAGTGGAATGTACTTACAGATAAGGCGCTTAGGTACGCTTGTGAAAACAGCAATAGCAAATCTGCTAATTCAGGATATAGAATTATTTTTGATCAATTGACAGAGTAGTTGGAGATGACATAGATGGTTTGTAACAATGGCATGACTGTATTTGAGAATATTCTGCTGTTTTGTATGCCGGCTATATATGAGCTGGCAACAATTGGAGTATTGCCAAACAATGTAATGTATGTGCCTTTAATTATTATGTTAATCTATGAATATATCATCAAGGGTAAGAGACCCCAAATTACTAAAAAATATCTTCTGTTTGGCGCTTTGATGGCGTTGGCTTACATATTCAGTTCACTTCTGAGTTTTGAGCTTATGGTGAACGATGTGATGTATGTGATTTTGATATTTGCAATGTTTTTCTCCCTGCCGGTATTTGGCGATATCATGTCTAAAAACATTCTCTGTGCGACGAGGCTTTTGTATCTGGGGAATGCTGTTGTGCTGTATCCGCTGTTGTGCATGAATGTCAGCAAGATATCATTTGCGCAGATTCTAAACAGTCTGGCGGTAGATGGAATGTCTAGATTTGGCAGAAACTATTTTGGATTTTACCATCCCAATACCGCAGCTCTTATGATTGTGACACAGATAGTTTTATCTGTTATTTTAGTCTCTAAGAGTCGCAAACTTATGGAGAAGATAGTTGTTTCGATTATCATTCTTCCCATGATTATTTGTCTGTTGTCGGCAGGCTCGAGAACTGCTGTAATAGCAGTGTTTCTGCTGTTTTTCCTACTTTTTATTTTTAAATCGCTTAAATTCACGCCACATTTCAGGTTTATTACTTACCTTGTGATTGTATGTGCGGCTGTGATTGTGGCTATAAATACAGATGTCGTCAACATGCTTATCTACAACAGCAGCGGGCGTTTTTACAGCACACAGTTGATTGTTAAGGAGATGAATAATCAGGGGCGACTGTTGTTTGGAATTGGCGTGCATCAGATATCGAGTGGCTCTATCTCAAGAATTCTTGGCGGTATATTTATAGTTGACAACTGGTATGTATACATGTTTGTGTCCACAGGAATTATAGGTTTTGTGAGCATTGTTTTTGGCCTTGTCTACTATTTCAGGGTGATTATAAAAGATACACCTGTTTCACAGAACAGGTTTTTGATAAGGGCTCTTATCGCATGCCTTCTGGTATATGGTTTGGCTGAAAATGTTGTATTTGTCCCTGGAGTTTTGTATTCCATCATCACGTGGATACTGTTAGAGGGACTTAGTCTGTCGGATGAGTAGGTGATTAGAGTGAAGATTTTATATTTGGTCAATGTTCCATCACCATATCGTGTTGATTTTCTGAATGAGCTGGGGAAACTCTGTGATCTTACTGTTCTGTTTGAGACCAGAAAAGCTACAGACAGGGACGAAGAGTGGGTGGCTGATAAGATAACGAACTTCAAGGCTGTGTTTATGAAGGGCATTCGTCAGGGAGTCGCAGAGGCCTTCTGCCCCGGGGTGATCAAATACATAAGACGTGGGAACTACGATTTGGTCGTGGTTCAGATGTATTCGTCGCTTACAGGAATGTACGCCATACAGTATATGAAATCTAAGAAAATACCATTTGTCATCAACTCTGATGGCGGTGTGATTAAACAGGACGCAGGCTTGAAGTTTAAGCTTAAGAGGTATTTTCTTACTTCTGCCAGGGCGTGTCTAAGCACTGGAAGAGCGACTGATGAATACCTTATGCACTATGGTGTGAAGAGGGATAATATTTACATTTATCCATTCACCTCTGTAAGAGAGGCAGAGATACTGAAGTCGCCTATTAGCGTGGCTGAGAAGAAGGTTCTTCGCGATAAGCTGGGGATGAAGGAGGAACGGATTATTCTCTCCGTTGGACAGTTTATACACCGCAAGGGTTATGATCTGCTTCTAAAAACATGCGGGGATCTGTCGGATAATGTTGGAATATATATTGTTGGAGGTGTGCCTTCAGAGGAATATCTGAGAATGAAGGATGAGCTGGGGCTTACACATGTTCATTTTATTCCTTTTATGACGAGAGATAAGCTTCGCGATTATTATCTGGCTGCAGATATGTTCGTGCTTCCGACCAGAGAGGATATATGGGGGCTGGTTGTCAATGAGGCGCTCGCCTGTGGACTTCCTGTCATCACGACTGACTGCTGCAATGCCGGGCTTGAGATGCTTGGAGACGGCAGGGCTGGAAGGATAGTAGAACTTAACTGCAACTGGTCTGAGGAGATACGCAAACTGTTTGATTCTGACGATTTTGATGATATGCCGGCTGCTTGTATTGAAGTTGCTAAGAATTACTCCATAGAGCGGATGGCTGCGAGACATTTGGAAATATTTAAAGAACTAACAGGGGCTGAGAATTAGGTATGAAGGTATCTGTGATTATTCCTGCCTACAACGCTGAAAAAACACTGGATAAATGTTTAGAATCCGTAACCAATCAGACACACAGAGATTTGGAAATCATAGTGGTCAATGATGGCTCAACCGATCAGACAGAAAGCGTTGTGGACAGATTTAGAGAACGGGATGACAGAATAAAATATTTTGCGCAGAAAAACTCCGGGGTATCCCATGCAAGAAATGTTGGCCTGGACGCTGCCTACGGAGAAACTGTAATGTTTGTGGATTCAGATGATTATATCGAGCCAGATATGGTCGAATGTTTTCTGCAGATGTACGATGGCAGTCCGGTTATGGTTTGCGGTGGTTATATTAAAGAAAAACCAGATGGAACTATAGTCAGAACAGAGACAGGACGGTTTTTTAGAAGTTATTCAACCTGCAAAATGTATGTCACAGATATCATAAAAAACAACCATATAAGGTTTGACGAGAAGATTAGCTTGCAGGAGGATGCAATATTTGTTCTTGACTATGTCTATGCAAGCAGAAACTGTGTTGTGGTTGATAAGCCGTTATACCACTATGTTTGGAATGCGAAGTCTCTGTCAGCCAGATATTCGCCGTCTCTTGAAGAATCTGAACGCATAGTGATTTCGAAGACTAAAAGAATTAGGGATGTTTATCAGGATTTCTTTCGCTATGATACGCAGAGGGATAACGATGAAGTTATTATGGCCATGAAGATCGAATATAACGACTGTGCCATAGATTCGCCCGTGAGCAGAAGAGAGAGAATAGCTAAACTTAAGAAGTGTTATAAGAATCCAATATTCTTACAACAGCTAAAAGAAAAACCAAAGACTAGCATGGATAGAGTTTTTATATATTTATCCAGAGTCAGAATGGCTGGGTTGATAGATACAATCTTTACTTTGGTAAAGAGGGGAAAATAGTTGTTTGATAGGGAAGTGACAGGATGTTGGTATCAGTGATTATTCCGGCATATAATGCGGGCAGGACAATTGAGAAATGTTTAAAATCTATTGTTAATCAGACGTATAGTGAACTTCAAATCATCGTTGTGAACGATGGTTCAGAGGATGATACAGAGGCTGTAGTTACTAATATGGCTGCGGCTGATAGTCGTATCATATGCATCAGCCAGAAGAATGGCGGCTTGTGTAAGGCCAGAAACGCGGGTCTTGACGCTGCAACAGGAGAATTTGTGGCTTTTGTGGACGCTGATGACTATATTGAGCCAGACATGATTGAGGAGATGTATAAGGCGTATGACGGCAAGCCGGCGATGATTTGCGGCAAATATTATCGTGAGAACAAAAACGGTGGCGGATACGGACATAGTGAAGCTAGATTATGTGTTGGCTTCGTATGGGGCAAGTTGTTCTCAAACAGTATTATCTCAGACTATGGCGTCAGGTTTGATGAGAGGATAGCACTTGAGGAGGATGTGCTATTCGTTCTTGAATACATGGATATCTGCAGGAATTATGTGATTGTGGATAGTGCTCTGTATCACTATGTCATGATGCATAAATCCCTGTCTTCAAAATATGTGCCATGTGTGGAACTGGTTGAAAGACTAATTTCAGATAAGGCGCGTCAGGTCAGGGCACACAGTCCGGAGTTTATGAAACATTTTCCCCAGAGAAATAACGAGATGGTCGTGATGGTTATGAAGGTGGAGTATAATGACTGTGCCTCGGACTCTCCGGTTACGAGGAGCGAGAGAATACAGAAACTTAAGACATATCTGCGGGATGAGCGTTTTTTGAGGGAATTAAAAGAAAAACCACAAGTCAGAATGGAGAAAGTGTTTGTGTATCTTATGAGACTCAGGCTCGTGGGACTTTTGGATTTGATATTTATGTTGATTAAGAGAAGTAAGTAACCGTAGGAGCGAAGATGCTTTCGAGAAAAGATTATATTTGGAGTTATATAGGAAACATAATGAAATATTCATTTAGTTTTATTATAACGCCAATCATAGTAATATTTTTAAAAACTGAAGAGCTGGGACTATGGTACACTTTTGCGAGCATCAACGCGTTCGCATGCCTGCTTGACTTGGGCTTCTCTCAGAATTTTCTCAGGAATTTTGCCTTTGCGTGGGGCGGTGCTAAGGAACTGGAGAAGGAAGGCGTGGCAAAACAGAGCGCAGGAGAGCCAAACAAGAGGCTGTATTCCATACTGTTAAGCGCGAGTTCTAAGTTGTATTTAGTTATTTCATCAGTCGCTTTTATTGCGCTGTTGATCATCGGAACACCGTATATTTTATACATCATGAGGGGCTATGAGCAGAGCTATCTTGTGCCCTGGCTTGTGTATGCATTTGCAATATTTATCAATCTGATGTTTGGATGGTGGTTCTCGGCGCTGGAGGGCGCGGGGAAAATAGCTAAGGCACAACAGGCAATCACAATAGGCAATATCGCTAATTTTGTGGTTGTTATAGTGTGCATGTTCCTTCGCGTTGGCCTTATAGGGCTGGCACTTGCATATCTTATTAATGGGCTGGTCAGCAGAGCAGTTGCTCAGTACTATTTTCATAAAAATGTTATAACGAAACAGGAGATTGCCGCTCTGCAATCTGATGTGAGCAGCTCAGAAATCAAACAGACTGTGTTTACTATTTGGTTTAACGCTAAGAAAAATGCGGTTGTAACCCTTGCTGAGACATTGTCAGGACAGCTTGGAACGATCATCTGTTCCGGCGTCATAAGCGTTGAGGTTACTGCCTCATACGGTTTGTGTTGTCAGATAGCCAATATTGTCACCACGATTGCGGTTTCTAACCATACCGCAAATATGCCTGTATATGCAAACCTGTGGACTAATGATGACAAGCAGACTATTAGAAAACTATACAGTCGGGCAATATTTGCTTACATGACAATCAGCATTGTTATTGGTGTTCTGGCAATCGTGTTTGGAGTTCCTGTCATACGGATTATCAAACCATCGATTGAGTTGCCGTATATGATGCTGTTGCTGGTTATAATAACCTATGTGTTTGATAACCTGTATTCGTCTAACGCCAAATTCATCGCGACCAAAAACAAAATACCCTATGTGAAAGATAATATTATTGCCCTAATTCTTGTGATACTGCTGTATATTCTGCTGCTTAGAGGATTTGAACTGGGGGTTTACGGTCTGATAGTGGGCAAAGTTCTCGGAAAACTGTTTTTGTACATCAAATGGAATCACTATGCCTTCAAAATGGTTGACTGTTCGTTTTTACAGCTTAACGCGGAGGGCTGCAGGTATTATCTGTCAAAACTAAAGACCTCATAAAAACCACAGGCTGAATGCACCGCATTCAGCCTGTTTTAATTCTGTTCTAATTCTGTTCTAATTCTGTTCTAATTCCTCTAATCCTTCTCCATCTACTTACTCAGCTCATCAATCGCGTCGAGCTCTTCCTGTGTAAATGTGGTGTTTTCAATCGCTTTGATATTGTCGAGGATCTGTGACGGGCGGGATGCTCCGACCAAGACGGAGGTGATGATGCCGTCGCGTAAAATCCATGCGAGAGCCATCTCGGCGAGGGTCTGGCCGCGGTATGCGGCGATGTCGTTTAGCTTCCTGATGCGGGTGAGCTTATCGTCTGTCACGTTCTCTGCGCGAAGGAAGCGGCCGTCGGTTCTTACGCGGCTGTCCTCGGGGATGCCGTTAAAATACCTGTCGGTCAGGGTGCCCTGTGCGAGAGGGGAGAAGCAGATGATGCCGCGGCCAAGGTCGTGGGCGGTCTGCTTAAGGCCGTTGTTCTCGATGGTTCTGTCTAAGATGTTATAGCGGTTCTGGTTGATGATGAAGGGCACCTTCAGATCGTCTAAGATGGCGGTTGCCCTCTTAAGTGTCTCGCCGTCGTAGTTTGAGAGGCCTGCGTAGAGGGCTTTGCCGCTGTTTACAATCTGGGCGAGGGCGCCCATGGTCTCCTCGAGGGGAGTCTCAGGGTCCATGCGGTGGTGGTAGAAGATGTCGACGTAGTCGAGGCCCATGCGGGTCAGGGACTGGTCGAGGCTTGCGATTAAATATTTGCGGCTTCCGAAGTTGCCGTAGGGCCCTGGCCACATGTCGTAGCCGGCCTTCGTGGAGATGATCATCTCGTCGCGGTATGGCAGGAAGTTTTCCTTCATGATGCGGCCGAAATTCTTCTCGGCGCTGCCTGGTCTTGGACCGTAGTTGTTTGCCAGGTCAAAATGTGTTATGCCGCCGTCAAATGCTGTGGTGCACATGTTCACCATGTTTTCGTACACGCCTGTGTCGCCGAAGTTGTGCCAGAGTCCCAGCGAGATGGCGGGAAGCAGAAGACCGCTGTTGCCGCAGCGGTTGTACTTCATCTTAGAGTATCTGTTTTCGTCTGCAATATACATATATTACCCCCGTGTTTTTTGTTGGTGCGTTTCGTTGCACATTTCTGGTTTATATGATATAATAAAACATAATTATGCACTGAAAACAAGATTTTAAGGAGAGAATTTATGAAAACATCATTAGTTATTATGGCGGCTGGCATCGGCTCCAGGTTTGGAACCGGAATTAAGCAGCTTGCGAAGGTGGATGACTACGGCCACATCATCATGGACTACTCTGTTCACGATGCTGTTGAGGCTGGATTTGACAAGATTATTTTTATCATTCGAGGGGACATCGAGAAGGAGTTTAAGGAGATTATCGGAGACCGAATAGAGAAGGAGAGCGGCGTTGAGATTGCCTACGCTTTCCAGGACATTAGCGATATTCCGGGAACTCTTCCTGAGGGCAGAACGAAGCCATGGGGAACAGGTCAGGCGGTGCTCGCAGCACGCGACCTTATCGACACTCCATTTTGCGTGATTAATGCCGACGACTACTACGGCAAGGAGGGTTTCAAGAAGGTCCACGACTATTTAGTTAACGGCGAGAAGGGCTACTGCATGGCGGGCTTCGTGCTCAAGAACACGCTGTCTGACAACGGCGGTGTGACCAGAGGTATCTGCAACATGAAGGACGGCTGGCTCACAGATGTTGAGGAGACGCCAAACATTGTCAAGACCGCTACCGGCGCCGAGACAGAGGGCAGGGCTCTTGACGTGAATTCGCTGTGCTCCATGAACATGTGGGGCTTCACGCAGGATTTCATCGACACGCTCAAGAAGGGATTTGTGGAGTTTTTCGAGGAGAAGGTTCCCGCAAACCCTATGAAGGCCGAGTACCTGATACCTATCTACGTGGGCGAGCTGCTACAGAAGGGCGAGGTTGCAGTAAGGGTTCTTAAGACCAACGACACCTGGTACGGCATGACCTATAAGGAGGATGTGGCGTCCGTCACAGCCAGCTTTAAGGAAATGTTGGACGCAGGCAAATACAGCGCCAACCTGTTCTCAGATCTTAAGTAATTATACGGGAGGATAATCTGATGGAAGAATACACACAGGTGGAGATAGAGGTTGTGAGCTTCAACCAGGAGGACGTGATTGTGACGTCTAACGGCGATCCTAACGGCACCATGCTGCCTACGGCACCTGCTAATAATTGATGGAGGCATACATATGAAGAGAAGATTGTTAGCATTAGTTTTAACAATAGCGATGATGATTAGCTGTGTTCCCGCCAATATTGCTATGGCAAAAACAGAATACACGTACACAGATATTTCCCTCACGGGAACGTTCATGCAGACTGAGGCCAGAAGCATGCTGGCCACGATTAACGAGTTTCGCACCACTGGGAATATGTGGTACTGGAATGAAGATGACACGACCAAGACATATTTAAACAGCGAGGGCAACACATATCTTGCTGGGCTGACCTACGACTATAATCTCGAGCAGATTGCGATGCAGAGAGCTGCTGAGATTGCGGTTGATTTTGCTCATGACCGCCCTGCAGGAACGAGCTTTAACGGCTACACCTACGGCGGAACCACGTCGTATGGTGAGAATATTTTATATCACACCAGCTACACATATTATGGCTTTTCGTCATCCATGGAGATGGCGTTTGACCAGTGGAGAGAGGAAGATGAGAGCTACTCAGGCCAGGGCCACAGAAGAAATATGTTATATACCGACTTCACATGTGTCGGTATTGGTGCCTTCTACTACGACGGAATGTACTGCTGGGTTCAGGAGTTTGGTTACACGAATTCCGATGCGGCACAGACAACCGCCAACGATTCGCAGACCACAGTTCCTGTGACGATAAGAGATGACAAGATTACAGTCTCTTCAAGCAGTCTTAGCGCAGACAGCCTGACGATCTACACCTCGAATCCTACAGCTACTGTGCCCAGCCTGACTATTAACTTCTCGCTGGCAGAGACACCGAAGCCTCCGCTTACCACAACTATTGAGACGCCGGATTGGTCTTCATCCGACGAGAGCGTGTTCACGGTTTCGGGCTCAACCATAACGGCGGTCTGGGATGGTTCAGATAATGCGACGAGCGCATCTGCAAATCTAGTTCTTAACAGATATGGCAATACATACACGGTTCCTGTGACCATACTCACACATGATCATGAGTGGGACAGCGGAGTTGTGTACACAGAGCCTACGTACGACACCACAGGAATTATGCGATACACATGTTCTGTCTGCGGTGAGACGAGGGATGAGGTTATACCTACACTTACAGATCAGGCGGCTGATTTTGTCAGCGCGAGAGTTGCTCTTGGAAGCACAATCGGCCTGCAGTTTTTGGTGGATTTAGATGACACTGTTGTGGATTCTGATGACTATATGTCAGTTGCGGTCGGCACTGACACACCTTACACTATATCTGTTGCGGACACTACGCAGACATCTACAACTGTCAGCGGTTCTGATGTCACGGTAAATGTTTTCGAGGTCCCGCTCACAGTTAAGCAGATGGCCACAGATGTGACTGTAACCATGTATGTTGACGGCCACGCAAGCACTCCTGTCACATATTCTGTGAGAGAGTACGGCAATACTGTGCTTGCAAGCGATTCGTACACTGACAATGAGAAGGACGTTATCAAATCCATGCTTGCATTAGGCGGTTATGCGCAGGTTGCCTTTGACGGCGTCACAGACACCACTCTGCTTGCAGACAGCGAGTTCCATGGAACAAGTAATGATCCGGTGTTATATGGTTCTGGAAGTATTTATTCAGGCTATTATTGGGTTTTGGATTGGAAGAATATGAAGGGTGACGGAACTATCGGAGATAACGTAGGTATTAAATTCAAGTCACTTGCGTTGATTCTTGATTCAGCTACTAGATACAGAATGTATTTAGATATCAGCGATGGTTTTACCATAGACGATTTCATGTTCCCGTCAACTACATGTTCCATAAGTGGAATTTCAACAGAGTATGTTGATGCTCATAATATGATTCAGGGTTATGATTCTGACCTTGGACTGTATTACATAGAGATTCAGGACGTCACTGCCAGTGAACTCAAAGAGACATTTGGTGTGCGTATCTATGATGCCGATGGAAATAAGCTTTTGGAGTATGCAGTAAGCCCAAGCAATTACATTTACAACATGTATATGGCGATTAAAACAGAAACTTCAAGCCCATGGTTAATGCTTGTTAAGGCTCTGGCTCAATATGCTAATGCAGTAGAAACATATAATTCAGGAAGTTGACAATGAACAGATATAAACACCTTCTTCCCCTTGCCATTATCGCGGTTATGGCCTGCGGCTGTTCCAGGGTAGAGGATAAGGGGGAGACAACCCAGATTAATAATACAACCGTTGCGATAGTGGAGACAGAGAGCGAGAGCGTGTATGTCGAGACAGACATGGAGTGGATCGATGAGACAACAACCGTTGCTTCGGACAATCAGACGGTAGAGTTTAGCACGATTTATGGCACTGATGAATCTGAGCAGTCAGAGGATGAGGAGACCACACCTGAGGCTGTTACACAGAGTGACACAGAGGAGTCCATCCCCTCAGAGACACAGACCGAGCCACAGTCGGAGGAGGAGACTCTTCCCGAGGCCACTGCAGAGGAGACCACAGCCGATAACGGCGCAGGTTTTGAGGCAAATGCTACGACCGCGAAGGACGATGGTGACGTGACGACGGCATCTGACGAGACCACAGCTTCTGAAACATATTCAGATGTGCAGGAGTCTGAGACAACGGAGGCTGTGACCACGGTTGCCGCGACCACAGAGGCAGAAACTACACAGGTCGAGACCACCACAGAGCCTGAAACCACCACGGTTCCTGAAACAACGAAGAGCGGAGTGATTTTGCTCCCCGAGGTGCCGATTTAATATGCAAATATTGGCCATCAGCGCAAGCTGATGGCTTTTATTTTTGCACGAATTGTGATATAATATATCCAAATGTGCTGAGCATGGGTCTGATTTATGCCTGGCGGATAATTAATTCCATGAATATGCAGTGCGCTGAAGGGAGAACCTGGTGTTCAGGCGAAGAATTGACTACGTAATCACAAGAGAATACGAGGGCCTGAAGATATCGGCCTACCTAAAACAGAGGGGGTATCCCGAGAAGGCGCTGACTATTCTTCGGCGTGTGGATGGCTATCTTTTGATTGACAACGAGGCAGTTCACATGAACTATCGCCTGTTTTCAGAAACTGAGAAACTGACGCAGACGCTAAGCGTCCTGGTGGAGGAGCAGGGGGAACCCTCGGACATAGTACCCGCAGGGCCTGATGTGGATGTGGTCTACGAGGATGACGATATTTTGGTGGTGAATAAGCCTGCGCACATGAGCATCCACCCCTCAATTGGGCATTATGAGGACACCTTGGCTAACGCCGTTATGAACAGATGCAGCTTGCGCGGCGAGGAGATGGTTTTTAGGTGTATAAACCGCCTGGACCGGGACACCACGGGGCTTACGATAATCGCAAAGCATTATCTGGCGGCGGGAATTCTCTCGGAGGCCATGAGGCGGAGGGAGATTAAGCGCGTCTACACTGCCGTCGTGGAGGGAGTGGATCTTCCCGATGAGGGGGAGATTGACCTGCCAATAGCAAGAGTTACTGACTCCGTGGTGCTCAGGGAGGTAAACTTAGAGCGGGGCGAGAGCGCGCTAACATTTTACAGAGTGGTTAAGCGTCTGCCTGAGAAGAATTTAAGCGTCGTAGAGCTCACACTTAAGACGGGCAGGACACACCAGATACGCGTCCACATGAAGGCTTTGGGACATCCGCTGATAGGTGATTTTCTATATAATCCGGACAATCACGTGATGGATAGGCAGGCGCTTCACGCTGGACATATAAGATTTGCACAACCGATAACTGGGGAAATAATGGATTTTTTGGTACCTCTTCCCAAAGATATACAAAGGGTCTTGAATTAGCAATAATTATATTATATTATCAAACCGAAAACGTTTAAGTAGGGGGAAGCCATGAGTAAAACTAGAATATATGTTATAGTTTGGGCTGTTTTTACGGTTGTGCTTATGATTGCGGGAAGTCTGTGTTCATTCAGTTTTCCCAAGGGGAAGATTACTGACGGCTGTGAAGGCAGTATAGTTATCGATGACAGGGCTGGAGTTTTGGATGACGTGGGCACTTTAAAGAGCGGCATGGAGAAGTTTGAGGAACAGACCGGCATAGTGACTGCGCTGTTTACAGTTGCGGATTCTTCATGGAAGAAGTACTATACGGGCGGTTTGAGCGTGTACGCAAACGAGCTCATGGTGACCACATACGACGATGATTACCACTGGGTTTTTGTGATAAGCGTGGCTGACGACGGCTCATTTACATATGCATCTGTAGTGGGCGACGCCGTTAGGGATTATGTGACGACAAGTCTTGCGGACAGCTTTAAGTCGGAGCTTAAGGGGCTTAGTAAGGGCGATGCTGTCTCAGCTGAGATTGGCTCAGCATATGAGAAGTTCGCTGGCAGAGTTTTAGGTTTTAACGTTAATATTGGAATATTCATAGTATTTTTGGTTGTGATTGTCGCATTTATCGTGCTTGGCGTCATAGTTGTGGGAAGTGTCAGGGCGAAGGAACGCGAGGAGAAGGCGAGGGTGGCTGCGGCCAACGCGCCTAAGCAGGCCAAATGTAAATTCTGCGGCGGTGTCTACGACATAGGCAGCAGCGTATGTCCGCACTGCGGCGTAAGAGTTTTGGGAGATAAATAACTGAAAGGGGGAAGTAGTTATGCCACATTCATCAGGAGGAGGAAGCCACGGAGGTGGCTCACATCACAGTTCACATTCAAGAAGCCATTCAGGATCTGGCAGTAGCGGACCATCGCGCATAGTTAGAAAAACATATTTTTCGGGGGCCAGAAGATATGTTGTGTATAACCGCAGGAAGCATATTCCTGTGTATTACTACTCAAACTATGCTCTCGGCGGTAAATACTCTAAGTGGAGACTGCTGCTTCTGTTATTCTATCTGCCGTTTTTCATGGCAATGATAGGTCTGTTTACAAGTGCTTTCGTGACTCCTAAAAAGATCATGGATGACGGCTGCGACTTAAAAACACCGATGATAATCGATGCGGCTGATGTGATTGATGACGAGGGCGAGCTGTATGATACATTGGAGGATTTTGCTGATCTTACAGGAATCGTTCCATACGTTGTAACGCTTAACAATGAGGATTGGAAGCAGTCTAATTATTACTCCTATGATCTGGAGGACGTGGCATACGACCTCTATGTGGACTATTATTTTGGCTATGATGAGAACCACTGGCTGCTTGTGTACTCACAGCCTGAGAACCCCGACCCGGACTTTAACGACTGGTACTGGGAGGGCATGCAGGGTGATAACACAGATTCAATATTGACAGATGCCAAGACTGGAACATTCACATCCAAGGTTCAGCGCTGTCTGACTGCGGGCGATGATTTTGGAGAGGCTTTAGTCTCAGGATTTGACAAGATAACGCCAGGGCTGATGGATTCTTATATTGACTTCGAGATCCTTATCGTATGTGGTTTTATGTCGCTGTTTATATTCTTCCACTGCTACCTCATGGTTTTCTTTGACCCTAACAAGAAGTTCAGGGGAGCAGTTGAACTGGCGCCTGAGCAGCAGGTTGAGGTCGCCTGTGACTACTGCGGCGGCAAATACGTTTCCGGCTCAGTCGATAAGTGTCCGTACTGCGGCGCGCCTGCAAGGATTGCGGCTGTTGACCCTGCGACCATGCCGAATCTGAATACCTATGTGTATTCGAACAGTACTCCCGATAAGCTTGCCTCAACAAATGGAGGCTACACGTCTGAATACGACGAGATATTTAAAGACCAGTTCCATGAGACCAAGCTTAATTAAATGGAGAGCCTATGTATAAGTTTACAGTAATGATGGCGGACACCATATTTGCCGTCAAAAACCTATACTCATACACGATGAAAATGTGTGCCGATTACATCTGCGAAAGCGGCATGGATGTGGGCATCACAACTAACGACGACGATATAGAATTTGAGAGAAGAAAAAGCCTTGAGGAGGCCGACGCACAAGGTATTCCTGCAGTAGAATACGGCGCAGGGTATTTAGAGAGTCTCGCGGTTTACAGAAAGGCAGCCACTGCTATTCCATATAGAGGCGGCGTGCTTGTTCACGGAGCGCTTATAGCGGTTGATGGAGAGGGGTATCTGTTCATGGCGCCAAGCGGCACGGGCAAAACCACCCACGTTAAGCTCTGGCTGGAAAAGTTTGGCGACAGGGCTGAGATTATTAACGGCGACAAGCCAATTCTAAGATTTGTCGGCGATAAGCTCATGGGCTACGGAACACCGTGGTGCGGCAAGGAAGGCTTTAATAAAAACGCGTCAGTTCCCGTGAAGGCGGTCTGCGTTCTTAGAAGGGGCATCACAAACCACATAGAAGATATAGGGGAGGGCGAAGCATTTGCTTCGATTATGCCCTACGTGTTTAAGCCTGAGGGAGCTGGGGAGATGGAGCTCACCCTTGACTTGATCGACAGAATTACAGGCGCGGTAAGGCTTACACGCCTGTCGTGCAATATGGATAAGGAGGCCGCAGATGTGGCCTATGAGGGTATGAAAAACTAGTTATATGTATCAGGGGTGATAATATGGCAAAACGTAGTGTGAAATTCCATCTGCCGGGACTTAGATATAACTTCCCGCTGAATATGATTTTTCTGATGTTGATTGATCAGTATCCGCAGTTTTTTATGGACGGTTTGGAGATTGGCTCGTTTTACGGCGAGTTTCCCTGCTCATTGTGGAACGGCGGAAGAGTGAGCCTTGACGACCAGTGTGATGCGCTCTTTGTCAGAAATGTTATAAGGGACGCAAACGCAGCCGGAATCCCCATAAGATATACCTACACTAATCCTCTGATTACTGAGGCGGATCTGGCAGATAAATACTGCAACTTCTGCATGCACGAGGCCGACAACGGCAAGAACCAGGTGCTCGTCGTGTCTCCGGTTCTTGAGGAG
Organism: Lachnospiraceae bacterium; assembly: GCA_024699325.1. Classification (GTDB taxonomy): domain Bacteria; phylum Bacillota; class Clostridia; order Lachnospirales; family Lachnospiraceae; genus UBA4292. The sequence continues at coordinate 46,215 of JAILPS010000020.1, read as the reverse complement.
TATATAAGAAAAACATATCCCAAATTCACCATCTGCAGCTCAACCTGCAAGGAGATAAGGAACCTGGATAAACTAAATGCTGAGCTTAAGAAGGACTACGGTTTGGTGGTTCTTGACTATAATTTTAACAACAAGTTTGACATTCTTCGAGGGATCGAGCCCAAGGATAAGGTGGAGGTTTTGATCAACCCGTGCTGCGAGCCGGAGTGCAGGCGAAGAGGTCAGCATTATAAATATCTGGCCACCCAGCAGAGAACGGAGCTTGAAAACCGCAAGCTTCCTCCAAATATGCGCAAGCCCATACAGAAGTGGGAGTGCAAGTTTGAGCATCTGCCGACGCTCTATTCCATCGCGGGTTTTCCGACATTTATATCCAGGGACAAGCTGTGGAACGTGTATGTGCCCATGGGATATTCGAATTTTAAGATAGAGGGAAGGACCTCCAACATGCTCTCAGTCATGGATACTTACTGCTATTACATGGCTAAGCCTGAGCACAGGGACGCGGTCAGAATGCTCTGTCTGCTGAATCTTGAAAACAGGCACATAATAACTGTCAATAAGCCCAGAAGAGGCACTTTTGACGGAAATTAACTGTTGTTTATAATGGCAAAATATAGTATAATAGTTAATCATAGTTTCTATCGATAAAGCCGTGGAATAATTATTCGGTGGGGAAGGGGTTTACATGAGATTAGCTATTTGTGACGACGACGAGAGAGAAGTGGCATCCCTTAAGGGTCAGCTGGCAGAATACCAGAGACTGCATCAGGACGAGAGTCTTGTTTACCTTACATATTCCAAGCCTGCAGAGCTGTTGGCAGAGTGGGACAAGAACCGTTTTGACATCGCGGTTCTGGATATTGTTATGCCCGGAATGACCGGCATCGAGCTTGCTGAGAAGTTTAAGAATGAGTATCCGGACACCATAATCATATTCCTGACCACATCTCCTGAGTTCGCGCTTGACGCATATTCGCTTCACGCGGAGAGATATATTCTTAAGCCTGTTGTCACACAGAAGCTGTTTGAGGCTCTTGACTACGCGCTCAAGATTAAGGGCAGGGGCGCAAGATCCTACTCCATCAAAACCAGCATGGGAGTAAGCGTTGTCAAGCATGAGCAGATATTGTACATTGAGATGAATTCGAGAAGGATGATTGTCCATCTTGTGGATGGCCAGGAGATTATTTCTATATATCTTCGCGGAACATTTACAGAGATGGTTGAGGAATTACTCGACACAGGCAACTTCATCCTCACGCATAAATCGTTCCTCGTGAATATGTCCTATGTGAAGACTTATTCATCCACCAACCTGATACTTCAGGCGAACAATTCATCTAAGGAGGTTATGATCCCTGTCAGCCGCCAGCAGGCTTCTTCTGTAAAACAGAATTATCTGGAGTTTATGGCTAAGGGCAGAGAGGTTTAATAATGCCATTATCGGACATCAACAATATTATTCTTAACACTATATCGCATGTCGCGGCTCTTGTGTTCATAGGCGTGCAGTATAGGGAGTACAGAAGCAGAAGGGAGCTCATGGGCTTCATCGGAATGCTTCTGCTCTTACTTACGGCGCCTGAGTTTCTCGAGCTTCACGGGCCGTGGGGCATAGTCAGAGTTCTGTTTCAGGCGCTGTTTTTGGTGACTGTGAGCATCCTGATAATCAGGGAATTTGACAAGAGAATTCTGGTTATATGTTTCTCGGGAGCTGTTTTTTCAACCCCCGGAAATATCATCGGAAACATCATGTTTTTGTACATTCCTGACACGGTTGCATACTATGTCAGACTGCCGCTTGTGCTCCTCGTGTGCATCGCTATACATGCTCTCATGCTTGTCATAGCCATCACCTACGTGGGCAAGCGCATGAAGAAACTATACACGGACAACCAGTTTCCGTGGATTGCGCTGTTTCTGGTGCCTGCTGCATACTACTGCAGTATCTACACACTCCGTGTCTGGCCGCAGAATTTTGGCGACAACCCGCTAAACATGGTTTCGGCTGTGTTTGTCAGCCTCCTGTGTATCGCTTCGTACTATCTGGCTCTTAAGACCATGGATTATCAGAAGGATTATTCGACTCTCTACTACAACAATCAGGAGTACGAGATCATGATCGAGCAAATGATGACCAGAGTCACCATCCTTAACCAGAAGGAGAAGGATTTGGCCATCATCAGACACAACGAGCGCCACATGGTTAATCTTCTTCATCAGCTCATAGAGGATGAGGAGTATGACATGGCCATAAGCATATTGGACACGCATCTGGCCGGCGTTGAGGCCACGAAGGTCGGAACATACTGTAAGAATGTGGTAATCAACAGTGTTTTGGAGGCCGCGCAGAAGGAGTGCGAGAGGAGGAATATTCCAATCAACATTCAGGCGGATATTCCTGAGAAGCTTCCTGTGAAGGACATGGAGCTTGCCATGGTTGTGGCTAATCTCTTAGAGAACGCAACGCTTGCCACAGAGAGATGCAAAACCAACCGTCAGGTGAACTTCTTAGCGCTTAAGAAGGGCGACAAAATCATATTTGAGGTCACCAACACCTTCATAGGTAAGATCAATTATGACCAGCAGAATCACATTCCGCTCTCAAGCAAGGGAGAGGGGCACGGCCTGGGAATGCAGAGCGTAATCATGTTTGCCGAGAAGAATAATGCGGTGTTTGACTGCAGCGATAAGGACGGCATATTCATCGTCAGACTCTTACTTCAGGACGCCGACGAGGTGAAGACGGAGTACAAGATTCACTCAGAGGAGCCTATCGAGGAACTCCCCGATATTTTAACATAAATATTATAATTAGAGGCGCCTTTGGGGCGCCTCTTTTGTTGACTTTAGTTCCATAAAATTGTATAATAAATCTTAACTATGTACATAAAGAACGTGAAGGCAGGATAAGGCTATGGAGAACAAAATCGAGAGGATAAAACAGGGCATCAGAGAGAGAATTATAGGCAACGAGGCGACCATTGATCTGGTGCTTGCCGGCCTGTTTGCGGGAGGTCATATTCTTCTTGAGGATATGCCCGGAACCGGCAAAACCCTCATGGCTAAAACGCTGGCATCCCTTATTGATGCGGAGTTTAGCAGAATACAGTTTACGCCTGATCTGCTGCCGTCAGATATCACAGGAATTCACTATTATCAGCCTGCGACAGGGGAGTTCGCATTTCGAAGAGGACCTGTGTTTGCAGGGATAATTCTGGCTGACGAGATTAACAGAGCGACGCCAAGAACGCAGTCCGCGCTTCTTGAGTGTATGGAGGAGCACCAGGTGACCATCGACACGGACACATTTGCCCTCTCAGATCCGTTCTTCGTAATCGCCACGCAAAACCCTGTGGAGACCGCCGGAACATTTAAGCTTCCCGAGGCATCCCTGGACAGATTCGCCATGAAGCTTAGCATGGCTGACATAACCGCTGAGGAGGAGGTTATGATACTGGACAGATACGAGGGGGAGGCCAAACCTATGCCGGCTCCCGTCATGTCGACCGAGGATGTGAGGAATCTCAGGAAGGCGGTGGATGATGTTTATATAGCGCCCTGCCTTAAGAGATATATCGTGGATATATGCCAGACCTCCGGCAAAACGCCTGGAATTCTCTCAGGCGCAAGCCCCAGAGCTGCGCTTAGTCTCATGAGATGTGCGAAGGCCTATGTCATGTGCGCCGGCAGGGAGTTTGTAACCCCTGAAGATATTAAGTATTTGGCGCCGTTCTGCTTAGCTCACAGAATTATTCTGAAGAGCGAGATTGGCAGACAGTCAGACCCTAAGGATCTCATAGCACATGTTCTCACAAACGTGACCGTACCTACCGAGGATTGGAGTAGATAATATGCCCGTTTTGTTCCTGTTGGTGGGCTTCTGGCTGGTCATTTACATATTGTCGCGCTACTACAAGCGCATCTGGAACAGAGGCCTGTCCACACAGATTAGTTTTGTGGAGGACAGCGTGAACGAGGGGCAGGAGGGAACGCTCATAGAGGTTGTGAAGAACGAGAAGAATTTCCCGCTTCCCATACTCCACGTGAAGTTTCAGACCAGCAGGAAGCTGGATTTTCATCAGAACGAGAATGTAAATGTCTCAGACTTAACCTACAAAAACGATCTGTTTGCGGTTATGCCGTATCAGCAGATCAGACGAACGCTCAGATTCACCGCCCTCAAGAGGGGTTACTATACGATTGACCACTTGGATCTTGTGGGAAGTTTTCTGTTTTTTGACTTCTTCTGCTATGACAGACATGAGGCGTCCACCTACATCTATGTCTATCCCTCGAGAATAGGCTCGGGGGCGGTGCTGGACTTCAACAGGCAGGTCATATGGACGCTGTTGTCGAGAAACAGAATGTATGAGGATCCGTTTTCCTTCGCGGGCATCAGACAGTATCAGCCCTATGACCCCATGAAGAGGATCAACTGGAGCGCCTCAGCTAAGACAGGCGACTTAATGGTCAATGTCTACGACTACTGCGCAGGTCAGCCCGTGGTTCTGATTGTCAACCTTCAGAAGACCATCAGCTGGCATGTGGAAAACCTCCTGGAGGAGAGCCTTAGAATAGCTGTCACCATAGCTGAAAACCTTATGGAAAACGGCGTGGGAGTTAACGTCCTCACCACATATGACACACTTGGGACGCAGTTTTATAAGGTTCCGGGAAACAATATGGAGGAGATAGACAGGAAGTTAGCCACCATTGATCTAAGCGTCAACAGTATGGATTACGACAGATGGATGCAGGAGTACCTCCTGCCATCATTTAACGATAAATACCTCTACGCCGTTGTGTCCTACGACGAGAGCGCCCAGATGGTTGCGGCCAACGAGGCGCTTGCCCTTAAGCAGGATGGACTGTGTCTGTACAGGCCCGTCCACGACGGCGATAAGCTGCCTGGCTACTCAGGCAGGATACTTAGCTTTGAGAGGAGGGTGAACAGAAATGATTAAGAGACATTCCATTCTTCTTGGAGCCCTCCATAACTACCTGCTGTTTGTGACAACAGCTTACTTCTGCCTGACAAGCCTTGACAGAGATAACTATGCGCCCATGGCGGCAGTGATGGTTTTTGGATTGTATTTTGCCATAAGCCAGCTGCTGTTTGAGGGGATTGGAAGGCTGTGGAAGTATCTCATAATGCAGGCGGTTTTGATACCTGTTGTGGGATATTTTGCCATAGGATATGAGCTTGGAGTGCCGTTCATACTGCTGATGCTCATACAGGTTTTTATGCAGGTCATGCACAGGCTAAGGGGCAATGTGGCTCTTTTGTATCCTGTGTGGCAGGTGCTGGTCTACTATCTTGTCACATATCTTTTAGCCCTGTTTATGGACAATAATCCATATAAGACATTTGTCATATATATGTCCATGGCTTATATAATTCTGGTTATTTTAGACCTCAATAATCTTGGCCTTGTGGCCTTCCTAAATGTCAGGAAGAACGTCAAGAGTCTTCCCTATGAGCAGATTAAGAGGAGCAACGCCCTGATGCTTGGAAGTCTGTTTGGGGTGGTGGGAATTCTCTTCCTGCTCTCAGGATTTTTCCTGAATGACGGGCCGATTTACTATGTGGTAAACCTTCTTAAGAGCTTTCTCAAATGGCTGTTCTCCAGAATACATTTTGAGAGCGCTCCGGTTGGAGAGATGGCAGAGCCCGTGTCCGCGGATGACCCCATGGATAATTCTCTGATTAATCAGGACTATGTAAAGCCTGAGCGCGGTCCGTTTAGCGATACCGCTCTATACATTATGTCTGCCATAGCAATCACGGTAATCACCATCGGACTGATTGTGTTTGTTGTGAGACTTGTGAACAGGATACTTAGAGCCAGGGCAGAAAAACAGGAGTGCACTGAGGCAGATGACTACGCGATGGACGAGGTGGTCATGCTTGAGAGACCTAAGAGGGAGAAGTTTAGCTTTAAGCCCAAAACTGTGAATGAGCAGATCAGACTTAGGTACAGGAAGGATATATTTAAGAAACGCAGGGAAAACAAACTCTATGACGGCGTGGGCCCGCATTTGACGCCAAGCCAGATAGAGGAGGAGTCGGTATATCTCTACGGCGATAATAAGCCTGAGAACGAGGGATACTGGCAGGTGTTACACAGTTTATACGAAAAAGCGAGATATAGCCGGCAGGAATGCACGCAGGACGATGCGTCACTTCTTAAAAAAGCCGGCAGGTAAGGCGGATAACATGAAGAGATACATTCGAGAGGCATCAATTCTAATCAGCTGGGGTGGACTTATCCTGTGCACACTGCTGATGTTGATTGTGGCGGCCACATTTAAGGTGAAGGACATGACGTTATACAGGGGAGAGGTCAGGGATTACAACCAGGGCTTTACTCTTATCACGCCTGACGGCGAGGAGAAGTCTGTCGAGTTGCCATATTCTGAGAAGGGAGAGGCCTACACTACATACAGCCTGGTCAAGAATCTTGACGAGAACGATGCGGGAAATACCATCTCTTTTTATGTGAATAACGCTTTTGTCAACATTTATGTGGGCGAAGAGAAGATATATTCCTTCGGCTACAGCGACTTCAGACTGTTTGGCCAGTCGCCCGGAAGCATTCAGGTTTTTGCAAACATTCCTAAAATGGTTGGCAGAAATGCGAAGCTTAGGATTGAAGTTATGAGCCCCTATAGTGATACGACAGCTAAGTTTGGCAGTATCATCATAGGAGAGAAGGACCAGTGTATTCTTCACTTTGTGAGAAGTAAGGCTGTGGATGTATGTCTGGGACTTTTGACTGCTGCATGTATATTCGCCCTGATTGCGGTTTATATGTCCACGGTCAAGCTCAAGAAGAAGACCAGCTTCATTCTGTTTTACTCTGTGTTTGCGATGTTAGTGAATCTCTGGCTGATGCTTGAAACAAACATAACTATTGTGTTCACAGCTAATCAGACATTTACATACTTCTTTTTCTACATATGCATGTTTGTGGCGCCGATGTTCGCCTGCGAATGCCTTAAAAACACGGATGACGAAAACATCAAGAAGGCATACGCCATGTGTCAGCAGATAGAGTTTATAAATCTTGTGTTACAGATTATTCTGCAGATTACGGGAGTTCTGGACTTCAGACAGATGGCTCCTGTCACATATCTGATAATTCTTGGAAACTGCTGCGTTATTTTTGTGGACAGTTATCTCAGAATGAAGAAGGTTAAAAACAACAGGGGCGCTATTATTGAGGGTGTTGTAATATTAGTTCTTGTGTTCGCGGTGGGCGTGGGTGTTGCAGGCAAAATCACAGGCCAGGGCAACGGCTTTTTAGTCTGCATAAGAGGAGCGCTCCTGCTTCACGCTATCATGATGGTAGTCTATTGTATTAAGGATTACGTGGTCATCGACAAGAACGAGGAAGAGCTTCAGAAGGAGAAGATGGAGGACACCAAGACCAAGTTTTTGAGTCAGGTTTCCCACGAGGTCAGAACTCCCATCAACACAATCCTTGGCTACAGCGATATGATCCTCAAGGAGAGCTCAGAGAACAATATCACGCAGTATGCCGGAAGCATCGACGAAGCCGGCAAGAACCTCATGGTTTTGTTCAACGATATTCTCTACTACACAGAGCTTGAAAATGATACGGTAAATATCCGCTATGAGAAGTATTTTGTCAGGGATTTTGTGGAGAAGATTGCTGAATATGCAAGATACAGAACACAGAGCAAGAACTTAGATTTTAAGATTACCTGTGATGCTGAGATTCCTGTGGCGCTTAACGGTGACATGCAGAGAATGAACCAGATCATGAGTAACATCATTTATAACGCAGTCAAATACACCAACGACGGAAGTGTCGAGGTGGAGATTGGCTGGAATAGAACCACAGAGTATCACGGTGACTTAGTCATGTCCGTCAAGGACACCGGCATTGGAATGCTTCCTGAAAATGTTGCAAAGATCAGCGAGAGCTTCGAGAGGTTTGACGAGAGAAATACCCAGAATATTTCGGGGCTGGGACTTGGGCTTTCCGTTGTGACGAGACTTCTCAAGAAGATGAGTGGCAAGCTTGAGGTCGAGAGCGTTTTCGGCAAGGGCAGCACATTTACAGTTATAATCGGCCAGGACATCATAGACAGACAGATCCTGGGAGAGGTGGATTTTACAAGGTATGTGCCTGCGGTTGCCACCGAGCAGGGAAGAGGCGAATTCTATGCGCCGGGACTTAGAATATTGGCGGTTGATGACAACATCATGAACCTGGAGCTTTTTAAGAAAATGCTTAAGGAGACCGGAGTCAGAGTCGATTTTGCCCTGAATGGACGCGACGCCATAAGAATGATGAAGAAGAAGGACTACGACATCATATTTATGGATCACATGATGCCTGTCATGAACGGCATAGAGGCACTTCACGAGATGAAGAAGTTAGACCTGTGTCCGGATGCGAAGGTTGTGGTGTTCACAGCCAACGCCCTCGGAAGCGACAGGGATATGTACTACAGCGAGGGCTTCGACGACTACTTAAGTAAGCCTGTCAAGCGCGAGCGCCTGATAGAGGTGATCAAGAAGCACATTCCCGAGAAGAAGCGCGAGGCCATCAATGCGGTTGCATCTGCCGGAAGAACAGGCGGCAAGTCCACATATAACAGTGATAAGCCTTATATCGTCATAATCGATGACGACCCTATGACACTTAAAATCGCGGCGAAAATGCTTTCAGAGAAGTTTGTCACGTCCACATGCGCGAGCGCCGAGGAAGCATTTGCAGTTATGGCTGACAAGAGGCCTGACCTGATACTTCTGGATCTTCACATGCCCAATGTGAGCGGTTTTGAAATGATGGAAAAACTGAAAGCCGACGAAGACCTAAGCGACGTGCCCGTTGTATTCCTCACAGGGGATGACGATGAGAAGGCTGAGGTTCAAGGATTTAAGGCGGGAGCTGCTGATTTTATCAAGAAGCCATTCGTTGCGGATATCGCAATCTCAAGAATTGGCAGGATTGTGGAGTTACAGAAGCTTCGTGATGACTTAAGCGACGAGGTCGACAGACTGACGCAGGGCGCAGAGGACAGAAGACAGCGCATGGAGTCATTCTCAGTTGAGATGATGCTCACTCTTGCGGCCACCATCGATGCGAAGGATCACTACACCAAGGGCCACTCAAACAGAGTTGCAGAGTACTCCAGAGAGATTGCCAGACGCATGGGCATGAACGAGCAGGAGCAGAACGAAATCTACTACATGGGACTTCTCCACGACATCGGCAAGATTGGAATCCCTGATGAGATAATCAACAAGGCGACAATTCTCACGGATGAGGAGTATAAGACCATCAAAAACCACACGATTATCGGCGCGGATATTCTAAAGAATGTCACAGAGATGCCATTCATCGCTGAGGGGGCAAGATGGCACCATGAGAGATATGACGGCAAGGGCTATCCAGACGGACTTGCGGGAACGCAGATTCCACAGAGAGCCAGAATTATCGCCGTGGCTGACGCGTACGATGCCATGACATCCCACAGAAGCTACAGGGATAAGCTGAGCCAGGAAGAGGTCAGGAAGGAATTCGTGACCAAGTCGGGACTGCAGTTTGACCCGGAAATAGCTGCTGTTATGGTGCAGATGATCGACGAAGACACAGAATTTGAATTGCACGACTAAGGGACATCCCGCGAAAGCGGGGTGTCTTTTTTCGCGAATTTGTACAAAGTGCAAAAAAACAGACATTAAGTTCTTGACAATGTGCATAATTACCTATAAAATAGAACCGTTGTAGTTTGTACAATGACAATTTAATAATGAGGAGGTACTCCAATGCCAATAGATATAGGATTGGTTGTTGTCATTGGTGTTGCCTGCGCAGTCGTTGGTGCTATACTTGGATTTGTTATCGCTACTGCAGTTAACAATAACCGTCGTAAGGTCGAAGAGGCCAAGATCGGAAGTGCAGAGGCGAGAAGCAAAGAGATTCTCGAAGAAGCTGAGAAGTCAGCAGAGACTATGAAGCGTGAAGCTCTCCTTGAGGCGAAGGAAGAGTCCATGAAGAAACAAGCCGAAGTCGACAAGGAGATCAAGGAGCGTCGCAATGAGCTTACACGTTCCGAGAAGCGAGTTGCGAATAAGGAAGAGTCTCTCGACAGAAAAACAGAAAATCTCGAGAAGAAGGAAGCAAGTCTGGCACAGCGTGAGGGCGAACTCGATCGCAAGAAGAAGGAAGCCGAAGCCTACGTAGAGCAGACCAAGAAGGAGCTTGAGAGAATCTCAGGACTTACCTCTGATGAAGCAAAAGAACTGTTATTGAAGTCTATTGAAGACGAAGTTAAACTTGACGCTGCTAAATTTATTAAAGAAGAAGACGCAAGAGCTAAAGAAGAAGCGGACCGCAAGGCCAAGGAATATGTTGTCTCAGCCATCCAGAGATGTGCTGCAGACCACGTAGCAGAGACTACTATTTCCGTTGTGCCACTTCCTAATGATGAGATGAAGGGAAGAATTATCGGACGCGAGGGTAGAAACATCCGTACACTTGAGACAATGACGGGTGTGGAGCTTATCATTGATGATACGCCGGAGGCGGTTGTATTGTCAGGATTTGATCCAATTAGACGTGAGGTTGCCAGAATTGCTCTGGAGAAGCTCATCGTGGATGGAAGAATTCATCCTGCGAGAATCGAAGAGATGGTCGAGAAGGCTCAGAAGGAAGTTGAGCAGATCATCAAGGAAGAGGGCGAGAACGCTGTCCTTGAGGTCGGTCTGCACGGAATACATCCTGAACTTGTAAGATTGCTCGGTAAGATGAGATATAGAACAAGTTATGGTCAGAATGTACTTAAGCATTCTGTTGAGGTTGCTCATATCTGCGGCATGCTCGCAGCTGAGCTGGGCCTCGATGTGCGTCTTGCCAAGCGCGCAGGTCTCCTGCACGATATTGGTAAGGCTGTGGATCATGAGATGGAAGGATCTCATGTCGAGTTAGGAGTTGAACTCTGTAAGAAGTATAAGGAGTCAGCTATTGTTGTTAACGCCGTTGCGTCTCATCACGGTGATTGTGAGCCTACTAGCCTCATCGCTTGTCTGGTTCAGGCTGCGGACACTATTTCCGCTGCAAGACCTGGAGCAAGAAGAGAGACTATCGAGACTTACACAAAGCGTCTTAAGCAGTTAGAGGATATTTGTAATTCCTATAAGGGAGTTGACAAATCTTTTGCCATTCAGGCAGGTCGAGAGGTCAGAGTTATGGTTGTACCTGAGCAGGTATCTGATGCAGATATGGTGCTTATGGCCCATAACATTTCTAAGCAGATAGAGTCAGAGCTTGAATATCCCGGAAACATTAAGGTTAATGTTATCCGCGAGTCAAGAGCTGTTGATTATGCTAAGTAATTAAATCAAGTCGAATTAGGGATTGTAGATTAATCTACAGTCCCTTTTTTATTGTGAAATACCACGAAAATAGTTTGGCGGAATTAGGAAAATTCTATAATGGGCAATCAAATAAAACTTGCATTTAACGGTTGATTGTATTACAATGACACGGATTCCATAACTTAGACGATTATGTAGGAGGATTCGTATGAAGTCATATCAGGATATGAGCAGAAATGAACTTCTCAGAGAGAAGAACAGACTTGAGTCGCAGTTTGAGGAGGTTAAGGCTAAGGGCCTTAAGCTCGATATGTCAAGAGGTAAGCCAAGTGCGGCACAGCTTGACTTAAGCATGGGAATGATGGATGTTTTATCATCTGAGACCGTGCTCAAGGGAGTTCAGGGTCTGGACTGCAGAAACTACGGTGTGCTCGACGGCATCATCGAGGCTAAGCAGCTTCTCGCAGACATGACCGAGGTTCCTGTAGACAACATTATCATATTTGGCAACTCAAGCTTAAACATCATGTTTGACACAGTTGCCCACGCATACTCACACGGCGTATGCGGCGCTAAGCCATGGTGCAAGTATGACACACCTGTCAAGTTTTTGTGCCCGGTTCCAGGCTACGACAGACATTTCGCCATCACAGAGTATTTTGGCATTGAGATGATCAACATCCCTATGAACGAGGACGGCCCTGATATGGACAAGGTTGAGGAGCTCGTAAACAACGATCCTCTCGTCAAGGGTATCTGGTGCGTGCCTAAGTATTCTAACCCTGACGGTATCGTGTACTCTGACGAGGTGGTTAAGAGATTCGCAAATCTTAACCCTGCAGCAGAGGATTTCAGAATCTACTGGGACAATGCTTACAGCATCCACCACTTATATTTTGATGACAAGGCAGAGATCTTAGAGATCCTTCACGAATGTAAGAAGGCAGGACATCCTGATATGGTTTACAAGTTCTGCTCAACATCTAAGGTTTCATTCCCTGGCTCAGGTATCGCAGCCATGGGAACATCCAAGACAAATATTGCCGATATCAAGCAGCAGATGACTGTTCAGACAATCGGCCACGATAAGGTTAACCAGCTTCGCCACGTCAAGTTCTTCAAGGACATCGACGGCATGATGGCACATATGGAGAAGCACGCAGATATCTTACGTCCTAAGTTTGAGGCAGTTCTCGACACACTTGAGGCAGAGCTTGGAGAGCTCGGAGTTGGCTCATGGACCAAGCCTAAGGGAGGTTACTTCATCAGCTTCTATGCTCTTGAGGGATGCGCGAAGGCTATAGTTGAGAAGGCTAAGGAGGCAGGCGTTGTCATGACAGGCGCAGGCGCTACATATCCTTATCACAACGATCCACAGGACAGCAACATCCGTATCGCCCCTTCATTCCCTACACTTGAGGAGATGACACAGGCAGCTAAGATTTTCGCACTCAGCGTTAAGATTGTCAGCGCTGACAAGATTCTGGAGACAAAATAATGGCTAAAATAGGATTTATCGGAATGGGCAACATGGGCGGAGCCATGTTGAAGGGTTTGAGTAAGATTGTTGACACAGCAGACCTTATGTTTGCCGATGCCAACACAGAGAACGCCAAGAAGGTTTTTCACGAGACAGGCGTCATGTTTGCGGACAGCAACGCAGAGCTTGCAAGCAAATGTAAATACATCGTGCTTGCCGTTAAGCCTGTTATCTATCCCAAGGTTTTAAAGAACATTCAGGATATCGTTAAGCCGGGCAATGTTGTGATATCCATCGCCCCAGGCATAAGCATTGAGCAGCTTAAGCTCAGACTTGGCGCTGATATAAGAATAGTTCGCGCCATGCCTAACACGCCCGCTTTAGTTGGCGAGGGTATGACAGGAATAGCTTACGATGAGAAGGATTTCTCTGAGGAGGAGATCGCAGATATCGAGATGATCTTCAGCTCCCTCGGAAGATTTATGAAGGTTGATGAGCACCTTATCCCTGTTGTTACAGCGGCTAGCGGAAGCTCTCCTGCATATGTATATATGTTTATCGAGGCTATGGCTGACAGCGTTGTTAGATACGGAATGCCAAGAAACCAGGCCTACGAATTCGTAGCTCAGACAGTTTTGGGCTCTGCCAAGATGGTTTTGGAGACAGGCGAGCACCCTGGAAGACTCAAGGACAATGTATGCTCACCAGGCGGAACCACAATCGCAGGTGTTGCGGCGCTTGAGCAGAACGGCTTCAGAAGCTCAATATTTGCAGCTACAGAGGCCTGCTACAATAAGGCGAAATAGTTATGGAAAAAGTTAAGAGAATAGACCGGATTGAGAGGTATAAGGGCAGCATCCTCACCATGTGCGAGGACCGCATACAGATGCCTGACGGCAAGGTGGTCAGCTGGGACTTCCTTAGGCATAAGGGAGCGGCTGCTGTGGTTGCAGTCAGGGATGACGGCAAGCTTCTCATGGTGCGTCAGTTTCGAAATGCTATCGACCGCGTGTCCTTAGAGATTCCGGCCGGAGCGAAGAATTATGTGGAAGAGCCCGGCATAGATGCTGCCTTCAGAGAGCTGGAGGAGGAGACGGGCTACACAACCAGGAAGGAATGGATGAAGCCGCTTCTTAAGCTGGTCACAGCCATCGCCTTCTGCAATGAGACCATAGACATATATCTGGCGGACAGACTGATTAAGGGGCATCAGCATTTGGATGAAGATGAATATCTGGATGTATGCGCCTACGATTTGGATGAGCTTGTGGATATGATTGGCCGCGGACAGATACAGGACTCTAAAACTGTGGCTGCCATCATGGCTTATAAGAATATGGTCAGCAGTGGCAAACATTAAAATACTGTAAACTACTGCACATTTGTCCAAGGTGTGCTATAATCACGTGGTATGCTTTGGAGAATGGAGTGTTATGGGAGATAAAAAAAAGGCAGTTCACAAAACGAACTCACCCGTGAGGGGCAAAACTAATGTAAGGAAAAAAACTAAGAGACAGAAGCTCATCAGAGGACTTCTGATTGCGATATGTGTGGTCACGGTTGTGTGTATCGTGGCTGTTGTGGGAGGTTTCTTTCTCATACAGCATTACATCAACAAAACCAACTATGTGGCGGATAACGACGTGACGACGCTTGCGGCGGAGGAGATAAGCTCTATATTGGCTGAAGAGTCTGAGAGCAAGGTTTACTACACACAGGTGGAGCAGACCAACGAGGCCGGAGAGGTGCAGACCAACGAGGCCGGAGAGATTATCTACGAGACGGTTGAGCTTGACTTGAGCAAACTCACACCTGAGCAGATAGAATCTCTAGAGTCATCTGCAGAGGCGGAGTATTCTTCAGCGGAAGCTGCTCAGGCGCAGCTCCAGAACATCAGCATCATAGGTTCAAGCGATGTCTACAACATTTTGCTCATAGGCGTCGATGTCAGGGCAGGTTCTAACTGGAACGGAAACTCTGACTCCATGATACTATTATCAATCAACCGCGCCAAGGGAATCATTTATATGACCTCCTTTATGAGAGATACATATGTTGCCATCCCCGGTGTCGGCTCATATAAGCTAAACCGCGCACATGCAGTCGGCGGAGGCCCGCTTTTATGCCAGACAGTTGAGCAGAACTTCAGAATTAAGGTGGACGCCTACGCGAGAGTCAACTTCTACAACATGATTGACATCATTGATGCAATCGGCGGCGTGGATCTGACCATAAGCGCGGATGAGGCGAGAGTTGCCAACAATTACATCAACGAGATATGTAACGGTGTGGGTCTCACACCTTCAGATTACTACGTGTCAGAGGGTTCACAGCACATGAACGGTGTTCAGGCGGTTGCATACTGCCGTATCAGATATGTGGGAAGTGATTATGCCAGAACACAGCGCCAGCGAACAGTGCTGACTCTAATGTTCCAGAAGCTTATGACCATGGATTTAGGTCAAATCAACAACTTCTTAAACACAGCGCTTCCTCTTGTGACGCACAACATTCCTTCGGATGTTCTGACATCCCTGGTTTTAAATGTGCCGACATACCTGACATATGGCATCGAACAGATGCGAGTGCCGTTTGACGGAGCGTTCACATCGCAAAACGATGATCTGGTGCCTAACTACGAGTACACCATCACACGTTTGCAACAGACAATCTACTACTAAAACAAAACTCCTTTGCCGGTCCGGCAAAGGAGTTTTTTATGTCTATAAAATTAAAAATTAGTTATCCTCAGCGTCCTCATCGTGAACCATGAATACCTGACGCTTCATGGCCATCTCGTCGCTTGCAAGGTACTCGTCGTAAGTTGTAATCTTGTCGACAATCTTGCCGTTGATAAGCTCGATGATACGGTTTGCGGTTGTCTGAACAATCTGGTGGTCTCTTGAAGAGAAGAGGATGACGCCAGGGAACTTAATCATGCCGTTGTTCAGAGCGGTGATTGATTCCATGTCCAGGTGGTTGGTAGGCTCATCGAAAACTAAGCAGTTGGCGCCGCTGATCATCATCTTGGATAACATGCAGCGAACCTTCTCGCCTCCTGATAGAACTCTTACCTTCTTGACACCGTCGTCACCTGCGAAGAGCATTCTTCCGAGGAAGCCTCGCACATATGTGACATCCTTGACAGGAGAGTACTGCTGCAGCCAGTCAACGATTATGAGGTCGTTGTCAAACTCGCGTGTATTGTCCTTCGGGAAATATGCCTGAGAGGTTGTGACACCCCATTTAAATGTTCCCTCATCCGGCTCCAAATCGCCCATGAGAATCTTAAACAGTGTGGTCTTAGCCAACTCGTCCGCTCCTACGAAGGCAATCTTGTCGTCGTGGTTTACGATAAATGATACGTCGTCCAAAACCTTGCGTCCGTCGACGGTTTTGCTGATGTGAGAGACTGTTAGAACCTCATTGCCGATCTCTCTCTCAGGGCGGAAGTCGATGTATGGATATTTTCTTGAGCTTGGCTTGATTTCGTCGAGCTCAATCTTTTCAAGGGCGCGCTTTCTTGAGGTTGCCTGCTTGGACTTCGAAGCGTTGGCGGAGAAACGCTGGATGAACTCCTGCAACTCCTTAATCTTCTCCTCCTTCTTCTTGTTGGCTTCCTTCATCTGGCGAATCATCAGCTGGCTTGACTCGTACCAGAAGTCGTAGTTGCCGGCGTAGAGCTGAATCTTGGAATAGTCAATGTCGGCAATCTGTGTGCAGACCTTGTTTAAGAAGTATCTGTCGTGGGATACGACGATGACTGTGTTGTCAAAATTGATGAGGAACTCCTCAAGCCATGCGATAGCGGCTAAGTCCAAGTGGTTGGTAGGCTCGTCAAGCAGGAGAATGTCCGGATTTCCGAACAGGGCTCGTGCTAATAATACCTTAACCTTCTCTGCACCAGTGAGCTCGCTCATGAGCTTGTAGTGAAGCTCAGTCTCGATGCCAAGACCGTTTAAGAGGTCTGCGGCGTCTGCCTCGGCTTCCCAACCGTTCATGTTGTTGAATTCCTCCTCGAGCTCTGCGGCTTTGATGCCGTCCTCCTCGGAGAATTCTTCCTTGGCATAGATTTCGTCTTTGAGACGCATTACCTCAAACAGACGGGCATTGCCCATCATTACTGTGTTGAGAACCGTCTCAGCATCGTATTTGAAATGATCCTGCTCGAGGACTGACATTCTCTGACCAGGTGTTATGTTTACAGAGCCGTTGGTTGGCTCCAAAGCGCCTGATAATATTTTTAAAAATGTGGACTTGCCGGCGCCGTTAGCTCCGATAAGACCGTAGCAATTGCCCTCAGTGAACTTGATGTTTACATCCTCGAACAAGGCGCGCTTGCCGAGGCGCAGTGTTACTCCGTTTGCGCTAATCAATGGGGTTACCTCCTGTAAATGTTTGAAAAAGTCAAAATGCAACTAGTTTATTGTAACAGATGTTTTTTTTATTTCAAGGTGTTTTTTTTAAATACAGCTTTTTATATTGAGAAAAGATGGCTGCTGTTGTAAAATATAAGCCTACGCGTTGTAGGCAGATACGAAAGGGAGACAGATATGGCGACTGATTTTAAAACCGCATTTCCGGCGCTGGAGCTTAATGATAACCTCCAGAAGATTTTTGACAGGACACAGGTCGATAAGGTGAACTTTGCCAAGGGGAAAACCATTGTCAAGGTGTATTTGGACTGCGAATACATAATCCCCAAGTATCAGATATACAGGCTGGAGAAGGAGATTAAGAGCCAGTATTTTGAGAAGGATGATATAGAGGTGCAGGTGGTTGAGCATTTCCTGCTCCCTGAAAAATACACCTTGGAGCTTATCATCGAGGAGTATAAGGACAGCATCATGGAGGAGTTCAGGCACATAAGTAACCCTGAGCACACCATGCTTTTGTACTCTGACTGGGCGACCTGCGGCGATTCCCTTAAGGTAACCATATTTGACGGCTACATCCCCAGACACAGCGAGAAGAATATCAGAGAGCACATTCGCAAGATACTTCTTGAGAAGTTTGACTACGATGTGGATGTCACCATAGATTTTAAGGAGAATACCCAGAAGAAGAAGGAAGAGGAGGAGAAGAAGAGGCTCGAGGAGGCCATGTTTGACCCTAACTACGAGCCCGACTACGGTTCGCTTCCGTCTGAGGCTGCCATGGAGGTTAATCCTCAGGGCACACCTAAGGAGGAGGTCGTTAAGAACAGCGAGAAGGCTTCTAAGGGCTCTCTGAACAAGGGCAGCGGCAAAAAGAACGAGAAGTTTTCTAAGAACAGGAATGACAATAACGACAGCCAGACCCAGGGACCTAGACATTACAAGAGAACGGACGAGCCCGGATATATCTACGGCAGAACATTTGAAGAGCATGATTACATGGCCATCGAGGAGCTCAAGGGCGATATCGGTGAGGTTGTAATCCACGGTCAGATATGTTCCCTTGAGGTCAGGGAGCTTAGAAACAAGGAGCGCGTGCTGGCTATGTTTGCCCTCACGGACTACACGGATTCCATCATGGTGAAGCTCTTTGTCGCAAGCGCCTACAGGGAGGAATTCGAGGACGATTTTAAGGTCGGCAAATTCATAGAACTCAAGGGTGTCTGCATGTACGACACCTATGATAAGGATTACAATATCGGCTCTGTTTTTGGCGTTAGAAACGGAGAGGATTTCAGAACCAAGAGAATGGATAACGCGCCTGTTAAGCGTGTGGAGTTACATGCCCACACCAAGATGAGCGACATGGACGCAGTGTGCGAGGCGGGAGACCTCATGGTCACGGCAAACCGCTGGGGACATAAGGCGATCGCCATCACGGACCACGGAGTTGTGCATGCATTTACAGATGCATTCCACACACTTCAGAAGAAGTTTAAGGACAGCCCGTTTAAGGTCATCTACGGCGTTGAGGCGTACATGGTCGACGACCTTAAGCACACGGTTACCAGGTCTGAGGGACAGGTCATAGCCGAGCAGACCTATGTGGCATTTGATATAGAGACAACGGGCTTCTCGCCTGTCAAGGACAAGATTATCGAGATTGGTGCGGTTAAGATTAAGGACGGAGAGGTCATAGACCGCTTCAATGTTTTTGTTGACCCGCAGATACCAATCCCTGCAAGAATCACAGAGCTCACCAGCATTACAGATGCCATGGTGGCGGGGGCAGAGACCATAGAGGTTGTGCTTCCTAAGTTTCTGGAGTTTAGTAAGGACTGCGTGATGGTTGCCCACAATGCGGACTTCGATATGGGCTTCATGACGCAGAAAGCGAAGGAACAGGGATTTGTCTTCGAGCCTACATACGTGGATACCCTGGGTATGTCAAGAGCCAAGCTCACACATTTGTCCAGATTTAAGCTGGACGTTGTGGCCAAGGATTTGGACGTTGTGCTTGAGAGCCACCACAGAGCTGTGGATGACGCTGAGTGCTGCGGTTACATATTCATAAAGCTTATGGAGAGAATATCTGCGCAGGATAATGTCCACAACCTGGATGAGCTGGAGGAGTTTTCTAAGATTGGCCCTGAGACCATCAAGAAAATGAGGACCAACCATATCATCATACTTGCGGCCAACACCGTGGGAAGGTTTAACCTATATAAGCTGGTCTCCATGTCGCATCTCGACTACTTCAGCCGTTTTCCGAGAATCCCCAAGAGCATGCTCGCAAAATACCGCGAGGGCCTGATTATCGGAAGCGGATGTGTGAGAGGAGAGCTGGTCAGCAACATCCTTCGAGGTGAGCCGGAGGAGGAGATTACGCAGATAGCTTCCTTCTACGACTATCTTGAGATACAGCCTGTGGAGAACAACATGTCACTTCTTCGCGAGAAGGAGCCGGTCATGAAGAGCGTCGAGGACCTTCAGGACTTAAACAGAAGGATTGTGAAGCTGGGAGAGAACTTAGGTAAGCCGGTCGTTGCCACAGGCGACGTACATTTTCTTAATCCTGAGGACGAGGTCTACAGAAGAATTCTTCAGTACGGCAAGAATAAGGGCAACAAGAGGGAGCAGGCGGAGGCCGAGCTTCAGCCGCCTCTGTATCTTAAGACCACGGAGGAAATGCTTAATGACTTCGAATACCTGGGCACTGAGAAGGCTTACGAGGTGGTTGTCACCAACTCAAACCTTATCGCGGACCGCATAGATTATATAACGCCAGTTCGCCCTGACAAGTGTCCTCCTGTCATCGAAAACTCTGACAAGACGCTTAGAGAGCTCTGCTATAAGACAGCTATAGAGCAGTACGGAGACCCTCTGCCGGATATAGTTAAGGACAGACTGGAGTTAGAGCTTAACTCCATCATAAGCAACGGCTTCGCGGTTATGTACATCATCGCCCAGAAGTTAGTTAATAAGTCCAACGAGGACGGCTATCTGGTAGGCTCACGAGGCTCGGTTGGTTCATCCTTCGTAGCCACCATGTCAGGAATCACGGAGGTTAATCCTCTAAGCCCTCACTACTACTGCAGGAAGTGTAAATACAACGACTTCTATTCAGAGGATGTGAAGAAGTTTGCGGGAGCTGCGGGCTGCGATATGCCCGACAAGAAGTGCCCTGTGTGCGGCGAGCCGCTCATCAAGGAGGGCTTCGACATTCCGTTCCAGACATTCCTGGGATTTAAGGGTAATAAGGAGCCTGATATCGACCTGAACTTCTCAGGAGAGTATCAGAGTAAGGCTCACGCCTACACGGAGGTTATCTTCGGAGCAGGTCAGACGTTCAGAGCCGGAACCATCGCAACACTTGCTGACAAGACCGCATTTGGATATATCAAAAACTACTACGAGGAGAAGGGACAGAACAAGAGAGTGGCGGAGATTAACCGTCTGGTTGGCGGCTGCGTCGGAGTCAGAAGAAGTACAGGTCAGCACCCCGGAGGTATCATAGTTTTGCCTCTCGGCGAGGAAATCTACACATTCACCCCTGTGCAGCACCCTGCTAATGATACAACGACGGCCACGGTCACAACACATTTCGATTATCACTCCATCGACCACAACCTTCTAAAGCTCGATATTCTCGGCCATGATGATCCTACCATGATCAGGATGCTTCAGGACCTGACGGGACTGGACCCCAGAACCTTCCCGCTTGACAGCCCGGAGGTTATGAGCCTGTTCCAGAGCACGGACGCGCTTAAGCTTAAGGACGGACAGCCGCTTCTAAACTGCACGCTCGGATGCCTGGCAATCCCTGAGTTTGGAACGGACTTCGCCATGCAGATGGTTATCGACACCAAGCCACAGCATTTCTCTGACCTGGTTCGTATCGCGGGACTTGCCCACGGAACCAACGTATGGCTTGGCAACGCGCAGACGCTCATCATGGAGGGCAAGGCGACCATCGCCACCGCCATATGTACGCGAGACGATATCATGACCTATCTCATAAGCATGGGAGTGGAGTCAGAGGAGTCGTTTAAGATAATGGAGGCGGTCCGCAAGGGAACCGTTGCCAAGAAGAAGTGCGACAACTGGCCTCAGTGGAGGCAGGATATGATTGACCACGGTGTGCCTGACTGGTACATCTGGTCCTGCGAGCGCATAGAGTACATGTTCCCGAAGGCCCACGCAGCCGCATATGTCATGATGGCATGGCGTATCGCCTACTGTAAGATATTCTATCCGCTGGCATTCTACGCGGCATACTTCTCCATAAGAGCCACGGGCTTCTCATACGAAATCATGTGTATGGGACAGGAGAAGTTAGAGAAGACGCTCATGGACTACTGGAACAGGAAGGATGACTTATCGCAGAAGGAGCAGGATGTGCTCAAGGATATGCGAATAGTTCAGGAAATGTATCACAGAGGCTACGAGTTTATGCCGATCGATATCTACCGCGCGAAGGCGCAGCGTTTCCAGATTATAGACGGCAAGATTATGCCAAGCTTTGCGTCCATCGACGGACTGGGCGGCAAGGCGGCCGAGGCGTTAGAGCTTGCAGCCAAGGACGGTCCGTTCGTGTCCAGAGAGGATGCTAGAAACCGCGCCCACATAAGCCAGACTGTATCAGACAAGATGGGAGAGTTGGGGCTGTTTGGAGAACTTCCGGAGAGCAACCAGTACTCACTGTTTGATTTAGGAATGCTGACATAACTAATAAAACCCTCTGCCGTTTAGGCAGAGGGTTTTGTGTTATGCGTCAACGTCGTCTGGATTCTCCAAAGCGTCCGGAATTCCGTCGTGATCAAGA
This sequence comes from Lachnospiraceae bacterium, assembly GCA_024699325.1. Classification (GTDB taxonomy): domain Bacteria; phylum Bacillota; class Clostridia; order Lachnospirales; family Lachnospiraceae; genus UBA4292. The sequence continues at coordinate 24,172 of JAILPS010000020.1, read as the reverse complement.
TCAGGACCACCTGCAGGACCACCGAAGAACTCCTTGCCCACAACATTCTTGCTGTTTCTGACCTGCTCCACGAGGTTGGATATGAAATCCTTCGTCTCGCGAGGGTTCTTGATGTTGTGAAGCAGAATCTCCTTATTCGTGTCGACCTTAGTGTATAACATAACGTCGCCCGTGCCGAAAATCTTATGAAGGAATGTGCGCTTCATCTTAAGATCTACGATTCTGTAGAGAAGTGTCTCATCGGAAATAGTGTTGAATAAACCCTTATCCATGTAGAGACGGTCATTCTTAATCGTATACTTAGAAAAACTGATAGGAAACCACATATGGTGCGTGCGGTCTGTCCAGACAATATTCTCATCCTTTTTCTTAGCCATAGTAAACCTCCGTGATTAGTTAAAATAATAACTGTAGTCATTATAAATGTAAATAAATAATAAAGCAACAATAAAATCAAAAAATAGTCTTTACATTTTATTAAAAAGATGTATAATTCAATTAGCACTCAAAGAGAGGGAGTGCTAATAATCGTGTAAAGGAGGTATCATATATGGATATCAACAAATTTACGCAAAAGTCTATACAGGCACTTCAGGATATGGAGAAGGTGGCCTACGAGTACGGCAATCAGGAGGTGGATGACGAGCATCTGTTGTTTGCGCTTCTCAGACAGGATGAGAGTCTTATCGAGAAGCTCATAGAGAAGATGGGCGTTAATGTTGACGTGTTTAATGCGCAGGTCAGAGGTGCGCTGGACGCCAGAGTCAAAGTCAGCGGCTCCTCCAAACCATATATCAGCAACACGCTAAACCAGACGCTTATGTTCTCAGAGGATGAGGCTAAGCAGATGGGGGACGAATATATCTCTGTGGAGCACATTTTCCTGTCCATGATCAAGAACGGCAGCAAGGGTGTGAAGAAGCTGTTTAGTGACTTTAGCATAACCAGGGATAAGTTCCTCACGGCCCTTAAGGACATCAGGGGCAACGTCAGAGTCACCACGGATAATCCTGAGGGTACGTATGACACGCTTAACAAATACGGCGAGGATCTGGTCGAGAAGGCCAGAGCCCAGAAGCTAAACCCTGTTATAGGCCGCGATGCGGAGATTAGAAATGTTATAAGAATCCTGTCAAGAAAGACGAAGAACAACCCTGTGCTCATAGGTGAGCCTGGCGTGGGCAAAACCGCGGCGGTTGAGGGCCTGGCGCAGCGTATTGTAAACGGCGATGTGCCGGACGGTCTGAAGGACAAGAAGATCTTCTCCCTTGACATGGGCGCGTTGGTTGCAGGCGCTAAGTACAGAGGAGAGTTCGAGGAGAGACTGAAGGCGGTTCTCGACGAGGTGAGAAAGAGCGAGGGCAGGATTATTCTGTTCATCGATGAGCTCCATCTGATTGTTGGGGCAGGCAAAACTGACGGCGCTATGGATGCCGGAAACATGCTTAAGCCAATGCTTGCAAGAGGAGAGCTTCACTGCATCGGCGCCACAACCCTTGACGAATACAGGAAGTATATCGAGAAGGATGCGGCCCTTGAGAGACGTTTCCAGCCTGTAATGGTGGACGAGCCAACGGTTGAGGACACTATCTCCATACTCCGTGGTATCAAGGATAAGTACGAGCTCTTCCACGGCATAAGGATTACGGACAGCGCGTTAGTCAGCGCTGCGACACTGTCAAACAGATATATATCAGACCGTTTCCTGCCTGATAAAGCCATAGATCTGGTGGATGAGGCCTGCGCCATGATTAAGACGGAACTCGATTCCATGCCGTCTGATCTCGATGAGCTTAACCGCCACGTGATGCAGATGGAGATCGAGGTGGCTGCCCTTAAGAAGGAGACGGATAACTTGAGCGCTGAGAGACTGGAGACCCTTCAGAAGAATTTGGCTGAGAAGAGGGACGAGCTTACCGCCGGCAAGGCTAAGTGGGAAAATGAGAAGGCGGTCATCGAAAACTTGAGCAGAATACGCGAGGAGATTGACGAGACCAACAAACAGATACAGATTGCCACGCAGAAGTCCGACTACGAGACTGCAGGTAAGCTGCAGTACGGAAGACTTCCAGAGCTTAAGAATGAACTATCAGCTGCCGAGGAGAGCGCGAAGACCAGGGGCTTAGAGCTGGTTCACGACGCTGTTACAGAGGATGATATCTGCAGAATTATAAGCAAATGGACGGGCATTCCTGTGGCCAAGCTTAACGAGGGTGAGAGGGAGAAGACACTTCACCTTGACGAGGAGCTTCACAGGAGAGTAATTGGTCAGGACGAGGGCGTCACGAAGGTTTCAGAGGCCATTATCAGAAGCAAGGCGGGCATCAAGGATCCTTCCAAACCTATAGGTTCCTTCCTGTTCCTTGGTCCTACAGGTGTAGGTAAGACAGAGCTTGCCAAGGCGCTTGCCCACAGCCTGTTTGACGATGAAAACAACATGGTCCGCATTGACATGAGCGAATATATGGAGAAGTTCTCCGTATCGAGACTCATCGGAGCGCCTCCAGGATATGTGGGCTACGACGAGGGCGGACAGCTAACTGAGGCGGTGAGAAGAAAACCGTACAGCGTAGTGCTTTTTGACGAGATTGAGAAGGCTCACCCCGATGTGTTTAACGTGCTGTTGCAGGTTTTAGACGACGGACGTATCACAGATTCGCAGGGGCGCACCGTGGATTTTAAGAACACAATCCTTATCATGACCTCAAATATCGGCTCACAGTATCTGCTCGACGGCATAGACGACGACGGAACCATAACGGACAGCGCGAGAAGCATGGTTGAAGGGGAACTTAGAAGCCACTTCAGACCTGAGTTTTTAAATCGTTTGGACGAAATTATCATGTTTAAGCCGCTCACGAAGGAGAACATAAGCTCCATCATCGGTCTGATGGTTGACGATATCAACGCGAGACTTTCAGACAGGCAGCTCTCCATAAGACTTACTGACAGGGCGAAGGACAAGATTACCGAGGAGGGCTATGACCCTGTGTACGGCGCGAGACCGCTTAAGAGATATCTTCAGAAGTATGTTGAGACGCTCGCAGCCAAGATTATTCTTCAGGGAAATATTTCCGAGGGCAATATCATCGAGATGGATGTGGACGGTGACGGAGAAATGGTTGCAAGAATCGTATAATTTTGATAGAATAAGGGTTGGCTTTTTGCCAGCCCTTATTGTTTGATGTTTGGAGGGATTGATATGAGACTTATCGCTGCAGTTGACAAAAACTGGGGTATCGGATATAAAAACGAGCTGCTTGTAAGGATTCCCATGGATCAGAAGCAGTTTCAGGCTCTGACCATGGGCAGGGTAATCATCATGGGCAGGAAGACCTTCGAGAGTCTTCCGGGAGGCGTGGCTCTTAGGGGCAGGAAGAATGTGGTGCTGACCAGGGATGAGAATTTTAAGGCGAAGGACGCTTATGTGGTTCACTCCGTGGATGAATGCTTAGAGCTTATCAAGACATTTAAGGAGAAGGGCTACAGGGAGGATGATATCTATGTCATCGGCGGACAGAGGATATATGAGCAGTTTCTGCCCATGTGTGACACCGCGATAATCACAGAGATCAACTATGAATACGCCGCGGATGCATACCTTGATGACTTATCTAAGTCTCCCGACTGGGTCATGACGGACGAAAGCGACGAGATGACTTATTTTGATTTGGAATTTTACTTTAGAAAATACGAGCGCAGATAGCTTATAGAAGGGAGGAGTGGCCGTGAGCGCGAAGAACAGACGTGAGAGAGAAATGTTTAAATACAGACTTACCACAGGCTTCATCGTTGGGCTTACGGTGGCTCTTGTTATTGCGCTTATAATCGTGAACAACAGCTACAGGCTCAAAAACATGTTTAAGAAGGACGAGCCTGAGACCACAGCGTCAGGGGAGACCACACAGAGCCCTGAGGATGTGGAGGCGCTTAGGGTGGACGCGGTGATTGCGCAGGCGAGAATCATAGCCGACGGCTACGATTACGAGGGCGCGATAGAGTTTATAAAGAGCGACGAGGCCTACAGGCAGACTCTTAAGATGCTGGAGGAGGTCGAGTCCCTTGAAAATGAGGCGAAGACCATGGTCAAGTGGAGCGACGTGAGAACCATAAGCCACATATATGTGAACAGTCTGATCGCCAACATGTCAAGAGCCAAGACCGGAACCTACGGGGCGGCTAATTACAACTCTGATTACATAACCACGGGGGAGTTTAAGGCGCTTTTAGAGGAATTATATAAGAGGGATTATGTCTTGGTGTCCATCCACGATATCGCTTACTACGACGAAGAGAAGAATAAGATGGTTTGGGGAGAGATTTATCTTCCTGCGGGCAAGACGCCCATAGTTTTAAGCCAGGAGAATACGTGTTACTCCACGGAGAAGTCCGCCAACGGCTGCGCAGACAAGATGGTTATTGACGCCTACGGAGACCTGCTATGCCAGTTCAATAACGGCACGGAAAATCTTATGGGAGCATATGATCTGGTGCCGATCCTTGAGGATTTTATCGTCCAGCATCCATCATTTTCATACAGGGGCGCGAGAGCACTCTTAGGAATCAGCGGCAAAAACGGCCTGTTTGGATATAATATATCTGACAAGAATGCCTCTGACTATCAGATAAACATGGATATGGTTGCAAAGATTGCCGCCAAGCTTACAGACATGGGCTACGAGTTCGCATTTAACGGCTACGATTACAGCAAGAACTTGTGCAAAATGGACTACGACACATTTGTGTATAACTGCGCATACTGGAAGGACAACATCGCCTCCATAATAGGCGGGACTGATGTGGTGATATTCCCGCAGGGCGGTGATATCGGCGACTGGAGATATTACAGCGGCGATTATTTTAACTACCTGAAGGGCGAGGGCTACAACTACTACGTGAACAGCAACGACGCTGACAAGGCCTGGAACCAGATACTTGACGCATATGCCCGCCAGGGCAGAAGAATTGTGAGCGGAGCCACTCTCTACAGCACCTATCAGGGCGGAGATTATCTGAGTGATCTGTGCGACGCGAAGAATGTCTATGACTATTCCGGAAGGGTATTTTGATGAAGAAATGTGTTAAGATAGCGGTTTTGTCCGTTTTGGGACTGCTCATCACATGCATAATAGCTCTGTTTATCTATTATATGGTCTGCTGGAAGAAGAAGGTCGATATCGCTGTGGGCTTCGTCGATTTTTTTAGTGTCAATGGCAACTACAATACCGACGAATACTTCCTCAGAGACGGCAGCGGGCTTACGATTAATTCACAGGATGAGGACGCCCGCTTGGGCTTTTATATCCAGGGCGAAGCATTTGGCGACGCTTACTATAACGTAAGCGGCGTGTTGTTTAAGGCGCCCGGGGTGTCTGAGACCACGTATATGCTCCCCTGGAGCGACGATGTGTATGAGCAGATGGAGAATTCAAGCGTCCTTAAGCTTGCGGGAATAGACGATGAGACTAAGCAAATGTTTGCCGACGCTCTGATAAGTGTGAGAAAATATCTCTACAGCGAGGGCGGGGAGCCTGATGAGAAGCGGGAGAAGTATTTCCTAAATCATCTGTTTGGGCTTGATGATATGACCGTCGACATATGGGAGCTCTACAAGAAGGTGGAGGTTACGAGGCTTCCGGATAAAACCATAGAGGTGGACGGCGTAAGCTATGACTGTGAGGTGAGTAAGCTTGCAGGCCCTGGTGACCTGGTCAGAAGATTGCTTGCCATACCTGATATCTACGATTCCATAGGCGTGCTTGGCCAGACAATCGACGACACCACGATCATCGTGTACATGTGTGACGGCAGGCTTATAAGGTTTGACGGTGAGAGTGACTTTATGTATCTTCCGGATGTGGATTCCTCTGAGATTAGTGAGCTTTCCGACGTGTTGGGATATATTAAGGGTGACGTAACCTATCGCAGAATGCCTCTTAGCATGAACTTCTGGAAGGAAGGCGGTAAGCTTGCGATAGAGGTGGTTTGCTCGCCCTACGACATAGATGTGGACGAGGTGATACTCTACAGCTACAGTGACAGTGAGAAATATGCGCTTCCAACAGACGAGGCGGTCAATATATTTGAAATGAAGACTCTAAGAGCCGCGGTTGAGGCGCTTAGATGGAAGGAGTTTATCAATGGCAAAAGCGCTAATTAAGTGGCCGGGAGGAAAGACAGGGGAGTTGGAGAAAATATTGCCCCTGATACCTAAGGATTACGACAGATATGTTGAGCCGTTTTTTGGCGGAGGTGCAGTTTATTTTGCCCTTGAGCCCGAAAAGGCTGTGATTAACGATATATCCAGAGGCCTTATGGAGTTCTACACGCTTATCAAGAACCAGGACCGCGAGCTCTATGAGATGCTTAGCTGTTTTGAGGAGAGTTTTTCGGACGTGCAGTTAGTGGCAGAGGATGTGTATGTGCCGCTTTTTGATATCTATAAGAAGTATTCCGACAACTCCATGACAGAGGACGAGCTCTTAGTGGGCGTTGTTGAGATAATAGACAATTCATTTGACAATATCATGCGCGCTTTCGAGAAGCCTATAATCAAGAATGCGGAGCATTTTAAGGCGTCTCTTGTAAACAATGTGTCTGACAAGCTTATAAGAACGTCGAAGCACGAGAAGAAGGCGCCGCTGTCTGACGCGGACAGAATAGACAACTTCATCACAGGCTTTACAAGCGGTTACTATATGTATTTCAGGGATGTCTACAACGACATATGTCTAAACCGCGGACCGCTCTACGGCGGCTCATACGAGGCTGCGGTTTTCTACTTCGTGAGGGAGTACTGCTACGGCTCCATGTTCAGATACAACAGGGCGGGAGAGTTCAACATCCCCTACGGCGGCATAAGCTACAACCGCAAGAATATGCGCGTTAAGATCGACAACATATTTAATGAAGACATAGGAAGGCTGTTTTCACAGACCGACATATACTCCCAGGATTTTGAAAACTTCTGTAAGAATGTGAAGCTTACGGAGAAGGATTTCATGTTCTTAGACCCGCCGTATGACACGGACTTCTCAGACTACGAGGGCAGGGAGTTTGCCAAGCGCGACCACGAGAGGCTCGCGGGGTACTTAACCGAGACGCCTGCGAAGTTTTTGCTGGTTATCAAAAACACAGAATTCATCTATGGACTCTACAAGGACAGGTTTAATATCAGCACATTTGACAACCGCTACAGCTACAATGTGAAGAGCCGTAACGACAGATCTGCAGAGCATCTTGTCATAACAAACTACTAAGACCTATGTAATAATTACCAAAAACAGTGAATCATTTGCTTAATAAGCCCCGCGGAATTTAATCCGTGGGGCTTAATTTGTTACAAAAGTATTACGAAAATGTATCACAAACTTGACAAAAGTGATTCAAATTCGTTATAATAGCCACGTTTGGTAGAGATGGAACGGGCAGGGGAGAAAATATTTAGCCGTTGTTCCACAGGAGGTCAATGAAGAAACTAATATCATATGCGTTGACGTTTTGCATTATTTTATCGTCAATTGTAGGAACCATTACATATGATACAATTACAGCACAGGCTGTGCCAAGCGGAGTGGTTTTTAACTGCAGCTATGAATTAACAGGAAACCCGGGAAGCGACATGGTGGTAATCGCCAGAGCGCAGATGGGCAGGACGATGAGTGAGTTTGGATACGTGGATGCATGGTGCGCAAGGTTCGTAAGCGATGTCGCAGCGCTTGCAGGAGAGTCGGCGGCGATACCTTATAACGCCTCATGCACAAGTTTGATAAATGGCATAATTAATGCCGGAGGAACAGTCGTCACAGACTGGCAGCATCTCAAAAAGGGTGACATAGTTTACTACTGCACCAACGGTCAGAACCATGTGGAGATTATCTCAGAGAATTCTTCGGTGGGATTTGACGGAAGCAACTACTATATTCACAGTATTGGCGGCAACTGCAGGCCCAACGGCATCACAAGCCAGGTTTATGAGAAGGACTGCACATACATGGTGGTAAACACTATCGTGAGACCCAACTACAGCAGCAGTCTTCCAACAGTGGCATTTGACTATGCAGAGGCCTGTTATGATGAAATATTAGTCGCAGGCTGGGCGTTTGACCCTGACAACTCTCATGCAACTCTTACCGCTAAAGTTTACGTGGGCGGCGAGATGGGAAGCGAGAACGCTGAGTTTGCCGGAGAGATAGTGGCAAACAGTGTGAGAAACGATGTCTCTCAGGTTTACGGCGTGGACACCTATCACGGTTTTCAGGGGTGGGTTACCACCACGAAGACAGGTGAGCAGCCGATTTACATTTACATCTATAACGCCAGGGGCGATAAGGTGAGGGTTATGTCATATACGCAGAACTTAGACATTAAGGGTCCTGTGACCGTGGCTGCCCCGGTTAAGCTCAGCGAATTCAAGGCGCTTACAGTATGTGATTACACAGGGGTTGACCCCTCAGAGATAGCCTCAGGCTTTGAAGGCGATGAATTTACAATTTTCAACTACATATGGCTTATGAATATCGAGCACTCAGAGACATCTGAGCAGACATATTTTGGTGTCTCACTTAACAAATATTACAGTGAGATAGTGGCACTTAGAAAAATTCTTGAACAGTACGAATAGCGATAAGGTGCAAGGCTTTTATAGTCTTGCAATTTCTTTGTCAAAGTTGTATAATGAAACATAATATTTTTTGGGAGGTATCACTATGGCATTTTTAGATCAGTTAAAAAATGTAGCAAAAACAGTCGGCGACAAGACAGTTGAGGTCGCTAAGGCAGTTGGCGAGAAGACAAGCGAGGCTGCTAAGGCAGTTGGCGACAAGACCAACGAGACAATCGAGGTTACCAAGCTTAAGTCCAAGATCTCTTCTGAGAAGTCTGCAATCGCAGATATCAAGAAGCAGATCGGCGAGCTCGTTTACGAGGAGTTCACTGCAGGCGGCTCTTACTCAGAGGGCGTTGCAGCTCTTATCGCTTCTATTAAGGACCACGAGTCATTGATCGCTAAGGCTGAGGCTGACATCGAGGCAACTAAGAATAAGGTTGCTGAGGTCGCTGAGGAGGCAACAGAGGCAGTCGAGGAGAAGGTTGAAGAGGTCAAGGAAGCAGCCGAGAAGACTGAGGAGTAATTGATTTAAGACTATTAACACATTGTTGAAACATAGAGAGTTGACCACTCTCTATGTTTCTTGTATAGAGGGTTAGAGAATCCTTAGGGATAATAAGGGAAATGAACAGTAACTGGTATAAGATTATTCTGAAAATGTTGAAAATTAAATATGGCAGGGGTCTTTTGCTTAAGGGCGTGCCCTTTATATACAACAAGAAAGGGGCAAAGCTTTTGATAGGGGACAATGTAACCATCAAGAGTTCCTTTCTGTCAAACCTTGTCGGATTGTATTCCAGGACGATTATAGTCACCAGAAGCCCTAAGGCTGAGATTATCATAGGTGATAATGCGGGAATCTCAGGTGCCACCATTTATGCGAGAAAGCGCATAGTGATCGGCAACAATGTCTGTATCGGCGGAAACACGAAGATATTGGATAACGACTTCCATCCTATTGAGGCAGAGACTAGAAACAAGCTCCTTAGAGATATAAACGGAGGCAACAGCAATCTTGTTCCTGCGAAGGACATTATCATAGGAGATGATTGTTTTATAGGCTGCAACGCGCTCATACTTAAGGGAACAGTGCTCGGCAGAGGATGCGTTGTGGGGGCAGGTGCCGTAGTCTGCGGGAAGTTCGAGGATGACTGCGTTATAGCAGGCAATCCTGCAAGAGTGATTAGGAAGGTTGATAACCGCCATGAGTAAGAAGAAAAACATTTTGATTTTTGCACATTATTATTACCCGGATGTGGCTTCAACCGGACAGATTCTGCAGGATCTGGCAGAGGGTATCAGGAAGGAATTCAATGTTACTGTCATATGTACAGTTCCTTCATACGAGGGCACAGTTGCCGAGGAATATAAGCACAGGAAGGGATGCTTCGTGGAGAACATCAACGGAGTGAGAGTCATAAGAGTCCCCGTCTGTGAGTTCACTAAGTCAAACAAGCTAAGCCGCGTCAGGAATATCCTATCATATTTCTTCGGGGCTATTTCCGTGTGCCGTAAATGCGGCCGCCAGGATTATATATTTACCATTTCACAGCCGCCCGTCATGGGAGGTCTGCTTGGCGTTATAGGCAAATATTTAAAGAGAGCCAAGTTCATATATAACATCCAGGATTATAATCCTGAGCAGATTATTGCGGTTGGTTACTTTAAGTTTAAGCCACTTTTAAAGCTCATGCTCATGCTTGACAAATTCAGCTGCAGGCAGTCAGACCTTGTCATCACTGTGGGAAGAGATCTCGTGGACACTCTTAATAATAGATTCCACGGCAAGAATGTTCCTAAGTGCGTGATGATTAACAACTGGATTGACGAGAGAAGCATTTACCCCCTGCCTAAGGATAACGAGGGAGTTAAGCAGTTCAGACAGAAGTGCGAGCTTACCGACAAGTTCGTGATAATGTATTCAGGAAATATCGGTCTCTACTATGACCTTCAGAATCTTATTAAGGTTATCGGCGAGTTTGACGGCGCCAAAACACCTGACGGAAGAGAGGTTGTGTTTGTATTCGTCGGAGCGGGCTCACTTTTGGGTGACCTCACAAACTATATCATCAAAAACAAGCTTACCAACGTCAAGTTCATTCCATATCAGGATAAGGATAAGTTGATCTATTCCCTTAACGCTGCGGATGTCCACTGGTGTGTCAACGCGGAGGGCATTAAGGGTGTCAGCTGTCCGTCTAAATTCTACGGAATTGCCGCCTGCGCGAAGCCTGTTCTCGGAGTTTTGGAAAAAGACACAGAGATCAGGAGCATCATGGAGGAGACAGGATGCGGTAAGGTCTGTGAGCCTGGAGATTACAAGGGAGTTTCAGACAATATCAGATGGTTTATCGACCATGCCGCATCTGAGACAGAGCTTGTGAACATGGGTCAGAGGGGCTATGAGTATCTGATAAAGAATATGACTAAGGACATAAGCATTGACAAGTATATTGAGGCTATCAAAAATATATAGGTGAGATATGACAGAGATATGTTTTGTGGCACAGTTTCCACCGCCAATTCACGGTCTGTCGAAGGCTGTGGACACGCTGTATAATTCGAGACTTCGCGATAAATATAAGTTTAGCAAGGTCGATATAACCAACAATAAGGCTATTTTTAAGAGCATTGCAGGGATATTAAAAAGCAGGGCTGACGTGTTTTATTTTACGCTTAGCCAGACCAGGGGAGGGAACATAAGGGACATAATCCTTATGAAGCTCATGCTTGGCAGAAAGAAGAAGGTTATAGTTCACTTACACGGCGGGTATTACAGAACCATGGTTGATAAGGGGCTTGGAAAGCTTCAGAGAAGGATAAACTACAGTTTGTTAAGCCGCGTGGATGAGGCCATAGTTCTCGGTGATTCTCTCCGGTGGATTTTTGAGGGGATGGTTGACGACGATAAGATTAAGAAGGTTCCAAACTGTGTCGACGATGAATATCTTATCTCAAAGGAAGAGTTTTTAAGTAAGCTTGAGGCTATGGAGGAGAAGAAGGTCAAGAATGTTTTGTACCTCTCCAACATGATAGAGTCGAAAGGCTACCGCTATGTTTTAAATATGGCTCTTACACAGAAGAAGCGCGTGGACGCTGGGGATGCTAAGAAGTTTCATTTTGACTTTGCCGGAGCATTTTTTGAGAAGGCAGAGCAGGAGTATTTCGAGACATTTGTCAGGGAGAACGACCTGGCAGAATATGTTACATATCACGGAGTTGTCAAGGGAGAGGCCAAGAACGAGCTGCTTAAAAACAGCGATGTGTTTACGCTTCTGACCAGATATCCCAACGAGGGTCAGCCTATCAGCATACTAGAGGCCATGGGCAACGGCATGCTGGTTGTGACGACAGACCATGCGGGAATTCCTGATATTGCCGGGGATGATAACGCTTTGGTGGTTAAGAAGGGGCAGGAGATTGACTGCGAGGCTCTTCTGGACAGAATGTACTCTAAGGACACAGCTTCCCTCCTCCTTAGGGCAAGGGAAGACGTGGAGAGGATGTACAGGCAGTCTAATTACATAGAGAATATGGATAGCTGCTTTAGTGCGGTTATCGACGGAGAATAATATGAATAATGTGGCCAGCACCACCTCCGATATAGATTTCGTCATCATCTGGGTTGACGGATCCGATAGGGAGTGGTTAAAGCAGAAGAATCATTATAAGGGCGTGGAGGAAATCAACGCAGGAGATGCGAGGTATCGTGACTGGGATTTCCTCCATTACTGGTTTAGGGCAGTGGAAAAATACGCCCCCTGGGTTAGAAAAATACATTTCGTCACATGCGGGCAGCTTCCGGCGTGGTTAAACCTTGACAATCCCAAGCTGCATTTTGTCAAGCATTCAGATTACATAGACGAGAAGTACCTGCCGACATTTTCCTCACACTGTATAGAGCTTAATCTTCACAGGATTGAGGGATTGGCTGAGAAGTTTGTTTACTTTAACGACGACATGTTTCTAAATGCCCCTGTTTCGCCAGAGGATTATTTTGTCAACAATGTGCCATGCGACAGCGCCATCATGAACACAGTCAAGATGGACAGGCACGGCATTCCGCATGTCATAGTAAACAACCTTTGCGTGATTGCAGATCATTTTGATTTCAATACGCAGTTTAAGAAGAATAAGTCCAAGTGGTTAAATCTTAAATACGGTTTAGGCAAAAACTTAAGAACGCTTTTTATGCTTCCATACAGGGCGTTTGTCGGTTTTTATGAGCTTCATGTTCCGTATTCCTTCCTTAAATCCACATTTACAGAGGTGTGGGACAAGGAGGAGGAGTTGTTAAGTGACGTCAGCAGCCACAAGTTTAGAACCACCACGGATGTCAACCAGTGGCTCATGCGCTACTGGCAGTTGGCCAAGGGAGAATTCGTGCCCAGAAGCCCGAAGATTGGCAAACTGTATTTCGCGCAGTGCGATATGGACGCCATTGTAGACGATATTTTAAACAGTCGTCACAAAATGATATGCATCAACGATGACAACGGCATCAAGGATTTTGAGGCAGCCAAGAGAAGGGTTAACGAGGCATTTGAGAAGATGCTCCCCGAAAAGTCATCATTTGAAAAATAGTTTGGAAGTAAGCCATGAATAATGTAAATGTTACCATAGTTACGGTGTGTTTTAATGCGGGCGCCACTATTGCGGCGACGATTGAATCTGTGCTCAGGCAGGATTACAGGGATTTTGAATATCTTATAGTTGATGGTTTGTCCACAGACAACACCATGGATATCGTGAGAAACTATGAGCAGAAGTTTGCCGACAGAGGCATACAGTTTCGCTATATTTCTGAGAAGGACGGCGGGATTTTTGACGCCATGAATAAGGCGGCTGACAACGCTCTTGGAAGCTGGATAGAGTATATGAATGCCGATGATAAGTTTCACAGCGACACCGTGCTTAGCGAGGTTTTTGCCTGTGACGTTAGTGACGCTGATGTAATCTACGGCGATACTGTGAGAATCAGGGAGGGCGTTGGATCATTTGGCAAGGCGCTCCCGGTTGAAAATATAAATCTTAACATGCCGTTTTGCCACCAGTCTTCCTTTGTGAAGACAAGTGTCATGAGGGATAGAAGATTCGACCTTAAGTACAGGGTCGCTGACTATAACTTCTTCCTGAGGTTATATAAGGATGGCGGTAAGTTTAAGAGGGTTGACGTGACAATCGCAGACTATTCCCTCGAGGGTTTCTCAAACGAAAATAAATATAAGACATATCTTGGAACGCTTGAGATTAAGCACGACTTAGGTATGATCAACAAGAATTCCTTCAAGCAAAAGCTTAAAAATATTTACTTCAAGCAGCTTTTGGATGACAAGGCGCTCTGTCACGGTCTGATTTCAGCATTTGACAGAATGGTGAAGGGCAAAAAACGTAATTAAGAGAAGGGAAAACTATGCTTTTAATTATAGGTGGATGTATCAATGTGAATCCTGACACGCCGGTGGTGGCTATTAGGGATATGAACGCCAGACTTGAAGCCTATGTGGAGACGGTGATGTGGGCGTTGGATACGAAGACATTTGACAGGATTGTGTTCTGTGAGAACAGCAACTACAATCTTGATGTGACGGCTATCGACGATAAGGCGGCTAAGTGTGGTAAAAAGTTTGAGTATCTCACATTTATGGGAGATACAGAGAAGGTAAAACAGCTTGGCAAGGGCTACGGCGAGGGACAGATTATCGAATACGCCCTTAATAACAGTGAGCTGGTTAAGAGCTATGAGGGCACACATTTCTGTAAGATTACAGGGCGTCTGACCATAGAAAATGTTGACAAGCTTCTGCCGCGTGGAGGTAAGCTTTCACAGGCTTATTTTATAGACAAGACCAGAGTGGATGAGGTGGACACCAGATTCTACTGCTGTGACATAGAGTTTTACAAGAGAGTTCTCCTGCACTGCCATGAGAGGGTTAACGATTCTGAGGGATACTACCTGGAGGAGAGTTTTTTTGACGCCTTATACGGCAGGGAGAAGTTTCACATGTTTATGCAGAGACCTCTGTTTCGAGGGGTTTCAGGAACCATGGGAAAAACCTACGAAGACAAGCGTTCCCGTTTTGAATTCCTGTTTGACTTTTTGTGTGTCACAAACCTGTATAACAACAGGAAGTTTAGAAAACTGTTTAAAAAGAAGCATTGATTATGAAACAGACAAGTCTAAAGAGCAATTTTGTTTTTAACCTGATATATCAGGTTGTGGCGATCATAACCCCCATAATCACAACGCCTTACATCTCAAGAGTGCTCGGCGCAGAGGGTAACGGAAGGTACAGCTACGCCCTGTCCATAGTCACATATTTTGGCATGTTTGGAATTCTAGGCATAACCACATACGGTCAGCTTAAGATTGCGCAGTGCCGTGACGACGAGGAGCAGCTTAGGAAGAATATCTCCGAGATTATGACCATCAAAACCATAACCATGCTGTTCAGCATCATATGTTATGGCGTCATAATAGCCACTGCAGATGACAACTACAGAATCATTTACATGGTTCTTCTGTTCTTCCTGCTGCAGAACATCAACGATGTGGCTTTTATATTCCAGGGACTTGAAATGTTTAAGACTCTGGCCATAAGAAACCTGATAATCAAGATTGTAAATATCGCCATGATCTTCATATTTGTGAAGGATTTGGGAGACATTTACATATATGTCTTCATCATTCACGGCGTGATGTTCATAGGCAACTTCTTCCTGTGGCCGAAGGTGTTTAAGTATTTTAAGATAGTTAATCCTCTTCACTGCAACTTCATGTATCATTTGAAGGAGAGTTTTGTCTACTTCGTGCCAACCATCGCCACATCCGTGTACACGGTTCTCGACAAGAGTATGATCGGCTGGATTACGAAGAGCGAAGCGCAGAACGGCTACTATGAGCAGGCCCACAAGATTGAGCAGATTCTGGTGGTTTTGGTGACCGCGCTTGGAGTGGTCACACTTCCGAGAATGGCTTATCTAAACAAAAACAAGGACCGCGACGGCATGAAGCACATCATGGACATAACGGTCAACTTCATAATGTTTATATCGCTTCCCATGTGTGTGGGACTGTTTGCGGTTGCGCCTGTCTTAGTTCCGTGCTTCTTAGGCGACGGCTATGAGGCCTGCATTCCTCTTGTGAGGGCGTTTAGTTTCCTCATAATCATCGTCGGTCTTGACAACACCATAGGAAAACAGTGTCTGGTCGCGACAAACAGACAGCGAATGTTTAACATCGGCGTCATTAGCGGAGCGGTGCTTAATTTTCTTGTAAATATGTGTTTAATCCCTGTGCTTGGGGCAAACGGAGCGGCTATTTCTAGCGTCTGCGCGGAGGGGTTGATACTTACATTATTCCTGATATTTAGCCGTGACATGATTAATTTTAAGCCCATGGTTGTAAGCTTTATAAAATATGGTATAATAGCGGCTGTCATGGGAGTTATTGTATGGCTTATCGGAAGGGCCATGGAGGTTAGAACTCTGACTCTGGTTGTTCAGATTGCGGCAGGAGTTTCAGTATATTTTGTGATTCTTATAATCATAAGGGACGAATTTGTGATGAGGGCCATGAAAATGGTCATGGGCAAGCTTAAAAACAGGTAGGGGTGAGATGAAAAAATACGATTATTTAGTGGTCGGAGCGGGACTTTACGGCGCTGTGTTTGCGCACGAGGCGAAGGCTGCCGGCAAGAGGGTTCTGGTTATTGATAAGCGAGACACCATCGCGGGCAATGTCTACACGGAGAAGATTGAGGGCATCAACGTGCACAAGTACGGCGCCCACATATTCCACACCAACAACCAGGAGGTTTGGAACTTCGTGAACAGGTTTGCCACATTTAACAGGTTCACGAATTCTCCGGTGGCTAACTACCACGGAGAGCTCTATTCACTGCCGTTTAACATGTACACATTTAACAAAATGTGGGGCGTGGTGACTCCTGAGGAGGCTGCCGCCAAGATTGAGGAGCAGAGGAAGGCCGCAGGCATTACAGAGCCTAAGAACCTGGAGGAGCAGGCCATAAGCCTCGTGGGCACGGATATCTACGAGAAGCTTATAAGGGGCTACACCCAGAAGCAGTGGGGCAGGCCCTGTAGGGAACTGCCCGCATTTATAATCAGGAGACTTCCGGTTAGACTAACCTTCGACAACAACTATTTCAATGCTCTCTATCAGGGAATTCCTGTTGGCGGCTACACGAAGATGGTTGAAAACATGCTGGAGGGCATAGAGGTGGAACTTGGCGTGGATTATCTGTCTGACAAACAGCGTTTTGATGAGCTTGCTAAGAAGGTGATCTACACAGGTCCTATAGATGCTTATTTTGGATACAGTCTTGGAACTCTTGAGTACAGGTCCGTAAGGTTTGAAAACGAGCTTCTCGACAAGCCTAACTTCCAGGGTAATGCCGCTGTAAACTACACGGACAGCGATACGCCTTGGACTAGAATCATAGAGCACAAGTGGTTCGAGTTTGGCAGGGACGAGGAGGGCAATGAACTTCCAAAAACTGTCATATCTAAAGAGTATTCATCAGAGTGGAAGCCTGGCGATGAGCCTTACTATCCTGTCAATGACGAGAAGAACGGCGAGCTCTATGCGAGATATAAGAAGTTGACAGAGTCTGAGAGTAATGTTAAGTTTGGCGGAAGACTCGGAGAATATAAATACTACGATATGGACGCGGTTATAGCCAGCGCCCTGGCATATTGCAAGGAAGAATTATAAGGAGACAGATATGGCAACAGTTAAACCATTTAAATGTTTGATGCCTGCACGTGGCAGGTTTGAGGAGGTCGCAGCGCTTCCCTATGATGTTTACAACAGGGCGGAGGCAGCGCAGGTTGTCAAGGGTAAGCCCTATTCTTTTCTGAATATCGACAGACCCGAGACACAGTTTGACGCTGATCACGATATGTATGCAGATGATGTGTATGCTAAGGCCGCATCCATGCTCTCAGACTGGGAGAAGCAGGGCGTTCTCACAGAGGATCAGGACGCTTCTTTCTACATTTACGAGCTCACCATGGACGGCAGAGTTCAGACAGGTATCGTTGGTTGCTCTGCAGTGGACGATTATCTCGACGGAACTGTGAGAAAGCATGAGCTCACACTTGCCAAGAAGGAGAAGGACAGAATTAGACATGTTGACACATGCTCTGCCCAGACTGGTCCCATCTTCCTCGCATACAGAAGCAGAGCGGATATCAAGGCAGTTATAGCTGAGGCCAAGAAGAGCGCGCCTCTGTTTGATTTTGTCAGCGAGGACGGCATAAGACACGCAGGCTGGAAGGTTTTAGGAGAGCTTAATGATAAGCTTGAGAAGGCATTTGCTGACACTCCAAGAACATATATCGCTGACGGACACCACAGAGCCGCATCAGCTGTTAAGGTTGCCCTTAAGAGAAGAGAGGAAAATCCGGGCTACACAGGAGCTGAGGAGTTTAACTTCTTCCTGTCCGTTCTGTTTGCGGATGACGAGCTTATGATACTGCCATACAACAGACTTATCAAGGATCTCGGCGGTCTTAGCGTGTCAGAGTTTATGGATAAGGTCTCTGTAAGCTTTAACATAACTCCTAAGTCAGGCATAGTTGAGCCTTCTGTCAAGGGAACATTTGGCATGTATGTCGATGAGAAGTGGTACGAGCTTGGCGTTAAGCCTGAGCTTGTGAAGAACGACCCCGTGGGAAGCCTCGACGTGTCATATCTTCAGGAGAATTTCCTCACAGCAATCCTGGGTATCAGCGACCCGAAGAATGACCCAAGAATTGATTTTGCGGGAGGCATCAGAGGAACACAGTATCTTGTGGACAGATGCCACGAGGACTGTGTGCTTGCAGTCAGCATGTATCCCACATCCATAGGAGAGCTGCTCGCGGTAGCTGACGCAGAGAAACTCATGCCGCCTAAGTCTACATGGTTTGAGCCAAAACTTAGAAGCGGACTGTTTATGCACAAGTTTTAGTTGGAGGAATTAATAATGAGCAACAAAAACGGAATTGATAAATCCGTGAACAATGAGGATATTGTGGTAGATAAGTCCTCCCAGATAAACCTTGTGATTAAGGGTCTCGATGAAGAGGCTGATAGCATCACACTGTTAGGGCTTCTGAAGGGATTTAAGAAAACTAGTGATCTGTTTAAGTGGATTGTTCTGCTGCTAGTGATAGTCGGAATGTGTGTTCCGCTTTTCATATATCAGTTTAACGTTCCAACCTACACAGCTACCTCGATTGTGACTCTGGATTACGATATCGAGGTGGAGACAGCCACAGGCACCGAAATGGAGCATGTAAGCGGTCTGGTTGCGCCTGACGGCACAGATCTGGACCTCTCATACATCACGTCTTCATATGTTCTTCAGAACGCGCTTGAGGGTATTGTCCTGTCAGAGAACATCACTGTCAGCGAGCTTAGAAACTCTATAGCTGTGCAGATGGTTCTCACAGAGGAGAGCCGCCGCCAGCAGGAGATTGTTGAAAACATGATTAAGGACGGCAATTCATCTGCGTATGTACAGGCCCAGGATCTGGTGCTTGAGTACGAGAATAAATTTATCGTCACTTTGACAAACAGTTTTGTGGATGAGAACACCAAGAAGGTTAAGACACTCAGGAACGAGGAGGCCAAGAGACTTCTCGACAGTGTTGTGAATTCATATAACGATTATCTGTTTGATAACTATGTACAATCACAGCTTCCGGGCGACGAGATATCAGCTATAGATTATGACAGCATGGATATTTTAGAGAGCCTCGATGAGCTTGGTGACTGTATAGGCGAGCTGTATGATTTCTGCGACGAGATGCCTGAGAGCATCAAAACCTACAGGTCATTTCAGAGCGGACATTCGCTTGTGGACCTCATGGAGACACTTCAGACAGTCAAGGAGATTAATGTAGACTATCTGTACTCCTATGTTTATGCCAGCAGTATGACCCGTGACAGGGAAAATATGTTGACAAACTACAGATTCCAGCTTCGCAATGCCCAGATACAGGTTAACGAAATTAACGAGAAGATTGCAACAACGCAGGCAATCCTTGACACATACAAGAACGACAATATCTCTGTTTCCATGCAGGACAGTGCGTCCGTCATGACTACCAAATCCACAACAGAGTATTATAACACTTTGATTATCGCTCAGGCTGAGAATTATGAGAAGGCTGCGAAGCTGAAGATTAAGGTGGAGGAGCTCGAAGGCAAGATTAAGAATCTTCAGGAGGGCAATTCTGATGTAAACATCAAAGATGTTCAGTCAGAGCTAGAGAGCGTTTTTGAGACGTCGACTAATGTCTACAATGCTATATACAGCCATCTTGAGGAGGCTTATAAGAGCGCATTCCACACAAAACTGTTCAACAATACCAACATAGAGAGTAAGACACAGAGTTTTATTTCTGCCAATGTCAAGGGAGTTGTGATAGGTGCTGTGGGCGGTCTTATGATTGCTCTGGTCATATGGTTTGTCAAAGTTTTGTTCATGGAGATTGCTCGAATTAAAGAAGATGATATGGAGGCGGTAAGATGAAAAACAGCAAAGTAAAATCAAATACCAAATCCAATTCCAACAGTGTGCTGATAATTATCCTTGCAGTCTGTGCGATTGTTGGACTGATAGTGACATTTGTCAAATTTTTCGAGGATTCGGACAGAAAATACAGCTACACAAATGTGTATTTTACTTTTGAGGGAAGTGCTGACGGCCAGACGCCCGGAGGCAAAACATTTGACGTAAACCTTATTAAGGATGAGTCAGTTGTGGAGGAGGCTCTTGTGAGCCTTGGACTGAATGATAAATACACAGCTGAAAATATTGTAAACAGCATAGTTATCGAGGGAGTTTATTCAGACAGCGTTGCATCGCAGATATTAAGCTATATTTCACTTCTCGATTTCTCAGGAAGCAGCTCATACACACTGTCTTCATATCATGCTACGCAGTACAACATTAAGCTGTACAACGATTTTGACAAAAATATAAGCGATGACGATATGAGTTCGCTTCTGAATGCAATCGTAGACAGCTTTGAGAAGAATTTCAGCATCAACTACGCATTTGTCTGGGAGGGAGATATCATTAATCTCGGGACCAACGACTATTCGCAGCAGCTCGACGTCATTGAGGAGAGGATTAGTCAGATTTCCAGATATGCGGGAGAGTTGTATCTCTTAGACCAGAGCAATCTTGTGGGCAACACAGGATTTGACGATATATACATCCGTGTCAATGCGCTTGCGGACAGCGAGCTTCCAAGACTCAGAGCATATATCACTATGGAGGGGCTGACTAAGGACTCCAATCGTCTTATCACACAGTATTACTATGAGATAGAGGCGCTGCAGATATCTTTGAAGAACCAGAAGGAGCGCCTGGCAAATGTTGAGAGCCTGCTCGATTCGTATGAGAAGAATGAGGTCATCTATATAAGCACAGGAGACACGCTCACAAAAATCGATGGCAACTCATCACAGACTTACGACTGGTTAGTTGCAGAGCGCAAGGAAATCGCAGATTCAATAGCTGAGATAAACACAAATATCGAGGGATACCAGCTTAAAATCAACGATATCGTAGGTGATTCTGAGACGGCTGAAACAGAACCTGATGTACAGGATACTGACGCGGAGGCAGAGACTACTGCCGGGGATTTATCAGACGATGTCCAGACAGAGGTTGATGCAGAAACTGAGGCTGAGACCGAGACAGAAACAGAAAAAGAGACCGAAGCTGAGGCTGAAACCACAGCGGGAGAGTCTGAAATCTATGAATTTGACGTGGCGTATCTTGAGAAGAGCATCGACAGTCTCAAGGAAAATATTGACAGTATTGAGTCAGATTTCTCTGAGATGCTCACAGCATATAATTCTTCCAAAATCAATTCAACAAGCATGAAGATTGCCGATGTGGCAGTCGACAAGAAGCAGGTTGTATCAGGCGCGTTTATCAAGGCGGTTATACAGTATGCAGGCCCGTTTGTGGCATTGGGAGTGATTATATGTATTGTCATAATCATCATTAGAAAAGTTAGAAAAGCAAAGGTGTAAATGATTAGAAAAAACGGTGTAACTATTATTACTGAGAGAGATTACAGAAAAAACCACACCGTTTCATATGACACGGTGCTCGGTATGGAAGACGCATTTGTAAATGAGGGCGTGAAGATGGTCAATCTAAAGCCAGTCTTTCATGTCATAAATAACGCCCTCAACTGGCGTCTAAAGCTCAGAAAAATACAGTTTCCTGATAAAAGCATTAAGATAGAAAAAGACGGATATTATCTCTACATTGCCATGAGCTACAGAGATATGTACAATCAGACAGAGACTCTAAGGCGTGTCACGAAGAAGGGTGGAAGAGTCTTAATCTACTGCTTTGACACGTGGGAGAAGAGATACGACGACTGGGAGAATGTATTTAAGCGCATCGATCCGTATATGGTGTTTTTTGCTTACAAGAGATCAATGCTGTATTTTTCATCAAGGCTGGAGCGTGTGTGCTTCGTTCCACAGTCCATGGATGAGAAGTATTTCTACCCCAGAGATATAGATAAGAAACGTGCCTTTATTCAGATTGGCAGGAAGAATGTTAAAATTCACAACCGCATCCTAAATTACATGAAGGATAGGAAGATGTCGGATGATCAGTATGTATACGAGAAGACTCCCGGCAAAATCATATATCCTGAGACTATGGATCTGGTTAAGGGATTATGCGCTTCATATTTTAGCGTGTGCGCTCCGCAGAGTGCGGAAAACGCTGCCCTGACAGGCAATGTTTCGGACGTCACGGCAAGATTCTATGAGAGTATTGCCTGCAAGACGCTTATCATAGGTTTCAAGCCGGAGACATTTGACGAGCTCTTCCCCGCAGATACCATGGTTGAACTTAGCCCTGACAGAGATGATCTGGCAGAGAAGATACAGAAGTATTTGGATGACCCCAAGCTCTACAGGGAGAAGGTGGATGCCAACTACGAATATCTGATTAAGCATCACAGATGGAAGAACAGGTTGGATCAAATAATAGAATATCTAGGTTAAAAATCGCCCCGAACCGTAAGGTCCGGGGCGTGTTTTGCGTTATGCCTTATAGACAATCTCGCCGTTTTTGACTGTCATCACCACGTGGGTGGATTTGAGGGTGTCGGCATTCTGCTCGAGAGGGTTGTTGTCAAGAACCACCAGGTCGGCCTTCTTGGTCATGGTCAGGCTTCCCTTATAGAGATCCTCGAAGAGCTGATAGCTTCCGAAGAGCGTCTGAGCGAACAGCGCCTGATCTGTGTTGATGGACTGCTCGAAGCCAACCGCCATGCCGCCTGATGTGTTTCTGTGGGTTGCGACAAACATGGTCGCGCATTCGTCAGGAACGCCTACGCTTTCAAAGTGGCTTACGGAGAAAGCCATGCCGCGCTTTACTATAGAGCGAAGCGGGTAGAGGTTTTCGTAGATGTCGCTTTCGAGGCTTGACAGATATTCATCGCCTCTGCTGTAAATGTTGTCGTGTGAGAAGCTCACTGTGAAACCGAGCGACTGTAAAAGTGTCAGCTGTGAGTTGTCAAGGTACGCTCCGCCGACGATAATAGGGCGAAGATCCTCGTAAATCTTAGGCTTCTCCTCGCCGTCCTCCATGGTCTTCGAACCATTTACAGCGATAAGAGCATCTCGGTAGCTGTTGAGAGCGATGTCGATGGCGTCGCGGCTGTCCACGAAAACCATGGCCTGATAATGCCTTCCTATGATGTCTGCAAATGTCTCGGTGAGAGATGTCTCGCTTGTCAGATTGTCAACGACAATGCTTACGCCTGCAGGTCTTATGTGGCTTGTGTAGCTGTTGTCTACAGCTAGCTGTGAGGGCAGAAGCGCCTCTGCAGCGGATAAGTCAAAATAGACTGCCAGGTCGATATTAAGCGCACCGGCCTCGTCTGCGGCTCTTAAAAGCTCGTAATCTTCATAGCCGATATTGGGCACAGCGGCAGTTGTTATGCCGGCGTTTAGGTAAGCATTTGACAAAAATGCGATAGCGTCGTTTAAGCTGTTGTATTTGCCGTCTGAGAGAAGCTCGAAGGCTGTTTTATAAAAGCTTGAGCAGGTCTCTGTAAATGCGGGAATCAGGGTTTTGCCCTTGAGGTCGATAACCTCTGCGTCAGGCGCAATCTCCTCAAGAATAAATGCGTCTGCGGATGCGGTGATTGTGCCGTCTGTGATAAGCACGGCGTTCATGGTTGGAATCTTTTTGTCGAGCGTCAGATATTTGCCGCCCTTGAAAATAATCTGTTTCATAATAAAACCTCTTTTTGTAAATAAAAACTACACTATAATTTACTATTATTTGTCCATAACGTCAAGGGTGGAGGCCTATGAAAAGTTGCTTAAAAAAATTGAAAAATATTGTTGACAAAAAGCCGTGTCTTTGGTAGAAT
This sequence comes from Lachnospiraceae bacterium, assembly GCA_024699325.1. Lineage (GTDB taxonomy): Bacteria > Bacillota > Clostridia > Lachnospirales > Lachnospiraceae > UBA4292. Next base: position 126 of record JAILPS010000020.1, on the reverse strand, counting down.
TCAATTCGTTGCTGAAAAGCACATGCGCGAGTGGCTCAGTTGGTGGAGCGCGACCTTGCCAAGGTCGAGGCCGCGGGTTCGAGTCCCGTCTCGCGCTCGAAGTAAAACAGGAAGATACCCGAAAGG
>JAILPS010000049.1 GCA_024699325.1 Lachnospiraceae bacterium | reverse complement strand
CCAAACATTTCGTTGATAAGAGGTATGCAAAACCTCGGTATCTCATGGACGATAGTTTTCAGCGCATCGTCATAAGCCGTATTGGATGGTTTACCCATCCCTATCAATTCATCTTTCAAAATCCCCTCCATACGATATTTGATATGTTAGGCGCCTGAAACTAATTATACTAGGGGAAAATCCAAAAGAACATGTACCATAAGGTCAAATTTGCTTCGAAAATGCGCGATTTTGTGAGAATTTTTGCAATATTTTATAGTGCATATTTAGGTGACATGGCTGGAGTCGCAAATTTCGAAAGTGTATACGAGGGCACCCGTCCGACGAGCATAATTAGTCGAGCGAAGGAGGTTATGTCAATTTGCGTAGCAAATTGGCCAACCGACAAGAGCGAGTGCCCAATAGGTGGCGTGGAACCCCAGCCCATTAAAATCGCCTGACGGCGATGGGCTGGGGCTACATGACAATTCGCTGAGCGAATTGCCACAAATACGCAGGCAGTCAAGGTAGCTGAAATTTATTTTTTGCTCTTGAAAAAATTACTTTCAGCGTTGACCGAGAAGTACACAACGTGCCAAATAGTAATAGTCCCACCACCTACCGGGAGGTCAGCGTAGCGGCCCCGCACGTAGAGAAAGGCCTATGTAGAGGGTCCGGTCAGCTACCGGGAGACCATCATAGCGGCCCGCCCCTCCCGCCTGCCACAACCTAACGTGTCGACACATCACATTTGGTGCGGAAGTGTATACGAGGGCACCCGGCCGACGAGCATAATTAGCCGAGCGAAGGCCTGTTTGAGCATCTGTGTTGACTACGTAACGCCCTATATAACTTTCTCACAGATGCGAGTTGCCGAGAGCGAGGCTTAATAGATGGCGCAGTCGGCCGGGATAGCAGGAAGTTGTTTTCCTGCTTTTGGAAAATTACTTCCTGCGTTGCCCGAGAAGTACACAACGCACCAATATGTGAACGTGAGACACGTAGTGGGAGGCCCGTGTAGCGGGCCCGGTCACCTACCGGGAGGTCAGCGTAGCGGGCCCGCACGTAGAGGGAGGCCCGTGTAGCGGGCCCAGCCACCCACAGGGGGCCCGCTACGCGGGCAAAGAACGCGGTGTATTCGAATTTGTACGTACAAATTGGGGGTTTTGAGGGTTTGTGAGGTTGTAATTTTGGGGTTGATATATTATAATGCAACCGTCGTCGGCGGGTGCCGACGGAAAGTGAATAATAATTTAGGTTGAGGTGTGAGAATGAATATTGCAATCGCTCAGTCAGGTGGCCCAACATGTGCCATCAATGCTTCACTTCTGGGAGTTTATCGCCAGGCGTACAAAGATATCCGCGTGGATGCCATATTTGGCTCAATTAACGGTATTGAGGGTATGATTAACGATAACCTGATCAATCTCAAGAGTGTTCTCAAGTCAAACATTGACATGGAGCTACTCCGCCAGACTCCCTCCACAGTTCTCGGTTCGTGCCGCTATAAGCTCCCCGACTATAACGAGGATGCCACCACGTACGAGAAAATCGCCGCAGTATTTGAGAAACATATGATAGACGTGTTCATCTATATTGGCGGTAACGATTCCATGGATACGGTAGTTAAGCTGTCAGGGTATTTCGCCAAGACAGGCAAGCCTTATAAGGTGTTAGGTGTGCCCAAGACCATCGATAACGATCTGCCGATAACGGACCATACGCCAGGATTTGGTTCGGCCGCAAAATACGTGTGCACGACAGTTCAGGAGATCATTCGAGACAGCTCAGTTTATAGTATTGACAGCGTGACTGTCATAGAGATTATGGGAAGGCACGCAGGCTGGCTCACGGCAAGCACATGCATACTGCATACCATTGGACAGGAGGCGCCACACCTCATATATCTGCCGGAGGCAGGAGTCACGGTAAGCCAGATATTGGAGGACGTGAAGAGAGAAAGAGCTAAGCATCAGGCCGTCATAATCGCCGTGTCAGAAGGAATTGACGTAAGCGAGCTCGCAGAAAGCGCAGGAGTGACCACCGCGGGCGTTGACGCATTTGGACATAAGTTCCAGAATGGAGTAGGTAAGGTGCTCGAGCGAATCATTGCCCAGGAGTTTGGCTGTAAGGTGCGCTCTATAGAGCTAAATGTTATGCAGAGATGCTCGTCTCATATATGCTCAAAGACCGATATCGACGAGGCCGAGGAGATAGGAGCAGCAGGACTAGAGGCAGCGCTCGCAGGAAATACAGGCAAGATGATGTATTTCAAGAGAATATCCAATATGCCGTATCTCGTAAGAATTGAGATGACAGACGCCAAGGACTGCGCAAATATCGAGAAGAAGTTCCCGCAGGAGTGGATTAACGGCGCCAAGAATAACGTGACAGACGACGCAGTAGCGTATTTCATGCCGCTCATACAGGGCGATGTGAAGCTGATTACGAAGAATGGACTGCCACTGCATTTCGATAGATCAGGATTTGGAGTATTTAATAGTTAATAGAGGCCCCGGACCGTTAAGGTTCGGGGTTTTTTGTTGCTTTGAGCGTTAAAATGTGTTATTATAAACGTTTAGAAAAGAGAACGTGAGGTTTATACTATGAACGAACCCAAAAGCAACAAAACACGCAAGCGAGAGTTTGTTCTGACGCAGATTCTGCTAGGAATATATGATGTTGTTTTTACGAATCTGGCGTATGCAATCGGAATATGGATCAGGTTTGATTTTAATCTGGCAGCCATAGGGGCAAACTTTTTGGAGGACTGGCTCAAGTTCATTCCGCTGTATGCCATGATCGTGCTGTTCACATTTTATATGTTCAGACTGTACCATAGTATATGGTCGGCGGCAGGCGTAAACGAATTCGCAAGGATCGTGTTCGCGTCGATAATAACCGCGGCATCGTATGTGATTTTCAATATGGTGCTAGGATTCAGACTGCCAAGAAGCGCATACTTCATAGGCGCCATGGTGCAGACAGTGTTTGTGGGATTCATAAGATTCCTGCCAAGAATAATACTATCGTTTAAGGCCAGAAGACGTAGAAGCGCTGCGGATTTTGTCAATGTCATGGTGATAGGTGCAGGAAGCGCCGGCCAGATGATCATCAGGGAGTATAAGAGCGCGAAGGAGCTGAGCGAGAAGGTAGTCTGCGTGATTGATGACGACCAGGTTAAGGTCGGAAGATACGTGGAGGGCGTGCCGATTGTGGGAAACCGCCACGATATTATGGCAAATGTGGTCAGATACGATGTGAAGAAGATTATCGTGGCCATTCCATCTGCAAGCAAGGAGCAGAGAAGGGATATTTTAAGCATTTGCCAGAATACAGACTGTGAGCTTCAGATTGTGCCCGGACTGTATCAGCTGGTCAACGGCGAGCTGAATCTGGATTCGCTTAGGAAGGTAGAGATCGCCGATCTGCTCGGAAGAGACGCCATTAAGGTGAATCTGGATGAGATCATGGGATATGTCGGCGATAGAGTTATAATGGTTACAGGAGGCGGCGGAAGTATCGGAAGCGAGCTGTGCCGTCAGATAGCAGCACATAAGCCCAAGAGACTAATTATTTTTGATATTTATGAAAATAACGCGTACGATATCCAGCAGGAGCTCAAGAGAAAGTGCCCGGACTTAGACCTCGTGACGCTCATTGGCTCTGTTAGGGATGCTGAGAAGCTGGACAGCGTGTTTGCGACATATAAGCCTGATATTGTTTATCACGCGGCAGCGCATAAGCACGTGCCCCTCATGGAGGACAGCCCGGCCGAGGCCATCAAAAACAACGTGTTTGGAACATATAATACGGCTAAGGCGGCCATCAAATACGGCGTAAGCAAGTTCGTTCTCATAAGCACAGATAAGGCAGTAAACCCCACGAACATCATGGGAGCCAGCAAGAGAATGTGCGAAATGATTATACAGTCGTTAAATGGAACAAGCGATACAGAGTTCGTGGCTGTAAGATTTGGCAACGTGCTGGGAAGTAACGGAAGCGTTATTCCGCTGTTTAAGAAGCAGATAGAGGAGGGAGGACCGGTCACGGTAACCCACCCCGATATCATAAGATATTTCATGACCATCGAGGAGGCGGTAAGCCTCGTGCTGCAGGCAGGAGCATACGCGAAGGGCGGAGAGATATTTGTGCTTGATATGGGCTCGCCCGTCAAGATAGACGACCTCGCGAGAAACCTGATAAGACTCGCGGGATATACGCCTGACGTCAATATTAAGATAGTTTATACAGGCCTTCGCCCCGGCGAGAAGCTCTATGAGGAACTGCTCATGAGCGAGGAGGGCATGAAGGAGACAAACAACAACAGAATTTTCATAGGTAAGCCTATAGATTTTGATGAAAAACAGTTCTTAGGAAGTCTGCCAGAGCTTCGCGAGGCGGCTTACAGGAATGAGGCTGATATGAAGCAGAGAGTTGCGTCAATCGTCAGCACGTATCATATGAAGCAGGACTAGGTACGTATAGGCAGGGGAGATAACATGAAGATTAATATCTGGATACTGTGCGCAGTGCTTGTTATTGCGGTAGTTGTCGCGCTAGCTCAGATGCTCATAATTAAAAAACGCGCCATCAACAGGTTTGGCAAAATGTTCATAGGATATGAAAGCGACGCGAAGTACATGCTGTTTCAGCTGGGCTTCATAACCTGTGCATACATTGTCTGCATCTGTCTTGTGGAAATGCTTGGCCAGTCCGTGATGGTTGGAAAACCTGCCATACTGCCATTTAACGCGGTGGTGTTTTTAAGCCTGGTGCTATACGCGGCGCTGCTTGTAAAATACAACATTTCAGATGTGAGAATAGTAAAGCTTATGAAGACCGCTCTCATCACAGCGTGTGTTCTCATGGTTTTGGAAGTGTTTTTGTTTAACGCCAAAAGTATATGCGGCGTGACACAGAGTAAGGTGCTTGACCAGAATACGCTCACATTTGACAAGGATATGGCTAAGTTTAATGAGGACGGCCATATCGTTGTTAAAAATAATAACACAACCGTTGACACAGGAGAGGTTGACGAGGTGTTTAAGGCGGTCATGATCACGACCAGCCGCGAGGGCGAGAGAGCGCTCTACCATCTGGTTTTGCAGATGAAGGATGACAACTTCGCCGACAGATATGTGGATGTGGCTGACCGCTTTATAGGCGGCGGCGAGAGCATTACATTTACATTTGACCCTTACGGCAATGCCCACGACTTAAGGTTTAAATTCTACCAGATGGACGGCGATGTGACTATAGAGAGCATAACGCTGCTTAGCGCATCTTCGTACGGTTTTTCGCTGGTGAGGGTTTTGGCGATATTCATAGTGGTAATGCTTGTCGCGATTATCAGGGTGTATGACATAGCAGAGATACGCTTCGACAGAGAAAACAAGCGCCATAGAATAGCGCAGTTTATCGCAAGCTTAATGTGCGTCGGCTCGGCTCTTTTGTTTATCTCGCCTAATTACACATGGATTGAATACCCATGGGACGGCAACGCAAACGGCCTAAACCCCTACGCGCAGACCTTCGACGCATTCATGAAGGGCCAGACTTATTTGGATTTGCCGGTTGATGAGAAGCTTGCCGAGATGACAAACCCCTACGACAACTCGCTTAGAGCCAGCGAGGGAGTGTCATCTAAGTGGGACAGAGCCTACTACGAGGGCAAATACTATTCGTATTTCGGAATAGCGCCGGTGATTCTGTTCCAATACCCCTGCTATTTTATCGCGGGAGTGCTCCCGGACAACGGCCTCATGACAGTGTGCATGGCGATAATCTGCATAATGTTCATATGTCTGACGATCGATCAGGTGGTTAAGAGGTTTGTGAAGAAGCCAAACCTCCTTCTCATGCTTCTCATGTATCCGACAGTGACGGCGGTCAGCGGAGTTTACTATACGCTTACATATGTAAATATGTATGACATCGCCATAATATCGGCGCTGATGTTTTTGTATATGGCGCTGTATTACGGTTTCCTGGCCTGTGACACAGAAACAGGGGGCAAAAAATACTGCTACCTGCTACTGTCCGGACTGGCGGTTGGAATGTGCGTTTTGTCAAGGCCAAGCACGGCGCTTATCGTTTTGATGCTGACGCCGCTTTACATTGAACTGCTTCTCAAGAAGAATAAACACATATCTGTCAAGCTCGCCGAGGCGGCAGTGTTTCTGGTTCCGGCCATTCTTGGCTGTGCTGTGTTGCTGGTTTACAACCAGCTTAGATTTGGCTCATTTACAGATTTTGGAACCAACTATCAGCTGACGGTAAGCGACGTGCACGCAAATCATTTGTCGCTCGCATATATTGTGGACACCTTCGCCAGCTATTTTCTGCAGTTTCCATGTGTCAGGGCAGCATTTCCATTCATAGAGATGCGAACCTACAACTATGCAAACTACGGCAAATATGTGTATGCGGATCACAACTTCGGACTGTTTATGATTCCTGTGATTCTCGTGGGCATGCTTTTAATAATCAGAGCTCTTAAGAAGGAGACAGTCGATAAGAATTCCGGCAACACCCTGTTTGACAGAAGCTTCGTGATCATAAGTCTTGCGCTAATGATTTTCGTGGCGTGGATGGATTTCTGCTTGGCAGGCATAAACATGCGCTATGTCATGGACATCACGACGCCGGCGGTGATTGTGAGCATTATAGCGATACTCAGAACCACCAAAAACAGACAGTCATTTCAGTATTCTGTGGTTTTGGCGTCCATGGTTTTGTCGATTGTGCTTATAGCGGCTATGATTCTCTCAGAGAGGAGCGGTTCCATCGCCAGAATATATCCTGAAATGTACGACAGATTAGAGGATTTGATAGTTTTCTGGAGATAAATGCTTGATATAAAGCGAATTGTAAATTATAATATTTCTAATTTTATTGTCTATTTTTTAGACGGATTGGATGATTATGAAGGACGACAGAACCCTGATCAGGGACCTGATCAAAAGAATAGGCGAGCTGGACTATATTAAGACCAGCGATATACCAAACATTGAGCTGTATATGGACCAGGTCACCACATTCATGGAGGAGCATCTTGGAAGCTGCAAGCGCCATGAGGAGGACAAGATACTGACCAAGACCATGATTAACAACTATTCCAAGAATGACCTTCTTCCGCCTTCGAACAAGAAGAAGTATTCCCAGGATCACGTTATCATGCTGACGCTCATATATTATTTCAAATACATTCTGTCCATCACGGATATCAAGACAGCGCTGTCGCCTCTAAACGACAACTACTTCCAGAATGAGGGGGATAAGAACCTCAAGGATATCTATGACAGGGTGTGCAAGCTCTGTATCGACAGGGAGCACGACTATGTGAAGGATATTTTAAGCAAGTACGACGCATCCTGTAAGGAGTTTCCAACGGACCCCGACGACGTGGATCCTGAGGAGAGCGCATACATTCACAGGTTTTCGTTTCTGTGCATGTTAGGCTTTGACGTTTACATTAAGAAGGTTGTTATGGAGGCGTTAATCGACGAGATGAGAGCTGAGCAGGAGGCTAAGAATTCTGCCACCCGCAAGAAGAAGGAACCTGATAAGGATAAGAAGTAGTTCATGCCGGATGGAGACATCCGGCATTTTTCTGCCTAAAATAGCAGTAGTTTTTTTGTAATTCAAAACTTATTGCTAAAAATGGCAGTATATTTTTGGGGGATATATGTATAATTATGGTGTAATAATATTACATATATAAGGGAGGAATTATGAGAAAGCGATTTTTGGCAGGTTTGACATGTGCGGTTTTGATTGTGTTATCAGGATGCACGATTAATGTAAATAATAACCCTACTACAACTGCACAGGAGGCGGCGACCACAGCGGCAGACAACGGCGAGACAGAGGCTAAGACAGAGGCACAGACCACTACGGAGGCTGCGGCACAGGAGACAACAGCGGCTACGATAGAGCTAGAGCCTACTCAGGCAGAGACCACAGTAGCAGAGACAACTGAGGCAGAGACAACCACGCAGGCTGAGACTAACGAGGCTGAAACCACACAGATTGAGACTACAGAGGCAGAGACTACTACAGAGGCTGAGACAACCACACAGGCCGAAACCACTACAGTTGCGCCTACCACGGAGGAGCCAACAACAGAGGCACCCACAACAGTAGCTGTTGTTCCTGAACTTATCGGCGTTGAGATGGTTAATTCATATTATGTGGGCGATGTTTTAAGCGCAGGTGATTTCGAGGTTACGGTAACCATGTCTGACACATCGAAGCTTATCAATCCTGCAGGATGGACAGCATATCCTCTGACACTCACTTCCACCAGCAACAAGATTACAGTTTCATATCAGGGCGTAAGCACTGTTATAACCGTTCCTGCTGCAGAGTATGAGAAGACTGACAACACATATATTATAGCTGACAGCAACACAAGGCTTATCAACGAGAGGGATGTAGAGGGTAAGACCGCTCAGGAGTTAAGAATTGCCCGCAACGAAATCTATGCCCGCCATGGCAGGAAGTTTACATCCCAGGATCTTCAGGATTACTTCAACAAGCAGGCGTGGTACACAGGAACAATCGAGGCGGCTGATTTTGACGAGAGCGTTTTAAACAACATCGAGAAGGACAATATCGCATTCATAGAGAATTTCGAGAAGGCCATGTCAGGCGGAGTTTACGAGACAGATTACTACAGCTTCGTGCTGCCTGAGTGCTGGAGAGGCTATGTTTCTGTAAATGTCTATGATGATGGAACGACATCCATTGACTACCTGAATAACGATGTCTGCAGGATTGTAGTTTGCGATGAGGAACCATATATTGGTGATGTTTGCGGAATGTATTATTATGGCAAGACCTCCAACGGCAAATACATCGTTTTCGTATGTGATGCCCTGACATTTGCCATAAGAGAGGGCACTTTCTTAGGAAACTGGGAGCCTATGAGCGATGTAGAGTGCCGTGCATTCATACATATGCAGACAGGCCAGGACTGGATGTTTACAGATTACGCTGACACAAGAGAAGTCGATTT
>JAILPS010000034.1 GCA_024699325.1 Lachnospiraceae bacterium | reverse complement strand
CCGGCGGGTTTTTTGTGCCCTGAAATTATTAAAAACTTATAAAGAAAGTGTTTGCAAGCTACAATGTGTTGTGCTAAAATTACTAGTTAGAGTGTACATCCTGTCGGGACGATGCGACAGGAATCACAATATAAAGAGGAGGATTGTTATGAGCGATAACAACGCGCCTGAAAAGGCAAAACAGCAGGGCGGCATCTATGATGCGCGCACTCTCGGTATTCCGAAGATGTTTCTTCTCGGAATTCAGCACATGTTCGCAATGTTTGGAGCAACCGTTCTGGTTCCAATCCTTGTGACAGGTTATTTCACGGAGGCGACAGGTGAGGCGCCTACGAAGGGATTAACCGTAGCGGTAACATTGTTCTGCGCCGGCGTTGGCACACTTATGTTCCACCTGTGCTCCAAGTTCAAGGTTCCGGCATTTTTAGGTTCTTCATTTGCATTCCTGGGAGGCTTCAGCACAGTTGCAAACTTAAACTCAGGTGCATACGCCACTATGGCAGTCAACGATAAGATTGCATATGCCTGCGGCGGTATCGTTGTGGCAGGTCTTCTGTATCTCGTGCTTGCAGCCATCATCAGACTGGTTGGAGTTAAGAAGGTTATGAGGTTCCTTCCCCCTGTAGTTACAGGACCTATCATCATCTGCATCGGTCTCTCCCTTGCAGGCTCAGCCATCAACAATGCGTCTACCAACTGGATCCTTGCATTAGTTGCTCTGGCGACAATCATTGTATTTAACATCTGGGGCAAGGGCATGTTTAAGATCATCCCAATCCTCATGGGTGTTGTTGTTTCTTACGTTGTAGCAATCATCTGGAACGAAGTTGACCCTGAAGCCGGCATCTTAAGCTTCACAGCTGTTCAGGAGGCCGCTTTCGTAGGTCTTCCACAGTTCCAGCTTCCTAAGTTCGACGCCACATCCATCCTGGTTATGGCGCCAATCGCCATCGCTTCCATGATGGAGCACATAGGCGATATGTCAGCTATCTCAGCTACTGTTGAGAAGAATTTTATTGAGGACCCGGGTCTTCACAGAACACTTATGGGCGACGGCCTCGCAACTGCATTTGCAGGTCTTGTGGGCGGTCCTGCCAACACAACATACGGCGAGAACACAGGCGTTTTGGAGCTCTCTAAGGTTTACGATCCCAGAGTCATCAGAATCGCAGCGGGACTGGCAATCATCCTGTCATTCATCCCTAAGTTCTCAGCTCTTATCTCTACCATGCCTGCAGCCATCGTAGGAGGTATCTCCTTCATGTTATACGGTATGATTTCTGCCATAGGTGTTAGAAATATCGTGGAGAATAAGGTTGACCTTACCAAGTCCAGAAACTTAATCATCGCAGGCGTAATCTTCGTGTGCGGCTTAGGTTTCACAGGCGGTATCACATTTACAATCGGCGGCACAAGCATCACACTCACAGCTCTTGCTATCGCAGCTATCGCAGGTATACTGTTAAATGCTATTCTCCCTGGCAACGACTACGAGTTCGGCAAGAACCCTGAGGGCGACAGAAGCCGTGGAGTATATGTGTCTTCTAAAGACGAAGAGTATTATTGATTTCAGGAGGTTTTTCGATGGAAACTAACAACAATGTATTTATAATGGATCATCCGCTTATCAAGCACAAGATCTCTATGATCAGGGATATTCACACAGGTACCAACGAATTCAGGTCACTTGTTGAGGAGATCGCCATGCTCATGGGATATGAGGCGCTTCGCGATCTGCCTCTGGAGGATGTAGAGGTCACGACGCCTATTGAGACGTGTATGACACCTATGATTGCAGGCAAGAAGTTAGCCATCGTGCCAATCCTTCGAGCTGGTCTTGGAATGGTGGGAGGCATCACAGCCCTGGTTCCAACAGCCAAAATCGGACATATCGGAATGTACCGCGACGAGGTCACACATGAGCCTCAGGAGTATTACTGTAAGCTTCCCAAACCAATCGAGCTTAGAACCATCGTTGTTGTGGATCCTATGCTTGCCACAGGCGGAAGCGCTGTGGACGCCATTGACCAGATCAAGAAGCACGGCGGCAAGCACATCAAGTTCATGTGCATCATAGCTGCTCCGGAGGGACTTGAGAGACTGTCAAAGGCTCACCCTGACATCCAGATCTATGTCGGCAATGTTGACAGATGCCTTAATGACGATGCCTATATCTGCCCTGGTCTTGGAGACGCAGGAGACAGAATCTTCGGCACCAAGTAATAAGATTTATCGGAGCCCGGCTTGTCCGGGCTCTTTTTTGCTTACTTTTTTATAAAAACACACATTTTTCATCTGTTTTTATGCATTGTTTATTGATTTTGTCTCGAACAGCATTTATAATTGAACAGATTCTGAATATGAGGCTTAGGCCGGACGGAGGAAAACTTGGAAGATAATAACAACAATAAGGATCCGCAGAATAATAAGTCCCCGAAGAATACCCAGACTATTATTGTGCTAATCATTTCAACGTGCCTTGTGCTTACGGTGGTATCTCTGTTGTCAGCGTTTGTGCAGAACAGAACCAACGTCAAGATTTCGTACACAGAGTTCTGGAAGATGGTTGAGGCGGGCAATGTCAAGGAGGTTTATTTCGACTCTGACAAGCTCATCATAACGCCTGTCGACGGCTATAAAACAATAGAGAATGTGCCATATGCAGTGACTTACTATACGGGCTATGTGGACGACGAGGATTTGGGAACGAAGCTTCTAGAGGCTGGAGTTGAGATAAGCGGAAGAATTCCAAACGCCAACTCGACCATCATAACGTTCATAGTTTACTATATTCTGCCGATATTGATCGTGGTGCTCATCTTCAACATGATGATGCGCAAGATGGGAAGCTCAGGGTTTGGCAGAAGCACAGCCAAGAAGTATGATATGCAGAAGTCCACGGGCGTCACATTTAAGGATGTGGCTGGGCAGGACGAGGCGAAGGAATCCCTCACTGAGATAGTTGACTTCTTACACAATCCACAGAGGTATCAGAACATCGGAGCGAAGCTTCCGAAGGGCGCGCTGCTTGTGGGCCCTCCAGGAACAGGTAAGACGCTGCTTGCGAAGGCGGTTGCCGGCGAGGCGCACGTGCCATTCTTCTCCATCTCAGGTTCCGACTTCGTGGAAATGTTTGTCGGCGTCGGAGCGTCGAGAGTGCGTGAGCTGTTTAAGCTTGCACAGCAGGAGGCTCCATGTATCATATTTATAGACGAGATTGACGCCATAGGTAAGAGCCGTGACAGCAAATACGGCGGCGGCAACGACGAGCGTGAGCAGACACTTAACCAGCTGCTCGCAGAGATGGACGGTTTTGACACATCCAAGGGTGTGTTTATCTTAGCGGCTACCAACAGACCGGAGATCCTTGACAAGGCGCTTCTTCGTCCAGGCCGTTTTGACAGAAGAATCATCGTAGATAAGCCTGACCTCAAGGGACGTATCAACACCCTGAAGGTTCACTCTAAGGACGTTCTCATGGACGAAAGCGTTGATTTTGAGGCTATTGCCCTTGCGACAAGCGGTGCTGTGGGTTCAGACCTGGCAAACATGATCAATGAGGCGGCCATCAACGCAGTTAAGCAGGGACGCCAGGCGGTCAGCCAGAAGGATCTGTTTGAGGCTGTGGAGGTCGTTTTAGTCGGCAAGGAGAAGAAGGACCGCATCATGAGCGCCGAGGAGAGGAAGATTGTCTCATACCATGAGATTGGTCACGCTCTCGTGAACGCTCTCAACAAGGATGCAGAGCCTGTTCAGAAGATTACTATCGTGCCACGTACCATGGGCGCGCTTGGATATGTAATGCAGACTCCAGAGGAGGAGAGATATTTAAACAGCGAGGCAGAGCTTCGAGCCATGCTCGAGGGTCTGATGGGCGGTAGAGCAGCCGAGGAGGTTGTGTTTAACTCCGTGACCACTGGAGCTTCCAACGATATCGAGAAGGCGACAAACATTGCCAGAGCCATGATCACCATGTACGGCATGAGCAAGAAGTTCGGCATGGTTGCGCTTGAGACTGTGGAGAGCCAGTATCTGTCAGGAAACAGAGTGTTAAACTGCTCTGACGAGACTGCGGCCCTCATTGATAAGGAAGTCATGACCATGATTTCTGAGGCATATGAGGCTGCCAAGAAGAAGCTCATGGACAACCGCGAGGTGCTTGACCGTCTGGCCGCATTCCTCATAGAGAAGGAGACCATCACAGGCAAGGAGTTTATGGAAATCCTTCGCAAGACCCAGGCAGAGCTTAACGGCGAGGAGACTGAGCAGCCTGAGGAGGCTAAGCAGTCTGAGGAAGCTGAGCAGCCTGAGAAGACCGGCATCGACTGGGAAAACTAAGACATAAATCGCTGTAGGTATATGCTTACAGCGATTTTTTCACAGTGGAGATATGACGCAGAAAGAGTGGCGCTATGAACGAAGATTTTAATATTTCAGAGGAGCTCAAAAAACTCCCCGCATCGCCTGGCGTCTACATAATGCACGGGCAGAACGACGAAATCATATATATAGGCAAGGCGATTGTCCTGAAAAACAGGGTGAGACAGTATTTCCAGAGCAGCAAGAAGAAGACTGCCAAGATCCTGAAAATGGTCAGCCAGATCACGAGATTTGAATATATAATCACGGATTCTGAGACCGAGGCGCTGGTGCTTGAGTGCAATCTTATCAAGGAGCACAGCCCCAAATACAACACCATGTTAAAGGACGACAAGGCCTATCCCTTCATAAGGGTGACTGTGGAGGAAGCGTATCCCAGAATACAGTTTGCCAGACAGATTAAGAAGGATAAGAGCAGATATTTTGGCCCGTACACAAGCGCCACGGCGGTTAAGGAGACCATAGAGCTTCTGCAGAAGCTCTTCCACATAAGGAGCTGCAACAGGAAGCTCCCGGAGCAGACTGGGGCAGAGAGGCCGTGCCTTAACTACCACATCCATCAGTGTGACGCCCCGTGTCAGGGCTACATTTCCACAGAGGATTACGCTAAAAATGTGGATAAGGCCATCGATTTTCTAAACGGCCATGTGGACAGCGTCAGAAAAAATATCAAAAAGAAGATGAACGACGCTTCCGAGAACTTAGAGTTTGAGGAGGCTATCAAATACAGGGAGCTTCTGGATGCCATCGAACATGTGGCGCAGCACCAGAAGATTACAGACACGGGAAGCACCAACGACCGCGATGTCATAGCGTGCGCGAGGGATGCCTCAGATGTGGTTGTGCAGGTGTTTTTTGTCCGCGAGGGCAAAATGATTGGCAGAGAACACTACCATATGCAGATACCGCAGGACGAATTAGAGGGCGATATCCTGGAGAGCTTCATAAAACAGTACTATTCGGGCACGCCGTTTGTTCCAAGCGAGATACTTCTTGGCGGCGAGATAGAGGATGTGGATGGTATCGAGGCGTGGCTTTCAAACAAGAGGGGCGCGAAGGTCGCCATCAAAACCCCGAAGAAGGGCGACAAGGAGAAGTTAGTTGAGTTGGCGGCAAGAAACGCGAAGCTGGTTCTCACACAGGACAAGGACAAGATTAAGCGCGAGGAGGAGAGAACTCTTGGCGCCATGAGGGAGCTTGAAAACTATTTGGGCCTTAAGGGATTAGTCAGGACCGAGTCCTACGATATATCAAACACCAGCGGTTTCGAGAGCGTGGGCTCCATGGTTGTGTACGAGAACGGAAGACCGAAAAAGAGCGACTACAGGAAGTTTAAGATCAAGTGGGTTCAGGGCATCAACGACTACGCCTCCATGGACGAGGTGTTGACCAGAAGATTTAAGAGGGGCATAGAGGGAAGCGAGGGCTTCGAGAAGCTGCCCGATATCATACTTATGGACGGCGGCCGCGGGCAGGTCAACATCTGCGAGGATGTGCTTATGAGACTGGGGCTTGACATCCCTGTGGCGGGCATGGTTAAGGATGACCACCATAGAACAAGGGGCCTCTACTACAAGAATGTTGAGATACCGATAGACATTCACGGGGAGTGCTTCAAGCTGATCACCAGAATTCAGGATGAGACCCACAGGTTTGCCATAGAATTTCACAAGTCATTAAGAGGCAAGGCGCAGACTAAGTCCGTGCTCCTTGACATCCCGGGCATAGGGGATAAGAGACGGCGCGCCCTCATGGCAGGATTTAAATCCATGGAGGATTTAAAAAACGCCACCGTGGAGGAGATTAGCGCGCTTCCGACCATGAATATGGCCGCCGCGAAACAGGTTTACGATTTTCTGCATGAAAATCTTGCTTTACAGAACACAAAAATTAAGGTAGATTAGAGAAAATAAGTGGTCTCAATGGAGGAACCTAAATGGAAGACAATTCATTTGTATATCTTAAGGAACTAGTTGCCAAGATGAAGTTTCACGAGCTCACACCTGAGGTGAGCTATGAGAAGGTTAAGCTGACACAGCCAGACATCAACCGTCCGGCGCTTCAGCTCGCAGGCTTCTATGACTATTTTGATAATGAGCGTGTACAGGTCATAGGTAATGTTGAGTATGCGTATTTAAAGAACCTTCCCGACCAGGAGAGATGGGACACGTTTGAGCATCTGTGCGCAAGCAAAATCCCCTGCATCGTCTTCTGCCGTAACCTGATGCCTGATGAAATGATGATTCAGAAGGCGACATGGAACAACTGTCCGCTGTTTTTGACGGACTTAACCACAACGGACATCACCGCTGAGGTTGTGAGATGGCTGAAGGTCCAGCTCGCGCCGTGTATTTCCATGCACGGAGTTTTAGTCGATGTTTACGGCGAGGGAGTTTTGATCACAGGTGAGAGCGGCATCGGTAAGTCCGAGGCAGCGCTTGAGCTTATCAAGAGAGGACACCGTCTTGTAAGCGATGACGTGGTAGAGATCAGGAAGGTCAGCGACGAGACCCTCGTCGGCTCAGCTCCCGAGATAACCAGACATTTCATCGAGCTTAGAGGTATAGGAATCATAGATGTCAAGACACTCTTCGGTGTTGAGTGCGTTAAGGACACACAGTCCATCAACATGGTAATCAAGCTTGAGGACTGGGACAGGGAGAAGAAGTACGACCGCTTAGGGCTCGAGGAGCAGTATACAGATATTTTGGGCAACAAGGTTGTTTGCCACAATATACCAATCAGACCCGGCAGAAACTTAGCCATCATCGTCGAGTCAGCCGCTGTCAACTACAGACAGAAGCAGATGGGCTACGACGCTGCGAGAACCTTCTACAACAGGGTTCAGAACAAGATGATGGAGGAGTACAGAAAGAAGCAGGAAGGGGAATCATAGTTCGCCATGGGTTTGTTTGAGGAGATTAGAAAACTGAATATCGAAGTTTCCCAGGGCGAACCCATGAGCAGACACACGTCGTTTCGCATAGGAGGACCTGCAGATCTGTTTGCCAGGCCTAAGAGCGCTGCTGAGATGGCGGCTCTTATAAAGCTGGCCACAGAGTGGAAGACGCCGTACTTTGTCATAGGTCGCGGCAGCAACCTGCTAGTGGGCGACGGAGGCATTAAGAAGCTGGTAATCGCCACCGAGGGCATGAACTATGTCCGTGTTGAGGGCGAGAGCGTGACATGTGGAGCGGGCGCGAGCTTAACCTGCGTGGCGGCAGCGGCCAGGGACAGTGCGCTCTCAGGCTTAGAGTTTGCCTACGGCATTCCCGGAAGTGTGGGAGGAGCTGTGGTCATGAACGCGGGAGCCTACGGCGGTGAGATTGTGGATGTGCTTAGTCAGGCCACGGTTTTGGATGCGAACGGCGCACTTCATAAGCTTAACAGTCAGGAATTAGAATTAAAATACAGGCACAGCAACATAGAGGAGCGCGGATATATTGTGCTTGAGGCTGTGTTTGCGCTTAAGCGCGGCAGCGTTGGCGATATCACAGAGGTCATGGAGAAAAACATGCAGGCGAGAAAGGACAAGCAGCCGCTTGATTATCCTAACGCAGGCAGTGCATTTAAGAGACCTGAGGGATATTTTGCAGGCAAGCTCATCATGGATGCAGGGCTTAAGGGCTTTTCTGTGGGAGATGCCTGTGTATCAGAAAAACATGCAGGTTTCGTGATCAATAAAGGCAGTGCCACCGCATCTGATGTCAGGGGGCTTTTAGAGAAGGTCGCCGACACCGTGTATGACAGATACGGCATCAGGCTTGAGCCGGAGATTAAGTTCGAGGGAGAATTCTAGGAGTTATATATTATGGCCGCCAGACAGTCATTCTCGATGAAGGTAAAACTGGAAGCGTACGCGCAGTTATCGGCTAGAAGGCATTGTAATACTGCTGAGTTAGCGGGCATTATGAGCCTGTCGAATGTTAATTTTTCGCAAAATTGGTTAAAAATCCAATGTGAAAACGTTTTCAGTGCAAAAAAAGCCTTTACATTACTGAAAAAAACATTTAATATAATGTGCGTGTTTGCGGTGCAGTCCGGAGGAACGCTGGGAAGACACAGGCGCTACGTGTTGAAGATTGTAGGAGAGAGGAACGTGCGCGAGGTGTTGGACGCTGTCAAATATCCTGTGGGGGGAGATGGGACAGTTAGCGATCTGGTGTTCCAACAGAACTGTTGCAAGAGAGCGTTCGTGAGAGGGTGTTTTTTGGCTTCAGGGTCAGTTACAGACCCGGCTAAGAGCTATCATCTTGAGATAGTAACGCCCACTAAGGAGAAAGCTGAGCAGTTATGCAGAGTGATCAATTCATTCTGGTCAGAGCCTGAGCAGAGCGAAACCAAGTGGATATCAAGAACGCGCGGGGGCAGTAAACATTGCTATGTAGTGTATATAAAAGAGGGTAATCAGATATCGGATCTGCTCAACATCTGCGAGACATACCGATGCCTGATGGAGATGGAGAACATCCGCGTTACGAAGGAGATAGCTAATTCTCTAAACCGCGTTCAGAACTGCGAGATGGCAAATATGGTTAAAACCATCAACGCCGCGCAGGAGCAGAAGAGCGACATCCTGTATATAGACAGCGAGATAGGTATAGAGAAGCTTCCGGGTGACCTCTATGAGCTTGCCAGAGTCAGACTTGAGAACCCTGACATATCTCTTAGAGAGCTGGGAGAGATGCTAAACCCGCCGGTTGGCAAGAGCGGAGTAAACCATCGACTCAGAAGGATTAAGAAGATTGCAGATGATCTGAGAGAGGGCAGATGAAAGGAGAAGACATGATTAAGGAAACTGTAACGATCAATATCGAGAATGGTCTTGAGGTGAGACCTGTAGCAATGCTTGTTCAGCAGGCCAGCCAGTTTAACTCTTCTATTTACATTGAAAAGGGAAGTAAGAGCTTCAATGCTAAGTCTATCATGGGCATGATGACCCTTGGACTTGCACCTGGCGAGGAGCTTACCGTATCCGCAGACGGGGCAGATGAGCAGAATGCCATCACAACCATCGTTGGATATCTCTCAGGCAAGACAGCATAATAGAGATGATAACGCCCGGGCATTGCCCGGGCTTTTTTCACGTCCGGACAATTCATGGGAGAATTTCAGGACTAATTACGTGGGATTTTGCTTTTAATTGTTGTAAATGTTTGATATACTATCTATTGATTTCGAACGTGACAATTGTGAGGTTTATTATGGCATTTACGAACTTACATCAGCATACGGAATATAGTCTGTTAGACGGAGCCTGCAAGATTAAGGAGCTTGTGAAGCGGGCGAAGGAGCTGGGGATGGACAGCTTAGCCATCACCGACCATGGAAATATGTACGGAGTAATCGACTTCTATAAGGCCTGTCAGGCTGAGGGAATACGACCGGTCATAGGCTGTGAGGTGTATGTGGCGCCGGGCTCCAGGTTCGACCGCGAGGCGGGAGCCGGGGACGAGAGATATAATCATCTGATACTTCTGTGCGAGAATAATACGGGCTACCATAATCTCATGAAGATAGTCTCTAAGGGTTATACGGAGGGCTTCTACTACAGGCCGAGAGTCGATAAGGAGCTTCTCATGCAGTACCACGAGGGACTCATATGCCTTAGCGCGTGTCTGGCGGGAGAGGTTGCCAGATATCTTACCAAGGGTATGTATGACGAGGCGAAGAAGGTTGCCCTGTGGTACAGGGATACATTTGGAGAGGGCAACTATTTTCTGGAGCTTCAGGACCACGGCTATTCGGATGACAGAATTGTAAATGCGGGCCTTATGCGCCTCCATGAAGAGACAAACATAGAGCTGGTTGCCACCAATGATGTGCACTATATAAACGCAGAGGATGCCGAGGCACACGATGTTCTCATATGTATTCAGACGGGCAAGAAGGTGGACGATGAGGACAGAATGCGCTACGAGGGCGGACAGTTCTACCTAAAGAGCGAGAGCGAGATGAGGGCACTGTTTTCATACGCTCCTGAGGCCATAGACAACACGCATAAGATCGCCATGCGCTGTGATGTGCAGATAGATTTTGGACATTATAAGCTGCCACATTTCCCGGTGCCTGAGGGATATACATCCGTGACATACCTCAGGAAGCTGTGTGAGGATGGACTTAAGAAGCGCTATGAGGTGACTCCTGAGCTTAGACAGAGGCTTGAGTACGAGCTTAGCACCATCGAAAATATGGGCTTTGTAGACTACTTCCTGATAGTGTGGGACTTCATAAACTATGCCAAAACCCACGGCATACCTGTGGGTCCGGGAAGAGGAAGCGCAGCCGGAAGTATCGTCGCATACTGTTTGGAGATAACTAACATTGAGCCCACCAGATTCGCCCTGATCTTCGAGAGATTCCTAAACCCGCAGAGAGTAACCATGCCCGATATAGACGTGGATTTCTGCTACGAGAGGCGCCAGGAGGTCATCGACTACGTGACCCGCAAATACGGCAAGGACCACGTGTCGCAGATAGTGACCTTCGGTACGCTGGCCGCAAGAGGCGTCATAAGGGATGTGGGAAGGGTTATGGACCTGCCATATGCGCTGTGCGACAGTATCTCGAAGATGATTCCAAACGAGCTGAACATCACCATAGATAAGGCTCTCGAGATGAATTCTGAGCTTCGGGAGAGGTATGAGAGCGATGAGCAGATACATGAGCTCATAGACATGGCCAAGAAGCTAGAGGGGCTGCCAAGACACACCTCCATGCATGCGGCGGGAGTTGTCATAAGCCCTGAGCCTGTGGATGAATTTGTTCCGCTGTCAACCACAGGAGACGGCGCGGTGACCACACAGTACACCATGACCACCATCGAGGAGCTGGGACTTCTGAAAATGGACTTCTTAGGTCTTAGAACGCTCACAGTTATAAGCGACGCGGTGAAGCTGGTGGAGAAAAACCGCGGAATTAAGATAGACATTGACAAAATAGATTTTGATGACAGGAAGGTTTACGCCTCCATAGGTACGGGCAGGACAGAGGGCGTGTTCCAGCTAGAGAGCGCCGGCATGAAGAACTTCATGAAGGAGCTAAACCCTGAGAATATAGAGGATATAATCGCGGGTATTGCGCTTTACAGACCGGGCCCCATGGACTTCATTCCGAAGTATCTGAAGGGCAAAAACGACCGCTCCTCCATAGAGTATGACTGCCCGCAGCTAGAGCCCATACTAAAACCCACGCACGGCTGTATCGTGTATCAGGAGCAGGTCATGCAGATAGTTAGAGACCTGGCAGGCTTCACTCTGGGCCGAAGCGATTTGCTTAGAAGAGCCATGTCCAAGAAGAAGCTGTCGGTCATGGAGGCGGAGCGCCAGGCGTTCGTGTACGGCGACGAGGCAAGCGGTGTCAAGGGCTGCGTAGCCAACGGCATTCCTGAAAACATTGCCAACAAAATCTACGACGAGATGATAGATTTCGCCAAGTATGCATTTAACAAGAGCCACGCTGCGGCATACGCTGTGGTGGCCTATGAGACGGCATATCTGAAATATTACTACGCTCCGGAATTCATGGCGGCGCTCATGACATCCTTCATCGACAGGACGGATAAGATTACGGATTACATCGCCATCTGTAAGAGGATGGGCATAGATGTGGTTGCGCCAGACATTAACGTGTGCGAGACGGGCTTCACGGTCAAGAATAACTCCATATTGTACGGCATGGCCTCAATCAAATCTGTGGGCCAGAATGTCATAAACAGTATTGTCAGGGAGCGCGAGGAGAACGGCTCGTTCACCTCCCTCTCGGATTTTGTAAACCGCATGGCCGGCAAGGACATGAACAAGAAGGTTGTGGAGTGCCTGATTAAGGCGGGAGCTCTTGACAACCTCCCCGGAACGCGCCGTGAGAAAATGATGGTCTACCAGCAGATGATGGACAACGCCCAGAGGCGAAACAAGGACACCATGGCGGGACAGATATCTTTGTTTGACGTGTTCGGCGGGGTGGAGAGGGAGACCTTCGATGTGCAGATTCCCACGCTTGGGGAGTATGATAAGCTCCAGAAGCTGGCGTTTGAGAAGGAGGTCTTAGGCTTCTACATAACGGGACATCCCCTCGACGAATACACAGAGCTCATGAAGAAGGCGGTTACCAAGACGGCCAGAGATTTTGCCGTGGACGACGAGACAGGTGATGCGGGTGTCACAGATAATGCCTACGAGACCATCGCCGGCATGATAACAGCAGAGAGCGTGAAGATCACCAGAACCAACAAACAGATGGCTTTCATCACTCTCGAGGACCTGACGGGAAGCGTGGAGGTTGTGGTATTCTCACAGAAGTTTGAGCAGTACCGCTCTGAGCTTGGCGTGGACAATAAGGTCATCGTGAGAGGAAGAGTAAGCATGGACGAGACAGGGGGCAAGCTCCTTCTCGACAGCCTGATGCCATTTAGCGAGATTCCAAGGCAGCTATGGATACAGTTTCCCACGAAGGAGGACTATGTAGCGGCTGAGAAGGAACTCTTAGACTTAGTGGAATCCTATGACGGCAACGACGAGGTCTGCATTTACATCAAAAACCCCAGAGCGACGAAGGTTTTACCGCCCAAATACAACACGAAGGCGTCGGATGAGCTCCTCGCAAAACTGTTTGGTAAATATGGTGAAAAAAATGTCAAAGTTTTGGAAAAAACTATTGATTTAGGCCGTAAAAAGGTATAAGATTGACACGTTATGTGGGCCAAAGGCGGTCTACTCTATTTAAGTATGTTTTTTTGGAGGAATGGACATGAGCGAGATTAAGACAATTGGCGTATTAACCAGCGGAGGAGATGCACCTGGAATGAACGCATGTATCCGTGCGGTAGTTCGTACAGCTATATCAAAGGGACTTAAGGTTAAGGGTATCCTGCGCGGATATGCCGGACTTCTTAAGGAAGAGATCATCGACATGGATGGCCATTCCGTTTCAGATATTATAAGCCGTGGAGGTACCATCCTCTACACAGCCAGATGCTTGGAGTTTAAGCAGCCTGAGGTTCAGCAGAAGGCGGCAGAGATTCTCAAGAAGCACGGCATTGACGGCCTGGTAGTTATCGGCGGCGACGGTTCGTTTGCAGGAGCAAGACAGCTCGCAAGCTTAGGCATCAACACCATCGGGCTTCCTGGAACCATCGACTTAGACATCGCATGCACAGATTACACCATCGGATATGACACAGCCCTCACAACAGCTATGGAGGCAGTCGACAAGATCCGTGATACATCATCATCACACGAGAGATGCTCCATCATCGAAGTTATGGGCCGCAACGCAGGCTACATCGCACTTCGCTGCGCCATCGCAACAGGAGCTGAGGATGTATTCTTCCCTGAGAGACGCCAGGATTTCAGCATCGAGGGCATCATCAAGCACGTTAAGGACCTTCGTGCACAGGGCAAGAAGCACCACATCATCATCTATGCAGAGGGCATGAGCAAGGATGTCATCTCATCAGTTGATTTGGCTAAGATTATCCAGGCTGAGACAGGCATCGAGGCCAGAGCTACAGAGCTCGGACACATCCAGAGAGGTGGTAGCCCTACAGCCAACGACCGTGTATATGCAGCGCTCTTCGGAGCGAAGGCAGTTGACCTTCTCATAGAGGGCAAGTCCAAGAGAGTTGTCGGATACCGCAAGGGAGAGTTCGTTGATTATGACATCAACGAGGCTCTTGCCATGACAAAGGATATCGACGAGTATGAGTACAATGTGAGCAAGTGGTTAGTGCGCTAGTTTACGAAAACGTTTAGGGACAGGAATTAATCCTGTCCCTTTTATTATTTTTATAAAAATTTTACTATTTAAGAGAAAATTCCGATACAAATGTGAAAATGCTGTTAAATATATAGACATTTAGATTGAAAAATTATACAAGAAATGTTAGAATGTTATAACAGAAAATATCCTAGGGAGGATTTACCCTATGCACGGAAAAATACTATGTATTGAGCTCGGCAGCATCTATACGAAGGTTGCCGATATCAACGTAAGCAACAAGGCTTATACCGTAGACAAAACATTTGTTATAGCAACTCCTCCAGGGACTATTACCGACGGTTACATTAAGGATGACGAGACGCTGTGCAACGAACTGTTTGCAGAGCTGTTTAAGTACGGAATGAATAAGCGCAAGGTGGCATTCCACATTGCGTCAAGTAAGATTATCAACAGAGAGATCGTTCTTCCGTATGTATCGAGATCGAAGATCAAGTCGCTCATCATGGCTAACGCCGGAGAATACTTCCCTGTAGACCTGAAGAGATACAGAGTTAGCTGGAAGATCATGAATTCATTCACCTCTGAGGAGGGTCTGAAGAAGATGAAGGTCATGGTCATCGCTGTGCCTCTTGATCTGCTGGACTGCTACTACGCATTTGCCAAGTCACTCAACATGCAGGTTGAGAGCATTGATTATGCAGGTAACAGTATCTACCAGCTGATGAAGAGCGCCAACATCGAGGGCACCACAGTATCTGTAGATATAGGCGAGAGAAGCACCATGATATCCATCGTCAGAGGTGGTATCCTGGAGCTACAGAGAACATTTGGACAGGGCGTTTACGATATCATCAACTCCTATGCAGACACCAACGAGATCATAGACATCAACTACATGTCCATTCTCGATGACCTGAAGCATAACGAGAGAATCAATGCGGTTCTCCCGATGATGTCTGAGGAACCGGACGATCCGGACGATATGACTGAGGATATGAGGCAGAAGGCTGCCAACACTGAGACCCTCAGATTCTTCGTGGACAGAGTTGGCCGTGTAATCCACTATTACACCTCCAACATGGGCGACGGAACCATCAACCAGATGATAATCACAGGTCAGGGCGCGGGCATCCAGAACCTGGCGCAGCTCCTCCAGTTTGAGCTTGGTATTCCAAACAGAGATGTGAGCATTATCAAGTCCATCCGCATGAGCGATAAGGTCGCAAGCACCGTGGAGAAGCCATCCGCAGGTGAGGTTGTGGCAGCTGTAAGCCTGGGCGATCTGGCCATGAGTATCGGTTCCATCATCGATCCTCTGGATCTTCTGTCCAAGAAGGTTAAGACAAACAAGACTATCAAGCACGCGCTGGCTATATCTGTGGCAGTGTTTATGGCAGGTCTCATCGCTACCGGAACACTTATGTTCTTGGCGTATTCCAGATATAAGTCTGCAGAGGATGAGCAGAAGAAGTTAGAGAAGCAGAAGGCCAGTCTGTCAAGCATTGACAACACTATCCAGAGATTCGACGAGGCCAACGCTCTGTACACCTCATTCATAGATATGCAGACCTACACGAGGAATGTCAATGAGGACTTCGTTAAGATTATAGAGTACTTCGAGGAGACACTTCCATCAGACGCTGTATTTACAAGTCTGTCAGTCAGCAGCAACGGCATGAGCATGACAGTTGAGGCCGGCGGATGGCATGAGTCAGCAGAGATCCTCGCCATCATGAGAGAGTGTCCTGCATACGAGAGCGTAACCATCAGCAGTGTATCAAGAGAACTTAAGGATATCACAGTTGACGATGACAAATACCTCGTGGGCGGAATTCTCTACGACAGCCTGGACGGCGTTGACTTAACAGATGCTGACGGTAACGAGCTAGAGGTCACAGAGGTTGCAGCCGGAGAGACAGTTGAGGCGTATTTCACAACATTTTCTATCTCAGCAACCTATAAGGCAGTTGGCAGCTACGACTGGGACGCAGATACAGAAGAGACAACAACAGGGGAGGTGACTGAGTAGTATGAAGATTACGAAGAGAGACATATCAGTTATCCTGTACATCCTGACAATCGTTATGGTTTTTGTGGCTTACAAAATGTATTACAAGCCAAAGATTGAGGAGGCAAGAACACTTGAGGCCAGGAATGTCGAGCTCCAGGAGGAGATTAAGGTACTCCAGCAGCAGACAGCCAACAAGGTTATGTACGAAAACACCACCGAAGTTATGGTTGAATACGTGGATGCAGAGCTCGTACACTACCCTGCAACGCTCACAGAGCAGGACCTCATCATGTATGCTGACGAGCTGAATAAGAAGGTCGGCATAGACACAGACTATGTTGCATTCTCATCAGCCACACCTATCTATTCCATCGTTGGAACAGGAAGCGTAAGCGACTACAACATGACAGTCAACAGCTACACAGTCAATGTTGATTACAACACAGACTATGACGGCTTAAAGAGAATATTTAACTACATTTATTCAGATGAGCTGTTCAAGAGAGTGGACAGCATATCATTCTCAATCAATCAGAAGACTCAGGATGAAATCGACGGCTACACAGATGAAGAGGGCCTTGAGCACGAGCCAAGTCCTGTAACTATCTACGGATCAATGCAGATAGAGCTCTTCCAGATAGATGGTAAGCCAGAGCCTGAGGAGTACGAAGATCCTTACAATTCAGACACCATCGAGCACGGCGTGGACGATGTATTT
This sequence comes from Lachnospiraceae bacterium, assembly GCA_024699325.1. Classification (GTDB taxonomy): domain Bacteria; phylum Bacillota; class Clostridia; order Lachnospirales; family Lachnospiraceae; genus UBA4292. The sequence continues at coordinate 17 of JAILPS010000034.1, read as the reverse complement.
AAGACCGTGGTTGAGGC
>JAILPS010000014.1 GCA_024699325.1 Lachnospiraceae bacterium | reverse complement strand
GGAGGACCGTGACGTTTTTATCTATGGTTTTGATATCATAGCATATACCGTCTGGTCCACCGCTGTACTGCTTTTGTTTGGTCTTGTATTTCATCAATTCAAGGCCTCGGTGTTTATCATTCTGTTGTTTTACATCTTCCAATCCTGTGGCGGAGGATATCATGCGCACTCTCACTTTAAAAGCCTTCTATAACACGGATTTATATACATTTTTCAATGTGTTAATCACTATCTATGTTCTAACAGAATACAATTCCATTTTGTTAATATTTCCAATCAGAAAAATACCAACTATAGCCACCAGTATCCAAAACATAACCATACCCGGTAAAAGCGGAAAAAACACCTGATAATAATTCATATAACCTGCAAGTTCAGGGATGGATGAAGAATGCCAATCCAGAACCAGTTGCGAGAACGGATGTAACTTAAGAATATCGAAGTGACTCGGATCAAAACCGGGATCACTGACATCTATACTGAAAACTGATCCGTTTGCAAACAGCTGCATGGATGAGATAATCACAAATTGCGGAATCATGCCTGCGAAAATACCGGGCATGCTTCCACAAAAGACACAAACATGAAAACCTATGACAGTAAATAACATCATCCACCCCGCCAATGTCATGATTTGCAGAAAGAATGTCTCCCAAAATGATACCCCCGGCACACTCATCCCGGCAATAAACCCCATAACCAGTCCTGTCCCCTGCCAGATTGCGGAGTATAAAATACTACTAAGCGCGGTTTCTGCTAAAATGCCTGCTGTTCTTTTCCTCTTATCAGGACATCTTGTGAATACATAAACCCCTGCGCGAGAGAGTTTCTCATAGCAGATAATTGTCCGAAGGAGCTGAAAAAACAGTAACGGAGCACTTTTTATGGTAAACTCTATCACTGTTCCTCTTCCTATGCTGAGCCCGCCGAAGCTGGATGTGACCAGTATCTGCATAGCCTGTACATTTTCGGATTGAAAGATCCACAAATTACCCGCTATAGAAAAAAGAACTATTCCAAGATAGAGACCTGCTTTTTTCATATAGCATCGCCTCCGGCAGGATCATTTTTGACCAATCTCCCCTCATCCATAACGAGTATCCTGTCCGCAAGAATGTTAATGTCCTCTCTGATATGTGTAGCTATGATGATCAGCGCGCCTCTGTTCTTTTCCTCCAAAAGAACATTCCGAATCTGTAATACACTTTGCTCATCAAGAGCATTCATCGGTTCATCAAGAAGCAATATATCCGGTTCTTCCATGATAGCCTGCGCTATTGCAAGCTTTTGCTTCATGCCAAGTGAATAGCTATGGTACTTTCTTTTATCATTGGGTTCAAGCCCAACCCGCGTCAAAGCACGAATGATTTCTTCATCACCGATCTTTTTCTTATAATCAGCCAATATCCGCAGATTTTCATAACCGGTGCGGTTATCGTACATGCCTGCATTTTCTATGATTATTCCAAGAGAAGGCAGCACAGGTATATCTCTTCTTATCACCTTACCATCAAGGCTTACCTTGCCCTCATCAAGCTTTATCAAACCTGATAAGGCACGCAACAGCATGGTTTTTCCAGATGCATTTCTGCCGGTAAGACCATATATACCCTCACTGAACTTGACCGATATATGGTCAAGGACCTTGCGGCCTTTTATGACTTTAGTAGCATTATCAACTATTAGATCCATAATCACCCCCGTGGCTCGATTAATTAAACGGATACTCTTCAAACAGCTTTTTCTTAAAGTCAAGATATATCTTCAAATCTTCTTCATAAGAAAAATAAACTTCATTATCTCTAACATCCTTGTAAGAGACATAACTGTCGGAGCTTTCAACGATCTTGTTTTCTCTGTCCTCGTAAAGGAAAACCGGTGCTATAGCAAAACCATCCATCTCATATGTGTCCCCATAGACCTCCTCCGAAACCTGAAGATGATCACTTAAAAACAGAAGATATTTCTCGCCGGGTTTCATCAGATTGTGGAACTTGAATTCCACATATACTTTTTCTCCGTCCTGCCGAAGCAACCACGATTCGTTTGTAATATATATCTCGTCACCTGTTTTAAGTCCCTCTCCCTGATGAACGGTTTCTATCTTAACCTTTGCCCGAACGCCGCCAAAAGCAGGCTCCTGTCCTTCAATAACAGTACAAGTTATGATATACGGTGACTGCGGAAGCACTTCTTCCCAGAGCTTTATCAGATTACCGACTATTCCAACGGGGCACTGACAAACATACAAATTATCATACACAGAATCATCCATCGACTCCTCTTCTTTTGAACTGTTATAGATATCATCCGTCAGATCACCGAATTTATCTGTATGACTCTTTCTGCCCCAGAATGCATATATAAACAAACCCGCTATAATTGTCATCAGTATGACAACTTCTATAATCAATCTTTTCTTTCTGCTCACAGTCTATCCCTCCTTGCATTTATAATGCCGCTTGCTATGCACGCTGCTGCAAGTGTTACAAACAGGACAAGCAAAAACAGATCATTTTTTGGGTGTCCATCATACCCCAGAAGATACCACATATAATTTGTGGTAAATCCGGTCCCTAAAAAATCGCCCACGAATCCAACTCCATATACCACCATTAGAACAGGCAAAAAAACAAGTGCCCGGATCTTTATACCGAAAAATGAAACTGCTACAGAAAAACAGGCAAGTGCTCCCACCATTGTTGCCCAGACACTGACCTCTGCCATAGCGTGTAAAATGGGATGAGTCTTGTAAAGATCTGCGAAGAAATAATTACTTATATACGATTGCATTCCGCTTTGATAATAGGACAAGCCCGATGGATCGCGTGAAATGTCTGCATCCATCGCCACACTGAGTATTCCTATTTCCAACATAAAAGGAATCCAGTAGGTAAAAAAAGATACAATAAAGGACGATAGCAGACTGTCACGCACATAAGCTGCATTACCTGATCTGGCCCTGATTACTATATCTGTTTGATTTTTGCTGTCGTCAAAATAAGAAAATCCAGCTGGAATAACCGCCAGAAATGGGAAAAGCTGAATAAGCCTGATAGTAATCTGATTTGTCTCATCGTACATTATCCTGAGCTTCATGGGCTCGATCATCGAAACTGCATCCATTCCCCAAAAACTGCTTATCACTCCAATCGAATGTATAATTACCAAAATCAGGAAACCATAAAAAACAAAACGAACCGTCAGTGTGTCAGCAGTTCTTCGAAGCTGATATATAAAGCTTCTCATTAATTCCTCCCTTTTACAAAATATGCTTCTATAATTCTCTTTATGTTCAAAATTCTCCTTATAAATTCAAGACATCTTAATCGTATCATTTACTTAAGTTTTGTCAAGACTATTCTTATACCATTGCCATCGGCAAAATCTTTTCGCTTAGTATCATACTCGTCTTGTAAGGATAATGACATTGCATTAAATCCCAATTTAGCTTCAAGATCCGATACAGGTTACTTACTCATTAGAATTCTGAGGAAATTCCATCTTCTAAGTTTCCACTATATCCTGGTTTCTTATCCCTATTATTCCCTTAATATTCCCCTATTTTCCTTTAAGGGTGGGTCTTCCTTCAGTCTTACATGGATTATAGAATTGACAGATTCCCCTTATTTTCCAGGATTATTCTATTATGTTTTCAGGCTAAATCCATTTACCTTTTTCAGAATAAAACGGTTTGCCTTTTTTATGAATACTTATCTTATTATATCATTCGCGCGAGCGGCGCGCTCATGATATAATCGCCCTCTTGATTACATTGTGAAAAATCTTCTTTTTGTAATCCAATACCGATTCGGTTCTCTTTATGGAAACCAAACAAACAGCGGATTTAGCATGATCCACCATAGTGAAGAGATGCCAATGCACATGATGCAAAGTGGTAAAACAAACAGCAGAAATGCGATCACGCATGTATATGTGAACGATTTAAAAAAATACGCCAAGCGCGAACAAAGAATCATAATGCCCCAGACGCCGATAAGTCTCAAGGCATATATAAATGCAATATATGCTCCCACGCTCACAAATTGGGGCATATGACTGAGATGTTCGAGACAATACGCCGATGCCGACAGATTACCTATGGAATATCGGTTTATTATACTGATAAGTCCGGGCAACCAGCAGACCGCCCAAATTGCTAGACCCAAACCCGCACATATCGCATAACGTTTTCTTCTGCATTTATTTCTGCCAAGCGTAGTATCGATCACCTTGATCTCATTATCCGCAGTATCAAAACAAAACACCGCGCAAAATATCACAGACGAAAGCACCGCCGCCAGGCAGGCACTTATAAGATCGTGATCATAAAACCTGTCGCTGTTTCCCGTAAGGATATTGAAGGCGGCTGTATCAGTAAAATACGCTCCTTCCTTACCCTTAAGATAGTCATTATGGCATTGCAGCTCTTCACAGGCCTGCAGCGCATAATACGCCGACCTCATACCCTTGTTATCACCGCGCAGGAGCGAAGCATCATATTCCTTTGAATATGCGGCGATGTAATCCGTTATTATCTTATCCGCCTCAGCGCCGTGCTTTCCCTCAAGGCTTCTTTCAAATGATCTGTAATACAATTGCATATCATTATAGCTTTCATAGGGTACAGTTCTGAACAGAAGAATGATCACTGCCCCCGCAATGAATATCAGGCCTGCCCCCGAGGCAACCACTGATTTATAAAGCTCATGCCTGAATATGCTGACATGTTTTCCCCTCAAAAAGTCAGGAAGGAACTTACGGAAAAACTGACGTTTTTCCGTATTCCTGCCGGCCTCGCGCATCAGAGAAAAGGAAATGACGCTCCCTGTTGAGAATAACAGTAAAAATGCAACCATTGCGATCAATGAAAACGTACTTCTTTCGATCATTCCCCCAGCAAAGTGTATCACCTTGAATGATGACAGCATTCCATAGGTATCCGCCAAACCGAACAGACTCAGATACTTTATCAGGACATATTTCGATGTACTTTTAATCGCGTAAAACACTGCTGTCGAAAGGGCAACTGCTCCCACAGATACAGCTGAAGCGGCTACGGAATTCCTGATCAGCGTGCACAGTAGCAAAAACATAGCCCCTACACAAAAAACCACCATTACCTTGCTCAGAATGAAAAGAACAAACATTCCGAGCACGCTTATATTCCATGTGCAGTTATCAAACCCAAGAACAGATTGTATGGGGCGTCCAATGTCTCCCAATCCATACGCTTGGCCCGATACAATTATATTTTCCAGATAAAACAGAGAACTAAACACCGCCGATGAGAATACCACCGCCAGCTTGCAAAGAGCCAGCCCGGTTCTGCCGCCTTTTGTGGTTTTTACGAGTCTAAGAAGTCCTTTATTTCTTTCGTGACTTACTATGAATATAGCAGTGATAAAAACAAACGCGATCGCAAAAATATCTGTCATTCTGTCTGACAACGCTTTGCTTATGCCTTTTGAAGGTCCGGAGGAAACCTTTGTATCCGCTATCTTTCCAAAAGCGGATTTTACAAATTCCATCTCATTTTCATCAGCCTTACCGGATCTCTTCAGCCTGTCTGCATTGGATATGACTGTCTCCACTCCTTCACTGAAACTGATCACACTACCCAGCTCTTCGATTACATCTCGATACAGTTGTATTTTTATACTGAGTTCCACAGAAAAAGCCGTATTGCCTTTTGTAAGATACTTTTCTTTAAGTTCCTCATACAAATCAATGGCGATTTCCCCTTCCTCCATGTCCCCGAACTCTTCCCTGATAAGGCAGGTCATCAGGCCTTCCATTTCAAGGATTTCCTTGCTCAGTTCGTTTGAAAGCTTTTCTGCGTCATCTGTCTGAAAGCCTTCCCAAAGCTTTTTATAGTCATCCGGACTGTACTTATCGCTCTGGGAGGCTATCCCATAGTAAAAGAATGCAGGCACAAGGATAAGAAATACGATATAGATCGATAATATAAATCTGTCCAGAAGATCCTTCCTCAATTCGTTTAATAACATATCAAAAACCTGCCCTCTTTATAAGCCATCACTTACATCTTCTGTTCAAAAACATCCAGAAACAATTCTTCAAGCGACGGAAAAACTTCTGTACCGTTACCATTATCATTGTCAATGATGCGCACTGTCATTTCATTGCCGCAGGGAGTGATACTGCTTATCTTGCCTTTGATACCGGACAGGGAGTCCTTTCCCTTTGCAAGTCTCACTTCGCGAACCCGTCCTTTCATTCCCGCGCACAGCTCGGCAGGCGCCCCGTCCATAGCGATTCGTCCTTTTTTCAAAATGATGACCTTATCCGCGATCAGCTCTATATCCGAAACGATATGTGTGGCAATAATGATCGTTTTATCATCTGAAACCTCGGATATAAGGTTTCTTATAGCTATTCTTTCTCCGGGATCTACACCGGCAGTCGGTTCGTCAAGCACTAAGATCTTCGGGTCTCCTATCAATGCCTGCGCCAATAACGCTCTCTGTTTCATTCCGCCCGAAACCCCCCCAAGCTTCTTATTGCGGACCTCGGACAAATGAACTCTGTCAAGCAACATTTCCACCTGAATGTCCGCCTCCTTCTTCCCAAGTCCCTTGAGAGACGCCATATAATACATGAATCTGTTGAGGGATAAGCCTTCATATAAGCTCTGCTGCTGCGGCGCAAAGCCGATCATCGCCCTGTAAGAAGCCTTCATCTCGTGTATTTCTTTTCCGTCATACTCTATCCTTCCGGAGGTCGGGAGCAGATTGTCCGTTATCAGATTTAACAGGGTCGTCTTTCCGGAGCCATTTGGCCCTAAAATCGCATATATCCGGTTCTCAAAACTATATGAAAAGTCGTCAAGGGCAGCCGTCTTTCCGTATTTTTTCGTGACATTTACCAGTTCAAGTGATTTCACTTTTTCTCCTATAGCAAAAGGGCAGTCAAGCCGCCCTTTCTCTTATCCATTATGAAGCATCATTCTGCAAGTATCAATTGTTTTCCGTCGGTAGTGCATCTGCCGAAATCATATGTGTTTATGAAATAAGTCCCTGAGGTACCATCATCCGGTGCAGTAACGTCATATATCAGTTTATCGTCTACGGCAAACAGAATATTTACATATTTGTCAAAGCCAAACTTATCGATCTGGTTACCGGCAGAATCATATACAGTATATTCGGAATAATATACATTGCCGTCAGCTCCCGTTGTCTCGCCCCAGCCTGTGCAGGTAGCCACCTTATCATCCCATGAAACTACGATAGCTCTTGAACATTTTGCGAATCCGGCGACCCCGTCCGCAGCGGGAAATGCAAGAGAATATACATTCTTATCTTCTTTTAGGACAAGCACCGGCCTGCCGTCTATACATCCGCCGAGCTGGACCAGATCACTGCCTTCATACACCTTTTCGCATTCCCCGGTATCCGGACACAGCTGTAAAACACACGGAGCCGCACTGCTGTCAAAAGAAACGCAGTACATATAATCATCGGTGAAGCAAAAATCCGTAAAGCACTGATCGGAATGCAGGTACTCTTTTACCAAAAAACTCCTAAGGTCCAAGCAGTTAAGACTATAGTCCTCAGTTTGTACCTGTTTTACTCCGGGTATGCCATCTTCAGAAACAAACTCGCCGTCATTTTTCCAAATGGTTCCGTTAAAGCTTGAGTAATACAGTTTATTATTATGTATTGCCCCCGTAGCAAAATAAACTCCGCCGGGTATGGTGGTGACTTTTTGCCGGTTGCTTCCATCTTCTTCCGAAATCAACACATCTGTATCATACCTTGCTTCCATTCCGTTTTCTGTGTCGTGCGCGGTACTGTAAGTCTCAAAAATAATACGCTTTCCTTCATACACTATGGATGGGACAAACAAGGACATCTCTGTCGACATGATCGCAGTGCAGGTCGGATCAGGATTCTTTTCAGGATCATATCCGGCATGCTTGCATGTGGGGTCTGTGCATATGATTTCCCCTTCTCCCGTATTCCAGTCCGCACTGTAAAGTCTGGTCAGCCCGTAGCTGATCCCGCAGCCCTGAAATGCTTTTCCGAGATAGATCCTTCCGTCATACTCGCCGTAGACCTCGTTGTTTTCGTTCCAGCCGGGAGGGATGGATGGCTGTAAGTCCGGCGTTCCACTTTCGGAGGGAAGCCCGGAGCTTTCCGGAGTAGCCGGCGTCTTATCAGCAGTATCCGTACCCTCCGCATCCGGAGCGGGAGCCTGCGTATCATACGGCCTGTCTGATGTGTTTTCATCGACACCGGTTCCGCTCTGCGCACAACCTGTAGCCAGTATAGCTATACTCATCAGTATCGAGCATCTTGTCCTTCTACCGTTCTTTTTCAAAACCGGCCTCATATTGTTTCTTAACAGCATTTAGAATTTCACCTCCGCCCTTTTCAAGATATTGCATTTTCATTCTTTCTATGTAGTTATTAAAATCCCCGACTTACTTATCTTTTGCAGCGTAGTAATCCGTAATCAGAGCGCTCATCGGAATCTTCAGTTTTCTATACAGTTCTATAACCCGCTTAATGGTCCCGTTTACCGAGATTTTTTGCTGTTGCAATATAGTTGGTTCATGTATCAGTTTCATTTTTCTCCCAATAACTTGCCTTGTTGTTTCGGCAACTAAGATTCTTTAATCTTAACCGTATTCATAATCGTCATACACATGGCAATATACACTACTAATACTTTGCCACATTTTTAGAATATATGCAAGAATATTTCTAAGAATTTTTGTGGCGATTTTGGGTCAATCTTGGGTCAAAAGACATAAAAAATGCTCGAAAAGCATTGTATTTCAACGTTTTTCGAGCTTATGGCTGTTGTAGGGCAAACCGTTTTATCCTCTATTTAGCGAAAAAAGGAAAAAACGTTTATTCTCTAACCTCCCTCATAATTCAAAAATTTTCTTTAATTCCTCCTACATTAATCCCTTCGGGAATATATAGGAAAAACCAGATTTTAGAAGGTCCTCTACATTTTAAACAACCTATTCACTATTCCAGCTCATTCCCACATTTTCCCTCTTAATCTCGTAATCCGCCCTTCGGGAATATAACGAGATTTTTTCTTTTTCCTCCATTTTTCTAATCTCATTTCTTCGGAAAATCATTAGAATTCTGAGGAATTTCCATCTTATAAGTTTCCACTATATCCTAGTTTCTTATCCCTATTATTCCCTTAATATTCCCCTATTTTCCTTTAAGGGTGGGCCTTCCTTCAGTCTTACATGGATTATAGAATTGACAGATTCCCCTTATTTTCTAGGATTATTCTATTATGTTTTCAGGCTAAATCCATTTACCTTTTTCAGAATAAAACGGTTTGCCTTTTTTATGAATACTTATCTTATTATATCATTCGCGCGAGCAAGCTCGCGCTCATAATATACCTCTATCATTTTATATCATTCGCGCGAATAGCGTGCTCATGATATAATTCTATTTTTTATATCATTCGCGCGAGCAAGCTCGCGCTCATGTAAATCTCATTATTAATTCATTCGCGCGAGCAAGCTCGCGCTCATGTCTGTTGTCGCCAAATACTACGAGATAAATATAAGCCGCTGCTTCGCAGCTTGCTCACATAAAAACAGGGCCCTATCCTCAAGTAAACTTGGGATAGGACCCTTATTTTTATGTGGCACCGCCTTGCGGTGCTTATATTTATCTCTTGTGCTTGGCTCGTTATCACTCAAATTCAATCGTGCCGGGGGGTTTGCTGGTGAGATCGTAGAATACTCTGTTTACGCCCTTCACTTCGTTGATGATACGTGTCATGACCTTATTCAATACGGAGTATTTGAGTTCTGCTGCGTCGGCTGTCATGAAGTCGCTGGTGTTGACTGCACGGAGGACTACTGCGTAGTCGTAGGTTCTGAAATCGCCCATAACGCCTACGGATCTCATGTTTGTGAGTGCCGCGAAATACTGGCCGAGACCCTTGTCTAGGCCTGCCTTGGCGATTTCGTCCCTGTATATGTAGTCTGCATCCTGAACTATTCTGACCTTCTCGGCTGTGACTTCTCCGATGATACGGATGCCAAGTCCGGGGCCCGGGAATGGCTGGCGGTATACCAGGTTCTCAGGGATGCCTAACTCCAGTCCTGCTTTTCTGACCTCGTCCTTAAACAGCATGCGAAGAGGCTCGATGATTTCCTTAAAATTGACAACGCTTGGAAGTCCGCCAACATTGTGGTGGGACTTGATAACTGCTGACTTGCCAAGTCCTGACTCGATTACGTCAGGGTAGATAGTTCCCTGTACAAGATAGTCGACAGCGCCAATCTTGCCTGCCTCCTCCTCGAAAACTCTGATGAACTCCTCGCCTATGATCTTGCGCTTCTGCTCGGGCTCTGTGACGCCTGCAAGCTTAGCGTAGTAGCGCTCCTGCGCATTGACGCGGATAAAATTCAGCTCGTAAGGGCCGTTTGGTCCGAAAACTGCCTCAACCTCGTCGCCTTCGTTCTTCCTGAGCAGGCCGTGGTCGACGAACACACATGTGAGCTGTTTGCCGACTGCCTTGGATAAGAGTACCGCCGCAACAGACGAATCAACGCCGCCTGAGAGAGCGCACAATACCTTGCCGTTGCCGATTCTGGCGCGAAGCTCTCTGATGGTGGTCTCCACGAAGGAGTCCATTCTCCACTCGCCGTGGCAGCCGCAAATGCTTATGACGAAGTTTCTAAGCATTGCCATGCCCTCGCGGGTGTGCATAACCTCGGGATGGAACTGTGTAGCGTAGAGCTTCTTCTCAGGGTTAGCCATGGCTGCAACAGGGCAGACCGGGGTGTGGCCTGTACATTTGAAGCCCTCCGGCATCTTGGAAATATAGTCTGTGTGGCTCATCCACACAACTGTGGAAGCTGAAACTCCCTTAAACAGGGCGTCGCTGTTGTCCACATCCACATCCGTGTGGCCGTACTCGCTCACAGGAGCGGTCTTAACCTCTCCGCCGAGCGTGTATGCCATGAGCTGTGAGCCGTAGCATATGCCAAGTATCGGGATGTTTAGTTCAAATATTGCCTTCTCGTAGTGAGGTGATGTCTCGTCATAAACGCTGTTGGGACCGCCTGTGAAGATGATGCCCATAGGAGCGAATGACTTAATCTCCTCCAATGACTTGGTGTATGGCCAGACCTCGCAGTAAACATTGCACTCTCTTACACGTCTTGCAATGAGCTGATTATACTGTCCGCCAAAATCAAGGACCAGGATTTTTTCCATGTAGTTATTCCTCGCTGTCTAAAAATGTGTAGAAGGGCGGATAGGCTCCGCCCCTCGTAATCCCCAATTATTACACTATTACTGCTCTGTGAGCTTTAAGAAACCGTCTGTGAGAGCCTTGAGCTTGTCGCCTGCATTCTCAAATGATGTTCCCTTGACGCCCATGTAGAACTTGATCTTAGGCTCAGTACCTGAAGGACGAACGCAGCACCATGCATTGTCGTCGAACTGATAGTAGAGAACGTTGGACTTAGGAAGACCTGTAGGTGTAACCTTACCTGTCTGAATGTCTAATACTGTGTCCTTGTCGTAGTCTCTGAACTCTAATACCTTATAGCCTGCAAGCTCCTTGACAGGGTTGGTTCTGAGGCTCTCCATCATGGCCTTGATCTGTGCAGCGCCGTCAACACCCTTCAGAGTGATGGTGTGCAGACCCTCGCGGTAGAAGCCGTACTTCTCGTAGATCTTAAGCATCTGATCCCAGAGAGTGAGACCCTGCTTTCTGTAATATGCAGCTGCCTCGCACAGAGCCATAACTGCAACGATGGCGTCCTTATCGCGGGCATGTGTTCCGATTAAGAGGCCGTAGCTCTCCTCGAAACCAAACTGGTAGCTGTATGTGTTCTGCTGCTCGAAGAATTTGATCTGCTCGCCGATGAACTTAAATCCTGTTAAGACCTCGATGAGCTTCATGTTGTATTCCTTGGCGATTGCCTTGCACATGTCTGTTGAAACGATGGTCTCAACAACTGCGCCGTTCTCAGGAAGAATGCCGAGAGCCTTCTTCTGTGAGAGCTCGTATTCGCATACGAGGCATCCGCTCATGTTGCCTGTAAATGAAACATACTCGCCTGTAGCTGAATCCTTAGCGTATACGCCTAATCTGTCGGCGTCGGGGTCAGTTGCGAGAACTAAATCTGCGTCAACCTCCTTCGCAAGCTTAAGTGCAAGGGCGAATGCCTTCGGATCCTCTGGGTTAGGATAAGAAACTGTAGGGAACTCTCCGTCCGGTTTCTCCTGCTCAGGAACCGCATATACATGCTCGAAGCCGATTTCCTTAAGCACACGTCTTGCAGGGATGTTGCCTGTTCCGTGAAGAGGTGTGTAGACAATCTTCATCTCCTTGCCCATCTCTCTTACAACATCAGGGTTGATAACTAACTTCTTGAGCTCAGCGATGTATTTGTCATCCATGTCATAGCCGATCACATTATATAAACCTAAGACAGAAGCGCTCTCCTTGTCCATGGTCTTGCATGTGCCGTAATCTGTTATGGCGTTAACCTCAGCGATGATATCCTTATCTCTTGGAGCGGTGATCTGTGCGCCGTCCTCCCAGTAAACCTTGTAGCCGTTGTACTCTGGCGGGTTGTGGCTGGCTGTGAGAATGATACCAGCTGTAGCGCCCAGAGTTCTGAGAGCAAATGAGAGCTCAGGTGTCGGGCGAAGTGATGGGAAGATGTAAGCCTTGATGCCGTTAGCTGCTAAGCAAAGTGCAGCCTCGTTGGCAAACTCTGTTGATCTTCTTCTTGAATCGTAAGCAATGGCAACGCCCTTATCCTGTGCGCCCTGCTTGATAATATAGTTTGCAAGACCCTGTGTAGCCCTGCGAACTGTATATACATTCATTCTGTTTGAACCTGCGCCAAGTACACCTCTTAAACCACCTGTACCAAACTCCAGATCCTTATAAAAACGGTCCTCTATCTCTGCCTCGTTGTCCTTGATGGCCAACAGTTCTGCCTTCGTAGCCTCATCGAAATCGTTATCCGTGAGCCAGAAGTTGTACTTCTCCATGTATCCCATAGTAGGTCCTCCTGATAATTCTTTGATATGTCTGACTGCCACACGTCAGATTCTGAAACATTATATCGGAAATGCAAAAAAATCTCAATAGTAAATGTGGCTTAAATTGTAAAGTTTTTATGTTGCCTAAAACAAAGTTTTTCGTTATAATAACGATTTGCAGCGTCAAAACTGCACTATTTGTAAAGGATAAACGCTATGAAACTTATAAAACAGGGATTAGCGTGGTGTAAGGCAAACAAACACAGCTACGCCATGCTCTATCTGATATTCTATGTGATAACATTTTTCACGCTGGATTTTACCCTTAAGTCCAAGGTCATAATCCACAGCCCTCTAGACGATCTGATACCATTTTGCGAGTACTTCGTCATACCGTATTCCATGTGGTTTGCAGCATTTCCATCTGCGCTTGTGTACCTCATGATAGTGGACAAGAAGGAATTTCAGGATCTGTGGTTTATAATGTTTACAGGCATGAACATATGCTTCATCATAAACATCATAATGCCAACAGGGCTTGACCTTCGCGTGGATATTCCGGACAGAAACTTCTGCGCCTTCTTCGTAAACACCCTGTGGAAGGCCGACGGTCCTGTAAATGTCTGCCCGTCCATGCACTGCTCATCCTGCTCGTCCGTGATAATCGTGGCTCTCAAATCCAAGGCGCTAAACGGCCACAGGGCGCTTCGAATCGGCACCATTTTGCTCAATCTCCTGATCATCGTTTCCACAGTTATGATCAAGCAGCACTCCATCATAGACGTGGTATGCGGCGTGCTTCTGAGTGTACTTTTAGCTGTAATCTGCTACACCACTCCATGGCGTGAGGGTGTCAAAAAGACATTTCTTAACGCAATTATATGACATTCTTGTAAGAAATTATTAATGTGACTAACCAGGCTCGTCGTGTTATGATGAGCTTGGTTTTTTAATATGCACAGATTTAAGAATTTTGTTCTTGACAAATCTTATTGCTGTGTGTACTATGTGCATTAGTACAGTTGAAAGGAGAATTTTGTTTTGAAGAAACCATTTTTAAAACGGGCTAACCGTGGCATTCTTCTTGCAGGTGTGGTTCTAGCTGCAACAGTGGGCTATGTGGTCTATGACAATGTAGTGTTTGACACCCAGAAGGATGATATTGAGAATATTCTCACCACCTATGTGGATGCCCTCGCCAAAGCTTCTTACGCCCCGTCAACAGTGAAGGACGGCAACCAGAAGTGGACACAGGAAGAATCCAAGCTCTATTCACAGAATTTAGAGAATATCATCAATGATTACTGGACTGTAACCTGTGATGATCCTAAGAATTATTACAGGAAGAACGAAGTGCTTGATTCCCTCGCGAATGACGCTATGACAGGTGAGAGCGGCATGATAACTTCCTATGATTATCACATCACAGATATGAAGCTTACCAAGAACGGCCCTGAGGCTGTGTTATTCAGTTTCACGTATTCATACGTTATTGAGACCGATGGTTTTGCTCCATATTTTGATTTTGATTATGTGACCAGAATCTATCCAAGTGACTATAACTATGACAATAAAACAGATGTGCATATGAAGCTTAAGTACACAGTGCCTGCGTGCAACGTTCAGGGGGAAATGCTTCACGAGAACGGCGAGTGGAAAATCAGCTATATGTACAGCTTTGTAAACTATAACAACAGACCTACTACAGAAATTATCGAAGAATACTAAGTGAAGGGAGTAATATGGAAACAGCTATAGAAATCCGTGGCCTTAACAAGTCATTTGGCAAGCGCCATGTTTTAAAAGATGTAAACCTTACTACCTACGCTGGTGAGGTTTTCGGTTTCCTGGGACCTAACGGTGCAGGAAAATCAACAACAATCAAAATGATTGTCGGACTTCTCTCGATTGACGAGGGACAGATAAGCATCTGCGGCAACGATGTGGAGAAGAATTTCGAGGACGCCATGAAGCTGGTTGGCGCCATCGTGGAGAACCCGGAATCATACAAGAATCTGACAGGCCTTCAGAACCTTCAGCTCTACGCCCGCATCAGAAAGGGCGTCACACCTGAGCGTGTCCAGGAGGTTATCGAGTTGGTCGGCCTCTCAAACAGAATTAAGGAGAAGGTCGGCAAATACTCTCTAGGTATGAAGCAGAGGCTGGGACTTGCCCAGGCACTCCTCCACCACCCGAAGGTTTTAATCCTCGACGAGCCGACTAACGGTTTGGACCCGGCAGGTATCAAAACGCTTCGAGACATTCTCAAGAAGCTAGCCCACGAGGAGGGAGTGTGCGTTTTAGTTTCCAGCCACATGATGAGCGAGATGGAGCTTATGTGCGACAGAGTCGGCATCATCATGAACGGCGCCATGGTCGATGTCAAAACCATCGATGAGCTGGTTGCCAGCGCAGCAAGCGACACTCTCACCTTCCACTACTATGTGGACAGGGCCGAGGAGGCATTTAAGACTGTGTCTGAATATGATGAGACTATATCAGGCCACGTCATGGACGAGACACATTTCGAGATCAGCTATCCTTCTGACAAGACGGACAGATTCTCAGGTGAATTAAACCGCAAACTGTTTGAGAGTGGTTACAGCATTTACAGCATTACCCCTGTAACCAACAAGCATCTCGAGGATGTATTCCTTCAGATGACTCAGGAGGGAGGTAGCCAGATTGCTTAATCTAATTAAAAACGAATTTGTCAAAATATTTGCCAAGAAGAGCTCATATGTTATGATTATCGCGATTCTTGTCTTCGCATTTGCAATGCAGTTTCTACCTAAGTTAGTCAATAACCAATACTATTACCACGACTACGGCAGGGAAAATCTTGAAAGTGACCTCGCCTGGTACAAGGAAACCAATTCTGACCACAATAACGACTACGTTATTTCGTTAATTGAGACGGCGCTGGAGCTGGAGATTTATGACCTGTTCTACTACGACGGATCTCAGTCATGGCAGGCAGCTTACTTAAATAACACCTATGAGTTATACTATCATGACGCATACAGTGAGAAAAGCGAAGCTGACGAGACAACCAGACAGCAGGCTGTAAATGCTATTGATGCCTGCACTAAAGCCATCAAATCCGGCGATTACAAGCCTTATTACGAGACTATGAAGGTTTATTATGCCGATTCCAACAGCGAGTTATGCAATAAGATGATTGACTGGCTGATTGAGCATGATGTCGTTCCCGAGGACAATGACTGGCGCTATATGTTAGTTAGAAATAATATAGGTAACGCGATTACAGTTTCAAACTACGAGAATAACAAGCGCGAGTTAGACGATGCCTATGACAACGCCAAGGCTAAATGCGAGATCTGCATGTACAGACTAAACAACAACATCCAATACGGTGTGACGCAACTGCCTCACCAGGAGCTGGATGATAATATGTATACTGCTGTCAAGTACATATATGATACTCCGTTCTGGTCTTCAGTTGACGGCTCAAGCGGGCTTCTCACCATAATGTGTGTCATCATGATTATCATCGCGGGCGGAATAATTGCAGGAGAATTCGGTCAGGGAACAATCAAATTCCTGCTCATAAACCCTGTAAGCCGCGCCAAGATATTCTGGGCAAAATACGCCTCAGTCATCATTCTCATGATCCTGACAAGTATTTTTACATTCCTGTCAAACATTATTGCGACAGCATTTGCAGGCAATGCAGGCATCGGCTCACCACTCCTCAGCTATGTGAACGGAAGCATTCACACAGGCAGTGTTCTGGGTGTAGTTATTAACACATACGCATTCGATCTTGTAGAGTACATCGTAGTTATAACTATCGCCTTCATGATTTCTGCACTGTTTAGAAGCACAGCAGTATCCATCGGCATCAGCCTCTTTGTTATGTTCGTAGGCGCAACTGCCACAGAGATTTTTGCCGCGCTTAAGCTTGACTACGGAAGATATCTAGTGTTTGCAAACTGGGATATTCTGGGCATCAAATACGGAAACGGCCTGTTCCCGCATATGACTGTCACAGGCGCAGTAATCAATATCACCATTTACATGATACTCTTCCTGTTTATAGCAAGAGATGCATTTGTAAGAAAAGAAGTCTGATATACGAAACCCCCACCGCAAGGTGGGGGTTGTTTTGCTCTATGCATCCTCCGGAAGTTTCCTTAGGAAGTTATATAGTATTGGTGCGCATGTTATGACGGACAGAACCTCTGCCACCGCCTGCGCGATCTGTATTCCGAAGAGTCCGAAGAGGTGGCTAAACAGAAGAAGGATTGGTATGAAGTATATACCGTTCCTGAGCATGGAGGTAAATGTCGCCCACGCCTTCTGGCCTGTGCTCTGGAGGGTCATGTTGGTTATGACCATGACAGGCACTATCATGACGGACAGGCACTGCGCTCTAAGAGTCACGGTTCCTATCTCTATTACAGTCGGATCATTTCTAAATATGGCCACTAAGCCGGGGGCAAATATGAAGCCTAAAAGAGCCACCACATCGATGATGCCCATGGCGAGCTTAATCGTGAATGTACACGCCTCTTTGACTCTGGAGTATTTGCCGGCGCCGTAGTTGTAGCCGCACACGGGCTGGAAGCCCTGCCCTATGCCAAGCCCTGCTGAGAAGATAAACATCATAATTCTGTTTACGACGCTCATGGCTGCGACAGCTGCATCTCCGTAAATCTTCGCCTGCCAGTTGAGAAGCGCTGATGAAATGCTTCCCATGCCCTGGCGGATGAGGCTCGGAAAACCTGTTGCAACTATGTTCCACCAGTCTGCCAGGCTCTTACTTATATTTACAATCCCCAGCTTACACTGCGTTCTTCCGCTTATGAACATGTACAGAAGTATGCTAAAGCTTATGGTCTGTGATATTCCTGTGGCAAGCGCCGCTCCGGACACTCCCATGTCAAACACGAATATCAGCAGAGGGTCGAGCGCCATATTTACAAAAGCGCCGCTCAGAAGGCCGACCATGGAGAGGTTTGCCTTGCCCTCAAACCTTAGAATATTGTTTAATACGAAGCTTCCCATGACGAAGGGCGCCGCCCATATGAGGTTGGTCAGATAGTCCCTGGCATATGGAAATATGGTCTCGGTGCTTCCTAGCAGATACACAAGCTTAGTCTTAAACATGCTTCCTATCAGAAATATCAGAAGCCCCATGGCTATGGAGCCGTAGAAGCCTGTGGCCGCAAACACGCTGGCTCTCTTACTATCCTTCGCCCCCAGGAGTCTGGAAATATTGCTTCCGGCGCCCTGTCCAAACATGAAGCCAAAAGCCTGCAAAACCGCCATGAAGGAGAACACAACGCCCACCGCTCCGGTCGCCGAATCGCTGTTTAGCTGTCCGACGAAAAACGTGTCCACCAGGTTGTAGATGGACGTGACCAGCATGCTTATGGTCGTGGGTATGCCAAGTTGCACAACAAGCTTCGAGACCGGAGCCTGCGTCATTGTCTCATACTGTGAATTATATTGTTTCATTATTTAACCGTAGATATATTCTGAGAACTCACCCCAGTCCAGCATATTGTCTACTTCCTTTTCAAATCTAAATTTGATCTTCTTAAGATCAGGTCCCCCAGTTATAAAGTTCAGTCTCAAAACGCCGTATTTGGCCGAGAAGAGTATCTTCCTCGTGACTGTCATGTCACTGCCTCCGGTTCCGTTGAAGGTAAATGTTCCGCCCGGAATGCTCTGGAAGAACACTGCCACAGGTATCTGGGCAAGCTCTGAGAGCTCGCTAGAGCCCACCATGTCCATGTAGTAGCAGCCCCTCTTTAAGACATTTACGCCAAACACATAGCTTCCGCCCTTGTAGGATATGACGTTTTTCAGGTCGATCTCTGAGCCGTCCTCCACATCGTAGTAGGTAACCTCAGCCTGCTTATCGTCCTCCCCTGCCATATCTCTGCCCTCGATGCTTATGTCGATATTCTCTCCAAGCATCCTTCTCATGGCGTTGGTTCGCATGAGGAAGTTACATATATTATAAGCACTTCTGACTAACTGGCCCCTGGTTATATTGCCCGCCGCCAGCTCTTCTAAAGTGTTATCCCCCGTGGTGTTTGCGCCGCCGTCAGGGCACACCGCATAGAAGTCGTTCTGGCTAAGCACAAGTCTTGCAAAGTTGGTTTTGTTAACCACTCCGCCGACGTCGCCGATGTTTGACCACCAGTCGGTCATGACGATGCCCTTAAATCCCCACTCGCCTCTCAGGATGTTTGTGAGCAGATCGTGGCGTCCGTTGGTCCACTCGCCATTTAGCGCGCCGTAGGTCGTCATCACAGAGTTAGCACCCTGCTTGACAGCCATCTCGAAGCCCTTCAGATATATTTCCCTGAGCGCTCTCTGGGAGATTATGCTGTTCATGCCGTGGCGGTTCTTCTCGCGGTTATTTGCGCAGAAATGCTTAAGCGTTCCCGTGACTCCCGCCTGCCTGAGACCCGCAATCTGAGCCCCCGCGATGGTTCCGGTCACATAAGGGTCCTCGCTGAAGTATTCAAAATTCCTGCCGTTCAGGGGATGCCTGTGTATGTTCATGCCAGGTCCCAACAAAACGTCGACCTTGTTGTAAGTCATCTCAGTTCCTAAGAGCCTGTACAGTCTCGTGTTTATGGATCTGCTAAATGTGCACGCGAGAAGCGTTCCATTTGGCAGGGAGAATGCCTTCGCACCGCTGTCAAGTCTCATGCCGCTTGGTCCGTCCGAGCAGCAGCCGCAGGGTATTCCAAACTCGCGAAGTGACTTGCTCACACCGCCAAATGCTGCGGCGGTTCCGGGCGTAACCTTCGGGCTTCCCATGCCCTCGCCCCTGATGATGCAGGACAAATCCTCGTCAGAAAGCTGTGCTAAAAACTCCTCCATGGAGGCCTTCTTATCCCTCACATCGACAAGCTTAATGCCCTGGTCTCCTGTGTATGACAGGCACTCAGGTCTGTCCGCGTGTGCCTCCTCTGTGTCGATAACCGTGGCAAGAGGAACGTCCTCGTAGGCAATCTTATAGCCCGTAGCGCATGCCTCAGGGCGAATTCTCTCAAAGCTAACAGTAGGCGCCGCCTGCTCTGTCAGCTGTTTTATGACTCTGGTCTTGTGGAGGGTGAACTCTCCCACCTCCTGCAGGTTTCTCGAGCTGTTACCCACATAGAACTTATATGTTCCCGCCTCCAAAACATAGGCGTTTTTGTGTCCTGTGACGCCGCTGTCGTCAAATGACGCGTAGGTGTATGGCTCAACATTGATTGAGACCACCTGCACACCGCCCGGCGCCAGGCTTGTAACCTTCTTGTAGCCAACTAACTTCAGAGCGCTCTTGCCAAGCTTGCCCTGTGGCTCCCTGACATAGACCTGGACGACCTCCTTGCCCGCATATCTGCCGGTGTTTGTGACCTTCGCGATCACGCAGCCGCTAAGTCCCACGGCCAAAGTGTCAGAGAAATCCGCATCGATTGGCTCTATATAAAACGTGGTGTAGCTGAGTCCGAAGCCGAAGGGATATAAAACCGCATCCCTGTCAAATGTCTCGTAGTATCTGTAGCCGACATATATGTCTTCCTTATAGAAGTCGCGGTCCACATCCTGCCCGAAATTCTCGTAGGCGGGCGCGCGCTTAATATCCTTCACGATGCTGTCAACCAGCTTGCCGCTGGGGCTCACTCTGCCCATGAGCACGTCGGCCAGGCCTAAGCCTCCCATCTCGCCGCCCTGCCATGCATAGAGTATGGCATCCGGCGCCACCACCTCGATGTCGCTCATGTCGATGACCGCGCTGACATTTAATATAACGGCAACCTTGTCAAATGCTTCCCTGACGGTTTTAAGCATCTCCACCTCAGCCGCGCTTAGTCTGTAGGCGCCCGGCGCATCTGCGTAGTCCTGCTCCTCTCCGGCTGTTCTCGCGATTATCACAAGCGCGAGCTCTGACTCAGAAGCTGCAGCTCTTACAAGCTCTGCGGGCACGGCTGCCTCCTCCTGGCTCCAGGGCTCATTGCCAAAACCAACACCTGTATCTAAGGGATGGCTCTTGTCAAACTCCCTGTAAAACTGCGATACAGCCTCGTTGATCACGATATCCTCAAGCCTAAGGGCATCCATTATCCCCCAGACCTTCGTGACATTTACCATGCCGCCCGAACCTGTACCACTCTTATAATAGTGGTTCTGCATTCTTCCAAAAACCGCAATATTACTGCCCGCGGCGATCGGAAGCGCCTTCTTCTTATTCTTAAGCAGTACCACGCCCTCCGCCACTGCCTTCCTGGCGGTATTCTCGTATTCTCTGTAATCCAGTATCATATGTTATCCTCTGATTAAACATTTCACGTCCGCGCACATGCGCGCAAAATGATATAATAAATGTATCACAAGTGCGAAATCTTCTCAACCGAAACTTAACTGTATTTCTTGACATTATTCCTTCTTTGTGTTAATTTTATATGCGGATTTTTAAGGTGACAGAAGTCACCAAATAAGGAGGTTACCATGACAGGTACAGTTAAGTGGTTTAACGCATCTAAGGGATACGGCTTCATCACAGATGATGAGGATGGCAAGGACATTTTCGTTCACTTCAGCGGCATCGCTAAGGAGGGTTACAAGACTCTTGAGGACGGACAGAAGGTTTCATATGACACAGCAGAGGGCAACAGAGGTCTTCAGGCTGTCAATGTAACACCTATCGCTTAATCAACGTTAAGTTAGGGCTGACCTAGTGTCAGCCCTTTTTCTTTTGTCGTTGAATTGACTGACACATAGTGCTATAATGTATCTATAAAAATACATTTGTGTATAGACATTTTTTAAGTGATATTCTAATGATTAGCTCTTTTTAGGAGGAATTACCAATGAAGAAATTAAAGTTACTTGTTTGTTGTATTTTGACGTGTGCTCTTATGACCTCGTGTTCTGAAAACACCCCGGACACAGGTGGTGATGTTTCTGAACTTGTAACCACTGCTGCATCCAAAACTGATGCAGAGGTTTCAGAGAGTGAAACCATGGAAACAACATTTTCACAGGAAGCGGATGTCACTAAGGAGCCAGTTATTCCTTCTGTTGAAGAATATAATTTCAGCGCGGTTGTGTTTGTCCGCATCAATCCGGAGTTTAGGCTGTATCTCGATGAAGAGATGTGCATCATGGATGTGGAGTGCCTGAATGCGGACGCGGAATCTGTATGTGCCGAGATAAGCTTGGACGGCCTTCCATTTGCCGACGGAATCGAGGAGATTTTCGAAGAGTCTTACCAGCAGGGATTCCTCGGAAACAATGAAGAGGCTGAAATCACTGTGGAGCGCATTGTGGACGAATCCAGGGTGGAAGAAGTACAGGAAAACCTGGAGGTGGCACGCGTTTCTGCACAGAATGTGGTGGATGAATATGAAGTGGACGTAACACTTCTCACGGCAGTTGTGAACCCGGATAATCCTAATTCAGAACCAGAGACGGATAATCCTGATACGCAGCCAGAGACAGACATTCAGGTGGCCTGCCATACCTGCGACGGAAGCGGGCAAATTCTCTGTCCTGTGTGTAACGGTGAGGGAGAATGCACCTGCGTAATCTGCGCGGGCAGCGGTATAGTCACATGTGCCAGATGCGAAGGAACAGGCGGAACGGTATGTGACCTTTGCGGCGGTTCCGGATATGACCCGGAGACATGTGCTGCCTGCAACGGAACCGGCAACTGTGCATATTGTCAGGGAACCGGCATTCAGGCAGTGACTGCGGGACCTGAGGAGGGCGAGACCTGGTATGATACGGGCGTTATAGTAGGTTATGACACCTGCGTATACTGTGGCGGAACCGGCAAATGTATACAGTGCGGTGGAAACTGCCACTTTACCTGCCACAGATGCGGCGACCCCAACAGCCAGGACCGCACAGCTCCTGGAAGCGGTATTCTGACCTGTCAGGACTGTAACGGCGAAGGAACCTTGGTCTGCAGAGAATGTGAGGGAAACGGCAAGGTTATGTGCGAATGCGGAGGAAGCGGATACATTCCATGTCCGGAATGCAATCCTGTCGAATAAGCGAATGATTGCCTGATTGGCGTTTAGTTAGGGCTGACCTGTTGTCAGCCCTTTTTCCTTCAAAAAGTTTATTTTATCTCTTGACATAACTATTTCTGTTTGCTACACTATCTCAGTGTGTCTGAACAGTAAGTCCGTGTCAAGAATCCTGTTCAGATCGTATAAGCGAAAGTCACTCTCCTTTCGACTTGTACAGTAAACATTAACTCGTATATTTTGATGGAGGTGCCACATGGCAAATATTAAGTCAGCTAAGAAGAGAATTCTTGTTATTAAGACAAAGACAGAGCGCAACAAGGCTATCAAGTCTAAGGTTAAGACATATGTTAAGAAGGTAGATGCAGCTATCGCAGCAGGCGATAAGGCAGCAGCTTCTGCAGCATTAGTTGAGGCTACAAGCGTACTTGACAAGGCTTGCAAGAAGGGCGTATACCACAAGAACACAGTTTCTCGTAAGGTTTCTCGTCTCTCACTTGCTGTTAACAAGATGGCATAATCTTATAAGAATTATACAAGAAGCTCGTCCTAACCCAGACGAGCTTCTTTTTTTGTGTCCCTGGTCACTCTGCGAACACATCAGTATATTGTGCTATAAATATTACTAACCAAACCACCCCGCGGGCGCTGCCCACGGGGTGGTTTAATCATTTACTATTTCTCATGTGTGGCGAGCATCTGCTCGATAATGTCTCTCGCGTACGCGCCTGATGCCTTCCTGTGCTCTGGCGGCAGCTCGCTTATCATAAACGGCTTGCCAAATTCTATGGTGACCTTGCCGCCCTTAAGTCTTGGGAACTGTCTCTCAAATATGTTTCGTGTGCCTGTGATGGCTACCGGAACCACGGGGGCCTTAGCCTTCTCCGCCATCTTAAGCGAGCCTTCCTTAAACTCCATGGTGGTCACCTCATCAGGGGTTTTGTTTCTGGTGCCCTCGGGGCAGATCCACATGGAGATGCCGCACTTAATTTGCTCAGCGCCCTGGAGGATGACCTGCAGGCTCTGGCGCACATCGTCGCGGTTCATAAACAGGCAGTGAAGCATGTTCATCCATCTTCTGAGGATTGGAACCTTCTTGACAGAGACCTTGGCAACGAAGCCGCACAGCCCCTTCACGCAGGGATAACCGACCACGATATCGAAAATGCTCTGGTGGTTTGAAACATATAAAACAGGAACGTCAGGTATGTTTTCGTAGCCCTTGATGTCAAGCTTTACGCCCGACAAAAACATTACGACGCGAAATGCCCACATGACTAAGCCCTTGCTGAGCCTGTCGGCCAGGTTCTTGTTGAATCTTCCGATGATCCAGAAGATTCCCATGGGGATGAGTCCCAAAATAAAAAACAGGACCAAAAATATTCCTACGATTATTATTCTAATCATCAGTCACTCTCCACTTTAATATCTTCTTCCTCTGTCTCCTCTTCCTCGGGGAGCGGAAGTCGTCCATAAACACCGGCAAGCATTTTCAGATACTCTGCCAGCCCATCGTTAAAATTCTCCTCGCGTACTCTAAACTGCCAGTTGCCGGATGGCACGCTTGGCGTGTTCATTCTGCAGTCGGAGCCGTAACCCAACACATCCTGCATAGGGTAAACCGCGTATTTGGCAACGCTTCCCAGACAGCATCTAATCATGTCCCAGTGGATATTGTCACCGCTGCAGTTGAGATAAACCCTAAGTCTGTCCTTCTGCTTCTCGCCCTGCTCATTGTACCACCCCCTGGTGGTGTCGTTGTCGTGGGTTCCCGTGTAGCAAATGCAGTTCTCGGTCTTAAATCTGTGAGGGAAGATGTCATTCTCGTCCTCTGAGCAGAACGCAAACTGTAAAACCTTCATGCCCGGGAGATTGTAATCGTCTCTGAGAGCCTCCACATCATCTGTGATGATGCCCAAATCCTCTGCCCAGATAGGGAGATTCTCGCCCAGCGCCTTCGTAAGCGTGTTGAAGAAGTCGTGGTCAGGACCCTTGCGCCACTTGCCGCCTATGGCGTTTTCATCGCCGTATGGCACTGCCCAGTAGGCCTCAAAGCCTCTGAAATGATCGATCCTTATATAGTCAAATATTGTGAGCTGGTTCTTAATTCTGGCAATCCACCACTTGTAGCCGGTCTTCTTGTGGTACTTCCAGTCATACAGAGGGTTGCCCCAGAGCTGACCTGTCTCTGAGAAGTAGTCAGGCGGAACTCCCGCAACAACTGTCGGGTAGCCCTTAGAATCGAGCTGGAAGAGCTCAGGATTAGCCCAAACATCTGCGCTGTCCATGGACACGAAGATTGGGATATCTCCGACAATCTTGATGCCCTTGGCGTTAGCGTACGCCTTGAGCGCTGCCCACTGTCTGAAGAAGAGAAACTGCAGGAACATATAGTAGCCGATGGCTGCCTCATGCTCGCAAACCAGCGCCTTCTTAGTCTCCATCGAAGGTCTTCTAAGCTCCTCAGGCCAGTCGAAGAAGCTCACACCGCCCTGGGAATCCTTGACCGCCATAAACAGCGCGTAGTCGTCAAGCCACTCGGCGTTATTCTTGCAGAAGTTATTATACGCCTTCTTGATATCAGGGTCTAATACAGGCTTCTTCTTGGCGCAGTCCGCCACGAAGTTGTCATACGCCCTCCTGTACAGAGGCTTCTTGTAATACTGCACATAGCCGTAGTCCACGCTGTCAGGCGAGAAGTTGGGAACATATGTGAGGTCGCCATAGGACAACAGCCCATCGTCCACCAGATCCTCAAGCGATATGAACAGCGGCTGTCCGGCAAATGCCGAGAAGCTCTGATATGGCGAATCGCCGTAGCCCGTAGGCCCAAACGGAAGCACCTGCCAGATGCTCTGGCCGGCCTTCTCCAAAAAATCGACAAACTTGTATGCACCCTTGCCAAAATCGCCGATTCCGTATGGTGACGGAAGTGACGAGGGATGAAGCAGGATGCCTGCGTGTCTCTGTGTTAATTTTGCCATAATGAAACGTCCTTTCAAGACAATTATTTATGCTTTAATGCGAAAACATTATACTTTATTGGTTTCGCAAATGCAATAGTTTAAGAGAAAAGACGAGGCCTGTGGCCTCGTCTTAATCGTTTAACAATATGTATTTTTTTAGAGACAAAACAGAGGGAAATAACAGCCTGAGCTTCCGCCGCTGCAGCCGCAGCAAATCGTGAACAGACAAATCTTGACACATACGCTCGAACCGCTTGTGTCGGGCTGTCCGTAAGTTTTGCCAACCTCTGTGTACCAGCCGCCTCCGTTTGACAGTCTCTCGGCGAAACGCCTGTACTCCATGTTGTTGGGCTCAAGCATTATCGCAGTCTCTATGTCAGACAGCGCGCTTGTCTGGTTGCCCATGCCGGCATTGGCCATGGCGCTGTAATAATACCATCTGCCATCCCTGTCGGGGATGTCGGTGAGTGTTCTGTAGGCCTCCATGTACATGCGGTTTCGAAGATAGTTTGCACAGGCTGTGTAGTAGGCTTCGTTTCTGGACTGCTCAGGACTTCTGTAGCCACCCTGACCATTGGGATTATAGTTATATTGACCGTAACCTCCATAGTTTGAGGAGTAGTTTCCGCTGTAGCCTGAAAATCCACCGCCGTAGGCGCTCTGACCGTACGAACTCTGTCCTCTGCTGCTTCCGGGACCATACTGGTTGTCGTACTGCGATGCGGCCTCCCCACTTACTATTGCCTTATATGCCTTCTGAACTTCCTTAAACTTCTCCTCCGCGGCCTTCTGCGCTGCTTCACTCTTACCTATATTGGAATCGGGGTGATATTTGCGGCTCAGCGTTCTGTAAGCCTTCTTGATATCATCCTCCGACGCGTCACGACTGACGCCCAGTATCTGATAAGGATCTGTCATGGTCCGCTCTTCTCCTTTTAGCTGTTTGATAGCCGGTCCATATGCCGGCGTAGATGACGTTTCTCAATATCTGTGCATCCTCTATGATGGGCAGCATCTCAAAATATCTCGCCGCCGATGTGGCGCTCATGAGAAGCAGACTGTGGACCCAGTTTTCAAAATTCTCTCTGTCCCTGTAGCTTGCAAATGCATTGAAGCGTCCCTTCTTATCATCCTCCTCCATGTCCGCATACGCGTCACTTAAGTAGATGAATTTGCCCAGATAGAAGCCAAGCTTTCTGAGCTCGTCGTTCCACTCGTCATCCTTCATGGCGAAAACCTCGGCAAGCATCTTCCCTGAGAGCCCTGACAGATAGTCAAGCGCCCTGGAAGTGAGCTTCCTTCCCGCAAACGCCTTCTCGGCCTCGGAGTTCTTCCTAAGAAGCTTCGCAATCTTCTTACATTTGTCCGGATAGCGCTCCCTTAAGCTCTCCATGGCCTTCTTAAGGCTTAGAGCGTACAGGCCTCTTCCCGCCTTCTTCTCGTCTTCCCAGTCATCCAAACATTTATAATACATCAAAATCACGTTCATGTCAGCAACATATTTAAAAATATCCGCCGACAGATACGGTCTCTTCTGCATGGGATGCAGGGGGCACATGTCATCGTGGCGCGCCAGCTCAGGCTCATAGAGCCCGCACAGAAGCATCGCCAGAAATGTCATGTCATAGCTTAGGCAAAATCTCCCAAGCTGACCATATTCATCCTTAAGCGCGTGACACAGTCCGCAGTAATATTCCTGATATCTGTCAAACTCCCTGACCTTAAGCTCCGGTTTGTTAACTACTATGTATCCAAACATATCAACTCTTCTTGGTAAATTCTATTCTGCATTTAGGGCAGGTTATGGTAACCTCACCCTTGCCCTTGGGTATCTTGATTTTCTGCTTGCAGCCGGGACATGTGTAAATGTGGTGTGTCCTGCGGATGCGGATTCTTGCCAGATGTTTGTTAAGCCACTCTCTGATTCTGGTCGTTCTCTCCAGAAACCAGACATTCTCTGCGTTTCGCTTCTCATACTTCTTCGAGAACATTCGCGCATATGCTATCACAAGCATCAGCCACGCACACAAGCATACCACAGTATTGCCTAAAAATAAATTGATAAAAGCCAGAATTACGCCGATAATCAGAAGAAAATTCCCCAGGGTATCAAGTCCATACCTTCCCCGCATGAAATTGCAGAGGGAATTCCTGATTTTTGCCAACATAAGATCACCCACCCTTGTCATTATTATAGCCGGGCTGACGAAGCCCTCAAAACCTCCATGGCCTCCTTAATTCTTCCGGCCTCCATTTCGGTTATCCTCTCAGGTGATGTCTTCACCACCATCTTCTTAAGTTCATCCTTATCCGCTCTTATCTGCTTGTACTCTGCTCTGTCCATGGAGCTCTTGGCCTTATCAAGCCTCTCCTCCACGCTGTAAACTAAGCTCTCCGCCTCGTTTCTAATCTCCACCAGCTCTAATCTTCTGTTTTCCTCGCTCTCATATCTTGCGGCATCCGCGCAGGCCCTCTCAATCTCCTCCTCACTCAGGTTGGTGGTGGATGTGATGGTGACCTGCTGCTGCCTTCCGGTTCCCAAATCCTTCGCTGAAACCTTCAGTATGCCGTTAACATCTATGTCAAATGTGACCTCGATCTGAGGGGTTCCGGCGAGCGCCCTCTTGATGCCCTCCAGCTTAAATGAAGCAAGGAGCTTATTATCCCTGGTAAATCTCCTCTCGCCCTGATATACCTTGACCTCTACAGTGGTCTGGAAATTCATGGCGGTGGAGAAAATCTTACTCTGCCTTACAGGGATGGTCTCGTTTCTCTCTATTATTCTGTTTGCTATTCCTCCGATGGTCTCAACTGAGAGAGACAGCGGAGTTACGTCCATCAGGACTATCTGGCTCACCTTCGAATCCGCCGACAGCGCATAGCTTCCTGTCGTCATCTTGCCGCCCTGTATGGCTGCGCCTATGGCGACGCATTCGTCAGGGTTTATGCTCTTAGAGGGCTCGCGTCCCAACATGTTTTTAACCTTCGTGACCACCATGGGAATTCTCGTGGAGCCTCCGACTAAGAGAACTCTGTCGATATCCATGGGAGTCAGATGCGCATCGTTAAGTGCGGTTCTTACAGGGGTCTCGGTTCTGTCCACCAGGTCCCTTATAAGCTCCTCAAGCATCTTCCTGGTTATGTTCATCTGCATGTGAACAGGCTCGCCCTTCCTCGTGGTGATGAAGGGAAGGTTCACATTATAATTCTCTGCAAAGCTTAACTCCTTCTTGGCCTTCTCCGCCTCCTCGCGAATCCTCGCCATCGCAGTCACATCCTTGCAGATCTTGACCTTCTGGTACTTCTGAAACTGCTCCACCATGAACTGCGCGAGCCTCTCGTCGAAGTCGTCGCCCCCCAGGTGGTTGTCGCCTGCGGTGGACAAAACCTCTATCAGGTCGTCGCCAAGCTCTATTATAGACACGTCAAATGTTCCGCCGCCCAGATCGTAAACTAAGATTTTCTGGGACTCACCGTTGTCCAGCCCATATGCAAGCGCCGCGGCTGTGGGCTCGTTGATTATTCTCTTGACATCAAGCCCCGCAATCCTTCCGGCGTCCTTCGTGGCCTGGCGCTGCGCGTCAGTGTAGTAGGCAGGCACGGTTATGACCGCCTCATTAACGCTCTCTCCTAAATAGTTTTCGGCGTCCTTCTTAAGCTTCTTTAAGATCATCGCCGAAATCTCCTGCGGGGAGTATTCCTTATCGTCTATATGCACGCGGTAGTCGCTTCCCATGCGTCTCTTGATGGAGGAGATGGTTCTGTCCGTGTTGACGGACGCCTGTCTCTTGGCCTTCTCCCCGACAAAGCGCTCTCCGTTTTTTGAGAACGCGACAACGCTGGGGGTGGTTCTAGCCCCCTCAGAGTTGGTTATTATTACAGCCTGTTCGCCCTCCATGACGGCCACAGCGCTGTTTGTGGTTCCCAAATCTATTCCGATCACTTTGCCCATATATAAATGCTCTCCTGCATATATAACACATCCAACGGCAAATAAGCCCAAAAACAGGCAGAATTTGCACACTGATTTGATTATATTCTCGCAGTTTTTCAGTGTCAATAATTACGGCCCATTCTTCACGAAACCTTTATAAACTCCAAATGATTTTAATAATAAGTTTTATTATTTGTAATACAAAAATGCAGAGAACAGCCTTATTTGGCATATCCTCTGCATATTATTCAATGTGTTGTGTGCATCTCTTAGTAGTCAACCTTCATAAGGCACAACCCGCAGGCTGGCGCGGTGGGTCCCGCCACACTTCTGTCAAGCGCCTCTAATATTTCCTTCACATGCTCTGGCGGATAGCTTCCCTTTCCCACCTCTAAAAGCGTTCCCACAAGAATTCTGACCATGTTCTGCAAAAAGCCTGTGCCGTGAAATGTCATGTAAATATAGCCCCTCTTCTTATCTATGGTGATGGCGTCAACCACGCGGACTGAGGACTTCTTAAATCTGGAGTTACCGCAAAAACTCTTGTAGTCATGTTTTCCCGTGAGGTATGCAGCCGCCTGCCTCATGGCCTCGATATCAGGGGAGAAGTCTAAGACATTCACATATTTTCTGTCAAAGACAGGCTTTACGGGGCCGTCATAGCAGGTATAGCGGTAGGTTTTTCCCACGGCCTTATATCTGGCGTGAAACTGCTCGGCTGCCTCCCTGACCTCTAAGACCGCTATGTCCTCGGGGAGATATCTGTTAAAATAGTCCCTAATCTGTTCAGGACTTCTTCTCGTGTCCAGATGGAAGTTTGCCACCATCTCTCTGGCGTGCACTCCGGCGTCCGTTCGCCCGGCGCCTGTCACCTCTATCTCGCTCCCGGTCATGCCCTTTAAGACATTTTCAAGCTTGCCCTGTATGGTATCCCTGTCGGGCTGGTGCTCCCAGCCGTAATATCTCGTGCCATCGTAGCAGATGGTCATCTTGTAATTCTTCTCGCTCATAACGTTCCTTTTCAAATTAAACTCTGCTAAAATTCTAAAACAATATGTGTTTTTAGTCAATTTCAATTTTAGATGTTGCTATTTTGGAATTTTTGCATTATAAAGATGTAGAGACTGTTCATCGACCTTCCAGTCTGTAAACAAAACCGGGCGCATACATTTTGACTATTGTCATAAGTGCGGGTGCCCCATATGGAAGGCATCTGTTTTTAATTATAAGGAGTTTTTATGTACATTATAAAGACTGAGCAGAGGTTTGATTCGGCGCATTTCCTAAGCGGTTATCAGGGCAAATGCAGCAACCTCCACGGACACTGCTGGCGCGTGATCATCGAGGTCAGCCAGGAGAATTTGAATATGGACACCCAGACCAGGGGCATGATTGCGGATTTCGGCTCCCTTAAGGCGGACCTTAAGGAGTTATGCGACTACATGGACCACTGCCTCATCATCGAGGAGGGTACCCTTAAGAAGACCACCTACGATGCGCTAATCGACGAGGGCTTCAGAATTGTAAATGTTCCCTTCAGGCCAACGGCTGAGAATCTCGCGAAATATTTCTATGACAAAATGAACGAGAAGGGCTACTGTGTACACCGCTCCATAGTCTATGAGACAGAGAACAACTGCGCTCAGTACTCCAAGGAGGGCTATTTTCTGAGCATGGGAGATAACAATGATTTTTAGGGTAGTCGAAATATTTGCAAGCATAAACGGCGAGAGCAGGCGCGCAGGCGCTCCTGCGGTTTTTGTAAGGCTTGCCGGCTGTAATGTGCGCTGCACCTACTGCGACACGCTGTGGGCCCTTGAGCCAAATGTGGCATTTACCCCCATGACTGAGGATGACATTTACGATAAAATCCTCTCCTACGGCATAACAAATGTCACGATAACCGGCGGTGAGCCGCTAATCTCTAAGGGGATTGACCTTCTGTTTAAGAAGCTCTCAGAGGATGAGAGGTTGTATGTGGAGGTTGAGACCAACGGAAGCATCCCTATTAAGCCCTATCTTGGCATCAAGAACCGTCCAAGCTTCACCCTTGACTATAAGCTTCCAGGAAGCGGCGTGGAGCGCACCATGTGCATGGAGAATTTTGCTCTGTGCGAGAGTATGGACACGGTGAAGTTTGTGTGCAGCGACGAGGCGGATTTACAAAGAGCGCTGGAAATTATAAGACAGTACCATCTCGACGAGAGATGTGCGGTATATTTAAGCCCTGTCTGGGGCAGAATCAATCCCCAGATCATGGTTGAATTTATGTTGGAGAACCGCTTAAACGGCGTGAAGCTGCAGCTTCAGCTTCACAAGTTTATATGGGACCCCGATAAAAGAGGAGTATGAAATGGCTATAGATCAGAAAGCAATTAGAGAACACATAAGAGGGCTGTTGATTGCCATCGGCGACGACCCGGAGCGCGAGGGACTTAAGGATACCCCTGACAGAGTTGCCAGGATGTATGCCGAGGTCTTCGAGGGCATGAACTACACAAACCACGAGATTGCCCAGATGTTTGGCAAGACATTTACATTTGAGGGAGACACAGAGGACCTGGTGGTGGTTAAGGATATCAATGTATTCAGCTACTGCGAGCACCACATGGCGCTCATGTACGACATGAAGGTCACAGTCGCATATCTTCCCAAGGGCAAGGTTATCGGCCTGTCCAAGATTGCAAGGATTGCCGAGATGGCTGCCAAGCGACTTCAGCTTCAGGAGCGCATTGGCCGTGATATCGCGGACATCATCATGGAGGTTACCGAGAGTGAGGACGTGGCTGTCTTAATCAGCGGAAGCCACAGCTGCATGACTGCAAGAGGCATTAAAAATGCTGATGCCAAGACATATACACAGACACTTCGCGGTCGTTTTAAGACTGACGGAGCACTTTTGGCTCGCGTTAAGGCCTAAGGAGGTATTATGAACGCATTAGTTTTAGCAAGCGGTGGCATAGATTCAACCACATGCCTGGCCATGGCCATAGACAAATACGGCAGCGACCACGTGATTGCCCTGTCCATCTACTACGGACAGAAACACACGAAGGAGGTGGAGGCTGCAAAGAAGGTGACCGACTACTATGGTGTTCGCCATCTGACATTAGACCTCACGGAAATGTTTCAGTACAGCGACTGCTCACTCCTCTCCCACTCCGACAAGGAGATTCCCGAGGAATCCTACGACGAGCAGTTAAAAAAGACAGACGGCAAGCCTGTCTCAACCTATGTCCCCTTCAGAAACGGACTGTTTTTGTCAGCAGCCGCGAGCATGGCGCTCTCCCTTGACTGCGAGGTCATCTACTACGGAGCACACGCAGACGACGCCGCCGGCAACGCATACCCTGACTGCTCACAGGCCTTCGTCGACCACATGAACGCAGCCATCTACGAGGGAAGCGGCAGACAGCTTCACATAGAGGTTCCATTTGTCGGCTGTAATAAGGCCGAGGTTGTAAAGACCGGCCTTAAGCTTAAGGCACCCTACGAGCTTACATGGAGCTGCTATGAAGGTCACGACAAGCCCTGCGGCGTGTGCGGAACATGCATCGACAGAGCCAGAGCATTTGCATTAAACGGAGTGAGCGACCCGGCGCTAAGATAGGAGAGAATATGTCAAGAGAACAAAACGAGATGGGCAATGTGTCCCTTTTAGGCAATCAGAAGGTCAAGTACCCCATGGACTACGCGCCCGAGATGCTTCAGACCTTCGACAACAAGCATCCGGACCACGACTATTTTGTCAAATTCAACTGTCCGGAGTTTACAAGCCTCTGCCCCATAACAGGCCAGCCTGATTTTGCCACCATTTACATATCATATGTTCCAAACATCAAGATGGTGGAGAGCAAGTCACTAAAACTCTATCTGTTCAGCTTCAGGAACCACGGCGACTTCCACGAGGACTGTGTGAACATCATCATGGAGGATCTGATCAAGCTCATGGACCCCAAATACATAGAGGTCTGGGGCAAATTCACACCAAGGGGCGGCATTTCAATCGACCCCTACTGTAACTACGGCAAGCCCGGCACCGTCTGGGAGAAGGTCGCTTTTGAGCGCTTAAGCCAGCACGACCTCTATCCTGAAAAGGTTGACAACAGATAGTTAATATTTCGTCCCGCACATAATCGCGGAGCGCATATCCCACAAATAAAGCCTTCGGCGCGCGCCGAAGGCTTCTCTTATCTTATCTAAGATCGTCTATAAACTTATCCAACACCTCAAAATAGTTCTCAAATGTTTTCCTGCAGCACATAGGATTTAGTATCTCTATGCCCTCTGCCCTGAGTCCCACAAGGGAGAAGCCCATGGCCATTCTGTGGTCGTCATAGGTCTCTATGGCGGCGCTCTTCGGGCATCCCGGAGTTATGACAAGGTAGTCATCTCCCTCCAAAACCTCTATTCCCATGCGGCTTAGCTCAGTGGCTATGCCGTGAATTCTGTCAGATTCCTGATGTCTTATGTGGCCGATGCCTGTAATCTTAGTCTGCCCTGTGGCAAAAACCGCCGTGCAGGCAACCGTTATGGCCTGGTCGGAAAACTCCCTCATGTCGACATCAACGCCCCTAAGCACCTCGGGACCCTTAACTAAAACTCCCTCGGCAGTCTCATGTACCTCGCAGCCCATATTCTCCAACACATCAAACAGCTTCACATCGCCCTGAAGCCCTACGCGCTTCACGCCTCTTACAACCGTAGAGGTTTTCAGAATGGCAGCCGCCGCATAAAAATACGCCGCCGCGCTCATGTCAGGCTCTATGTCGTAGCTGTCCAGATGATAATGCTGTCCTGCCTCCACCACGAAGGTTGACTCATCAGGTCTTAAGACCTTCACGCCAAACTGCTCCATCATTTTCACGGTCATCTCGATATAGCTCATGCCGTGGCTTCCCTTAACATGTATGGTGAGCCCGTCCTTAAAACATACCGAAGATATGAGAAGTGCGCTTAAAAACTGGCTGCTGTCGCCTATGTCGATGGCAATCTCCCTCGCGTCAGCTCCCCTTCCGTCTAAAGTAAAGGGAAAGAACCCCTCCTCACCGTGATAGGTTATGTCCGTTCCCATGCTCCTTAGCGCTGCAAGAAGCGGCTTCATGGGGCGCTTCTTCATCTGCTCTGAGGAGTCCAGAGTGTACACGCCGTCGCTTATGCCTAGAAGTGCTGCGATAAACCTGGCCGCAGTCCCTGCACTTCCAACATACACGCTGCCCTCGCTTTTGGGGATGGCGCCTCCCAGACCGCGTACCAAAACCTCCCGCTCCTCCTCGTTAATCGAAACGTCAAAGCCCAGGTCCACAAGACACTTTAGGAAATGTCTCGAATCGTCCGAAAACAGCACACCATTTAGCTTGCATCTCCCATCTGAGAGAGCCGCCAGCAGAAGCGCTCTGTTTGTGATGCTCTTAGAGCCCGGAACGCTCACATATGCCATATCCTTATTGCAGTGTCCGTAAATGTTTTTTATAGTGATACTTTTAATCATTGATAATACTCCACATGTCCGTAGTCTCAAGCCCTAACTTCCAGCAGGCAACTCCCGCCAACTTATATTCCTCTATGAGGTCCATCTTCCACTGTACGCTCTGGGCGTTTTCAAGCCACACCACGTACCTCAGATCCTCGTATATAAACTGTGAGTAGTTCTGTTTTGTCACATCGTCCCAGATAATCTCTGCCCCGGCGGCGCTTAGCATATCGTTCATGCCGGCCATACTCTTGGCCTCGCTCGACAAAACCGCCCCGGCCTCGTCGATATTGTAGACTCTCGTGTAGAACGGGATGGCGTTAATCACCCTGTCCGCATCCACCTCAGCCAGCGTGTTGACTATGCCGTTCTTCACAAAATCGTAGGAGGCGACAGAGCCCGCGTCAGAACCTGCATAGTGCTCATCATAGCCCATAACAATCACATAGTCCACAATCTTACCCTGCTCAGTCCTGTCATAGTACATGTTGTAGGGCATCGGAACATAGTTGTCAACCGAGAGGACCAAGGAGTTATTCCTACACTCTATGGACAGCTCCCTAAGGAACTGTAAAAATGCTGGGCCGCAGTCCTTATTGATACCGCCGTAGCCCGTGGAGCCCGCCTCAAAGTCTATGTTTATGCCGTCCGCTCCTATGCTTAAAACCTCTCCAACTATTCCCTTGATGAAGCGCTGCCTGTATTCGTAGGTGGTCAGAAACTTATAGTTATTCACCTCGTTATTAAAATTGTTCACAAGCGCCCACACCTTAAGTCCCATGCTGTGGGCAGCCTCCACGTACTGTGCGGAAGCAGTGCTTGAATAGTATCCCTCCTCAGCAGCCAGAGAATACCACGTGGGCGATATCACATTCACGCCGCTCGTGTTTGCAATCCTTGACTGCATGGCCTCAGTCTGTGCCGCAGCGTCAGGCGATGAGACCTGATGCCACACCAGAACCACATCATCGTCCATGGAAATGTTTGTGTAATCGTATTTGGCGCTGTTGATCATGGTCACGCTCTGCGCGGCGTCAGCTCTGACCTGTGACGACTTGATATAGCCGTGGAGGCCCTTATCCGTCATGACAAGATGCCAGTCGTCCTCCGTATCTATAAGATATATCACATCATCCTTCGTGACATTCTTGACTATGCTTCCCCTGATGGTCGCCTGCGTTCTTATGGTGCCTGATGACCCCTTAAGCGGCAGAACGCTCACCTCCATCTCGCTAAGCGTGTCGGGCACATCCCACAAAACCACCGTGGACTCATCGTCGTAGATGCCTATGTTACAGCCTGACAGCTCTGACACGAAGCTTGATGCAATGTATTTATCGCTTCCCGACAACAAAAACGGGCAGTAGTAGCTGTCCATACTCACGCCTCCCACCTCGTAGGAAGCCGTGTTCGGATAGATGGTCATAAGCTGTGTCGGCATGGCATAGAGTATCGCCCCAACACTTGAGTCGTAGTAGAATCTCTCGTCCACGCTCTCAACCACCATATCCAGAGGAAGATACACCATATCCTCGTACTTCTTAGCCTTATATGAAGACTGCACCATATTTACGCTTATCGCATATTCGTCAGCTGATGACAGCCCAAGATATACCTTCAGATTGACAAATGTGCCCACAGGCCCCAAAAGCTTGTAGCACACTGCTCCTATACAAACCCCCAGCATAAGAATCGCCACGATAACGATCACTACCACCGAGGTCCGGTTTGGTTTCTTTTTATCGCTCATATCATTCTCCCTAAAAAAACACCCACACCTAAGTGTGGGTGCATCGGAAAATAGTATAGCATAATCTGTCTGTCATTAAAAGCCAAAAATCCGAATTCCTATTGTTTTATTCCAGTATGACTATCAGTCCGTCCTCCGGATCGGCTGACATGTGCGTCGCCATTAAACGCTATCTGTCCCCGCGGGTTGACAGCTCATCTTATAGCCTGCCCTGAGGCTGCACATAGTATCAATCAGATCCTTATTTTCCGGGAGAGTGAGCCCTAAGAACCATCAAAAGTCTCTCCATAAGCTCCCTAGCACATTGTGGTCTCCTGCCTATATCTGCGCATGTACAGGAAGTAACTATCCTCACAAGTGACGAATACCGTACGTAGCCGAATACGTCATCGCCTCCCCTGCGCCGTATGCCGTGCCGCGCGGCGCAAATACTCCCTCCGTGTACAGTTCTTCCGGTAAGGAGGTACTGCAGAACTCTCCCCACGGCAAAAACCTCTGTCGCCTCACAGATATCTCCTCCCTCATAAACCTCAGGCGCCACAAACCCGGGCGTTCCCCTTAATTTCCCAATATGGTTACCAACGCCTGTGGCGTAGTCGCCAAGATCTATAAGTCTCAGAATATTCCTGTGCCAGACCAGATTGTCAGGTTGGATATCTGTAAGAATGACATTCCGGCCGTGAACGCTGTGCACATGATCCAAAATCCCACACAGCGCTACACCAATCGCCACAATCTCTGCGACCTCAAACCTTCTTCCCCTTCTCACATATTCTCCCAGTGTTCTCCCCGGAAAATACTCCATAATCATATATTCATACAAGATGCCACTGTGTATTCCATATAATCTGGGTATCCCCGGATGGTTCAGAGTCCTAAGCAAATTAGCCTCACGGCTATCGTTCCCACCCGACATCCGCTTGATCCGTATCACATTCTCCTCCAAACAGGCGTCTGCACAAGCGCCCGACACCACCTTCTAGTCCTTCTCAACTCCAACTAAATACTATAATAGAAGTTCCTCCATATCAATAGTTTTTCATTAAATAATTTAGATTTTTATACTATATTTTACTGTCAGTGAAAATTTCTGTTCACTAACTGTGAAACCAGGCCCCAATACAAAAAAACCGGCCTGGACATGCCAGACCGGTGATGTAATTATTAAAGCATTTTCTCGTAATCTGCCTGTGAGAGTGGTCTTGAGAAGTAGAAGCCCTGGATGCTGTCGCACTTAAGGTTCTTCAAAAACTCAACCTGATAATCCTTCTCCACGCCTTCTGCCACAACATTTAGTCCCAGCTCCTTCGCGAGAGCTACAGTGTGAGTCAGAAGTCTCTCGCCTCCGTAGTTGCCTATGTAGTCGATTAAGCTCTTGTCAAGCTTCAGGGTGTCAAAGTGGAAAATGTTTAGCGTTACAAGGGAAGAATAGCCCGTTCCGAAATCGTCCACGTGAAGCGGGAAGCCCGACTTATAGAAATTCTCTGCGAGGGACTTGATATCGTCGTTGTCTATGGCCACGCTCTCTGTAATCTCTATCGGCACGAGGGACGGATCAATTCCGATCTCCTTCACAATCTCGCTGTACTCCTCGACAACATTCTGGAAGTAAATGCTG
This sequence comes from Lachnospiraceae bacterium, assembly GCA_024699325.1. Lineage (GTDB taxonomy): Bacteria > Bacillota > Clostridia > Lachnospirales > Lachnospiraceae > UBA4292. The sequence goes on along the minus strand of JAILPS010000014.1, from coordinate 43,272 downwards.
GCTCTTGAGAGGTTGACTGACACAGGCCTAACATTCTTGCCCGCGTCAAGCCATGCCTTCTGCTGCTGGCATGTTGTTCTGAAAATATATTCGTCAAGCTGTCTTATGAGACCGTTCTGCTCAAACAGAGGGATGAACGCCCCGGGAGATACCAGACTTCCGTCAATCTTTCTCCACCTGCACAGCGCCTCCGCGCCAACCATCTGACCGCTCATGGTGTCATACTTAGGCTGGTACCACACCTCAAACTGATGTGCTCTGAGGGCTGCCGGGAAGGAGTCCTCCATCTTCTTCTCCTCCATGAGCCTCGTGTTGTTCTCCTGGGTGAAGAAATAATAGTTGATATCCTTCCTGTTCTTAATCTCGTGTTTGGCAATGGCTGACTCGCCGTATGCCAGCTCAACCTTTCTGTTGGAGTTCCATCTGGTTATTCCAAAGTATGGCACAAGCCTTGGAAGCTTCTTCTTGATGGCAAGCCATGCAAGCTCCTCCGTGAGGCCCTTTAACTGCCATATAACCTCCTCATCCGTCGGTCCCTGAAGGAACATGACGAAGTGGTCGGCATTGATATGGGCTGCCAGGTCATTCTTCCTAAGTGCCTTCTTGATGCACTGCCAGATGCCGCTAAGTGCCTCATCGCCCCTGCTGATTCCGCAGACTGTGTTGACAACCTTGAACGAGTGGATGTCCATGAGCACGAAGAAGCCCGGAATCTGCACATCCGCAAGCTTAATCTTGAAGAAGTTATAGTTGTCGCCGCCGGTCACAGGGTCCACATAGGCGTATCTCTCGAGATCTCTCTGCTTCTCCTTGCTGACATCGCCAAATCCCATGATGCATTTGGTGAGTGTCTCACCGCTGTTGACCTTGAAAACCTTCATTCTGAAGTAGAGTGTTTTATCGTTTCTTGAAACCGTGTAATCGTGCACAAATGTTTTTGTGTCGAGAAGCTTCTCCTGAATGTTTTCAAACCTGGTGACCTCGGTCATCTCCTCACGGTCGGCCGCTGCAACAGTTCTGGAAATATAAGCCGCTATAGCCTTCTCATAGGGAGGTCTCGCGTTAAAATATGAGCCGTATTCCTTATTGATAACATCGCTCATTCTATACGGAACTATCTGATTCTTGACAAAATCCACATAGTAGACGCATTCGTAGTTAAGGCTTAAGCCCATGACCATCTCGGCGATTCTCATGTCCTCCTCAGCGTCCTCTAATATGCCTGTCATAACAGTGGCCTCGCCCTCTTTATTTCTCTCAATCACCGTCATGGTGACTCTAAGCGTTTTGCTTCCGTGTTTTGTGCTTATGACAATTGAGCCCTTGTTGACTCCTGATAATATCTTGTTGTGCAGTTCTCTTACGCCCACTAAGTCGTCTTCACACACCAGCGTTCTGAACACGCTCTCGTTTGCGTTAGAGCAAAACTGGTTTATGCCAAAATGCTTCGCGCACGCATCAGAAAAAACCACCAGATTGTCCTCGTGGTAGTAGTTGAATGTGTAAATGTTTATCTCCTCAAGGGCCTTTTGTACTTCCTCACTCTGCTGAGCGTACCTTTTGCCGTTGTAAATTAAATCTTCCATTATCCCTCCGGTTTTCAATCCTCCACATATTTTGTATATTATATCATAACAAGGCACAAAAATTAACTGTAATTTTGGCTATTTTTTACATTAATTTTTGGTAAAATGACACACCAAAATAGTTTATTTACAGGTCTTGCATTTCTTTCATGCGTTGTGATAGACTATGCAGTAATCCGGAGGATACATACACATGCAGATAGAGAGAGATAGCGCTTACGAATACAGAATATATTTTATAAGAGATGAATTAGAGCTCATGAATATTAATGCCGACACATTTGCCTATGGAACACAGGCCTATAGAAAACTCATGGCTCATATAATAAGGGAATTAGAGACATATCACGACTTCTCCCACGAGGACCGTCCGCTTAGAATAGAGGTCACTCCCCTTAAAGACGGCGACCTGTATATAAGCCTGGAGGCCTTCGAGGAGGCCGACGAGGTGGATCCGAGGTTCTCTTCCTTTGCCGTGTCCATGTTTGACGCCCTGCACATGGGCGACACTGCAGAAGACGACGAGGAGGAAGATGATGATGAAGAGGAGGATTCTCCAGAGGTTTTAGAGAGTGCCCCTTCTGACGAGGAGGATGAGGAGACAGAGATAAAGCCTGACCCCAACCTGTTTTTTAAGGGGAGAAACCCCTCAAGCAGACTGGCATTTGAGAAGTTTAAGGGATCTGAGGCCGTCATAATATTTGCCTCCTACGAGGACATGATGCAGGCCATCCACTCCATAAACATGGACCGCTTCGCCCCTCTCAAATCCTCACTGTACATGAACACAGAGGACAAGAGAATGTATCTTCTCTTCCGCTTCCCCAGGGATGTGAGGGAGTTTACGAAGGATTTTGCCCTGCTTAACGACTACGGCCGCTTCGCGCCGTCCTCACCCACCATTAGGGCGTCTGTCGCGGAGCACTGCAAATGTATCTTTTCTGCCAAAGCATTTGAAAAACTCAGACAATAATAAGGAGCCGGACACTGTCCGGCTCCTCGCACTTCATAAGCTTCTTATAACTACTCAGTCTTGCCCTCTGCCTCTTTGGCTGCGGCAACCTTCTCCTCGTATCTTCTGAGAAGGTGGGCGTTGATTTCGTTGACCAGTTCGTCAGCATCAATTCCGTGAACCCATGCAGCCTCCTCCAAGGTTTCCATCTGGGATGACGGGCATCCGATGCAGTGCATTCCTATTGACATGAGGATGGGCGCTGTTGTTATATCTATCTCCATAAGTTCACCGATGAGAGTGTCCTTGTCAACCTGTATCTTTTCGATTTCCATATATATATACCTCCGGTTGTTGTGCTTGTTTCTATGCCGAATTGCATTCTATCAGATTAGTTTTCAAAATGCAACCCACAACGGTCAAAGAATTCATTATTCACATACGCAAAGCCCTTTATTTAGAAGATTTTTAGAATGTTTAAGCGCGCTTCATTTTCGCGGTGTTTTTCGTTGTACATTGTATACAATAATGTGCAAAAAGGTGTTGACTTAGGTGATTTTGAATGCGATAATTGATGCAATAGAACGCAAATGCTATAAGCATTTCAACTATAATAATCTACATTTCCAGGAGGGATATCATGAGAGAAGAATGGAATGGTTTTGTAGGCGGTAAGTGGGAAAGAACCATCGACGTAAGAGAGTTCATCCAGAAGAACTACACACCTTACGAGGGAGATGATTCATTCCTTGCAGGTCCTACAGAGGCAACTAAGACACTTTGGGCTCAGGTTATGGAGCTTACAAAGCAGGAGAGAGAAGCAGGCGGTGTTCTTGATATGGACACTAAGGTTGTTTCTACAATCACATCACACGGCGCTGGCTATTTAAACAAGGATCTTGAGAAGATCGTTGGTTTCCAGACAGATAAGCCTTTCAAGAGATCAATGCAGCCTTACGGTGGTATCCGTATGGCAATGAAGGCTTGCTCAGATAACGGTTATGAGGTTGATCCTGAGATCGTTGAGTTCTTCACAATTCACAGAAAGACACACAATGCAGGTGTATTCGATGCTTACACAGATGAGATGCGTGTAGCTCGTACAAACCACATCATCACAGGTCTTCCTGATGCATATGGCCGTGGCCGTATCATCGGTGACTACAGAAGAGTTGCTCTTTACGGTGTTGATCGTCTTATCGAGGATAAGAAGGTTCAGAAGGACATCTGCGGAACAGGCACAATGCTTCCAGACGTTATCAGAAACCGTGAGGAGATTTCTGAGCAGATCAGAGCTCTCGGCGAGTTAAAGAAGTTAGCAGCTATCTATGGCTGTGATATTTCTAAGCCAGCAGTTACATTCCAGGAGGCAGTTCAGGCTACATACTTCGGTTACTTAGCAGCAGTTAAGGAGCAGAACGGTGCCGCAATGTCACTTGGTCGTACATCTACATTCCTTGACATCTACGCTGAGCGTGATCTTAAGGAAGGCAGAGCAACAGAGTCAGATCTTCAGGAGGTCATCGATCACTTCGTAATGAAGCTTCGTTGCGTTAAGTTCGCTCGTACTCCAGAGTACAACCAGATCTTCGCTGGTGACCCAGTTTGGGTAACAGAGTCTCTCGGTGGTATGGGTACAGACGGACGTACTCTTGTAACTAAGAACAGCTTCCGTTTCGTTAACACACTTAACAACCTCGGTGCAGCTCCAGAGCCTAACATGACAGTTCTCTGGTCTACAAGACTTCCAATCGGTTGGAAGAAGTTCTGCGCTAAGACATCTGTAAACACATCTTCTATCCAGTATGAGAACGATGATCTTATGAGAAACGATCACGGCGATGACTACGGTATCGCTTGCTGCGTATCTTCAATGGTTATCGGTAAGGAGATGCAGTTCTTCGGAGCCAGAGCTAACCTTGCTAAGTGCTTACTCTACGCTATCAACGGTGGTATCGATGAGAAGACACGTGTTCAGGTTGGTCCTAAGTACAGACCTATCACAGCTGAGTACCTTGACTATGATGAGGTTATGGAAGCATTCAAGGATATGATGAAGTGGCAGGCAGCTCTTTATGTTAACACACTTAACATCATCCACTACATGCATGACAAGTACTGCTATGAGAGACTTCAGATGGCTCTTCATGACAGAGTTGTTAAGAGATACTTCGCAACAGGTATCGCTGGTCTTTCAATCGTAGCTGACTCACTTTCAGCTATGAAGTATGCTAAGGTTAAGGTTATCCGTGACGAGACAGGTCTTGCAGTTGACTACGAGATCGAGGGTGACTTCCCTAAGTATGGTAACAACGATGACAGAGTTGACTTAATCGCTGCTGATATCGTTACAATGTTCATGAACTACGTAAGAAGCAACTATGTATACAGAGATGGCGTTCCTACAACATCTATCCTTACAATCACTTCTAACGTAACATACGGCAAGGCTACAGGTAATACTCCTGATGGACGTAAGGCCGGTGCTCCATTCGCTCCTGGTGCTAACCCACTTCACGGACGTGATTCACACGGTGCAGTAGCTTCTCTTGCTTCAGTAGCTAAGATTCCATTCAAGGATGCTCAGGATGGTATTTCAAATACATTCTCAATCATCCCTGGTGCTCTTGGTAAGGACGACAAGGTATTCGCTGGAGACCTTGATATCGATCTTACAAAATAATTCATTAACAACATCCGCGGGCGCTTAGGCGCCCCGGAGACATTTCCTTAGGAGGTCTACCATGGATCAGAAGAAGGAACAGAACATCGACGACATTGTTTCAATGTTAGATGGTCTTATGGGCGAAGGTGGCGGACATGTTAACTTAGATGTTAACGATCCTAACGCTACATGTAAGGACGTCAAGACATTTGGCTGCAGTACATGCGGAAGCAAGCTTATGCCTTGTGAAGCACCTACACTTATGCAGGGAATGGACGACGAACTCAAGAAAGACTGATTAATTTAGGAGGTAAATCATCATGGCAAGTACACAGCAGGTTGATAACTTAGTTGGATTATTAGATGGCTACGTTGAGAAAGGTGGCTATCATCTTAACGTTAATGTACTCAACAGAGATACATTACTTGACGCTCAGGCTCATCCTGAGAACTACCCACAGCTCACAATCCGTGTAAGCGGATACGCTGTTAACTTCATCAAGTTAACCAAGGAGCAGCAGAACGACGTTATTTCTCGTACATTCCACGAGGCTCTCTAATCCTAGAATTTAGATAGTAACGTTACTAACCCCTGCTCTATCCGGGCAGGGGTTATTTTTTAGAGTGTAGTTTAATTTTGAGGGTTTATTTTTTAGAATTTTAGAGGTATAATTATGGTTGGATATATTCATTCAACAGAAACACTTGGAACTGTTGATGGACCGGGTCGCAGATATGTTGTATTCTTCCAGGGTTGTCCTATGCGATGCCTATACTGTCATAACCCAGACACCTGGGCTATAGGCGGACCTAATTCAGGCAGGCAGATGACTGCGGAAGAACTGTTAGCCGAATACGACTCCGGCAAGGAATTCTACACAAACGGCGGTATCACCTGCACAGGCGGTGAGCCCATGTTCCAGATAGACTTCCTTACAGAGTTATTCATGAAGGCGCGCGCGAAGGGCATCCACACATGCCTGGACACCAGCGGCATAACATTTAACAGGGCTAACACAGCATACCTTAAGAAGGTGGACGAGCTTCTTAAGTACACGAGTCTTGTCATGCTCGATATCAAGGAAATCGATAATGACATGCATATTAAGCTCACCGGCCATCCAAACACAAACATTCTGGATTTTGCCAGATACCTCAGCGAGAAGGAGGTCCCTGTCTGGATAAGACATGTCATCGTCCAGGGATATACACAGGATAAGGAAGAGCAGGCGCGTCTGGGTGAATTTCTTGCCACCCTCCATAACGTGAAGGCTCTGGATTGTCTGCCGTACCACACGATGGGCAAAAACAAATACGACAATATGGGAATTAAGTATCCTCTTGAAGGTCTTCCTGCCCTCACAGACAATGATGCAATCGAAGCTAGAAACAACATCATTGCCGCATGGAAGGTTAAGAAGGCTGAGCTTAACGCGTTAGAGGCTGCGAATAAGCAGGAATAGCTACGTAATTTTAATATCTAAGGAGGATTTAGTTATGGCACGTTTTATCAACGACACCTGTATCTCTTGTGGTTCTTGCGAGAGCACATGCCCTGTTGGCGCTATCTCTATGGGCGACACACAGTATGTAATCGACGAGGACAGCTGCATCGATTGCGGAGCTTGCGAGGGTGGTTGCCCTGTAGGCGCAATCTCACCTAAGGACTGATTTAAAACAGAATAACTAAACAGCGCCCCGGGAGTCCACACACTCCCGGGGCGTTTTGTATTAATGTCAATTCTGATTGTTATGTCTTCCCGCAGGCTCAAGGTTTGCAAACTTGGTCTTGTCAGGGATCCAGGCAAGCTCTACGGTTCCTATAGGGCCGTTTCTCTGCTTGGCTATAATTACCTCGGCCACGTTCTTCTTGTCCGTGTCCTTATTGTAATAGTCATCTCTGTAGAGAAGCATTACGATATCGGCATCCTGCTCGATGGCTCCGGACTCACGAAGGTCTGAGAGAATAGGTCTGTGGTCAGTTCTGGCCTCAACCGCTCTCGAGAGCTGTGACAGTGCAATAACGGGGACGTTAAGCTCTCTCGCAAGTGACTTGAGAGATCTTGAAATCTCCGAGATTTCCTGCTGACGGCTGTCGGACTTGCCGCTGCCGCTCATGAGCTGCAGGTAATCGATCATGATAAGCTCGAGATTCCTCTCAAGCTTAAGTTTTCTACATTTACTTCGAAGCTCGTTGATGGAAATGCCCGAGGTGTCATCGATAATGATGCTGGATTCTGAAATATCTCCCGCGCCCTGGATGACGTCCGCCCACTCGTTGGAGGTCAGGTCACCATTTCTAAGCTTCGTACTCTCCACTCCCGAATGCATGGACAGGACTCGGTTTACGAGCTGTTCCTTGTTCATCTCGAGGGAGAATATGGCTACTGTGTGCTTATTCTTAACCGCTATATGGTGTGCAAGATTAAGCACAAATGCTGTCTTTCCCATGGAAGGTCTGGCAGCTATAAGTATCAGGTCTGACTTCTGCAGACCGCTGGTCTTGTTGTCAAGCTCTGTGAAGCCTGTGGCGAGACCTGTGACTGAGCTGGTGCTTCTTGAGGCCCTGTCCATGTTGTCGATTACGTTGGCAACCACATCCGCGATAGGCGTAAACTCCCCGCTGTTTCTAGTCTGCAGGAGGTTAAAAACATCCTTCTCGGTCTTGCCAAGGATTGCCTCCAGCTTCTCCTTGCCCAGGTAGCATGTGTTACTTATGTCCTCGCTGACCCTGATGAGCTTCCTAAGAACGCTCTTCTCGTACACAATCGTGGCATATTCCTTCACGTTAAGGGATGTGGGCACCATGGAGATACAGTCGTTGATAAACTCGACTGTTCCAACCTCCGGCGGAACATCCTTCTCGCGGAGCCTGTCCTGAAGTGTCACGGGATCTGCGGGCTTGCCTTCGTTATAGAGCTCGTAAATGGTCTCAAACATGGCGGCATACTGCTGATTATAAAAATCATCTGCGCTGATTATCTCCGCTGCCGAGGCTATCGCCTCCCTGTCGAGGAGCATGGATCCGATGACGGACTGCTCAGCGCTGACGCTGTGAGGCATTATTCTTTTTATCAGCTGCTCTTCCATAGCCCTCTCCAATCTATCCCTCTAATACCTTAACTGTAAGTTGAGCTGTAACATCCTTGTGAAGCTTGACGGGAACGATTGTAGTTCCGACACTCCTGATTGGCTCATCAAGCTGCATCTTCTTCTTATCAATATCAAAACCAAACTGCGCCTTAAATGATGTGGCGATCTCCTTCGTTGAGACAGAGCCAAACACTCTTCCGCCCTCTCCCGTCTTAACGCTTACGGTCACAGGCTTAGCCTCGATCCTGGTCTTAAGCTCCTGTGCGGCCTCTAATCTCTCTCTGGCCTCCTTCTCCTCGTGAAGCTTCTGAGCCTTCAAATCGTTGAGCGTCTTGGAGTTAACCTCCACCGCAAGCTTCTTTGGAAGGAGAGCATTTCTCGCATAGCCATCGCTCACCTTGACCTTATCGCCCTTCTTGCCGAGGGCCTTCACATCCTCTAATAATATAACTTCCATAATTCCTCCAAATATTGACTAGATAGCGCCAGTAGTTCGCATATCCTCCACAGTGGTGACAAGAAGCTCGTAGACTTCTCTCAGGCTCTTGTCCTTAACCTGTGCCCCGGCAATGCTCATGTGGCCGCCTCCGCCTAACTTCTCCATGACAATCTGAACATTCACCTCGTCGATGGACCTGGCGCTTATAAAAACCTTGCCCTCAAGCTCGCACAAGACAAAGCTCGCCTGAACGCCTCTGATGTTTAGAAGCTCGTTGGCAGTCTGGGCCGCAACAACATTGATACTCTCAGTGGTTTCGCCCTCGCACACGCTTATGGCAAAATTGTTCATAAACACCTTGGCGTTGTTGATGGCTGTGGCGCGAACCTTATAATCGTTCATATCCTCCCTGAACATCTTGCGCACACGTGTGACGTCAGCTCCGTTTCTTCGAAGGAATGCCGAAGCCTCAAATGTTCTGATGCCTGTCTTACTCTTAAAATGATCCGTGTCCACCACGATGCCCGCATACATGGCATCAGCCTCCACGCTCTTGAGCTTGATATCGTCGGCATAGTACTGAAGAACCTCTGCAACCATCTCCGCAGCGCTTGACGCATATGGCTCGATATATGACAGAACAGCGTTCTCAATCTTCTCGTTGGTCTGGCGGTGGTGGTCAAGAATGACCACATTCTTCGCCTTCTTGAGAAGCTCAGGGCACTCTGTCATAACAGGGCGGTTTACGTCCACAACGCACAGTATCGTGCTGTCATCCATAAGGTCAAGAGCCTTATCGCTCTTGATAAACAGATCGTCGGCATAGTCCGTGCTCTCGTTAAATCTGTCGATAAGAGGCTTGATGGATTCTATCACGGTGTCGAGCACGATATGTGCCTTCTTGCCGGAGATAGTAGCCGCTCTGTACACACCAATCGCAGCTCCGATACAGTCCACGTCGCTTAGGTGGTGGCCCATGATGATGACCTTGTCCTTACTCTCTATAAGCTCTCTGAGGGCGTGAGCCTTCACTCTCGCCTTCACTCTGGTGCTCTTCTCCATGGAGTGACTCTTGCCGCCGAAGTACTCAACCTTATTGTGATCCTTGATAACAACCTGGTCGCCGCCTCGTCCAAGTGCCAGATCCATCGCCATTCTGGCGTATTCATAGTTCTGTGCAAATGTATCGCCGTTAAGTCCGACGCCTATGCTTATGGTGATGGCCATGTCATTGCCGATATTGACAGACTTGGTCTCATCGAGGATGGAGAACTTCTTCTCCCTTATATCCTCCATGTATTTGTTAGCCATTACGAAGAGATACTTATCCTTCTCAAGCTTCTTAAGTATGCAGTCATATTTTGCAAAATACTGTGTAATCTTACGGTCAACCAGCGCTATGAGGAGCGACTTTCTTACGTCCTCCAAATCCTCAAGAGCCTCCTCGTAGTTGTCCATATATATGAGACCTGCGACAATCTTGTTGTTTTCTAACTCCCTTCTCGCAGTCAGTATCTCTGTCTCATCGTACATGTACATGGCGTACATGTCATTATCAGAAACAAACTCCTCGTCAAGCTCGTCAAATGCATCGCCAAACTCTATCTTCTTAAGAGTCAGGCGGTAATTGCCGTTGTTATATACCACCCTGGTGGTAACTTCCTCATCCTCCTCAGTCGGGAAGGACGTGTGTGTGATGCCGTTAAATATCAGGAAAATATTGCTGCCTGACTTATCCACGTCCGAGAAGAGGTTCTTCATTCTGTTGTTCATCCAGAATATCTGACCGTTCTCGTTGCAAAGACCATACGGAACATCCATGGTCCTCAAAAGATCCTTCTGAATGCTGGCATAGTTCGCGGCAAAATCCACCAGATCATTGACAACCTGGTCGCGGTAATACCTGTAATAATACAGCGCAAAGATTAGATATATCAACACGAATCCGCTGGCCACACAGCCTGCAACAATATCCAGCACAAAAAGTGGAATGAGCATGGCAACTAGGAAAATGCTCATCCATATGGGCCATCTTAGATATGTTCTGAATGTGGGCTTTAAAATATGCTTATTCAAATCTATCTCTCCCTTCAACGAAGTCTCTTAAAACCAGCCAAAAGATAGATTTATTGTACCACAACTAAAAGCATTTGAAAAGCATTTATAACAAAAGGTGCCGCCGAAGCGACACCTCCTTGTAAGTTAAACATCGTATTTTGCCATAATCTGGGCTGGGGTTTTGATAAGTACACCTGATGCAGGAAGAATGGAACATACAACCGCCGTACCATACATAAACAGCAGCGTCGGTATGCCAATATACCACGGTAAGAATATCTGCATCTGGATGCCCGAGTAGTTGTTAATCCAATAGATTACTCCCACAAACACCAGAAATGTTGGCAGGATGTATAATGTTGCCATCGCTAAACCCTCAACCATAAACTTGAAATATAGATTCTTCTTAGTAACTCCAATAGAGCGGTACACACCAATCTCCTTGATTCGTGACATTACAGAGCTTCTCATAACCATGTACATGGATAAGGCCAAAAAGAGCACAAACACTAACACCACTAAGCCGATATTTACCAGCGAATCCAGCGCCTCGCCCGCGATTTCATCAGATCTTTTTTCAGGGCTCTCGATACTCACAGATGACTTAGTTCCAACTGTTCTATTCAAAAATGCCTGTGTAGCCGCTATATCCTGACTGTGAACCTGGAAGGTTATATAAGTCTCATAGTTTTCAAAGTAGCCTGGAATGCTCTCCCCAAACAGACTATACATATCATTCTCCGAAAAGATAAGCTTAAGCTCATAATAAGCATCACCTTCTATATCTAACGGAACATCTCGCACATCACACACCTTGAAGGTTCTATCTCCAATCGTTATGCTGTCTCCTGGTTTTTTATCACAGTATTCATTTCCAGGACTAACATACAGTCTCACCTCTCCATCGGCCACATCGTATGATGAATCACAATTACTATCTAGTGTATGTGAAAGCAAAGATGAATATAAGTAATTGTTGCTAAAATAAACCTCCGGTTCATCAGACTCAACAATTCCAACTATCCTCTGACTCTGAATGCTAAGTCCCAACAGATCAGACACCTCGCTTATGCAGCCTATCTTAGAGTTCTCCACCATTTTTTCGGCAATAAAGGTGCTGATAAGCACCTCGTCACTTGCGATATTGTCAAGACCTCTGCCGTAAACAACTCTTTTACCTTCTGCCAGCTTATGATTAAGAGTAGCGCCACTTGCCGACACTACGCTGCCACCATATCCATCATAATATGAATATGACTCAAACAGATCCGCATCAACTTCCAACGCTCTTCCCATATCACTTGCAATACCATCTATTCTGCCCACAGTTTCAGCTTCCTGCGAGAAAATGTCTTTAAGATTATCAATACTGCCTGAAACCAAAAACACATTTTTGTCAATGGTATCCATCTTATCCATGTAATCTTTAAGGTTCCTGCACAAAACTGCAATTAACATGACAATAATAATCGTAAAAAACTGCATAACGCGCTTTAATGTTTTATTATTTTTGGTTTGGACCGCTCTAAGCTGCTCCACACTTTCGCGGAGAGAATTCTTCCAGTGGAACAGTGTTCCGAAGCGCTTGCCCTCCACAGGTGGAAGCTCCTCCATGTTTACTGCGCTCTGCTGCTCCGCTCTTCGCTCTTCGTCGCTATATGTTCCTTCTCTGAATGTAATCTCACTGCTATCGTCCAAAACTTTAACCTTGGGCGAATTGCACAGTAAAAGGATGGAACCATTTCTGTTAACAATCTTAACAGAGATATCCTCAGGCATATCATCACCGTAACGCGTCAGTTTCACATGTCCAAGAGTGGTCTCGCTCTTCTCATAGTCCCCTAAATAGACCACATTTTTGTCTTTGGCGACATAGCCATTGGCATCGGAATTATCCCTGATCTCTGTAATATGACCGTCCTTAAGCCCTATAACCCTGTCGCAGTAATAGTCTACCAGGTTCGCCTCGTGGGTGACGAGAAGCACCAGATGTTCCTTCGAAATGCTTTTTAGAAGGTTCATAATAGCGATGGTGTTGGCCTCGTCGAGGTTACCTGTGGGCTCGTCAGCTAAAACTATTGCAGGGTTTTTAACTATCGCTCTGGCGATGGCAATTCTCTGCTTCTGACCGCCTGAGAGCGTGTCAGGCATTCTCTGGGCGAATTTGTCCATGCCGACGTTTTTAAGTGCCGCATAGACGCGTTTCTCAATCTCAGCCTCATCCTCCATGCCCAAAAGCCTTAGGCTCTCAGCAACATTTTCATAGTTTGACACCTTAAGGTTTAGGTTATAATTCTGAAAAATATAACCTATATAGCGATTTCTGAGCTCATCCGTGTTTTTCTTAATGTTCTGGCCGTCAATCTCTATGCTTCCACTGCCGATATTATCCAGACCGCCTATCGTGTTTAACAGCGTGGTTTTGCCACATCCGCTGTGTCCAAACAGTGCCACTATGCCCTTATCAGGAAGCTCAAGGGAAATATCGTCTATGACATGAATCTCGTTCTGTCTGCCCTTAAAGAAATATTTATCGACATTCTTTAGACTTATCATATCTATTCCTCCCCTCCCTTCAAAGCTTTGCGCACATTCTCCGAAAACAGTCTCTTCACATGTATCTTGGATACTTTATTCACAATCACAAACAGAAGAATGTAAATAATTATATATTCAGGAAGTCTGGCATATGACAGATTCTTGCCGCCCCATTCAGTCCTGTACAGTATGGTAGCCGCAATCGGAATGATTATCACTGCCGGAAGCATGCACATAATCATGCGGATGCGAATAGCTGCCTTAATCTCTGTGACTCTTATGCCCATGGAACGCATTATGGCAATATCAGGCTTAAACGCGTCCATACTTTTTTTGGTACAGATCTGTAAAAACAGCGCTATAAATGTCAAAATAAAAGCCCACATTATGCCATATACTACGCCCATAATCAATATCTCTATTATCTCAAACTGATTATTGACCTTATAGACATCGCTGGAGAGAGCTGCCATATAGCCCATATCCTGAAGCACATCTATCTGTTTCTTAGCCTTGGCATCTGAGGAATAGAACAGCGATGCCTGGCGATATGTCAAATGTAGGCGCTCCTCAACCCACTCTGATACCAGGTCTGCATTTACATGAAGAGACTTGGTGCCGCCGTACACCACATCACAGTCATCCATATCTATAGTTACGCCAGTCCATTCTTTTAAGGGAGCTCCACTCTCATCTGACTTACTATCTGAATATCCACATATGGTAAGTTTTTCAGGCACTGCAGCATCCTCTCCTGTGTAGAATACAGGTCGGTTCGAAGCCACATTTTCATCACCTATAACAGGGATGCCCTCCGCTATAACCGCATAATAAGAAAAATACTCAGTTTCATCGCTAGCTGCATACAGTCCTGAAATATTATCAGTTCGTCCATACTTCATATTCAATACTAAGCTGGAAAACTCTAAAAGGCCCTCCTTGGTCATATAAAATGCCCCCTTAGCATCCTTATCGTAGTAATAGTCAACACCGACAATTTTTAGTTTTATGACACGATCGTAGGTGGTTTCAGGAATCTTGACAGTGTCGGTTCCAAAAACGCTTCTCATATAATATGGAACTCTTATTAGCACCTCGTCTTTCTGCTGTGGAAGTCTTCCCACATCCGGCTTAACATTGTCGAGGTCATAGCGCACATTAAGAGTAATTCTCTCATTTAGGTAATTTATCTCGGCGTAATTCTGGGTAAAATTCTCCCAATAGTAATCATCCATAAACAAATCCATAGCGTAATCAATACGCACGGTGTCAACAGCGCCTGTTTTTAACGCAACCTCGCTTAATTCCTCATCTGTCATGACGCTTCCATCGTTTTTGACTATTATGACACGTCCTGGATTCTTCGCAAACATATAATGCTGATCATAAATAATCGGCTTGATTTCTTCCCAGAAGCTTCCAAACAACATAAACAGGCCCGCTCCAGCGAGAAGCACTAGAACACACATAAATAGCGATAGGCGTGGCTTCGACTTAAACATAATAAGTCCCAGGGCTAAGCTGTTCCTAACGGTATTATGTTTTGCGTCAGTCGTGTCAGCTATCTCGCCCTCCGCCGCGTTTTTCGTTACAATCTCCCTGTCAGATGCCACAGCGTGGTCAAACACTCTTATCTCTCTGGTGGCATGCTCTGCCACCTCATCAAAATTATGTGTGACCACGATGAGGAGCTTGTCCTTAGAGACCTCCTTCAAAAGAGCGATGATCTCCTTCGAGGTCTCAGAATCCAGGTTTCCTGTTGGCTCGTCCGCCAGGATTATGGGGCTGTCCTTAGCCAGCGCCCTGGCGATTACAGTTCTCTGTTTCTGTCCTCCTGAGAGGTGACTGCCCTTATGGCGGGCGTGATTTTCAAGCCCTACACGGCGTATGAGCTCCATGGCCCTCTCGCGCCTGAGCTTCGGGTTTGTGATATGCATCAGGGACAGCTCGACATTTTCCAAAACAGTGAAGCTGTCGATAATGTTGTACTCCTGAAAAATAAAACTTATGTACTTCTCCCTGTATTTCTCCCAGTCAGCCTGTGTGTAGTGTGAAGTCTGCTCCCCCTCAATGTAGAGCTCGCCCTCCTCATAGGAATCCATGCCGCTTATTACGTTTAACAGGGTTGACTTACCTGAGCCCGACTGACCTGTTATGGCCACAAACTCCCCCCTGTCAAAGCTCAGATTGACACCTCGTATTCCCACAGCAACTGTACTATCTGAGACATAGATTTTGCCTATGTCCTTTAATTGCAGTAAAGCCATATTCTTCTCCCTCTGATTTGAAATCTGTACTATGCATAATAGTACACTTGTCGTGATTTGTAAATAGTTTTTTTAGAAATATTGCAAAAAAGCACAAAAAAAGACCCAGGGAATATTCCCTGAGTCTTAAAATCTGCAATTACTCTACTGTGAATGGTAAGATTGCAACGTGTCTTGCTCTCTTGATTGCAAGTGTAAGAGCTCTCTGATGCTTAGCGCATGTTCCGGTGATTCTTCTAGGAAGGATCTTACCTCTCTCTGAGATATATCTCTTTAACTTAGCTGCATCCTTATAATCAATAACGTTATCTGCGCCACAGAAAACACAAACCTTCTTCTTTCTGCGCATATTATTTCTCTTAAACTTGAAATTATCTGCCTTATCGGTCTTATTAAAAGCCATTACGTCCTCCTTCCTGACACACCAAGCGGTGTATCATATACCCTAATTAAACGGTAATCCCTCGTCCTCAACACCGTCCGGAATATTCATAAATCCGTCTGTAGAGGCGTTCTCAGGGTTTGGTCTAGACGGCTGCTGATAGCCACCGCCGTTTCCATATCCACCATTGTTAGCGGCAGCTGCCTTGCTCTCTGCGAACTCAATGTTCTCAGCCACAACGTCTGTTGTGTACACGCGCTGTCCGTCCTTATTTGTGTAGCTTCCGGTCTGAATGCGACCTTCTAAAACTACCTTGGTTCCCTGATGAAGATACTTCTCAGCGAACTCACCCTGTCTTGCAAAGGCTACACAACCGATAAAATCTGCTGTCGGCTCGCCGTTATTAGCATCGCGTCTTACTCTTCTGTCAACTGCAACTGTAAATCTTGCAACTGCCATAGCGTTATCGCCCTGTGTATAAGTTACATTTGGGTCTCTTGTAAGTCTGCCTACTAAAATCACTTTGTTCATCATTTTCTCCAATCTGCATATCCACTATGCTAAACACCCGCAATGGCGACGGGCTAATCTGCTTGTCTATTAAGCTTCCTTCTTAACGATAAGGAAACGAAGTACTGACTCCATAAGGCGAATTCTATCCTCTGCCTTAGCTGGAACGTCTGGTGCAGCCTCGAAGTTAACGACATAATAGAAAGCTTCCTTCTGCTTCTGGATTTCGTAAGCTAATCTCTTCTTACCCCAGTCATCTACGTTCTCAATAACTCCGCCGTAGCGTGTAACGTAGTTCTGCACCTTCTCCAGTGCAGCTGCTCTCTGATCGTCCTCGATCTGTGCGCTTAAAACAACAACTAATTCGTACTTGTTCATGCGTCTTTACCTCCTTTTGGTCTCTGGCCTCCCATCATGTGAGAAGCAAGGATTGATACTATGTCACGAAGTCCCATTTTATCAGAAGACCGCCAAAATTGCAAGCACTTTTTTCACTCCCGCCACGTTTTCTTTTGGGGCTCCTTGGCCCTCCTAAGTTTTCTCTAGTAGACGCCTCATCAAGCCCACGGCCGCTCCCAAAAATGTTTTCCTCCGCTCCGTCCGTCTCGCCAAGGCGCTCCCAATACAACCTGGCACAAAAACAGGGACCGCAAGTCCGGTCCCTGGAATGGTTATTTGGCGGCAAGGCCCAGGTAGTTGGCGATGCCGATGGCGTCGGCGTAGCCGAGGCGGACGTAGTCGTCAGCACCGTCGTAGAAGGGCACGTCGCAGGCACAGTCGAGAAAACAGTGCTCGATGATGATGCCCGGCAGACCGTACGCCGCACACTGGCGATTGATGAAGTAGTAGTCGAGGGCCGGGTTGGAGTCAGAATTCCTCATGACGAGGCCGTTACTTCTGATGCCGAGGCCGGCAAGCTGAACCAGGATGTTATTGCCAAGCGCCGCACACTGGTTGTAGACATTGGCCTGCTTGGAAATGAGGACCATGGAGCCGCCAGCGCCATTGCCTGCACTGTTAAAGTGGAAGGACACGAAAATGTTGGCGCCCACATTCAGGCCCACATTTACACGGGCAGTGAGGTCCGCCGTCCTGTTGTTTTCGTAGAATCTGTAGTCGCCCTCCCTGGTCATGTAGACCTCCACGTTGCTGTAGTGGGTCAGGAGGTACTCGCGGCAGTATAGAGCCACCATGAGGTTCAGGTTCTTCTCGAGGGCACCTGTAAATGCGCTGACAGCCCCGCCGTCACCGCCGCCGTGGCCAGGGTCCAAAACGACAACATAGTTGCCGGCCGCATTTGGCGTGGACAGACCAGCCTGCGGGAAGACATTGACAGTGCAGCCCGCATATGCGCCGCCGCAGTAGGCCCCGATAATGCATGAGCCGCGGCTGATGCCCTTCACCAAGCCGTTTGCGTCCACGGTTGCCACATTAGGATCTGAGCTTGCCCAGGTGATGGTTCTGTCATCCGTGGTGTCTGCGGGCAGGAAGCCCACGCCAAGCTGGAGAAGGTTTCCCGTGTATATGGTCACGTCTGAGTAGTTTAAATATATGCCCTGCAGAGGGGAGAGAACCGTGACTGTTGTAAATGTTGTGAAATCCTTGGCCGCTGCTACTATGTTGCAGGTGCCTGCGCCAACCGCTGTGATGACGCCGTTGGCGTCCACTGATGCAACAGCCGGGTTGTCGCTTGCGTATAGCAACGTGTACTGCTCGTTACAGTCGGCGGGGCTTGCCACTATGGTTCCCTGTCCCTGCGCGCCCTTTATAAGCACTATGGATGGTTCCGCATAGGATATGCCGCTAAGCTCCACAGGCACGAAGATGGTACACTGTTTTGAGAAGCCATTTGCGCTCACGGTGATGGTTGTGGTACCCGATGAGACCGCCGTCACGACGCCGTCGGCGCCAACAACAGCGATATTTTCATCTGCACTTGTAAATGTCACCTCACCTAAGGTGTCCGTGGTGTTAGCCGGGAAGAGCGCCGTGGCTAACTGGGCTGCGGTTCCCCTATACATCTCTATATACTCTGTGTTCAGCACGATGTCGGTGGCGTGGAGGTTTACATTAATGTTTGCAACCGCCTCGTAGGAGCCTGCCTTCACGCGAACCTGCGCCTGTCCCAAGCCCTTCGTGTAGATATTGCCGTCAGCGTCGACTGTTAGCACGCTCTCGTCGCTTGAGGTAAATATTGGCTTATAGTGTGTGGTCGGCTGTGCGGGAAGAAGGCTCCACTCGAGGGCGTAGACCGCCTCCTCAGAGTAGTTTACCTGCGCATCATTTGCTGACACGCCTGTCAGCTCCACATAGACATTTACAAGGATCGCTGCCTCTATGTCGCCGCTTCTCGCGTAGACACAGGCGCTTCCCGATGACACGGGAGTTACCGTGCCCGCCCCGTCGACTGTCGCGACCGACTCGTCAGATGACTCCCACGTGATGGGCTCAAAAACCTCAGAATCCTCAGGAACAGTCCTAAGCTTAGACGCAAGGTTTACAGTCTCGCCGTACTTAACCGTGACACTTTGATTGACAAATACTAAATCTTCTAAAACAACAGGTGCCTTCGTTGTCGCTTCCTGTGTGGTCTCGTCCTGTGTAGTTTCTACCTGTGTTGAAGTCATCGTATCTGCCGTGGTCGCGATATCAGCCACAGCGGATCTAAGCGCACATCCGTTAACTAAAACACCGGCGGTTAACAAAATAGCCGCCAAAAAATTTTTCTTCATGTTTGCCCCTTAAGAACATAATTTTACTACATAAGGATAGCATCACAGTTATCTGTTGTCAAAGAAAATGTTGTAATTTCTTTGATTTTATCCACAATATATGGTATTATCTATTGGCATACGGAGGTAGATATGGAAAAAAACGACATAATCATCAGGAATGTGATATTCCACATTTTAGATACAACGGCCGAGGGGCCGATTAAGAGCGACTACGTGCACGAGCTCACGAGCGACATAACAGATATGTTAAGGGGACAGATTTATCACCTGACCTGCGACGACGACGTGAAGGACTGCGTTTTTGACGAGGAGAATTCAGAGTTTTTTAAGGCGCTCTACGGTTTCGGCGAGGGGGATCTGACAGCATTCAGTCAGGCTGCGAGCGAGGAAATGTTTAAGCTCATGATGGCAAATGCCGCCATCCCTGACGGCGACCTCTTCTTCGCCACATGCCAGATTGAGGGAGTTATTCATCTGGCCATCATAAAGATGGGCTACAAAACAGCATTTGTGCACTCCTCTGTAAGCGACGAGGGAGGTGTTGCAAACACCGTGAAGCGCCAGGCAGGAATTCTTCCTGGAGGCAGCTCTAAGCCTTCTGAGGGCGCGCTTATAAACCTTGCCGATTACACTATCCGCCTCGCCGAGAAGAAGGTGGACATCGACGGCAAGAAGGACTATTATCTCTCCAAAATGTATTTCGGCTGCCACGGCAAGGTCCACGAGAAGGCCAAGATGAACATCGTGACGAAGGCCATGGAGAAGGTCAACGAGGAGTTCTATCCGGAGGATTTCAAGAAGGATCTGGAGGTCAAGCAGGTGCTCAAGGAGGAGCTAAGTGACGACGGCGCCATCGTGATCGCAGAGCTTCCGGAGAAGATATACCCTGCAAACCCAGAGGCCAGACAGAGGCTCACGGAGGAGATCAGCAAATACCACATAGAAAACGAGGAGATACGCCCGAAGGCCACCACCACGGTTAAGAAGCTTGAGAAGCAGTTTTTAGTGACCGACTCAGGCATAGAGATTAACATCCCCATGGAGCAGTACACACAGGGTGAGGATGTGGAATTCATCGAAAACGAGGACGGAACCATCTCGGTGCTCATAAAACATATTTCGAGACTTACAACTAAATAACATGAAAACGGGCAATCCCGGTCTCTTAAGATCAGGATTGCCCGTTTTATGTTCTCATATTCTATCTTCTAAAATGTTCCCAGCGCCACTTCTTGTACCTTGTGTATAAATCCTCCTCCGCGTCGCCGTCGGGTATTTCAAACACAAAGCGCTCATAGGCGTTGATTATGGTTGTATGGTCCTTATAGTTTCTCTCCCGCTTGTAGTTGCCGCCGTAGGTTGCGTGCACATGGCCGTGAAGGAAGAACTGCGGCTTGTATCTGTCTAAGAGTTTGACGAAGCACTGATAGCCTGTGTGGGGCAGATCGTCCGCATCGCCTATCTTGTAGGCCGGGGAGTGGGCAACCAGCACGTCAAATCCTCTTCTTCTGATGATTTTGGGCCACATCTTCCTGATTCTGGCCGCCATCTGGCGCTCGGTGTACTGGTAGGGTCCCGGCTTATAGCGCATAGAACCCCCGAGGCCTAAGAATCTCACGCCCCTGTACACAAATATTCTGTCCTCTATGCAGACGCAGCCGTCCGGTCCCTCCACCTCATATCTCGCGTCGTGGTTTCCGTGGACATATATCACGGGCGCCTTCGTAAATGTCGCGAGAAACGACAGATAGTGGGGATTTAAATCCCCACAGGATATTATAAGATCTATGCCGTCCAGCTTACTCTGCTCAAAATAATCCCATAGTGCCTTCGATTCAACGTCGGCGACGGCTAAAACTTTCATTTGTTTTCTCCCAGCGAAGTCTTCTCGGCCGGAGCAATACCCTGAAGCCAGACAACAGGTCTCGCGTCAGGTCTCAGATCCTCGATTGCCGGTATCTCCCCTTCTACGTTTTCACACAGCCAGTCCATTGACACCATCTGCTCAGGCGTCAGTCTGCCCTCGCGGTTTATAACCACGCCGTTCTGGGCAATAATCTCGCCCTCAAACGGGCTGAACACACCGCTTGTAATATTCTGTCTGAGAAGGTCTAGAAGCTTCCTGGTTCCCAAACTGAGCTTAAGCGAGCACACACAGTCCACAACGCCCGCGTCGAGTCCCCACCAGTAGTTTAAGGACTTCTTGGCGTCGGAGGTGTCCTCCTTGATGGTTCCGGACTTAAACACTCCGTCTATGATTCTCTCATAGAATTTGCCCCAGTCAAACAGCGAGAGCGCAACATTGGTCACACCGCTATTGTCGAGCGTGAACAGACCGTACTCCTTGCGGATGTTGTCACGTCTGACCAGGTTTTGTCCCATGACGACGCCAACCTTCTCGCGCCTGAATTCGTTCACAGGGTCGCTTCCCGCAAGCGCTGACCATTTGAGTTTAATCTTAGCTCTGGGGTTTGACATGGACGCTCCTATTGCAAATGCATTGACATCCGCTGTGGTTCCAAATATCGGATAGTCCGCAACATAGCCGATCTCGTTGTGGTCAGCCAATGCTCCGGCGATAACGCCTGTCAGAAACTTCGCCTCGTACAGTCTGGCGTAATACGTCTTAATCAGGCTGTGCGAGTAGTTAAGCGAACAGTTATAGATGCTCACGTCAGGGTGGGCTGCAGCCGCCTTCAGGCTCGCTGCGCCGAGCTGTGGCGTGGTGGTAAATATAACCTTGTTGCCGTCCTCTATGGCCCTCTCGATCACATCTGTCGGGTTGCCGCCTGAGAGCGCATCGTTGTAGGTGCTGGTCTCAATCTTCTCTTTAAATGTGGTGGCGATATGCGCCCTTCCGAGCTCATGCTGGTATGTCCACGCGGAGGTGAGAGGCGACTTGTCGTGTATGAATGCCACCTTCAAAACCTTCGGAAGCGGCGTGATAATCTTGGTTATTATGGATGCGCTTGACGGCGCCTTGGGCTCTAGCTGGTGCTCCACAGGGGTCTCCTGGTTCATGATGACGAACTCGCTCCAGATAAGTCCCAAATCCTCCCGGATCTCCCCGGGAAGCTTATTCTTCACATCGTCGTAGCCCATAACCTCTATGTAAGAGAGCAGGGCGTCCGCCACAGTCATGGGGAGCTTGCCGCCGCCTCTTGCCAAAAATGCGCCCTTAAACCTGTGGTATACAGAGTAGAAGGTCTCCTTATCTATGTCAGTCCAGTCGTGATCCGGCTTCATGCCTAAGAGGTCTAAGAGCTTCGCATAGCGGCCAGGCTGGCTAAACTCTATGTAGTTCACCTGGCTGTGCTCATAGAAGTCCACAAACTCGTAGTAGATCCTGACCTTCACGTCATCACTTTTGGCAGGCATGATTCTGACGACAGTTCCCGGGAAACTGTCGGATTCGAAGTATTTAAGCACGCTCACGCGCTTATTGCCCTCCTGAACATAGAAGTAATTCATATATTCGTAGGCAATTATAGAATCGTGAATGCCCTCGCTCACATGCGCCTCGCACAGAGAAATCCACTTCACGGAGAACTCCGTGTTGGCATCTAAAAGAGGCATGAAGTTAGCTGCAAATGCATTCTGCCTTCCCGCCGTATATGTTCCAACTATTCTGTCGAGAGGAATATCCACAAGGCCGAGATTCACCTTCCTTAGGGCCTCACCCTGGGGAAGAATGTCATCCATGAGGGCCGGCAGATAGGGGTATTTGCCGTTTGCCACCCTGCTGTGGTATTCTCTGATAGCCATCTTCTGGGCCTTCTTGTAATCTTCTAATGACATATTATTCTCCTATATCCTAATATGCTTGATTAAACTACTTATGCGAAAAAGAACCCGGAGAATCTCCGAGTTCTTCTAGAGGTGACACCCGGATTTGAACCGGGGATCAGGGTGTTGCAGACCCACGCCTTACCGCTTGGCTATGTCACCGTGTATGTCAAACAAAGGAGAGTTTAGCATAACAGTTTTAAAATTGCAAGCACTTTTATAAAAAACTTACACATCATCAGATTCAGACTTCTATGATGTAAAACGAGACAGGTCTGCATGACCTGTCTCGATAATTCTATTCGCCAGCATTTCCCTCTGTGGCCGGATCAGTTGCCGGGTCCGTAGCCGGGTCAGTTGCCGGGTCCGTAGCCGGCTCAGTCGCAGGAGCCGTGGTGGTTGTCTCCGCCACCGTGGTGGTCTCCGCCTGGGTTGTGGTTGTCTCAGAAACCGTCGTCGTCTCCTCAGGAGTGGTTGTCTCCTCCTCAGTTGTCAACTCCTCAGGGAAGTAGAACTGAAGACCTGCGATACCCAAAATCTCGTCAAGACCGAGCGTCTTGATAGTCGTGTCAGGATGGATTGTGAACACACCCTGCATAGGCTTGTAGCTGTCCCTGCTGATGGTTGTGGTTGACACGACAACGCCGTCAACATATACAACCTTATCGAGGTGGGACTTGGCTCCGATATGCGCCTGTATATAGTAGAAGTAATTAGGCTCATCCTTCTCATAGGTTGGGAATGGATCGAGTTCCTCATCATATGTGATAAGGTATGGAGGATCAGTGGTCGATGTGCTGTCCGTGTATGAAATGTAGTCGATGGTGCGGTTCTCAGGTCTGTACTCCGTTCCATAAATCTTACATGTCATCTTCTCCTTGCTGTCAGAGATGGTTGTGTAGTAATACTGAATGTAGATGGCGTGATCTGTGTTGTTGGTGAACTTATAGTCCTGATTGCCCTTGACATAAACCATGGCGTCCATGGAATATGGAACATAGTCAACTGTCTTAGAGTGAGGACGTCTGAAGTCAATCTGAAGCTCTGACCACAGGCACGCGTCGTAAAGTGTTGTTGAAACCTGGCAGATACCGCCGCCTAAGTCATCCTCAACGCCTGTTGAAGTGTATGTTCCCGCGAGAACGTACCCGCCCTCAATTGTGAACGGCTGAACTGCGCTGCAGTATGAGAACTGCTGTCCCGGATATAAAACCGTTCCGTTGATACGCGTGATGGCTGTCCTTACGTTAATAGCTCTGTTCTCCATCTCGCCGGTGCATCTGTACTCCGTGCTGGCCTCTCCGAGAAGATCTCCGAAGCCCTCAAAAATCTCTGTGCCGTACTGTGGCTCAGTGGTTGTTCCCTCAACCTGGCATGTCAGATACTCAAGGGATGTGTCACAGTTCTTGATGACATCCTTGATAGCGTCATATGTCTTATCATAGTCTAATGTGAAGCCGTTGATAGCCTCGATGACCTTAAACGTTCCGTCCTCATTGAGCTTAACGGAAGCGTTCACAGGCTCTGTCTCGAAGGCCTCTGAATGCTCAACCAGGAAGTCCATAACATTATCCATAGAAAATGCTATGTCATAGTCGATGTATAAGCTGTTGCACTCCAGATCCTTAGCCTGCTTGTACTGTGAGATGAGGCTTCCGACATGCTTAACGCCGACCGCTGTGGCTAACATCTCCTCCTCGTTGTTACATACAGGGTTCAGTTCAGAAACCGGCAACTCCTCGTAGCCTGTCTCTGTGGAGAGTCTGATGTTCATCTCTCCGACCTTGGCAACATATTCAGCGATAACCTTTCTGGCCTCGTCCACTGTCATTCCTCCGACAGCGACATCGCCAAAATAAATACCCTCCTGGATAATCTGGTCCTCGTCAACAGATATGTCAACTGCAGTTGTCTCCTCGCCCGGGTTGATTATAACAACTCCGCCTTCGCTATCCGTGGCAAATGCCGTTGCAGCCATGGAAAGTGACAGAAGCGTTGACGCTGTAATCACCTTAATCAATCTTTTCATAATAGTCTCCTTCATGTCGTCAAAAGGTCAGCATAGACCCTTCCACTACAACATATGGTTATTTTATCATTAAATTTTTCATTTTCAAGAGCATATTTGATATTTAAACTATGTGTAACACTTTTGAAACATAGAGACTGAATATTTGACCAAAATAGACAAAGCCCGGCGCTAAGCGTCGGGCCTCGTCATATAGTCATGGTAGTTAGTTGTTCTTCTTAGATACGAAAGCAAGTGCTCCAAGAGCCGCTCCCATAAACAGAATTATAGGAAGTGCAGGGATGGAGCCGGCTGTATTTGCCGCATCAGTTGAGCCTGAAGTGGTAGTCTCAGCCTCGGTTGTTGCCTCTTCCTCTGTTGTGGTCTCAGCCTCGGTCGTCTCATCAGCTGCTGTGGTATCATCTGCCGCTGTGGTATCATCTGCTGCTGTGGTAACCTCTTCTGTTGTAGCCTCCTCAGTGGTTGTCTCCTCCTCGGTGGTTGTCTCAGCCTCTGTTGTGGTCTCCTCTACAGCCTCTGTAATATTCCATGTAACTCCGGCATCAGCTGTGAAGAATACATAGATGGAAGAATCTGTACATGTGCTCACGTACTTCTGGTATCCGCTGCTTCCGTTAGTGCCTGTGATGTTGATGACCTCAGTCACAACATTGCCGCTTCTTGATATTGTAAATGTGTAGGTACAGTCGGCAATCATATCAGCATATGTGTCCCAGTTCCAGTTGCTCTCGTTATTAGAGCTGTCGTAGCAGCTTCCCCAGCCGAAGTTGTCAACTCTGTAGGCGCCGTACTCTGCATAGCCTGTGAAATTATCAGCAGAAGGTACTGTCGTACCGTCAGTCTGAACATTACACAAAACTGTGTTGATGCCCTTCCAGTTCTTCAAACCAGGCTCAGAACTCTGATCGTTGGACACATTGTAGCTTGATGAACCTGTAAACTCGAGTGTCTCTCCGTCTGCAAGCTCGAAGGATGGTGTCCACGCACTCCACCATGTATACTGAGTGTATGAATAGCTGTCAGCCATAGCCGCAACGCCTATGGCAAGTGTCAGTGTAGCAGCCGCCGCACAGGCTGCCAACTTTTTAATAAACATTTTGTTGTCCTCCTTAAACACGTTTTGTTTTAGTATCAATTAAAACTAAACAAACTCTAAAATTCTTATAAAAGGATAGCACAAAATGTCTCAAATTCATATATCAAAAGGACTTTGAAATCAAAATCGTGATTTGTGACAATTTTATTACATGTTTTATGTTGATAATACCTTAATTGTTTTAACGTTCATTAAACGTTAAACGTTTTCGTTTCGGTTTCATTTTAGTCGCGCCAAATATTTCAGGTTTCAGGCCAGGGTTTTAATGCAAACTCCCCGTCCGTCTCCCCGTCAATGATTTGACACACGCTAAAACTCTCCCCGGCATTTTCTGAGCATGCGCTAAACACAATCTCAGGCCCGAAATAGTTGACATAGGAGTAGTTCTTATCCCTGCCCTCAACCCTTCTAAGTTCATCGGCCCCGTGTTCTATCAGGAAATCCGTGCCCCTGTAGTCGTATAAGAGCCCAACTCCCATGCATTTGCCGTAGGCCTCCTTAAGTGTCCAGTAGCGCAGGAATTCTCCCTCCCTGCACCTGTCTCTCTCGCCCTCTGAAAGCGACCTTAAAACCGCCTGAGGGCTCACCTCGCGGCCTCTTAGCTCCACGTCAACGCCCACCCTGCAGTCACCTCCGATTATCAGCACATAGCGCCCGCTGTGGGAGATATTTGTGTAGCTCATACCTAAACTTTGCCTTATGTATGCGCTTAACGCCACTCCCGCCTGGTGCTGTGAGGAATAATCAGGATTTTCAGATATAAGATTTTTATAAATATATATAACAGCCATATAAAACCTCTAAAACAACTCAAATAATATGCCCTATTTTATACTAAATAATCCTTGCAGTAAAGACATATTAGTTGCACTTTTTTTCATTATAGTTTATAATCCAATTATTGTAATAGTTTTTCATACGGTAGTTTCTTGTTTGTATTGGGGTGTTTATATGGTAGAAGAATTAAACATCGGCGGCAGACATATAGTCGGGCTGGTTATCGCCCATCTAAACGGCGAGGCAGAGCAGAAAATTCTACACTATCTTCAGAGGGAGCTTAAGGCTTCCGGCTTCAATCTGCTTGTTTTCAGCTCATTTACAGACCTCTACCGAAGAGATGCCTACGACAAGGGCGAGGAGGCGGTTTACTCCCTCATCCCCTATGACAAGTTAGATGCCCTGATAATCGCCACGAGAACCATCAAAATCGGCGATGTTACCATGAGGCTTGCAAACGAGGCGCTCTCGCACCACATTCCGGTAATCTCCATCGATGATCCACTTCCTGGCTGCCACAACATACGCTTCACGTATGCGAACAGCTTGGAGACCATCGTGAGACATGTTGTGGAGCACCACGGTTGCAGAAGAATCAACTTCATGGCGGGCATGCGAAACAACGAATACTCAGATGCGAGAATAGCCTCATACAAGAAGGTTTTAGAGGAGCATAACATTCCCGTCGAGGAAGACAGAATATATTACGGAGACTTCTGGCAGTGGCCTACACAGGATGCCATGAGAGAGATGTTGTCTAAGGGCGAGGTCCCGGAGGCCATAGTCTGCGCCAACGACACCATGGCCATGACAGTGTGCAGCTGTCTGGAGGACGCCGGCTTAAAAGTTCCCGAGGATGTGATAGTCACAGGCTATGACGGCGTGGACGCCGAGCGGTATCACACTCCAAGACTTACCACAGCCGCCACTGACTATGAGCATGCGGCGAAGGTGGCAGTCTCCATTGTCAAGAAGGGGCGGGATATGTACAGCTGCCCGCAGGATTATTTAATACCTGACAATGTGGTGTTTTCACAGTCATGTGGCTGTAAACCCAAGCGCGTGACCAACGCAAATGACAGGGTTATGGATCTGTATTCGCAGATGATTTCCATCAACGAGTTCCACGAGATTATGAGCAACATGATTTCCAAGGCGAGCTCAGCTGAAACTGCGGATATTCCAACCATCAACTTCGGGCGCTACGCATCATTTCTCAAGCTTAAGGAGTTCTCCTTCTACGCCTGCGACAACTATTTAGACGACGATGTGACAGATAAAAACAGCGGCAGATACAGCGAGTTCTCCAGGATGATAATCAACTATCAAAACGGCGAAACTGTGGATCCTCTAGTTGAGACCATGAAGACGCGCGCTCTTATGCTAAACCCTGAGCGACTGTTTTCGGACAACAACACAGTTCTCATACTTCCTGCTCATTTTCAGGACATTGTGGTCGGACATATGGTTATTGTTGTGCCGGATGATTTTGATCAGTTCACACATCTGCAGATATATAATTCAAACTACAACCAGGTGCTCGAGCTCTTACATGCGCAGTATCATCTGCGCAAGGCTCTTACAGACCTTCAGATGGTGTTTGTGCATGACTATCTCACAAGCCTGTATAACCGCCGCGGCTTCTACACTCTCATAGATGATATGATTGCACAGGGGCGCACGTCTGACAGATATCTGGTTGCATTTTCAATAGACCTTAACGGTCTCAAGTATTTAAACGACACATTCAGCCACCAGGAGGGCGATTACGCCATCAAAACAGTGGCGGAGGCGCTGCAGGCCGAAGCTCCACCCGGAGCCATATGTGCGAGATTTGGCGGTGACGAATTCTCAGTCGCATTTTTATGTGACAGCCCTGAGAGCGAGGCCTCTGACTACGTCAGGAGGGTTGAGGCGCATGTAGCTAAGGTAAGTAAGCTCACGCCTAAGCCATACCCTGTCAGCGCAAGCTTCGGATACGCCTATGAGATACCTGATGACAACTTCTCGATAGACGCGCTTATCCGCACGGCTGACGACAGAATGTACGACAAAAAGAAGGAACATCCACTTCACAGAAGGGATGACCGACGATAATATAGATACACTGGGAGGAATTATGGAAGTTATACGCAACGCAACCGAAACGGTCAGCCCGCTGACCTATTTAAGAGGACGCAAGGAGAGCCTCTTAGTCAAGCTCGATGAGGAGAGCAGACGCACACAGGAAGTCATCAAGACTCAGAATTCCAAGCGCCAGGAGGTTATGGTCTATCTGGTACTGGGAGCATTTTGTGCACTGTGCTCGTGCCTCATTATCATGGCCAAGGAATCCATGCCGCAGACAATCTACATTCCGGGCTTCATAATCATGGTGGTGGCTGCCGTAGCATTTCTGGTATTCGCCATTGTCAAATACCCGGCAAGCGTCAAATATCAGGCTACATGGGCTAATTATAAGTCAGCCAAGACCTATGAGGAAGTGCTTAAGGAATCCCTCTCAAGCCGCAAGAAGATTAAGGAATCCATATCCAGACTGAACCTTCAGCTTAAGCATATGGACGACAACCTAGAGATGAACACCATCCCAGATGACAAATAACACCAAATAAGCCTCCGGAGCGATCCGGAGGCTTATTTATTCTATACAAGTTTTCTAAACTCTGCCATGCTAAGTGTGCCGAGAGGATTAAAATCCTCGGTGGCCGCGTAGCACAAAACGCTCTTAACTAACTGTTTTCCCTCAAGAGTTGCCACCAACTCTCCTATGGGCCTCGCCACAACCAAGAGGTTTGCGTCCTCCACCTTCGCCTCCCACATAAATCCAAGCTTATGGTTTCGCTCCACATTGTCAATCACGGACACTATGGGCACGATTGGCGCGCCGTCAAGTATCTGCATTCTGGCGCCTGTGATAATGTTGTACCACTGCGGTGTGGAATAGTTTTCTGAGGGGAATAGTGAAAATGCCTGGCTGGAGCCGTCAATTGACAGTCCCATGGTTCCTACAGGGCGCGGCTTCTTCATCCAGTCTGATATTCCCTTAAACATAGGGTAGTTCCAGAAGTCCGTGCAGTAGGTTCCCTCTATGTATTCCTTCTCGGTTCTGATAAACAAAACCGTGTTTTTGCCCGCGCGTAGGGCGCGCACCGCGTCGTCAACCGTCTGGGCAATCACAACATTTTCCCTGTCAGCAGGGTATATGTCATACGAATTCTTCTTAGGGAAAACGTAGAGCTCGTACGAATTCTCGATGTTTTCTGAGGTTATCTCAAGCACCAGCTTAAGCCTCTCGGGAAGTATGAGCTCCGGCATGGCGACGCTTATGCTTCCAAAATCCACAACTCCAAGCTCAGTTATCTTCTTCTCCAGAGTTCCGCCGGTTATCAGAATCTCGTCCACCTCGTCGTAGTCGACGCTAATTCTGCCCCTCTCATAGAGACTCCATTTGACCTGCACGCTGTCCTCGTCAAGCAGGGACGGCCTGTAGGCTGAGAGTAGAATTTTCGCGTCAAATGTGCTTCCGGCCTCCAGAACAAAATCCTCAAACTGCGCCATAAGAACCGCGTCAGAGCAAAATCCTCTCCACTCCTTCGGGGTGATTAAGCCCTTGCTGTCCATGAAGGCGTCAAGTATTCCCACAAGAGCCGTTCCCTGGCCTGAGAAATCCTGTATGTCAAGTATCTGGTAGCCCGCCATCATGCTGCTTCTGTGGGCCGCCTCAAGCTCTAGCTTATAGCAGGCAACCGCGAGTTTTCCGGAGTATACGAAGAAGTCATTGGCCATGTCTGTTAGGCCTGCAGCGTCTAGTCTCTCCTTAAAAATCTCCAGGTTTCTGGCTTTTAGGCTTCCCGTGTACTTCTTAATTTCCTTATAGTCAGGGTACACGCCGTACTGGCCTATCTCGTGTGAGACCACGGGCTTATTAAGCACCAGGGAACCGCCGGCATTTGCCTTAACCTTCTTAGTGCCCGTGCCATACTGTATCTCTATCTCTTCGCCAGAGGAGCTGTCCCCGCCCGCAAACTGCTTGAATACATCGTCATAGGAGTGGTTTGTGGATGGCTTGTCAGTCTGCACGAAGCCCTGTGGCGCGTCGCACATGGCGTACGAGCCTCTTATAAGCTTGCCGTCGCCAAACCTGACGCCCACAAAATAGTCGTCGTTATCAACAATACACGGCACAAACTGGAAGTTGTTAGAGCCCTGAGTGTACAGGTGTCTGCTGTCAACCGCCCTGTAGCCTGCCAGAATATCGTTAAGTCTCTCGCTGCTTCCCCACAGCTCATTGCCCAGACTCATGAAGGCGTATGAGGGGTGGTTTCCGAAAACCTCCAGCATCCTGAAGCCCTCGGCTATCAGGTACTCCTGCTCCTCCTCGTTGTAGCCCTCCTCGCCAGGCGCCGCGATGGTTCCCCAAAACGGAAGCTCGGGGCTTAGATAGATGCCCACAAGATCTGCCGCAGTAAATGCCGCCTCAGGAGGACAGCATGTGTGGAATCTGTAGTGGTTGATGCCGTAGCTCTTGGCGATATTAAACACTCTGACCCAGCTCTCTACATCCGTAGGCGCCGCACCTGTCAGAGGGAAAATCATTCCGTCGTGTTTGCCTCTAAGGAAGGTCTTCACGCCATTTACATAAAAATGGTGCTCGTCAGTTGTGATATCCCTGAAGCCAAAATATGTCTTTGCGTAGAAGGTCCCCTCGTTGCCGTAAATGCTTAGCTCGTAGAGCACGGGATTGTATTCGCTCCAGAGTTTTACTCCCTCGCCCAGAGAAAAATCCAGCTCTCTTTCGTTGACGCCAGGCTTTAAAATAATGCCGGCGCTCAGCGTGTCGGTTGCGGTATCGCCACATTTAATCACGAATGGCTCTCTCACAACTGTCTCAGTGCTTAGGGTAAGTGTGTCAATCTTAAACTCCAGCCCCAGACTTCCCGGCGTGTCCGCAACGCTCTCCCATGCCATCTTAAGGCTTATGTGGCCCGTTTTTGCGTCAGCGTCAACTCTCACATTCTTAAGGTATTCGTCGTCGCATACCTGAAGCTCCATGCGGCCACAGATGCCGTTCCAGTTGGTCTGCGTGTCGGGGCTTGTCATGTGACCGCCCTTGGTGGGATAGTCCACGTTGCTGACCATAATGGTCAGTCTGAACTCTGCGTCGTCCACATAGTCAGTGAGATCGTAGATGTGGGGAGCATTTAAGCTGTCCTGACCCACCGCCATGACCTCCACGTCGTCAACCCAGACTCTGGTCACCCTGCTTCTCTCAAGATAGAGGCGAAGAGGTCTTCCGGTGCTCTCATCGTCCAAAACTATGTCCTTCGAAAACCACGCCCAGCCGCTAAATTCGTATTCATCCGTGAGGAATCCGGTCTCACGTTTCATGTTTACAGGTCCTAGGTGGGCCTGCGAGGTAGTGCCCGGAAGCTCCACCATATCATCATAGAGATGGTTGTAGTAGCCTTCCTTAACTCCCTTCTTCGCCGCGTCGAGCCTGCAGCTCCACATTCCGGATAAATCAATTATGTTCATGCATTACTCCTGTCGTTTTCAATAAGAATCCTCATAGCTGTGACTGCCGTCCTTATAGCCCTGTCGGTGTCGTAATCCTTCGGGTCGTCAAGCCCCAGCTCGCGCCTGGTCTGGTTGGCAAAAACCGTGAGCACAGTGCCCATTCTGAGGCCTCGAAGCGCGGCAACTATCATGAGAGTTGCGCTCTCCATCTCGCTTCCAAGCGCGCCGCCCCTCATCCACGCGTCCCACTTGTATTTGAGCTCCTCGCCGCAGCCCATGCTTAGCGGGTCGTGCTGGCCGTAGAAGCTGTCCTTGCACTGCACAACGCCTATATGGTAGCGGTTATTTTCCCTGATGGCAGCCTCTTTTAGCGCCGAAACCACGTCAAAATCCGCCACTGCCGGAAACTCTATCGGGAGGTACTCCCTTCCCGTTCCCTCGGCTCTTATGGCGCCTGTCGCGATGACCACATCGCCTCCCATGACTTCCGTCTTCATTCCACCGCAGGTTCCAACTCTTATAAATGTGTCGGCGCCCACGTGAGCCAACTCCTCCATGGCGATGGCGGCACTTGGCCCGCCGATGCCTGTGGAGCACACGCTCACCTTCTCGCCGTTTAAGCTTCCCGTGTAGATGGTGTACTCCCTGTTAGAAGCCACCAGCTTCGCGTCGTCAAAATATTTTGCGATGCTCTCACATCTTCCTGGATCTCCGGGAAGCAGGACATATCTGCCCACATCCCCGGCCTTAATCTTCAAATGAAATTCCAAGTCCTCTGAGTAAACCATATGCCCTGCCTCCTGTCAAGTTTTATGCAAGAATAGCTCTAACTGCCTCTGCAATCTTCTCGTCCTTACAGTTATCGAAGAAGAGCTCCTTAAACTTCTCGCCGCCAAACGCGCCCTTCACAAGCTCTGCGTCAGCGTCTTTTAAGATATCTGTGAGAGGTCTGTAGGTGACCTTCTTTAAGTCATCCAGGATTCTCTTGTTTCTCTTCTCAGGAACCGCTCTCTCCCTTGGGTAGCCCTGTCCGCTCTCCTCGCAGAAGAGCTTCTCGAAGATGTACTCCAGGTTTAAGTCTCCGCCCCAGCCAAAGCCCTTGGCAAATGGAATGGCGATGGCGTTGCCGTCGTTAATCTGTGCAAATGTGTATGCGTCAAGCGCGTCCTCGACATGTCCACAGATAACGCCCGGGAAGGAGTTGCATGCGAGCATGGCGCCCTCGCCTGTGCCGCAGCCTGTGATCACATAGTCAGCTGCGCCTGAGTTGAGTAACACTGCTGCCAGTATTCCTATCTGCACATATGTGAGCTGGCATGCGTCATCCGCAACGTACATTCCGTAGTTAAAAACCTCGTGTCCCATGGGCTCCACAACCTTCTTAAGAGCCTTCTCGATAACCGCGTTCTTCGCAGCCTGACTGTTCTCGTTGATCAATGCAATCTTCATATCATACCTCCGTATTATTATAATCTCTGCCACTAGTTTTACATAAAAGGCAGGTTTTTTCAACTTAAATCATTCTTACATCTGTTTTAGCTGCAGACATTTACAATATACTGCCTGTATCTGCCTGCCAGCTCGTCGTTCATGCAGACGCGAAGGCTTGTGCCCTCCCCTAAGTACTCCGTGAAGAGAACCTGCGCCTGCTCGCTCAAAACATTTACAACATCACCCCTGTCGTAGGGGATGATTAGGTCGTAGGTTTTTCTGTCGCCAAACAGCTTATCATATATGGCCTCTGTCAACAGGTCAATGCTTGCCGCATCCTTCGCGCATATGTAGACGCCTGTGTCGCTCTTCACAGGATATATGCCGCCGTCCACCTTATCAAGCTTATTATAAACCCTCAGAACGGGCACGTCCCCGGCGCCAAGCTCCTTAAGGGTGTGCTCCGTGACTTTAATGTGTCTGTCGCGGTGCTCGTCCGAAAAGTCTATCACGTGGAGCAACAGATCCGCCTCGCAGACCTCCTCGAGAGTGGACTTAAACGCCTCCACCAGGTTGTGGGGAAGCTCGTCGATAAATCCAACAGTGTCAGACAGCAAGAAGTCCTTGCCATCCTCGCTCTCAAGCTTCCTGACCGTGGTCTCAAGGGTCGCAAACAGCATATCCTCCTCGAAAACCTGCTTCTCCTCAGGCCCCTCAAACTTACTTACAAGCGCGTTCATAATGCTTGATTTGCCGGCATTTGTGTAGCCCACAAGCCCTACAAGGGGTATGGAGCTTCTCTGCCTCTTAGCCCTCTGAACCTGGCGGTCAAGCGCCACATCCTTAAGCTCGCGCCTGAGGGTTGCAAGCCTCTGCTCGATATGCCTTCTGTCAAGCTCAATCTTCTTCTCGCCCGAGCCCCTGTTTGACATGGCGCCGCTGGTGCCTCCCTGACGGCTCAGGGCATCGTGCAGTCCCACTAGCCTCGGAAGCGCGTACTGAAGCGCCGCCACATCCACCTGAAGTCTGGCCTCGCGGGTCCTCGCGCGCCTTGAAAATATCTCAAGTATCAGCGTCGTCCTGTCCATTATGGGCACGTCGATGGCGTTGTTTAAGTTTCTAAGCTGCATGGGCGAGAGCGCGTTGTCAAATATAACTATGTCGGCCTCTGTGTTTTTGGCGAGAAACTTCACCTCCTCCACCTTGCCCGAGCCTATGTAAAATGCTTTGCTGACCCCTGGTGCCTTCTGCGTAGTCTCCCCCACGACCTCGAAATCGCAGGCCTTCGCCAGCTCCCTAAGCTCATCCATGGAGTGCTCAAAATGGTCGTTTTCGTCAAGCCACAGTCCTACTAATATCGCTTTTTCCATCATTCTTCCCAACTAAATATTTTACCTTCGTCTATGTATTTTGTGAGCTCACGCCTTAGCACATCCGTCATAAAATGTATCACCTCTTCGGGATACGAATACACGCCGTCCTTAAGCTCATAGGGTTTTAAGAGCGGTGCGCACATACCCCTGTTCTGTCTGGCATTTTTGAGGTAATCCCTGCCCATCCTGAACGCTCCGATGCTGGCATCTTCAAGCCACTCCGGCTTAACCGCCTCAAAAACCCTCGACATAAGCTCTTCATATATGCCTTCAAACCCTTCCATGTACATGGCAGGGTCAAAACACGCCCTTATCTTAAAACCAAGCTCGTGGGCGCGCCTCATGGCCGCAAGCCTTGCCTCAAGCGAGGCCGTGTGGTGCTCATATCTGTCTATGACGCGCGTCGGCGACAGCGTCCATGCAAGGATCACGTTGTCAGGGATATTCTCCCCCTCCATGCTCTTTAAAAACGCGGCCGCATTTGACTTAGTCCTGATCTCCACCTTGCAGTTTGGATGACAGGTGGCAAACTCACACCACATTTTGCCATATCCCAATATGCTCTCAAGGGCTAACATATCCGTGTCAAATGACACGCACAGATACAGCTCCTTCTCCAGAAGTTCCCCTGCGATTGCATCAAAATAGTCGTTTACATTGACAAATGCGACTATGTTGGCGCCGGGGTACATCCCCGCGAGATAGCAGTATTCGCAGTCAAAAACACAGTTTTTGATCATGGACACATAGTAGAAGTTGGCGTTGCCAAAATCCTGGCACACGGGCGCCCCTCTGTACATGTATCCCCCCTCCTCAGCCGCCGGCTTTTTTGCAAGTATGAGGGATGGGCTTGTCTTCTGTGCCCTGTAGTTCTGGCCGCTTCTGTTAAACACTTCCTTGTAGTTTGTGATGCCAACAACGCGGCTGTTTTTAAGTTTTTCTGTGATTTTTCGGGTAAGCTCTATGTCTTCTACACCCTTCTCCACATATATTCTTGTAAATGCTCCTGCATGAGCCTCATTTATAGCACCCTTCTCATCCCCCGCATATGCGAGTTTTTTAAGGGAATCCAGGAAATGCGCGTAGTTTTTTCTGTCAGCATTTTTGGTGCCAACTGCGGGGAGCGCTGCGTATTCGTCCATTACACTAACAGCATCTTCTGCCCTGCCCGTGCAGGCTATTCCCCTCAAAACCGCCATGAGCTCGCGCTCCATGCTCTGGCTTAGCGGATGGTTTAGGGTAAGCCCCTGCGCACAGTTTTTTAGTTTGTCAAAAACCTCCAGCGCCTGCCTATCGGCGCTGCCAACGGCGTCGACATATGCCCTGGAATCTATCACCTCGCGGATCACATCCTCCAGATACAATCCGCTCAGTCTCTCTATCTCCTTCGCGTCAGGCTTTACATCATCTGCCACATTATCGCTTACAAACTTCACAAAAACCATGTCGCTTGATCTAAGGAAATGTTTTCCTGCCATGTATATGCCCAAGGCCTCCATGTCCACCAAACCGTCCTCGCCTGACAGGGACTGCTTCGCCACGGTTTTAAGGGATGCGCTTCTAAGCTTTGACACATACACGTCCGGAAATACATCCCCCGCATCCCCTCTTATGGCGTCGATTCTGTAGAGGCCGCTATAGTCCCCCACAGCGCCCGCGCTTCCAACATTTGCCACAAAATCTATGTCGTGATATGTGCTAAGCGCCTCTGTCAGGGCACAGGCTGCACTAAACGCGCCGACGCCTGTGAGCAGAAGCCTCACATCATCTCCCTCAAACAGCTGGTAGTGCCTAAAATCGGCCACGCGCTTCATATCGTATTTTAAAATATATGGTTTCGCCTCACAGTAGAGGGCGCAGACATACAGTATCATCCAATACCCCCCCGAAGCTGCCTTCGCCTGATAATTATGAACACTATCAGAAGCACGACAAATGTTATAAACCAGCTGGCCGGATATGTGATAAACAGCCATGTGGTGGTGTGAAACCTGGGCGTCTGAAACGCCGTGAATATCCATATAAGTCTGAGTCCGCAAACTCCTATAAGCGTCACTATCGTAGGCATTATGGAGTAGCCTATGCCTCTTAGCGCTCCCACGCACACATCCATCATTCCGCACAGAGCATAGGTTTTACAGATCACATTCAGTCTGTCAACTCCCGCGGCCACAACATCCGCGCTGTCCGTGTAGATATAGAGAAGCGGTCCTGCAAGCAAAACCACCAGGTTTCCAAGCACCACTCCCGTGACGATTACGCACAGCTCGCTCACCCACAGAGTTTTGTTGATTCTCTCCTGTTTGCCGGCGCCGTAGTTCTGGCTGGTAAACGCCATGGACGCCTGTGAAAATGCATTCATGGACACCCAGACGAAGCCCTCGATGTTAGCCGCGGCGGAGTTGCCCGCAATTATCGTGTCGCCAAAAGAGTTGA
Organism: Lachnospiraceae bacterium; assembly: GCA_024699325.1. Classification (GTDB taxonomy): domain Bacteria; phylum Bacillota; class Clostridia; order Lachnospirales; family Lachnospiraceae; genus UBA4292. The sequence goes on along the minus strand of JAILPS010000014.1, from coordinate 5,602 downwards.
CGCTCGCCTGAATTATAACATTTGACAGTGAGAAGAGCACGCCCTGAACTCCCGCCGGAAGCCCTATCTGTATGAGCTGCTTAAGCTTGCCCGGATCAATCCTGAGCTTATTAATCTCCAGTCTTAAGCCGTCGCGTTCCCCCATAAGACATCTTATGACAAGAAATGCTGAGACGCACTGCGATATGACGGTCGCAAGAGCCACGCCGGCTACGCTGAGCTTCAAAACAATCACGAAGAAGAGGTTTAGCAAAACATTTATAACGCCTGCAAACAGCAGGTAGTAGAGCGGTCTTCTGGTGTCGCCCACCGCCCTCAGAATGCTGGCACCGTAGTTGTAGAGCATCATGGCCGGCATGCCAAGGAAATATATGCGAAGATATGTGGTGGCCAGGGCGTGCACATTCTCAGGCGTTCCCATCCACGAAAGGAAGGTGTATGCGCCAAAACATCCGACGACTGCCAGAACTACTCCGCAGACAACACTGACCAAAATGGACGTGTGCACAGTGGCAGATAACTCGTCCTCCCGTTTAGCCGCAAAAAATCTGGCGGCGAGGACGTTAGCTCCCACGCTTAAACCTATGAAAAGGTTGGTGATAAGGTTGATAAGAGATGACGTGCAGCCCACCGCAGCGAGCGCGGTATCGCCGGCAAATTTGCCCACGACAACTATATCCGCAGCGTTGAACAGCAGCTGCAGAATGCTCGAAAACATTAGTGGAAATGTGAACATGAGAATCTTGGGAAGCAGCGCTCCCGTGCACATGTCCATCTTGTATTTGCCAGTATCTCTTACCATAATTGCTCCTATAAAAATAGCCCCTGGCCCTTAGGCCCGGGGCTAACTAATGTCTATTACTTGTTCTCCTTCTCGAGGAATCTGTAGCAGAGCGCTGCGAGAGCTGCACCTGCGAGAGGTCCTACGATGTAAACCCAGACAACTGCGATAGCGTCTGTTGTGACACCTGTTGCCGCTGCGATGATAGCAGGTCCAAGTGATCTTGCAGGGTTGATGCCTGCGCCTGATGTGCCGATACCTAAGATATGCACAAGTGTGAGTGACAGACCGATAACGATGCCGCCAAATGAGCCGTGTCCGGCCTTATCAGATGTAACACCAAGGATGGCCATGAGGAATATGAATGTGAGAACACACTCCATGATGAGAGCTACGATCTCCTTATTCTTGGTGACGATGGCGCCGGCGCCGCTTGATGCGAGACCGCCTGTAGCGTCTGTCATTCCGCCAATCTGATAGAATACCAGATAGAGAACGAGGGAGCCAAGAGTAGCTCCTAAAACCTGTGCAATTACATAACCAACGAAATCCTTAGCACTGAGCTTACCGTTGATTAACATGGCAAGCGAAACTGCAGGATTTACATGGCAACCTGAAATGTTGCCGATGCTGTACGCCATAGCCACGATCGCAAGTCCGAAAGCAAATGCAACTGTCAGATATCCGCATCCGTTAGCTGAATCAGCTCCTACTGTCATGGCAGTACCACATCCGGTTGTTATAAGCACGAATGTACCAACAAACTCCGCAATGTATTTCTTCATAGTAGAAATACCTCCTTTATATTTTTCCATGTAAATATATCACATTCAAATTTTACATTCAAGCATTCTTAAGATTATATTTCCATATTCTTTATATTTTCACAAAACTATTGTATTTTGGGCTCATTTATCGTAAAATTATCCCGTGTATTAAAACAAAACACTAAAAAATGTTTATATAGGAGGAGAACAATGCCAGGACCATCAGGACCAAGAGGAGCCAGACCAGGCGGAGGAAGACCTGTCGGCGGCGGAAGGCCAAGCGGCCCAAGACCCAGCGCGCCAAGACCAAGCGCATCAAGACCAGGTGGAGGAAGACCTGTTGGATCTTCAAGACCTAGCACACCACGCTACAGCGCTCCGCGCTCAGGCGGAGTGAGACCGGGCTCATCTGTTTCAAGAGGATCAGTTTCAAGAGGCCCAAGACCCAGCGCAGGTTACAGAGGACCCGCAAGACCTACACCACCACCGCCAAGACGCAGATACACGCCAAGACCTCGCTACTACGGCTACAGAGGATACTATGGCAGACCGCCGAGAAGATATTACAGACCATACGCCAGCTCAGGCGGATGCGCTGTCATCATCATTCTTCTCATCCTCTTCATAATATTTCTTAACACGCTGAGACAGTATGCATGGTTTATAGGAATAGGCGCTTTAGTACTTTTAATCGTCTGGATTATTGCGGCCAGCAAGAAGAAGGAAAACCCGAACTATGATCTGGAATATCAGGCTTACCTAGAGGCTCAGAATTTGACTGATTCTACAGGAAACACAAACGCTCCTGTAAATATTGTATGCGTGCACTGCCAGAACACAGTGTCAGCTACAGTAAGCGTCTGCCCGTACTGCGGTCAGAACCCAACAGCATAACTAAAACCCCGAAGCGCATCGCTTCGGGGTTTTTCACGCTATAATCTCTCAATTTCTCCAAGTATCCTCTGCTTGACATCCTCTGGAGCGAAGGAATATACGGCCGCGTTTTTAAGCAATGTCTTAATCTCCCCATCGCTAAGCCCAAGCGACTCGTCCAGGTGCTTAAACTCCCTAACCAATGTGGTGTCTGAAACCGCCATGTTGTCCGTGTTAATGCAAACCGGCACTCCCGCCCTAAGAAACTTCCTGAGGGGATATTCGCTGTAGGACTTAAACACGCAGGTGTTTAAGTTGGAGGTTGGGCAAAACTCTAACAGTATCTTCTTATCGGCAAGCTCCCTCATAAGCTCATCATCCTCTATAGCGCGAACTCCGTGGCCAATCCTTGTGGCGCCTAAATCAAGCGCCGCGCGGATGCTCTTAGGCCCGCAGGCCTCGCCCGCATGTATGGTAAATGGAACGCCAAGACTCTTCGCAAGCCGAAATTCCTCCTCGTAGAGATTAGCCGGAAACAACGCCTCAGCCCCTGCAAGGTCAAGCGCGCACACTCCCCTTCCAAGATACTTTCCGGCAAGCCTCACGGTCTCTAAGTTTTCCGCGCGCTCTCCTCCCCTCATGCAACATAGAATCAGTCCCGCTGGAAGTATATTATCGTCAAGCCCCTCTATGGCCGCGCGAATTACCTCCTCCTGGCTTAGCTTTCCCACATGCTTAGAGGGCGCAAACCTGATCTCCGCGTACATGTGTCCAAGCCCCTTAAGCTCCCTAAGGAGGTTATTAACCGCGAATCTGATTCCCTCATAGGTCACCAACAGACTGCAGGGGTATGCAAACTTCTCAAGATATTCGTTTAAATCCCTGCACCCCTCGCTCACGGAAAGCTTAGAATGTATCTCCTCCTCGCCCGGCGCCTCCATCATCAGATAGCCACAGAGCCCCCTCACCGCGGCCACGCTTAGAGAGCCGTCAAGGTGCAGATGAAGCTCTGCGAAGCATTTAATCCTGTCTATATCCATATCGAACTCCTCATAATGCATTTCTTATGTCACTTACATATAATTGTATATCACTTTTCACTAAAATGCGAGCATTTTCGTTAAATTTTTGTGAAAATTGAATATAATATTTACACTTCTATAAGTTTCGCTTATAATGGATACAGTATATTTTTAAGAAATGGAGGACATTTCGATGAGCTTGACCTTTAAGGAGAAAGCTGCCTACGGACTGGGCGCCGTGGGCAAGGACATGGTATATATGCTCTCAGCGTCATATATACTCTACTACTATCAGGACGTTTTGGGCGTCAGCGCTGTGGCTATGGGCGTGATACTTTTGATTGCCAGAGTTTTCGACGCGTTCAACGATCCTATCATGGGCATTCTGGTGGCCAAAACCAAGACGAAGTTTGGACGCTTCCGCCCGTGGCTCTTCATAGGAACCGCGCTAAATGCTGTGGTTTTATATTTTATGTTTGCGGCTCCGCCATCACTTGACGGCGGCGGTCTGGTTGCATACGCGGCCTTCACCTACATCCTCTGGGGCGTGACCTACACCATGATGGACATACCATTCTGGTCCATGATTCCCGCATTTACCAAGAGCGGTAAGGAGCGCGAGGGCATGTCAGCTCTCGGAAGAAGCTGCGCGGGCGTCGGCTCTGCCATTGTGACCATCATAACAGTCATGGCGGTTGCAGCGCTTGGCTCAGGAGCGAGCGCCAACTCACAGGATAACAAGACACAGACATATGATGGCACCACCGTATATGTGCTTGAGCTCGACGATGCAAGCACCCCTACAGGCAATATCATAACTCTCACAGCTGATGCGTCTGTAAGCGTGACAGCGAGCAGCTCAGAGTTTGAGAGCGCCGCAACCTACACGCAGAGTAACTCAGACTTTACAGTGACCCTGGGAGAGCTTAGCTACACACAGGATAACACCACGCTAAATCTGGGGGTGGACACTGACGGCACCACAGCCGTTACCATAAGCGTCAGCGCAGAGGACTACGCGAAGGTTTCAGAGGGCTCTTCATTTAGCGCCACAGTGACCTCAACCAAGGAGGTTGAGCGCCTAGGTTTTAAGTACTTCTCTCTTATCATTGCCATCCTCTTCTTCGTCTTCATATTGATCACATGTCTGGGCATTAAGGAGAAGTCAACAGTCGACATGGAGACTGCAGGCATCGGCGATATGTTTAAGGCGCTCATACAGAACGACCAGGCCATGGCCATGGTTATCGCCATCGTGCTTGTAAACTCTGCCACATACATAACCTCAAACCTTCTCATCTACTTCTTTAAGTATGATTTGGCGGGCACTAACTGGCAGGGCAACTACACGCTGTTCAACACATTTGCAGGAGGAATTCAGATTATCGCCATGATGGCATTCTTCCCGCTTCTCAGGAAATTCTTCACAACCATGAAGATATTCTACATCTGTGTGTTCTCAGCCATCGGCGGATATCTAATCCTTCTCGTCATGGCATTTAGCGGCACCAACACGGTCTATCCGTTCCTGGTTCCAGGCTTCTTCATCATGGCGGCTGTGGGAATATTAAACGTCTTAGTCACCATATTCTTAGCAAACACTGTTGACTACGGCGAGCTTAAGAACAACAGGCGAGATGAATCAGTCATCTTCTCCATGCAGACATTTGTGGTCAAGCTGGCGTCAGGCCTCTCAGCCTTCATCGCCTCCATCTGCCTGACGGTGTTCAACATAAGCGATTCGGCGACAACATTTGAGGCGGTTAACGGAAGCCTCGTGGCCGGGCTTAAGAGCTATGTGGACGGCATCGTCTCAAACGGAGCAACAGTGGTTTCTAACTCCTCAGTCATCGGCCTTAGATTCGTCATGACCTTCGTGCCAATCATAGGTCTTGTGATTGCGGTCATCGTATTCGCTAAGAAATACATCCTGACCGAGGAGAAGCTTGCCGAGATAGAGACAGAGCTCAAGGCAAAGCGCCAGTAATAATTACAAAACAAACTGGTAACTCCCGCGGTTATATGAGGTAACAATTTTATAATCAAACCATGTAAAAAGGTACTATATTATCGAGATACAGTACCATTTTTATGTATGCAGAAATCATAGTATATGGTAATACATATAACATATAATCAAACGGGTATCCATTTTTGTT
>JAILPS010000038.1 GCA_024699325.1 Lachnospiraceae bacterium | reverse complement strand
CTGAATATTCATAGTGAGGATATTCCTAACAGCTTTGCAATATAAAAAGAGATGACAGCTTCAAAATGTAATTGAGGCTGTCATCTGTTTTGTATAGCAAAATCGTCTGTTTATCGTACTTTTTGATTGTTCGTAAGGTGTACGGGTTGGTTTAACTATTCGTTTTTAAATGCCCTGGTGCCTGAGAGCTCCAGGAGCCTGTCATACTGCTCGTACATATACTGCACGCTGTTTTCAAGAAGATAGTAGTGCATGACGTAGGGCACGAGAAGAACCAGGATGAGCAGAAACAGAAGCGCTATGAATATGGACTCCTGAGTGAGAACCAGCCCTAAAACTATGACCTCCATAAGCGCAAACAAAACCGTGACTATGAGGTGTATGAGGCGCTCGTGCATGAAAAATTCCAGCTGGATTAGGTGCTCCTTAATGACGCTTTGATAGTCAGTGTCGGGGGAATTAGCCTCGATTATTCTGTCAATGTAGGATTTATAATTGTTTATTCGCTTCTTCATAATAGCTCCCTTCGGCTTAATGCCATGTGCTCAGAGCATGAAGGACTGAGTTTGAATGCCGGTTATAAGAAACCTACATTCGTTTTAGCATACTATAAAAAATAATTCAAGCAATTATAATAAAAATGAAAACTCGTTGACATTTTGACGGATGGACATATATAATAAGTTATTAGTATTTCGCTAATCACGGAGGAAAGATTATGTTTGGAAAACTTTTTAAGAAGACATCAGCAGTGGTTATGGCCGCTACCATGATGATGCTTTCATCGGTAGTTGCATTTGCTGATGCATATGAGGAAGGACAGGAGGTTTCTGGAGTAGCTATTCAGATAGTGGTTCAGAATGATAATTCTGCAGAGAATGCGTTTAAGTGGATGAATGACGGTGTTTTTGAGAACCCTCAGTATCAGACTGAGCAGCATGTTGTTCTCAAGCCGGCTGCAGATGCATTTGCGCTTACTGATGATGTATGTAAGATGACTGCCATCTATTTTGGTTATTATGGAGAATATTCTTCAATCAAAGATATTCAGTTTGATATTACCATGAAGAATATAGTTGTTTATGGTACGGACTATGATGGAATAGCGCTTGCAGATTACAGTTCTGTGGATGCTGGAACTAACATTCCTAAAGATGCATCACATTCTATTATCTATGATTTCAAGGATCAGTTTGGTGATGCAGCTACAAGAACTTACGCTATGCAGCATCTTGACCGCATAGAGTTTGACCTCTACATCTCATATGTCGAGATCCCTGGAGTTGAGGCAATCACAGAGGAGGAGACAACTGAGGAGCCAACAACAGAGGCACCTACAACAGAGGCTCCTACAACAGAGGCAGCTACAACACTTGCAATCGAGGATGGTACACAGCCTCAGGTAGGCCCTGGCGGACAGCAGATGAATGATGGCGAGACACCTCCAGCACCACCTGAAAACGGTGGAATGGTCAATCCACAGCAGGAGAGCAGTGACAACGGTATGGTTAAGACCATCATCATTATTGTGTTCGCAGTAATCCTTCTCGGAGCGTTAGTCGGTGTCGGCATTATGTACATGAAGAGACGATAGTATAGTACCAGCCCACCAGAATATGGTGGGCTGTTTTATTGGGAGGTAATATGGAACTTAAAGAGAGAAGCGAACTGGACAAGAATTTTATGTGGGATCTGACAGGCATCTATGCAGATGATGAGGCCTGGGAGAAGGAGATGTCTGAGATTGACGAAGACCTTCAGGCAATCACAGCTTTTGAGGGGAAACTCTCAGATGCCAAAACCATCAGAAAATTCTACGACACACAGACACTTTGCGAGAGAAAGCTCAACAAGCTCAGCGAATATGCCATGCTTCGCCACGACGAGGATGTGAGGAATCCGAAGGGTCAGAGCATGTATGCGAAAATATTTGCCGCCTGGGCAGGTATAGGGGCAAAGCTTGCATTTGCCGAGCCTGAGATACTGGCGCTTCCCGAGGAGAAGCTTAAGGAGATTGCCGCAGACCCTGTAATGGCAGAGTTTGCATTTAAGTTTAACGATCTGATTAGAAGTAAGGCGCACTGTTTAAGCAAGCAGGAGGAGAAACTCTTAGCCTCCATGTCAGAGGTTTTTGGGGCGCCTAAGAATATCGCAAACCAGCTCATGGATGCGGACCTCACATTTGACAGCGCAAAGGACGGGGAAGGCAATAACGTGGAACTTAGCGGCGCCAACTTCGTGCCGCTTCAGATGAGCAAGGACAGAGTGCTAAGAGAGAACGCATTTAAGAGCTATTACAAGACATATAAGGAGCACATAAACACATTTGCGGCCAGTTTGTCTGGCGCAGTTAAGGCGATGGGAGTGGAGGCTAAGACCAGACAGTACGAATCCTCAAGACACATGAGCCTCGGAGTCACAAACATTCCTGTGTCAGTCTATGACAACCTTATCGAGACCGTGAGAAAACACATGGACGTCATGTACAGGTATGTGGCGCTGAGGAAGAGAATGCTTGGAGTGGACGAGCTGCATTTCTGGGATGTGTACGCTCCGCTCGTGGACGAGATAGACGCGAAATACACCTACGAGGAGGCCTGCGACATGCTCTACTCTGCGGTTGCTCCCCTTGGAAGCGACTATGTGGATGTGGTTAAGAGGGCGGTTAAGGAGCGCTGGATCGACGTATATCCAAACAAGGGCAAGAGGGGCGGCGCATACTCTGCAGGAGGTTATGACACATCGCCATACATTCTGCTGAATTTCTCAGGCACACTTGACAGCGTGTCAACGCTTGTGCACGAGATGGGTCACTCCATGCACACGTATCACACATGCAAACATCAGCCGCCGCAGTATTCGGACTACACCATGTTTGTGGCAGAGGTCGCATCAACCGTGAACGAAAACCTGCTTACGGCGCAGCTTCTTGAGAAGGAGACCGACCCTAAGAAGAGATTATATATTCTCAATCAATATATGGAGGGCTTCAAGGGAACGGTTTACCGCCAGACCATGTTTGCGGAGTTTGAGAGGGAGGTTCACCTAGCCAGCGAGAGAGGCGAGGCTGTAAATCCTGACTTTTGCAACAGTCTCTACAAGAAGCTGGTGTCTGACTACTTCGGACCTGACATGGTGGTTGACGAGGAGATACAGTATGAGTGGGCCAGAATTCCACATTTCTACAGACCATTCTACGTGTATGTGTACGCGACAGGCTATTCAACTGCGGTCGCGCTCAGCGAGAAGATACTTACAGAGGGCGAGAGCGCTGTGAAGAAGTACAGAGAGTTTTTGTCCATGGGAAGCAGTGCATATCCAATCGACGAGCTTAAGCACGCGGGAGTTGATTTAAACACGCCGGCACCTATCGAGGCTGCACTTAAGAAGTTTGAGAGCATAATCGAGGATGCTGAGAAGACACTTGAACAGTTAGGAAAATAGGCATAAGAAAAGGGCGCATCCAAAATGGTGAGTTTCATCATTTTGGATGCGCCCTCCGCTTTGTGGCGTTCCAACGAGCGTTACCAGAACAGCCGACTCGGCTCAAGCGACCTCACGGCACACGCGGAGCACTGCTTAATGCTGCTTCGTTCCCGACCTGACATGGTTCGCAGGTCCACGTTGCGCAAGACTCAAACGTCAACATCACTTATTCTGGGCAGCCTCACCGGAAAACAACCCCGAGGCGGAAGATCACCCCTGCTGTAGCGGATTGCAGGTACAGGGCACCGCTATCTCCCCGGCTGCGCAGTAACTAATATAAATGAAAAACTTTTCGGTGTCAACATAAATTTGTGGTGGTATTTTGAGTTGAGATAGTGTATACTTAATTAGATTCTATCGTGGGAAACTTTGCGTTTTCCATAGAACGTGAATAAAATATATCAAACAGGAGGATTAAAGCATGTTAAGAGTTGGTATGCTTACGAGCGGTGGAGATTGTCAGAGTTTAAATGCAACTATGAGAGGTGTTGCCAAAACATTATATAATTCCGATGAGGACGTGGAGATTATCGGCTTCCTCGACGGCTACAAGGGACTTATGTACGGCAATTATAAGGTCATGAAGCCATCGGATTTTTCGGGAATTCTCACAGAGGGCGGAACAATGCTTGGAACGAGCAGACAGCCGTTTAAGCTTATGGGAGTTCCGGATGCGGACGGAAACGATAAGGTTGATCTTATGAAGAAGACCTACAAGAGATGTAATCTGGACTGCTTGGTTGTCTTAGGAGGCAACGGAAGCCAGAAGACCTCAAACCTTCTCTCAGAGGAGGGACTTAACGTGGTGGGACTTCCCAAAACCATCGACAACGATCTGTGGGGCACGGATATGACATTTGGCTTCCAGAGTGCGGTGGACATCGCGACCAACGCAATCGACTGCATCCACACAACTGCAGCCAGCCACGGAAGAGTTTTTATTGTGGAGATTATGGGACATAAGGTTGGATGGCTCACACTGCACGCAGGTATGGCGGGCGGAGCTGACATCATCCTTCTTCCAGAGATTCCATATGACATTAACAAGGTCTGCAAGGCCCTCGACCAGAGAACCAGAGAGGGCAAGCGCTTCTCTATCATCGCTGTGGCAGAGGGTGCCATCAGCCGCGAGGATGCAGCCCTTAAGAAGAAGGAATACAAGCAGAAGGTGGCCAGCAGGGAGTATCCTTCTGTTTCATACGAGATTGGCGCCAAGATCCAGGAGATCACAGGCCAGGAGGTCAGAGTTACGGTTCCGGGACACATGCAGAGGGGCGGAGCTCCATGTCCATACGACAGAGTGCTCTCAACCAGACTTGGCGCAGCGGCAGGCCTCATGATTCTGAACAAGGAATACGGTTTCCTTGCAGCCATGAGGGACAACGAGGTTGTGAAGGTGCCGCTTTCAGAGATCGCCGGCAAGCTTAAGATGGTGGATCCTGAGTCAAGCATTATCAGAGAGGCCAAGGCTGTTGGTATCAGCTTTGGAGACTGATGTCAGATTCATGAATAGCTGACATCTAATCGGGGAGTGAACAGATGGCTTATACAGCGCTATACAGAAAATGGAGACCGAAGAGTTTTGATGAGGTTGTGGGACAGGAAGCAGTTGTCAGAACCCTCACAAACCAGGTCGTCAACAACAGAATAGGCCATGCGTATCTCTTCTGTGGAACCAGAGGAACAGGTAAGACCACAATCGCAAAAATATTTGCGAGGGCGGTAAACTGTGAGCATCCCGTAAACGGAAGCCCCTGCAACGAATGTGAAGCCTGCAAAGCGATAATGGCGGGCAACAGCATGAACGTGGTGGAGATCGATGCGGCTTCCAACAACGGTGTGGACAACATCCGTGAAATCAGGGATGAAGTTAAATATTCTCCCACAGAGGGCAAATACAGAGTCTACATAATCGACGAGGTTCATATGCTGTCGGCGGGCGCCTACAATGCTCTTTTAAAGACGCTTGAGGAGCCGCCGGAGTATGTGATATTCATACTGGCGACCACGGAGGTCCACAAAATCCCCGTGACCGTCTTGTCCAGATGCCAGAGGTATGATTTCAAGAGAATCAGCGCCTCAGGTATCGAGGCACAGCTTAAGAAGATTACCGAGGCTGAGGGGATTGAGACGGAGCCTGCGGCTCTGACCTATATTTCCAGAGCTGCCGACGGAGCCATGCGAGATGCCTTAAGCATCCTGGAGGAGTGCGTATCCTACCACTATGGCAGCAGACTGACATATGAGAATGTTCTGGACATTGTGGGAGCTACGGAGACGGACGTGTTTGCAAGGCTTCTCGATAGCATTGTCAACTTAGACGTCACCGCCGCCATGAAGATTGTGGAGGAGCTGGTGTTTTCCGGAAGGGACATAACGCAGAGCGTCGGAGACTTCGTGTGGTTTTTGAGGAATCTCCTGCTGATACAGACCTCAAGCGTCAGCGCGGAGGATTTAGGCGTCACAGTCGAGACACTTCGCGAGCTGGAGGACTATGCCGTCAGGGTCAGCAGGGACAACCTCATGAACTATATCGAGATGTTCTCTGCCCTTGAGAATTCTCTCAGAACATCCACGGAGAAGAGGACGCTTCTGGAGGTTTCCATAATCAGAGCCATGAGGCCTGAGAGCGAGACCGACTATAACGGCATGAAGGCCAGAATTGCGGCCCTTGAGAAGGCGGTGGAGACCATCGCAAGCGGTCAGATTGAGGGATTTCACCCTGCGGCTGTGACTAACGAGGAGGCGGCCGGCCAGCCTGGAGAGGTTGTGAGGGTATCGCCCGCGACGCATTCGGACATAACGCAGCTTCAGAAACACTGGCGGTCCATCATGAGCAGCGTCAGGGGATGTTTTACAGAGACGGACAACCGAATAGTTCCATCCTACAGGGAGGGACTGGGCTTCTTGATCGTGTGCAGAAGACCATATAACACGAAGATTATCGAGGACCCTGAGCGTCTCAGTGCTATCGAAAAAGCAGCGTCAAGCGCTTTGAATAAAGAAATACATTTCACCGTTAAAAGTGACGCGGATGAGAATCCAAACAAGGATTTCGTCGCGGACTCCAATATTTCCACTCCCAAGCTAGGTGTGGATATTGGAATGGAAGAATAATTATCAGGAGGATTTAAAATGAAACGTGGTGGATATGGCGGCGGTATGCCGGGCAATATGAACAATCTTATGAAGCAGGCACAGCGCATGCAGAAGCAGATGGAGGAGCAGCAGAAGGAATTCGAGGAGAAGCTCTTCACAGCTACAGCAGGCGGCGGTGCAGTGCAGGTTGTGATCTCCGGCAAGAAGGAGGTTCAGTCAATCACTCTTGCACCTGATGTGGTTGATCCTGACGATATCGAGATGTTACAGGATTTGATTGTTGCCGCAACCAACGAGGCTTTAAGAATGATGGAAGCCGAGAACACAGCAAATATGAACAAGCTTGCAGGCGGCCTGGGCAACATGGGCATTGGAGGCTTGATGTAATGTATAAGGATCAGATTGCTGAATTTATAATGTCACACAGAGATGAAATGCTTAAAGACATCGGTGATCTTATAAGAATCAACAGTGAGAAGATGCCTGCACGGGAAAATATGCCGTACGGAGAGGGCCCATACATGGCGCTTAAGCTTGCCATGGAGAAGGCTCGCGGCTACGGCTTTAGAACTACCAACTATGACAACTATGTTGGCGCCATTGACATGGGAAGCGACGAGGCGCAGTTGGATATTCTCGCGCATCTCGATGTGGTTCCCGTGACACCTGAGGGCTGGACTGTCACAGGTCCGTTTGAGCCGAAGGTTGTTGGGGACAGACTCTACGGCAGGGGGTCATGCGATGACAAGGGACCTGCCATGGCAGCATTTTACGCCATGAGATGTGTGAAGGAGTTGGGCATTCCTCTTAAGAAGAGAGTAAGACTCTTACTTGGAACCGACGAGGAGTGTGGAAGCTCAGACATAGCTTACTACTACGCGAAGGAGAAGGAGGCGCCTATGACCTTCTCGCCCGATGCGGAGTTTCCTGTAATCAACCTCGAGAAGGGACACTATGTGTCAAGCTTTGAGGCGGATTTTGCGGACACATGCGCACGCCAGGTGCTTGCCATAGCTTCAGGCACGAAGTTTAATGTCATCCCTGAGGACGCGGTGTTTAAGATTAGCGGTCTTGACAGTTCTGACGTGGACTGCATGAGAGCGCAGGCCGGGGATCTTGGCGTGGCGCTTGAGATTAGCCAAGACGGCGATGTGACAACAGTTGCGGTCAAGGGTAAGGGTGGACACGCAGCATTTCCTGAGGGCGCCAACAACGCGCTCACGGCTGCCATAAGCATCATCTGTGGTGTGATTGAGCCTGACTGCGACGCAAACAGAGCGGTCATCGCCCTGGGAGAGATGTTCCCGCACGGCGATTACCTCGGAGAGAGCGCAGGGGTTAAAATGAGCGATGACATTTCAGGAGATCTGACAATCTCCCTGAACATGATTGAGCTTGATGGATGCAGGGTGTGCGCCACATTTGACAGCAGATATCCTGTGTGCGGAACCGTGGAGACAACGGCGGATGTGCTTGAGAGGAACGGTCTTAAGTATGGCCTCAGGCTTACGTCTAAAACCATGACCAAGCCCCACTATGTGGACCCCGACAGCGACTTTATCAGGACGCTGCTCGCCGACTACGAGATGTACAAGAATAAGCCTGCACGCTGCGTGGCGATAGGCGGAGGCACATATGTGCACAATCTGAAGAACGGCGTGGCTTACGGCCCGGCCGAGTTTGACACAGTCAACAACATGCATGGCAACGATGAAAATGTTCCGATTGAGGAGCTCACGAGCGCGGCATGCATTTACGCGCAGGTCATAATAGATCTGTGTTCATAAGGGAATAGAACATGAATTATTACAGCGAGCAGATTACGAACCTGATTGCCGAGCTGTCATCGCTTCCGGGAATAGGCTCGAAATCTGCACAGAGGCTGGCGTTCCACATTATTGGAATGCCTATTGAGAAGGTTAATCATCTTACGGAGACCATCACGTCTGCGAGACAGAACGTGAGATACTGTAAGGAATGCCTGACGCTGACGGACAGGGAACTGTGTCCCATCTGCGCCAGCGACAAGAGGGACCATTCAGTCATCATGGTGGTTGAGTCCACCAGGGACTTGGCGGCATACGAAAAAACCGGCAAATACGACGGCGTGTATCATGTGCTGCACGGAGCCATATCCCCCATGCTTGGCATAGGACCCAGGGATATCAAGCTCAAGGAGCTGATGGTCAGGCTACAGAAAGAGGAAGTTAAGGAAGTTATAATTGCCACGAACTCCAGTGTTGAGGGGGAGGCGACGGCAATGTTTATCAGCAAGGTTGTAAAACCTACCGGCATCAAATGCTCGAGAATAGCGAGCGGCGTGCCAGTTGGCGGAGACCTGGAATATATTGATGAGGTAACACTTTTAAGAGCACTAGAGGGAAGAACACAGCTTTAATTACCCCTATGGGGAAGGTGGAGGTTTGTCGTGGATAAGTTTGAATACGAATTGAAGGTCGAGCAGATCGAAAAACTTATTAAGAGAGAAGACTATGATACGGCCAAGAAGATAGCGGATACCATGGAGTGGAAGAAGGAGAAGGATGCAAAACTCCTCCGCAAAGTGGCAGAGTTATATTATTCGGCTGAGGAGTACGCGCAGGCGCTCAAGATACTCAGCTATGCCTACTCAGTTTCGTCGAGAGGTGCGTTGATACTTGAGAGAATGTGCGAGATAGCCATTATTTCCGGCAAACTGGACAATGCCGAGGAATTCTGTGAGGAGTATCGAAACATCAAGGGCGAGGACGCGGAGTACTATATGTTCATGCTCCAGATTGCCGAGGCCAGGGGTGCGGATATAAACACACAGATTAAATATCTGGAGAAGTATTGTAAGCTGGAGCTTGACGAGGAGGCCATGTACAGGCTGGCTTACCTCTACGATATGGCGGGAATGCAGGACAAATGTGTGTCCATGTGCGATTTCCTGATTGATTTCTTCTGTTTTGGCGAGGCTGTCGACCAGGCTATTGAGCTTAAGAAGAAGTACACAGATCTTGATCCATATCAGGAGAAGAAGGTTTCCGAGATGGAGGCCTATGAGAGAGATTATGACGAATACCTCGAGAAGACCGAGGAGGCTGAGGATAGAAGAAGACGTGAGAGAGAGCAGATGGCCAGAGCATATGATGAGCAGGCCATGGCTGATCACGAGGAGGAGTTAGGCAAGGTTGTCTCTGAGATAGTCACAGAGAATGAAAGTGAGAACCTGGAGGTCAAGCCTGAAGATTTAGAGGTTGACGAGATACTGGCCGAGCAGAAGGCTGCGCTTAGCGACAATGCAAGCGAGCTGATTGGCGATGCCGCATTAGATGCAGCAGTGGCCGCTGAGATTGCCTCCGAGAGCACTAAGGGCGAAAATGCCGAGTTAGAGCTTGACGATCTGGAGAAGCTCCTCATGGACGAGCTCCAATCAGAGATTGAGGCTTCCAAGGAGAAGACTGAGGAGGTTGTGGTAGAAAATGTTGAGGCAGCTGAGACCGTTGAAGAAGTGGCTGAGGATACAGCAGAAGAGGTTACAGATACTGTAGAGGAGGCTGTAGAGGCCGCTGAAGAGGCCGCTGAGGAAGTAACTGAGGATGCTGTTGAGACGGTTGAGGTTGCCGAAGAGGTAACAGAAGAGGCAGTTGAAGAGGCTGTAGTAGAAAATGTTGAGACGGCTGAAACTGTTGAAGAAGTAACCGAGGAAGTTGCAGAGACAGCAGAGGTTGTAGAAGAAGCTGCCGAGGTGGCTGAGGAAGTAACTGATGAGACAGCAGAAGAGGTTACAGATACTGTAGAGGAGGCTGTAGAGGCCGCTGAGGAAGTAACTGAGGATGCGGTTGAGAAGGTAGAGGTTGCCGAAGAAGTGGCAGCTGAAACTGTTGAAGAAGTAACCGAGGAAGTTGCAGAGACAGCAGAAACTGTAGAAGAAGCTGTTGAAGAAGTGACTGAGGAAGCTGCAGAGACAGCAGAGGCTGTAGAAGAAGCTGTTGAAGAAGTAACTGAGGAAGTTGCAGAGACAGCAGAGGCTGTAGAAGAAGCTGCCGAGGTGGCTGAGGAAGTAACTGAGGAGACAGCAGAAGAGGTTACGGATACTGTCGAGGAGACTGTTGAGGTTGCCGAAGAGGTAACAGAAGAGACTGTTGAAGATGTAACTGAGGAGGTTGCCGAGACAGCAGAAACTGTAGAAGAAGTTGCTGAGGTCGAGGTTGGAAGCATTGAGATCGCGGAAGATGACAGCATTAAGAGGGACATGATTGATGCGACCTCAGAGGCTGTTGAGCAGATTGCAGGCGATAGCAATGTCGAGGTTGCCGAGGTGGACGAGGCGACGGAAGAGAGTGAGGGCGATGAGGCCTTCATGCAGGAAATTGAGAAGACGCTTGCACAGGCCACAGAGGATATGGCAAATGATGTTGAGATTGCCATAGGCGATGGCGATGTGAAGAGCGATGCCGACGAGAACGTGGAAGAGGCGAAGCTTGACATGGAGAACACCGTGGTCGAGGCGCCTGAGCGCAAGAAGAAGAGACACAGTAAGTCCGATCTGTCTGCGCTTGAGCTTGATGCACCGCGTGGCAATTTTGTAGTGTACGCTGATGATGCCGCATCAGGCGCAACATTTGCATGTGAGCTCATAAGACGTGAGGATGACGAATGCAGACCGGCGTCAATCGCCAAGATTGGAGCGCAGGCACTCAATAAGGTCGGATTTAAGTCTGTTGAGTATCAGTTGGCAGGGGATATACTCCTGATCACTGACGCGAACACTCTTGAGAGCAAGACTCTCGACGGAATGTATTCATGGCTTAGAAAATCCTCAGACAATCATGTGGCTTTGGTTGATACACAGAAAAACATTGAGGTTTTAAGCAAGAGAAGACCTAAGATGATGAAGAACATCACCAACGCTTACAGCTACGAGAGCAAGAGCGCCGCACAGTGGATGGATATTGTTGAGGCATATGTCGAGAGCAGGGATTTCGTGCTCGCGGACGACGCGAAGAAGCTGGTGAGCGAATACCTCGACGACAACATCGACAACGGACGTCTGGTTATGGGCGCTGACCTTAAGGATGCGTTAGACACCGCCATGGACCACGGCGAGAAGCATTTCCTGCTGGGAGGAGCTAAGCTCAACGAGGAAGGTCAGAGAATCCTTAGGGATAAGCATTTTGCTTAAGGAGGAGTTATGAATCTGCTAACAATAATAGTCATCGGAGTTCTTGTGGTGTTTGCGATTGTGGGATACTCAAAGGGCTTCGTGAAAATGCTGGTCGGAATCCTGGCGATGGCGCTGGCGCTAATTGGAACGGCGATCATCGCGCCTGTGGTGAACACGGCAATTATCGAAAACACTGAGATAAGGGACGAGATTGCAGAAGGCATCGAGGACTATCTGGATGAAAATATTGGCGGGAAGCTAGAGGACGTGGAGAAGTTCAACGAGGACACCATAATAGACATGTTTGACTTTCCGGAGTTCTTAAGGGATATGATCAAGAAGAACAACACGCAGGAGAAGTACGTAGAGCTTGACGCTTCTAACTTCTCGGAGTATGTTGGCAACTATGTGGCGGGCATCGCGATTGCCGCCATCGCATATCTTGTGGTGTTCTTAGTGCTCTATATTGCGCTTAGAGTTGTGTTTATGGTCTTGGATCTGGTGACACATCTGCCTGTTTTAAACAGCCTGAATAAGTTGGCCGGGGCGGTTCTTGGACTTGCGCAGGCGCTTGTGTACATCTGGATTGTGTTTGCGATTGCCACGGCATGTCTAAATAGTGACTGGGGCATGTGGATGATAGAAAACATAGGACAGAACAGGTTCCTGACGCTCATATATCAATATAATTTTGTCTGGATGGCAATCTCAGGAATGCTTGGATAACAAAAGGGGCTGTTTTACAGCCCCTTTAATTAATATTCGTAATCAACATCTAACCACGAGATGTCGTCAAACGGGAAGTAGATAAACAGGGCCTTGCCCATGATATCCTCCCGGCTTACAGTTCCCCAGTTTCTCGAATCTGAGGAGCCGTTTCTGTGGTCGCCCATCATGAAGTACTCGCCCTCAGGGATGGTGTACGGACCATAGTTTGCGAAGCTTCCGCCCGACAGATATGTGTCTGACAGATACGGCTCATCAAGCGGTGTCTCGCTTCCGTTTAAGTAGATTTTGTTGTCTCTGACCTCGATGGTATCGCCCGGAAGTCCCACAAGACGCTTGATATATATGGTTTTGTGCTTCTCATCCCCGGGATAGTAGAATATCACGATATCGCCGCGCTCAGGCTCTGAGAAAATATAGCTTAGGCGGCTTCCGATAATTCTGTCCTTAAGCTGGATGGTATCAAGCATGGACCCCGTGGGCACCACGCAGTTTATAATCAGGAAGTGTGTTATCAGATAGGCGGCGATAAATGCCACTATCAATATCTTCACATAACTTAGAATCTCACGCCAAATGTTGAATTCTTCCTTCTTGGGATTATCAGATTCGTCAGTCCCGGAAGTCTCTGCAGTCGCAGTTTCCTGCTCTTCTGATGAGACATCCTCCTTAAACGAATCCTCTCTATATAACTCTTCGTTTTCCATAGTAAACTCCTATATAATTACATCTTCGCAATTATAACACAAAATCCCTTCTGTGCAAACTATAATATCTTGATAAAAAACATTATTCATTGTAAAATACAGTTGGTTTTTTGCGACCGGAGGTAAATGATATGGATTTTAGCAGAGAAAACATAGAGTTTAAGCTGGAACATTACAAGGATTTGTGTAAGCTGACGGTGGACAAGATAATCTATCTCCCCGAGAGAACCAAGCGCTTCACACAGATCTACAACGAATACGGCGCGGCATATCTCGCCAAGAGAGCAGCATTTCGCGCCAGTGCCAGGTTTGACAAAAACAGATACATAGATTACGCGCAGTTTCAGAAGCTAAACAGGCCATCCAAGAAATACGTCGAGCTTCAGAAGAATTACTATGCGCTCCACGCACAGGACGGTGTGATGTTTGTGATATACATTTACACGGACGGGGCGACGCCTGCCATGCTCGAGAGAAGCAAGGAGAGCATCAGAAAGCAGACCTACAGGCCTGTGAAGGCATTTTCCGGAAGACTTAAGAACATGGAGGAGAAGGTGGAGACCTTCCTTCAGGTAGCGGATGCAAAGCGCGTCAGGATTGTGAAAATGCACGCGGGAGATGAGCTTAACCAGGAGTTTTGTTACAGACTGGCCAGGTTCTGGGAGAACGACCCGGAGGCGGACATAGTGTACACGGACCACGACGAGTGGCCGGGGGTAAATATTGACCCTAAGAATATCAGGCCGTTTTTTAAGCCCGACTATTCCATGGAGTATCTGTGCGCCTACTACTATATCGGGCCCTCATTTGCGACCAGGGCTGACGTGTGGAGGCAGAGCGCGACAGAGCTTATGACAGATGATGAGCTCTTTATGCTAAAGAATGCGTCAGAGAACAGGAAAATAGGACACATTCACAGGCTGTTATACAGCGTCAAGCAGTCTGAAAATGCCACAGAGGCTGTGCCGGCCGACGAGAAGCTCAAGACTGAATACATTGAGAAAATGTATATGGAGCCAGGCATCAGGGAAGTCTCTGTAAGCGGCAGCTACGGCGAGGTCAGAACCGTGAGCGTCAAGTGGAAGGATACGAAGAAGGTTTCCGTCCTTATACCAAACATGAACCATGCGGACGACCTCTACAACTGTCTGAGGGCGCTCTGCGAGCAGACTATTCTTCAGGATATGGAGATTATAATCGCGGAGAACAACAGCGACATCGCCGAGACATTTGCATTCTATAAGTGGATTTTGGACGGTGAGCAAAGCGTTCACTTAAGCGCGCTGGATCTGGATGAGGATGTCAGAAGGAAGCTTGATGGAAGGGTTAAGGTGGTTTTCTGGGAGGGCGGAGAGTTCAACTACTCAGCCATCAACAACTTCGCCAGAAGCCACGCAACGGGAAACTACATGCTCCTGCTCAACAACGACGTGGAGCTTATCAACAGCGACGCCGTGGAGATAATGCTTGCAAGCTGCAGAAGAAGCGGCGTGGGAGCGGTTGGAGCGAAGCTCTTCTACGACGACGAGACCATACAGCACGCTGGGGTAATCATCGGATTTGGCGGCGTGGCAGCCCACCAGTTTGCGGGAAGAAGCATGTACGACTGCGGATATATGCATCAGGCGGACTGCGTAAGGCGTGTTAGCGCTGTGACTGCGGCCTGCATGATGGTTAGCGCCGGGATTTACGACGAGCTTGGCGGGCTGGACGAGAGCTTTGCAGTCGCATTTAACGATGTGGATTTTTGCATGAAGATTGGCAAAGCCGGCTACAGCATAATATATCAGCCTCTTGTCAGGGGCTGGCACTACGAATCCAAGAGCCGCGGCAAGGACACCACAGGCGCCAAGATGCGCCGCTTCTCCGGGGAAATCAACAGATTCATAGTCAGATATGTTAAAGATATTTTAAATGGAGACCCTTACTATAATCACAACCTGAGTCTCACACATGACGATTATTCCTACAGGGATCCATATTGGTTTGACAAGGATTTTTAAGCAATGAAGAAGACTATTATAGGCATATCGCTGGCGGTTGTAATGTTCTTCACCGTCGTGATAATTCTCATCGTCACAAATATTGACCGCGGGGCCAATGTGGATGCGTACGGCGCATTCGCTGACCCTGCTTTTCCTGTTGTCAGTTTTAAGGTGCTCGGGATGTCAACAGATGACGTTTATGGCTATAAGAGTCTTGAGGACAGCACGGCCTCAGCCGACATGCTTCTCCCGCTATCAGATGACAGAGTGATCGACATAAGCATAACGGGCTATGACACGGTTCCGACAGGAGTCTATATCATCCTTCAGACAGGGGACAACAACAGGCTTATCGACAAGACAAGCATTGACATGAAGCACGAAAACGGCGTGATGAGCGGCGAATACTGTCTGTCTGCGCTGACGACGGATGCCACGCAGTACTATCTGACGATAGTTGTAAGCGACAGGCAGTACGGCGATATCTACTATACAGTTTGGGTTGCCAGCTACGACGAGGAGTATTGGAGCAACAAGACAGAGCTTAGGGACTTCGCCGTGAAGTTCTCCACAGCCACATTTCAGAAGGACAAGGAGTATCTGTCAAGCTACATTTCCTATGACGAGACGAAGGCCGGAACGGACCTGAGCTATGTCAACCAGTACTCCGGAAACACCCTGGTGATGTGGGGCGGAATAACCCCCAAAATCTCCGACAGAACCATAACAGTCTACGAGTGGGGGAAACTTCAGATGGGCATCACCTTCTCCTACAAGGCAAATATGGAGGTCAACGGGGAGAGTAACGAATATCTTGTTGAGGAGAATTTCACCGTGAGAAAGCGCGGCAGCAAGATTTATCTGCTCAACTATGAGAGGTATATGCGCGAGGTGTTTGCGGGCGCTAACCAGAGTGTCGGCGTGACGTCCATACTGCTTGGAATACAGGACAAGGACGATGTGGACTGCATTTACACAGACTACGGCACACATGTCTACTTCGTGGTGGACGGCTCAGTCTGGTACTATAACTACAGCGATAACAGGCTCTTGAACATATTTGCGTTTGGCGACGAGAGAACCTCGGGCCGTGTTGACAGAAACATGTATGAGGTCAGCCTGTTGGGCGTCAAAAACAATGTGCTGTATTTTAGCGCGAACGGCTATCAGGCCGCGGGAAGGCACGAGGGCGAGGTTGGACTGTCGGTCTACGGCTTCAACCTGAACTCCAGGAAGACAACAGAATGCTTCTATGCCAGAATGCACGGCGAATACCAGGCCTGCATGGACTTAAACGGCGTGGTCAGCTACATCAACGATTTGGGACTTCTGTTCATAAATATTGGCGAGAATATTTACACCATGGATCTGACGGGAACGGAGCCCGTGAAGGCCAGGGAGAATATCGAGATATCATCCCTTTGCGTCAATGCCGACAAAAACCTGGCGGCGTGGAAGGACAAGACAGAGAATAAGATATATATTCTGAACATGATGGATGACACCATAAGCGATATAACCTCGGACTACGAGCTTAAGCTGGCGGGTTTTGTCAGGGATGACGTGGTTTACATGGAGAGAAGCGAGAGTGAGAACGTGAGACTTGGTTTCACCGTCAACGAGCTCTATGACAGCCTGACAATAGTCGAGAAGGATTTAAACCGCAAGGCGCACTATGAGAAGGATGGCATATTCATAACAGGTGTGACGCTTACTAGCGAGGGTGTAATCATTCACAGATGTGAGCAGAACGGCAGCCTCTACACAGCCATAGGCAATGACGTTCTAAGCATCGCCGGCAAGACCGAGACTGCGGGGGTGGTTAGCATCAAGATCGCCACCAGCGAAATCAAGAGAAACTATTATTATATTAATCTTGGCCACACGGTTGCCACGTCCAAGGAACTTAAGGTGTCACAGGCACTGCTTAGCGCCTCAACACCTGCAACTCTTAGCGAGGTGACTGACAGCAGCCGCGAGGGAACATATTACGCTTACAGTGACGGCAAATGTGTGGGCGCAAGCGACAGCCTGATTGAGGCAATCTGGGCGGTCAGCCAGACATTTGGCCGCGTATACATAGATGACAGAATGGATAAGGTCGCGTGGGACAGGGACGCAAGGAACTCCTACCTCACGCTCAAGCTTCCGAAGATGAGCTGGACCGAGGCGGGCCAGGAGGAAGTGATGGCGGCCATGAGCTGTATCGACAGGGCAGTGGACATCTTCATATACTCAGCGGTGGATGCAGGGGTTATAGATAAGGAGGATGCCCAGTCTGAGGAGAGGCAAAGCGCAGCAAATGTGGCTGAGGAGCTTCAGAGCGCGCTTGGCGAGCATTTGCTGGTTTTATATGACCCGGATATCGACAAATCACTTTACTATGTGAATGAGGGCCACCCCGTTATGGTTTTTGTGGGCGAGGACTACGCATACCTGATCACTGGCTACACACAGAATGACATATTGGTTTACGACCCGATGACAAGAAAAACCAGCACGGTTGCCATAGCAGACGCGCAGGCTTCATACAATGAAAACGGCGCCATTATGGTGGTTTACCATTGATTTTGTCACTTGACCGAGTTTGTCACTGATGTTATACTAAAAGTTGGACTATTATATTTTTTACCGATGCATGTGCACGGAAAGGAGAATACACAATGAGCAAGAGTTTTGCGGATCTGATTAAGAAAATATCAGAGCTTGACAAGAAGAAGGTTGCAGTCGCAGCTGCACAGGACACTAACGTACTTGAGGCCGTTAAGGCAGCCAAGGAGAGAGGTATCGCGGATGCCATCTTAGTAGGCGACGAGGCTGAGATTAGAAGAATTGCAGCAGAGATTAATATGGATCTCACAGACTATGAGATAATCGATGAGCCTGATCTTGCATCAGCAGCACACACAGCAGTTTCTCTTGTACATGATCACAAGGCTGACATGTATATGAAGGGCTTAGCTGACACCAAGACATTCTTAAAGAGCGTTCTCGATAAGGAGGTTGGTCTTCGTTCAGGCAAGCAGCTCTCACATGTAGCAGTATTTGATGTTCCAGGTCACGACGGACTTATGTTCCTCACCGACGTAGCATTTAATACATATCCAACACTTGAGCAGAAGGTTGATATCATCAAGAACGCAGTTGACGTTGCCAATGCATGCGGCATTGAGAACCCTAAGGTTGCGCCTCTTGCAGCTGTCGAGGTTTTAAATCCTAAGATGCCTGAGACAGTTGACGCCGCAGAGCTCACCAGAATGAACAACGACGGCGAGATCACAGGCTGCATTATCGACGGACCTCTGTCACTTGACTTAGCTATGGACGCTGAGGCAGCTATCCACAAGCACGCTACAGACCGCAAGATTGTGGGCGATGCAGATATCTTCTTATTCCACGATATCGATGCAGGTAACTTAGTTTACAAGTGCCTTGTTCACACAACCAAGTCTGTAAACGGCTGTATCTTAGTTGGAACAACAGCTCCATGTATTCTTACAAGCCGCTCAGACACATTTGAAGTTAAGCTTAACTCTATTGCATTAGCTGCTATAGTTGCACACAATATGAAGTAATTTACAAGGAGAACCTAAAATGTACAGAATTCTTATAATTAACCCGGGCTCCACATCCACAAAGATTGGTGTCTATGAGGATGAGAAGCAGGTATTGGAGGAGACACTTCGTCACTCCACAGAGGAACTGAAGGATTTCGCTATGATCATCGATCAGAAGAATTTCCGCAAGGCTGTTATTCTGAAGGTGTTAGAGGATAAGGGCTTTGATATCAACACAATCGACGTGGTTGTAGGACGCGGCGGTATGCTTAAGCCTATCAGCGGCGGTACATACGCAGTTACAGATGACCTTCTTGAGGACCTTAAGATTGGCAGGCAGGGACAGCATGCATCCAACCTAGGCGGCGTTCTTGCAAGAGAGATCGGCGACGAGATCGGCGTTCCTTCATACATTGTTGACCCTGTAGTTGTCGACGAGTTAGAGCCAATCGCTAGATATTCAGGCGTTCCGGAGCTTCCTAGAAGAAGCGTTTTCCATGCGCTTAACCAGAAGGCTGTTGCCAAGAGATATGCCAAGGAGCACGGCGTTCCTTACTCTTCATTGAACTTAATCGTTGTTCACATGGGCGGCGGAGTTTCAGTAGGAAGCCACATCGGCGGAAGAATCGTGGACGTTAACAACGCCCTTGACGGCGAGGGAGCATTCTCTCCAGAGAGAGCTGGCGGCGTTCCTGCAGGCGATCTTGTCAAGATGTGTTTCTCAGGCAACTACACTCAGGCTCAGGTTATGAAGAAGTTAGTTGGAAACGGCGGTTTCAATGCTTACCTTGGAACCAACGACATGCGCGACTTAGTCAAGATGAAGAACGAGGGCAACCAGAAGGCTTCAGACTTAATCGACGCATTCCACTATCAGGTGGCCAAGGATATCGGCGCTGCTGCCACAGTTATGAAGGGCAAGGTTGACCAGATCATCCTTACAGGCGGTATCGCATATAACGCCACAACCGTTGAGGCACTGAAGGAGAGAGCAGGCTGGATTGCTCCATTTACAGTATATCCTGGAGAGGACGAGCTGTTGGCACTTGCTCAGGGCGCAATCAGAGTTATGAGCGGCGAAGAGCAGGTATGTAAATATTAATGCAGGTTGCAGTTGATGCGACATATGCAGGCGGGGGATGCCCTGCCTGCATTTGGTGTTTGTTATGACAATTGACGAGAAGAGCGTACTTAGGTACGATGAGGAGCGAATTAAATATTGCCAGAAGGAGATAGACACTGCCAAGGAGCGCATTAAGATTATCAGATACAGGGAGAACGACTACAAAAACCGCTATGCCAAGAGCACTGTGGCGCTTATAATACTGACGGCAATCCTTATTGTAAGCGTGATAGCTTTAATCAATTTGTGGAGTATACCAGATGAGCGTGGTCGTTTGCATTTTGCGGGACCCCATGATTTGGTTAGCGGCTCCGTTGGAACGGGAATCTATTTTGTCTGTTATGGGTTTTTCATTTTGGATGTAATCTCGCTTGTCTGGCATATAAATAATTGCAAAAATAAAAAATATTTTTTCTCAAGACATGATGTGCAGACCAAAACCTACGCGCAGCTTTACGCGGAGGAGACCTCATACATAGCTAAGATGCACGAGGAGTATCTGGTTGCCATATCAAACTATGAGGCCGACAGACAGAGGTTGATGGTCGACAATGTGGAGAAGCGCGAGAGGGAAGGCGACGAACACATTGATATATCCGAGCTTTTGGAACAGAAGGATAAAACGCCTGAGGACGGCAAGGCTTATTTTGATGATTTTTTTATAGATCTGTCGGATAAGGGACGACAGAAGAAAATAATAGGGGTTATAACTAAGAGGTAATCATATGGAACTTATCACAGTAAGGGAAATCTACAGAAACACAGAGAAGTACATCGGCACGAAGGTCACAGTTGGTGGCTGGTCAAGAAGTGTAAGAGATTCCAAGAGCTTCGGCTTCCTTGTTCTCCACGATGGAACATATTTTGATACACTCCAGGTAGTCTTTCATGACACAATGGAGAATTTTGCAGACATTGCCAAGCTAAATGTTGGCGCTGCAGTAATTGTCACAGGTACACTTGTGGCAACACCTGAGGCCAAACAGCCTTTTGAGATTCAGGCAGACACAGTGGAAATCGAGGGAACTTCAACACCTGACTATCCACTTCAGAAGAAGAGACACTCCCTAGAGTATCTTAGAACCATCTCACACTTAAGACCTAGAACCAACACATTCCAGGCAGTCTTCAGAGTGAGATCGCTTCTCGCATACGCCATCCACAAATTCTTCCAGGAGAGGGATTTCGTGTATGTTCACACACCTCTCATCACGGGAAGTGACTGCGAGGGCGCAGGAGAGATGTTCCAGGTTACAACCATGGATTTAAACAACATCCCTAAAACTGAGGACGGCAAGGTTGATTTCTCACAGGATTTCTTCTGCAAGCCAACCAACCTCACAGTTTCAGGACAGTTAAACGGCGAGACATACGCATGTGCATTTAGAAATATTTACACATTCGGACCTACATTCAGAGCAGAGAACTCAAACACCACAAGACATGCGGCTGAGTTCTGGATGATCGAGCCTGAGATCGCATTTGCAGACCTTCAGGACGACATGGCTCTGGCTGAGAGCATGCTCAAATACATCATCAGATATGTGCTTGAGAACGCCCCGGAGGAGATGAACTTCTTCAATTCCTTCGTGGACAAGGGTCTGCTCGACAGACTGAACCACGTTGTGAATTCAGACTTTGCGAGGGTTACATACACAGAGGCCATCAAGCTCTTAGAGGAGCACAACGACCAGTTTGACTATAAGGTTAGCTGGGGGTGCGACCTTCAGACAGAGCATGAGAGATATCTGACAGAGGTTATCTTCAAGCGTCCTGTATTCGTAACAGACTATCCGAAGGAGATTAAGGCCTTCTACATGAAGATGAACGACGACAACAAGACCGTGGCAGCAGTTGACTGTCTGGTTCCTGGCATCGGCGAGATCATCGGCGGAAGCCAGAGAGAGGACGACTACGATAAGCTTGTTGCCAGAATGGACGAGTTAGGTCTTAAGAAGGAGGATTACGACTTCTATCTTGACCTTAGAAAGTTCGGCTCTGTGCGCCACGCAGGCTTCGGTTTGGGCTTCGAGCGCGCGGTAATGTATGTCACAGGAATGGGCAATATCAGAGACGTTATTCCATTCCCAAGAACAGTTAACAACTGTGAGCTGTAATTTGCAGGGGTAATGAAACCCCACACTAGGCATAAGGGAAAATATTATGAAATTTATCCACATTTCTGACGTATATCTCGGAGCGGTTCCGGACGCAGATCAGGTGTGGGGGCAGACCAGAGCCAGGGAGCTGTGGGATTCCTTCATCCGCGTGATTGACGACTGCAACCGCGAGAGGGTGGATCTGCTGTTAATTAGCGGCAATCTGTTTGCGCGTCAGCCAATCAAGAGAGAGATTGAAGAACTGAATAAGCATCTTGACAGGCTGGAGCGCACCCAGGTTGTGATAACGGCCGGAAGTCTGGATTACATAAGAGAGGGGTCACTCTATGTGCATAACTCCTGGGCTGACCACGTGCATTTCGTGGAGAGCTCCACGGTTCAATGTGTTGACATAGGATTCCTAGGGGTCAAAGTCTGGGGCTTAAGCTATGACAGACCTGTTATCAGGGAGAGGCTGTTTGACGACGTTGTGGTGTCATCAGGTGACGACTACAACATACTTCTCATAAGCGGTATGGACGGGGAGCACTGCCCGGCGGACAGAAGAATGCTCTCCACCGCAGGATTTGACTACGTGGGCATAGGAAGAGCGGGCCAGGCCGACATAAGAGAGCGGGAGAAGAATGCCATCTGCGGCAGCTTAGAGCCCGTAAACTCTGACGATGACGGCAGGCACGGATATGTTCTGGGCGAGATTATGGACGGCAGGACAACTCTTAGTCTCGTGCCTATAGCCAAGAGGGAATATAAGGATATCGACCTTGTGGTTAGTGGCGGCGAGGACGCGGCAGATGTCAGCAGACGCCTTCGCGACATGATATCCCTAAACGGCAACAACAATATTTACACAGTTTTTGTGAGCGGTCAGGTCGCTGACGCAGGCGCGCTTTTAGAGGAGCTAAAGCGCTGTGGCAATGTTATCAAAGTCACATTTGCAGATGCGCTGAGCGCGGATATAGACAGAATGAAGGCATCTCATCAGGGTGATATAATTGAGAGATTCATCACTCTCCTTGAAAATGATGAGGACGAACACGCCGGCGAGGCGCTTGGCGTGGGACTAATGGCACTTGGAGAAAACAACACGAGAAAATAGGAGCACCCGGGGTTTAGGATGAAGATTACAGATCTTTGGCTTACACATTTTGGAAAATTTCATAGCAAGCATATATCCTTAAACCCGGGCATGAACGTGGTGGAGGGCAACAACGAGGCTGGAAAAAGCACCATTCACAGCTTCATATTTGCCATGCTGTTTGGCTTGGAGGGTTCGGCGGATGCCAGACTCATGAGGGACAAATACAAGCCATGGGAGGATAAGGGCGGCTACTGCGGCACCATGAGAATCGAGGAGGGCTCCAGAGCATACCTTATAGAGAGAGGTTTTTCCAAGGATAAGCCATATGTGCACCTTACGGACGTGGCTAGTGGAAGGGAGATTATCCCTGCGCAGAGCAAGCTTAACGATCTGCTTGGGGGCATGACAGAAAACATTTACTTAAACACGGTGAGCATCGGACAGATGAAGAGTGTGGCGGTGGATGAACTGGCGGGCGAGCTTAAGGAGCATGTGAACAACCTAGGAAGCGCCGGAAACATAAACATAAGCATTCAGGGAGCGCAGGATACGCTTAGCGAGGGCAGAAGAAGGCTTGAGAGAAGGCTGTCTCCCGCCGATAAGGTCAATGTCTCAGAGCTTCAGGGAATGTATGACACAGCTATTTTAGAGCTTGACAGAAATATTTCTAAGTACTCCTCAGTCGCCGACAGAATTAAGGAGGGCAGGCAGAAGGAGTATACAGAGTACTCTGAGAAGCAGAACAGCCACGATCTGTTAAAGCGCAGGCAGGAGGAGCTTGAAAACTCCAGGCGCCAGATAACTGACGAGATTGCCAGATATGAGCAGGAGAAGGGGCAGATTGTAGCCAGGGCGGGAAGAAAGCCTAAGTACCTTGACGAGAACGCACTTAGGGCAGGCGCTAAGCCCGGCATGCCGACAATAGGGCTGATCAGCATCATCATGATGTTTTTCATGGTGGCAGGAGCCGCTTTAGTGGGAGTGCTTCTCTATAACGGCGATGTCTCAAAGCGCCACGCCATATATGCATTTATCGCTGCGGCGGTGGTTTTTGTGATTTTCCTAAACATATTCATAGTGGGAATTCGCATCAGAAGGAAGAGATATAACTTCTTCAGACTTGCCTGTGACAAGATGGCCAAGATGGGGGAGGCGAAGAGCGCCCTGTCATCTGTGGAGGAGCAGCTTGGCAAATGTAACGCAGACCTGTCAGAGCTTGACAGTAGCGAATATTTTGCCATACACGAGCAGAACGAGGAACTTGAGAAGGAGCTTCTTAAGCTTGAATATGAGCAGCAAAATCTTGTGAAAAACATTGACGATATCTCTGCCAGACTTCAGGCGGCAAAGCGCGCCAAGGCGGAAAATGACAGGCTTAAGGACAAGATTGCGGCCTACAGGCTGGCCATGCAGAAACTGTTTGAGGCGGCGGAGGAGATAGAGAATTCCTTCGGCGAGGACATGCTTCGCGACGCATCAGTCTATTTTAAGGAGGTCACCCACGAGGCCTATGACGAGATTATCATCGGAAGGGACCATAAGCCCATGCTAAAGAGAGGCGACAGGATTGTGGATTTGACAAGCGTCAGCCGCGGAACCATAGAGCAGGCTTATCTGTGCATAAGACTTGCGGCCAGCGAATGCATCGCGAAGGTTTCCATGCCGCTGCTGCTTGACGACACATTTGCATTCTTCGACGACGAGAGGACGAAGAGCGCACTGAAGCTTCTTAAAAACAGCAATCACCAGGTCATCATAATGACCTGCCAGAAGAGAGAAAAACAGCTTATCAAGGCATAAAATATCCCCGGTTTCTCAGGAAACCGGGGATTGTTGTATTATTCTGTCTTACCTGCAAGCTCGTTTGCGTGTCTGGTGAGCAGCCTGTTGATTCTTGTTGTAGGGTTAAGAATCTCGTGGAGGCTCACGTTGTGGTTTAAGTGGTCGATGATCATGGCGATGTACTTCGTCATGTCTACGTTCACATAATATGGCTTGGAGAGAACCTCAGGTGTCTGATATACGAGGTTGGTGGTTAGGATGTAATCAAAAACTCCCTGCTCGTATGCTGTGTCAAACTTGGCCATACCGTTGGTAAACAGGCCAAATGTTGACAGACAGAAGACTCTTCTTGCCTTGCGGCGCTTAAGCTCTCTTGCAACGTCAAGCATAGAATCGCCTGAAGAAATCATGTCGTCCACAATCAGAACGTCCTGACCTTCAACGCTTGAGCCTAAGAACTCGTGAGCGACGATCGGGTTTCTTCCGTCCACAACCTTCGTGTAATCACGTCTCTTGTAGAACATTCCCATGTCAACGCCTAAGTGGTTAGCATAGTAGATAGCTCTTCCTGTGCCACCCTCGTCAGGGCTTATGATCATCATGTGATCCTTGTCAAACACGATATCAGGAACCGCGCGGACTAATGCCTTGAGGAACTGATAGATGCATGGAACATTCTCAAATGAGCTGAGCGGAATGGCATTCTGCACACGAGGGTCGTGAGCATCAAATGTGATGATGTTCTCAACGCCCATGCTCACAAGCTCCTGAAGAGCTGATGCGCAGTCGAGTGATTCTCTGCCTGTGCGCTTGTGCTGGCGGCTCTCATAGAGGAATGGCATGATTACGCTGATGCGCTTAGCCTTACCTCCGATGGCTGCGATCATTCTCTTTAAGTCTGAGTAGTGATCGTCAGGAGAGTAGTGGTTGACCTTGCCGCAGAGGGAATAGGTCAGATTGTAGTTGCAAACGTCGAGAAGAATGTAGATGTCGTCTCCTCTGACTGATGCATTTAAAACGCCCTTGGCTTCGCCTGAACCGAAACGCGGAACAGCGGCGTCCACGATGTAGGTGTCCTTCTGGTAGCCGTTAAAACTTAATAAATCGTGATACTCTGCATTTCTCTGTGTTCTCCACTGTGCGAGGTAGTTGTCTATAACCTCTGCCTGCTCTGAAAAACTCTTGAGCGGAATAAGTCCCAGTGGACCGTAAGGGATGGTATTAAGTACGTCATCGTTATGACTCATGATATCCTCCTTATGCATGTATTGTGCTATGCAGTTCGCACTTGCTAACTGCCACGGCATATAGTAGCCTATTAGGTTGTAAAAATCAATGGTTTTTTCGCTTTTTTCTAATATCGTCTCCGAAGAACTGATAGAACTCGAAACTTCCATATAGTCTGGAATATACGCGCTCTGAATATCGCTCCTTGATAGACGGAAGAGAGAAGTTGGTGGAGATGATTGTGCTCAGAGAATTGTTGATGCGGCTGTTTAAAACCGTGAACAGATCCGAGTTCATCCTCTCGTTGGTAAGCTCCGTCCCCAGATCGTCTATTATGAGAAGCTCACATTCGTCGATGTAGGAGGTGTCAGAGTTTACGCCACCGTCCATCAATCGGCGCTTGTTTAGCTCCGCAAAAAATTCTGAGCTTGGCAGATACACAACGGGAACTCCCTGCTCTATGAGCTCCTTGGCAATACAGTTTGTGAGAAATGTTTTGCCGCAGCCCACATTACCTGTAAAGAAGAGGTTTTTGTGGTCCGTGTGGAATTTCTTAACGAAATCCTTAGAAGCATTTACTATGAGCTCCATGTTTTCGTATTCTGTTCTGCCCTTGATGACCTGGCGCTCCTTAGAATAGTAATCCATGTTCAGGGTGTCAAAATTCTCAACAAGGAGTCTGTCCTTAATTCTGCTAAGCTCATAGAGATAGGAGATGATGGCGCTCTTCAGACAGCGGCACTTCTCGCTCCCCACATAGCCCGTGTCATTACACAGAGGGCAGTCAAAATGTGGTGCGCTGTAGTCCATGTCATAGCCGTTTTGTCTTAGTATCTGTGCCTTCTCCTCCTCTAGCTTCTTCCTTATAACTTCAAAATCAGCAGAGGCGTTCTTATCGCCGTGGATGCGCTTAAGCGCTGCATCCTTAAAGCTTAGGGATATCTCGTCCTCAATCTCCCTGACTCTGGGGAGAGTGTTTAAAATCTCTCTTTTTCTAAGGGTCGCTTCGAGAATATGGGCGTTTCGCCTTCTGTCGAAATCCCTCATGATCGCATCATACTGTGAATTGGTAAGTGCCATGGCAATCCTCCATTACTTAAACAGCGCCTCCGCGTCAGCGTTAAAATCTATGTCTCTCTGATCAAACTGGTTGAAGCGGTTTGACTTGTTTCTGTCAGCGTATTTCTTCTCAACAGCCTTCGACTGGGCGTTGAGATCCTCTGAAAACTTCTTGTCGGCTTCCTTCACGTCCTCTAGGGTTTTGATGCCTGCGTCGCTCCATTTGGACAGAATCTTGTCCACGTATTCGAAGGGTCTCTCCTTGCCGAAGCCTCTCTTGCAGGCGTCCCTTACAACCTCCTCGCTAAAGCCGTACTGTGTGAACCATATATCCACGAGGTTCTCGTAGTCGGCGGGAATGAAGCTCGTCTTGATGCCGATGGCCTTCCTTACGACCTCACAGCGGTCCTGATGCAGGAGGAATTCGTCCACCTGCTTAGGTGTTATGCAGTCGTTTTCGATGCACTCTATGGACTTCTTGTCGATGGACTTCATGTTGGAGGTCTTCTTAAGGCGTCCGCAGTAGGTTATTATCGCCTCGCAGGATTCAGCATTTCTGTGCATGCGCTCGTAGAAGTATAAAAACTTCTCGTAGTCGGAGCTTGAGAACATCTTCTTGAAAAATGTCTGGGCAAAGTCCAGAAGATCGTTAAACTTAGGGTCACTCTCAATCTTCTTAATCTCCCTGGCGGAAAGTGTGATAGCCTCCCCCTCGCCGTAATCAGGGGCGCTGGCGGCCTCCACAGGCGCGCTTCCTGGCGCATTCTTAGCCGATACTAAAACCTCAGACTCCTCAGAATCCTCCGCCTCTAAAACCTCCTCCTCGTCCTCCCATGGGGAGAGAAGTGTTATGGATGTGAGATTCTTCTTATCATACACAGCGCAGATCACGCCCTTCTCGTGCCAGTATTTGATGGCGCGGGTGATGTCGCGCTCAGAGGTCTCTAAAATATCCGCGGCGTCCACCACGTCAAAAGGACGGCCCTGCGCATAGCAGGACAGTATGTAAATGTATGTCTTAACGAAGTCTCCGTTGGCGGAGGGCATGTATTTGTATATGAAACCGCCGGGAACGGTCACGTCGCATCTGTTCTGAGCCCGGATAATAGTTGCCATAGCCATAGTCTACCTGTTTCCTAAGAGTTCTTCCCCTATTTTATATACGTCGCCTGCGCCCATGGTGATTACCACATCACCCTCCTCGCAGTGTGTGAGGACATAGTCCTCGATATCTTCAAAATCCTCAAATGCCACGCTTGGCGTGCCAAGTCTTGAAACCGCCTCGCTGAGAAGAGCAGCGCTCATGCCCAATGTGTCGGTCTCCCTGGCAGGGTAAATCCTAGCCACAATCACCTCGTCGGCATCCTGAAGCGCCTTCGCGAAATCGTCAAACAATAGCTTCGTTCTGGTGTAGGTGTGGGGCTGGAATATAATGTGTAACTTCTTGTGCGGATAATCCTTCGCCGCTGCCAATGTGGCGCTTATCTCCTGCGGGTGGTGGGCATAGTCGTCGATTATGGTGACGCCGTGCAGCACGCCCTTCTTCTGGAAGCGCCTGTCGGTTCCTGTGAATTCGCCGATGGCAGACAGTGTGACGGCAGGGTCGATACCTAGGCTGTCAGCAGCTGCGATGGCGGCGAGAGCATTTAAAATATTGTGGGTGCCCGGAACCCTGAGGGAAACCAGCTCGCCGTCTGAGGGCTTACCTGGCGCCACAACCCTGAAGGAGTAACAGCTAAGCGCTGTAATCTTCTCGTCAGCGTATGTGTAGTCGCTTACATATCCCTTCGGGCCGAAGGTGATGACCTCACACTTAAGACCCTGTGTAAAATAGTCGCAGTCCTTAATGGAACTGTTGATGATTAACTGTCCGTCGTCAGGAAGAAGGCGGGCATACTCCCTGAAGGAGTGCCTTATGTCGTCTATATCCTTAAAAAAGTCCAGATGGTCGGCCTCAACATTTAGAATAAGCTCCATGGTGGGGAAGAAGGAGAGGAAGCTGTTGGTATATTCGCAGGCCTCCGTCAAAAATGTGTCCCCGTCCTCTATATGTATGTTGCCTCCGATGATGGGAAGATTACCGCCCACGGATATGGTGGGGGAGAGCTTCGCATCCAGCAAAATGTGTGACAGAAACGATGTGGTTGTGGTTTTGCCGTGCGTTCCTGAGACACCTATGGATGTGGTGTAATTCTTCATGATCTGGCCTAGAAGCTCGCCTCTCTTGAGAAGAGGAATGTCAAGCTCTACGGCTCTTGCAAATTCAGGATTGTCGGGGTGGATGGCCGCTGTGTAAACAACGACGTCCGGCTTATCGTCAAGGTTTGAGGCGAGATTGCCCTCATAAACCCTAATGCCGCAGGCGCTAAGCTTGTCCGTGGCCGGACCGAGCTTGCCGTCTGAGCCGCTTACAGTAAAACCTCTGCGCGCCAGAATGGTCGCCAAACCGCTCATGGAAACACCGCCGATTCCTATGAAATGAATATGTATTTTATGGTTATAATCTATCTGATACATGGTTGCCTCCGGCTGCCCTTAAAAAAGGACAGATAAAGCGATTATATCAGTTTTGCGGGCCTATTTCAACAGTAGTTATTACACTTTTTAGACACTCCTTTGTGAAAAATGTGTACTAGAGGGGCGAATTGTTGGAAAAATTTGTGCAATTATTTAAAATTACATTTGCAAATACTGACAAGTGTGCTATAATGAATACATCTTTATACACGGAGAGGTGATATTGTGATTAAGAAAGAAATGATTGCCATGCTTCTTGCAGGTGGACAGGGTTCCAGACTTGGTGTTCTCACATCCAAGGTTGCCAAGCCTGCGGTAGCATTCGGAGGAAAATATCGTATTATCGATTTTCCACTTAGCAACTGTATCAATTCAGGAATCGACACCGTAGGTGTCCTCACTCAGTACCAGCCGCTAAGACTCAACACACACATCGGTATCGGTGTGCCGTGGGATTTGGACCGCAACATCGGCGGCGTTTCCATTCTTCCTCCTTACGAGAAGAGCAAGGGAACAGACTGGTATACAGGAACAGCCAATGCCATCTATCAGAACATAGATTACATTGACAGCTTTAATCCTGAGTATGTGCTCATCCTGTCAGGTGACCACATTTACAAGATGGATTATGAGACCATGCTTGACTATCACAAGTCAAACAACGCTGATCTCACTATGGCGGTTATGCCCGTTCCAATCGAAGAAGCCAGCAGATTTGGCATTGTAATTACAGACGATAACGGACGTATCACCGAGTTTGAAGAGAAGCCGGCCAACCCTCGTTCCAACCTGGCCAGCATGGGTATCTATATTTTCACATGGAAGGTCTTAAGAGAGGCACTGCTTGCCACAGAGGACATTCCAAACTGCGACTTCGGCAAGAATGTTATTCCGTACATTCACCAGAAGGACCAGCCAATCTACGCATACGAATTCAACGGCTACTGGAAGGATGTCGGAACTCTCAAGTCATATTGGGAGGCAAACATGGAACTCATCGATATCATTCCTGTATTCAACCTGTATGAGGAGTTCTGGAAGATCTACACCAAGACTGACTCGCTTCAGCCTCAGTACATCGGAGAGAACGCCAAGATTGAGCACGCCATCATCGGAGAGGGCAGCGAGATCTACGGAGAGGTTTACAACTCTGTCATTGGAAGCGGCGTAACCGTGGAGGAGGGAGCAGTTGTGAGAGACTCCATCATCATGCAGAATACGGTTGTGAAGTCCGGAGCTAAGATTAACAACGGCATCGTTGCAGAAAACTGCACCATCGGTGCGGGCGCAGTGCTCGGCGTTGGCGAGTTCGCAGAGAGCCAGTTCGACAAGAAGGTTTACGCAGCCGACCTTGTAACCATCGGAGAGAACTCAGTTATTCCTGACGGCGTGACCGTGGGATTAAATGTAGCTATTTCAGGTGTTACCGAAGCCGCAGATTATCCTGACGGTAATCTTGTCAGCGGTGGATATATCATAAAGGCAGGTGGTAAATAATGAGAGCGATAGGAATAATCTTAGCCG
Source organism: Lachnospiraceae bacterium (assembly GCA_024699325.1). Lineage (GTDB taxonomy): Bacteria > Bacillota > Clostridia > Lachnospirales > Lachnospiraceae > UBA4292. Next base: position 53,750 of record JAILPS010000038.1, on the reverse strand, counting down.
GCGGTAACAACAAGAGAATGAAGGAGCTGTCAGAGAAGAGAGCGATCGCTGCAATGCCAATTGCCGGAAGCTACAGAGCGATCGATTTTGCGCTTAGCAACATGACTAACTCCAACATCAACAAGGTTGCTGTGCTGACACAGTACAACTCGAGATCACTTAACGAGCACCTAAGCTCATCCAAGTGGTGGAACTTCGGACGCAAGCAGGGCGGCATGTTCCTGTTCACTCCAACCATCACAGCCAGCAACTCCAACTGGTTCAGAGGAACTGCGGATTCTATCGCGCAGAACATACATTTCCTCAAGACCAGCCACGAGCCATATGTTGTAATCGCCAGCGGCGACGCTGTTTATAAGATTGATTACAATAAGGTTTTGGAGTATCACATTGAGAAGAAGGCTGATATCACAGTTGTGTGCAAGGATATGCCTGAGGGAACAGATCTCACAAGATTTGGTCTTATCAAGACAGATTCAGAGGGCCGCATCGTGGACTTCGAGGAGAAGCCTATGGTTGGCAGCTACAGCACTGTTTCATGTGGTATCTACATCATCAGACGTCGTCTGCTTATCGAGCTCATCGAGAGATGCGCACAGGAGGACAGATATGATTTCGTTAATGATATTCTTATTAGATATAAGAATCTTAAGCATATTTATGCTTATCCTCTTGAAGGATATTGGAACAGTATTTCCAGCGTTGACGCTTACTTTGCTACAAATATGGATTTCCTCAAGCCCGAGGTGAGAAACTACTTCTTCAAGGAGTATCCGTCAATCTACTCTAAGGTTGACGATCTGCCACCTGCTAAGTACAATCCAGGCAGCAATGTTAAGAACAGCATGATCTCAAGCGGCTCTATCATCAATGGTACAGTTGAGAACTCTGTTGTATTTAAGAGCGCATTTATCGGAACCAACTGTGTGATTAAGAACTCAATCATTCTTAATGACGTTTACATCGGCGACAACACTGTCATCGAGAACTGCATCGTTGAGAGCCGCGACACGATTAGAGCTAACACAAGCTATATCGGCGATCCGGGCGACGTGAAGATCGTTGTGGAGAAGAGCGCAAGATACACAGTGTAATTCGATTTTATAAGTAATAAGGTATTAAAGGGGTATTATATGAACGTTACGGACATTCGCGTCCGGAAGGTTTCTAAGGAAGGCAAGATGAAGGCGGTGGTTTCCATCACTCTTGACGACGAATTTGTCATTCACGACATTAAGGTTATCGAGGGCGACAGGGGAATGTTTATTGCAATGCCGAGCCGTAAATCGACTGAGGGAGAGTATAAGGACATTGCACATCCAATCAAGAGCGAGACCAGACGCATGCTTCAGGATATGATTTTAGCCGCTTATGAGAACGCTTCGGATGCCGTAGAAGAACAAAATTAAAATAACTATTGTAATTTGACCGTGTTTTGAGTAAACTAATAGACTCAAGACACGGTCTTTTGCATGTATAACCCTGTTTGCAAAAAATGGTGTTTGATTTTGATTCCAGACACATTAAGAGGTGGAGTATGAAGATTGTTATAGGACTTGGTAATCCGGAGGATAAGTATGTTGGCACGAGGCATAATATCGGCTTTGACGTGATCGACAGATTAGCTGAGGAGAACCACATTGATGTAAATGTTAAAAAGCATAAGGCGCTTATCGGAAGCGGCGTTATAGGTGGTCAGAAGGTGATACTTGCCAAGCCCCAGACATATATGAACCTAAGCGGGGAGAGCGTGAGGGCGCTGGTTGACTTCTATAAGCTAGACCCCGCAGAGGATATCATAATTATCCACGACGACATAAGTCTTCCTGTGGGGCAGCTGCGCCTTAGAGCCAAGGGCAGCGCAGGCGGCCACAACGGCCTAAAGAGCATAATCGCCCACTGCGGTGACAGGTTTATGAGGATTAAGTTCGGCGTCGGCGAGAAGCCTGAGAAGATGGATTTGGCCGACTATGTTTTGGGACATTTTCCGAGGGAGGAGTGGCCGGTTATCAGGGAGGGCGTTGTGGATGCCGCAGCGGCTGTCACCATGATACTTGGCGAGGATTTTGCCTCGGCCATGAATGTCTACAACCAGAAGAAGGACAGGTGATATGAGAGATCTGTTTGCAAGTCCGCTTGGTGAGCTGGGGGCCATGAACAGGCTCGTGGAGGATTTAGAGAGGGGCAAAACCCCTGTGCAGATCACGGGCTGCGTGCCATCCCAGAAGGTTCACTTCATGTACGAGGTGGGCAAATCACACAAGTGGAGACTGATTGTGGCGGCTAACGATTTGGCTGCCAGAGAGATATATGAGGACTATGTGCAGTTTGAGCCTGAGGCGGTTTTCTATCCCCCGAAGGATATGATATTCTATCAGGCCGACATGCAGGGCAAACTCCTTCTTGGCCAGAGAATAAGGGCCATGAAGCTTATATGTGAGGGCGAAGGCGGGACAATCATCACGACCATGGACGGTCTGATGAATGTGCTGCCCGGTCTTGATTCCTGGAAAAAGCACGTTATAAGCATTAGTGCTGCCCAGGTTCTCAAGCTCACGCCCCTTCGCGCGGACCTGGTGAGGATGGGCTACGAGTTTGCGCAGAGTGTAACCGCGCCCGGAGAATTCTCCATCAGGGGAAGCATAGTGGATATCTATCCCTTCACGGAGGATAACCCTGTGAGAATTGATCTGTGGGACGAGGAGGTCGATTCTGTCAAATATTTCGACGTGGACAGCCAGCGCTCCATAAGCGAAGTGGACAGCATAAATATATACCCTGCAAGGGAGTTTGTGGTAAGTGACGCGGTTAAGCGGATGGGAATAGATAGGCTTAGGTCTGAATACGAGGAGGCCTATGCCAGACTTAAGAAGCAGGAAATGTGGGAGGAAGCCACCAACCTGCAAAAAAATGTTGGCAGCTTTATCGACGAATTAGAGGGCGGCGTGATACCTGAGAATATCTTAGCCAGCATGAAGTATTTCGGCGAGGAGGGGCAGAGCCTTATCGACTATATGCCCGAGGACACCATCTGCTTTGCCAACGAGCCCGCGGCTATGCAGGAGAAGGCCACGGCGGTCACGATAGAGTTTTCAGAGAGCACGAAGCACAGGCTTACGGGCGGATATATATTGAGCGGCCAGGCGGGTCTTATCTACAAGAGCGAGCTCATATTTGGCAAGCTTTCCAAAAGAAAAACCGTGGTGCTCACAGGCTTGGACACCAGAGTGTCACAGATAGATATCAAAAACATTTACAGCGTAAATGCCTCAGGCGTGGCCTCCTATAAGGAGAACCAGGCCCAGCTTGTGAAGGACTTGGAGAAGTGGCACAGGGCGGGCTACAGGGTTGTGCTTCTCTACGCCTCAAGAACCAAGGCCAAGAGAATGGCAGAGTATCTGCAGGTGTATGACCTGGATGTGTTTTTTAACGACGAGGGCAATACCGAGGTGCTGCCGGGCCAGACTCTCATAACCGTGGGAGCGCTCAGGCGAGGCTTCGAATACACATATCTCAAGTTTGTGGTTCTGACAGAATCTGACATCCTGGGCAGGGAGCAGAAGAAGACCAGGAGGAAGCAGTATAAGGGAACCAGGATTGGAGATTTAAGTGACCTGAAGGTGGGCGACTATGTTGTCCACGAAAACTACGGCTTAGGAATATATAAGGGCATCGAGAGGAAGCGCTCTGAGGGTGTCTGGAGGGATTATATAAGGATTGAGTACGGCGATGACAGCTCGCTCTTCATCCCCGCGACACAGTTTGAATACATACAGAAATACAGCGACAAGGACAAGCAGAATGTAAAGCTTAACAACCTCTACGGCGGCGAGTGGAAGAAGACCAAGACGAAGGTTAAGGCGGCTGTTGAGAAGGTTGCCGAGGAGCTGGTGCTTCTATACGCCGAGAGAAGGCAGAGACACGGCTACGAATACGGCGAGGACACCCTCTGGCAGAGGGAGTTTGAGGAGAGCTTCCCCTACGAGGAGACGCAGGATCAGCTTCGCGTCATCGAGGAGGTCAAATCCGACATGGAGAGCACGAAGATCATGGACAGACTGGTCTGCGGCGACGTGGGATTTGGCAAGACTGAGGTTGCGATACGAGCCGCATTTAAGGCGGTTCAGGAGGGCAAACAGGTTGTGTATCTGGTGCCCACCACCATTCTCGCACAACAGCACTACAACACATTTACGCAGAGAATGAAGGACTATCCCATAAGGGTTGACCTTCTGAGCCGTTTCAGGACCCCGGCGCAGGTTAAAAACACCTTAGAGGACCTTAAAAAGGGCATGGTGGACATAGTCATCGGAACCCACAGAGTGCTGTCAAAGGATGTGCAGTTCAGGGATTTGGGGCTTCTGATAATCGACGAGGAGCAGCGTTTTGGCGTCAAGCACAAGGAAAAGATTAAGGAGCTTAAGACCAATGTGGACGTGCTCACGCTAACGGCGACGCCGATTCCAAGAACCCTTCATATGAGCTTAATAGGCGTAAGGGACATGTCCGTTATCGAGCAGGCGCCAAGCGACAGACTGCCCATACAGACATATGTCTGCGAGCACACGAAGGAGCTGGTGAGGGAGGCCATAAGCCGCGAGGTGGCAAGGGGCGGACAGGTCTACTATGTCTACAACCGCGTCATGGATATCGCGAGGGTTACCGCAGAGCTTCAGGAAATGATGCCCGACTTAAGCATAGCATTTGCCCACGGGCAGATGAGCGAGAGGGAGTTAGAGAGCATAATGCTCGACTTCGTAAACGGCGACATAGATGTGTTAGTCTCAACCACCATTATTGAGACGGGACTCGACATTCCCAATGTGAACACCATCATAATCGACGACGCCGACAGGATGGGGCTCTCGCAGCTCTATCAGCTTAGAGGCCGCGTCGGAAGAAGCAACCGCACCGCCTACGCCTTCATTCTCTACAGGCAGAATAAGGTGCTCAAGGAGGACGCTGAGCAGCGCCTCGAGGCCATCAGGCAGTTCACGGAGCTTGGAAGCGGCGTTAAAATCGCCCTGAAGGATCTTGAAATCAGGGGCGCCGGCAACGTCATGGGACACGACCAGCACGGCCACATGGAGGCCGTGGGCTACGACCTCTACTGCAAAATGCTTAACGAGGCCGTAATGAGGCTCACGGGCAGACAGAAGGAGATGCCAAAAACCGAGGCATTTGTGGATATCGACATTGACGCCTTCATCCCTGACACATATATAAGCAGCGAGAGTCTGCTGCTCGACATGTATAAGCGCATCACAACACTCGAAAATGATGAGGAGTACGAGGACATCGTGGACGAATTGGTCGACAGGTTTGGAGATGTTCCGGAGCCTGTCATGAACCTCTTGGATGTGGCACTTCTCAGAGCGACGGCCACGAAGGCCGGGGCACTGACGGTCAGAGCGGATGATCACATGGGAAGCGTGACATTTTCTCCTGACGCATCCATCGACCCTGATAAGCTCAAGGCACTCATGGATAAGTACCGCGGCGACCTGAGAATCAGCGCCGGAAGCAAGGTGGTCATGACATTTACACAGAGGGACAAAACCAAGCAGACACTGGGGGAAATGACTAAAACGTTTAAGCAACTTATAGCCGCTGTGATGGCATAAAACAGTTGCCATAAGGTGCAAAAAGTGATATAGTATTTTAGATTGTGCAGTGTAAAGAGTGTATGTCTTTGCGCATTGCATTATCGTTATTGTTTAATAGAAGGATGGAGCAGTTATGAATTTTAAGCGAGTTGGAAGCCTCTGCCTCGCAGCGGGCATGTCCATGGCAGCACTTAGCGGCTGTTATTCAAGACTAACAGAGAGCAATTACGCGTCAACGGTTGTCGCAACATTTGGCAATACCAAGATTAATTTTGATGAGATTAATTATTACGCTAAGATGTCTCAGGCTACATATGATTACTACTATTCAGCATACGGAAGTCTGTATGCACAGTACTATGGCTATACAACACTTGAGGAGTTCTACGCAGGCGATGCCCTCACAGACGGCAAGAGCATGTGGGATACCCTTAAGGAGGAGTCCATGAGAGCGCTGTGGCAGACATATGTCTTAAATGACTATGCCCAGAAGAACAGCATCACCTTAACCGACGAGGAGAAGGAGAAGGTAGCCGAGGCAGTTAAGGAGTACTTCTTTACCACAGACACAGGTCTTTTAGAGGCTGCCGGTAAGGACGAGACATTAATCAACAAGATTTACACCATGAACGCTTTGGCCAATAAGGCTTATGAGCAGATCGTTTCAGATATCGACACCACAGTCAATGAGGCTGATTACAGATATGTGGAGATATCATACATTTCCGTGACTCCTACAGCCACAACGGATGCCACAACGGCAGCTGACGGCACAGAGACTACAGCGCAGACAGTTGACGCCGCTGCACTTGCAGACACCATTCTCGCAGAGATGAAGGCGGCTAAGGAGGCTGGAGACACAGACTTCATAACAACAGTCAAGAATAATCACGCAGAGGACGCAGGTGTAAGCATTGCATCATCATCAGGGGTTACATACGGTAAGCCTGCAGAGGATGCAGCTGAGTCACTCTCAACCTACAGCTGGAATAACTATAAGACCGGCGATTTTGACGTTTACTACTACGAAAGCACCAACATGTACTACGCAGTTTACTGTGTGACAGATGACAACGAGGCCTCCAAGGCATCAGCCATTGAGAGCGAGCTGTCAAACCGCGAGACCGAGAAGTTTGCAGAGAAGTATCCTGCAATCAGCGAGGCATCAGAGGTGTTCACAGTCAAGGAGAAGGTTTACGCGCAGTATAAGTACAAGGCTATAGATTACAAGAACACAAGCGAGTCAGCAGCGGCTGAGACTACAACAGCAGCAGAGACCACAGCGGCGACAGAGACTACAGCAGCTGAGACTACAGCGACAGAGACTACAGCAGCTGAGACTACTGCAGCTGAGACTACAGCGGCAGAGACTACGGCAGCTGACGCAGGTTCTAAGGATTGACACAGCAGTTATCAGGTTAGGAGGCAAATATGTATCGCAAGGTAAGCACCGACTTAAACTTTGTCGAGAGAGAAGCAAATGTTGAGAAGTTCTGGAAGGACAACCAGATCTTCGAGAAGAGTATGAAGGAGCGCGAGGGATGCCCTCAGTATATGTTCTATGACGGCCCGCCAACAGCTAACGGCAAGCCACATATCGGACACGTGCTCACACGTACCATTAAGGATATGATCCCGAGATACCGCACCATGAAGGGCTATGAGGTTCCCCGTAAGGCGGGTTGGGACACACACGGACTTCCTGTTGAGCTTGAGGTCGAGAAGGAGTTAGGTCTCGACGGCAAGGAGCAGATCGAGCAGTACGGTCTGGAGCCATTCATCAAGAAGTGCAAGGAAAATGTTTGGAAGTACAAGGGCATGTGGGAGGATTTCTCCTACAAGGTAGGCTTTTGGGCCGACATGAATGACCCTTATGTAACATACTACGATTCATTTATCGAGTCTGAGTGGTGGGCACTCAAGCAGATCTGGGACAAGAAGCTCCTCTATAAGGGTTTCAAGATCGTTCCATACTGCCCAAGATGTGGAACCCCTCTCTCAAGCCATGAGGTTGCACAGGGCTATAAGGATATCAAGGAGCGCTCAGCAGTTGCACGTTTCAAGTGCGTGGGCGAGGATGCCTACATCTTAGCATGGACCACAACACCGTGGACACTTCCTTCAAATGTTGCGCTCTGCGTAAACCCTGCAGAGACATACGTGAAGGTTAAGACCGCTGACGGCTACACATATTACCTGGCAGAGGCTCTCTGCGAGAAGGTTTTGGGCGGCGACAAGCCAACAGCTCCATACGAGATCCTCGAGAGATACACAGGTAAGGATTTGGAGTATAAGGAGTACGAATCACTCTACGAGTGCACAGCTAAGAAGGCAAAGCAGCTGGGCAAGAAGGCGTTCTACGTTATCTGCGACGACTATGTAACCATGGAAGATGGTACAGGCGTTGTTCACAACGCACCTGCATTTGGTGAGGACGACTACAGAGTGTGCATGCGCTATGACCTGCCATTCGTACAGTTTGTAGACGCCAAGGGTGATATGACAAGCGACACTCCATTTGCAGGACTCTTTGTCAAGAAGGCAGACCCTGAGGTGCTTAAGGATCTGGATGCGAGAGGGCTTCTCTTCGACGCTCCTAAGTTCGAGCACAGCTATCCACACTGCTGGAGATGCGACACACCACTTATCTACTATGCAAGAGAGTCATGGTTCATCAAGATGACAGCTGTCAAGGATGACCTGATTAGGAATAATGACACAATCAACTGGATCCCTAAGTCAATCGGCGAGGGACGTTTCGGAGACTGGCTCAAGAATGTTCAGGACTGGGGCGTTTCGCGTAACCGTTACTGGGGTACTCCACTTAATGTCTGGGAGTGCGAGTGCGGACACCAGCATGCGATCGGCAGCAAGGAAGAGCTTAAGGCCATGAGCCCTGACTACCCTGAGGGTGGCGTGGAGCTTCACAGACCTTACATCGATGCTGTTCACATCACATGTCCTAAGTGCGGCAAGCTCATGAAGAGAGTTCCGGAGGTTATCGACTGCTGGTTCGATTCAGGCTCCATGCCATTTGCACAGTATCACTATCCATTTGAAAACAAGGAGCTCTTCGAGAAGAATTTCCCGGCCGACTTCATCTCTGAGGCGGTTGACCAGACCAGAGGATGGTTCTATTCACTTCTCGCAATCTCAACACTTATCTTTAACAAGGCTCCATACAAGAACGTTATCGTTTTAGGCCATGTTCAGGATAAGGACGGACAGAAGATGAGCAAGTCCAAGGGCAACGCGGTTGACCCTATGGAGGCACTCACAACCCTCGGAGCGGACGCCATCAGATGGTACTTCTACTCCAACTCTGCGCCATGGCTGCCTAACCGTTTCCACGACAAGGCGGTTACAGAGGGCCAGAGAAAATTCATGGGAACACTCTGGAATTCATATGCGTTCTTCGTTCTCTATGCAAATATTGACGAATTCGACGCTACCAAATACAGCCTTGAGTATGATAAGCTCTCTGTCATGGACAAGTGGCTTTTATCAAAACTCAACACTCTCGTAAAGACAGTGGACAACAATCTTGAGAACTACAAGATCACAGAGACCACGAAGGTTTTACAGGATTTCGTGGACGACTTAAGCAACTGGTATGTTCGCCGCTGCCGTGAGAGATACTGGGCAAAGGGCATGGAGCAGGATAAGATCAATGCTTACATGACTCTTTACACCACTCTTGTTACACTTTGCAAGCTCTGCGCTCCTATGGTGCCATTCATCACCGAGGACATCTATCAGAATCTCGTGCGAAGCATTGACAGTAACGCTCCTGAGAGCATTCACCTGTGCAGCTTCCCAGTGGCAGACGAGTCCATGATCGATCCTGAGCTTGAGAAGGATATGGACCTTGTTTTAAACGCTGTAGTTTTAGGCCGTGCAGCCAGAAATGCTGCAAACCTCAAGAACCGTCAGCCTCTGGCCGAGATGTATATCAAGGCTCCTTACACACTGCCTGAGTACTTCACGCAGATCATCGAGGACGAATTAAACGTCAAGGATGTGAAGTTCACGGACGATGTGAGAGAGTTCACAACATACACCTTCAAGCCTCAGCTTAGAACTGTTGGTCCTAAATATGGCAAGCAGCTTGGAGCAATCAAGAATGCGCTCGCACAGATCGATGGCAACGCAGCCATGGATGAGCTGAAGAGCACAGGACTGCTTAAGCTTCTTGATGGAAGCGTCGAGCTTGCCGAGGAAGATCTGCTCATCGAGATGGTCAAGAAGGAGGGTTATGCAACCGAGAGCTACGGCGAGGTTACAGTCGTGCTTGACGGAAACCTCACACCTGAGCTTATCGAGGAGGGCTTCGTAAGAGAGGTTATCTCCAAGATCCAGACCATGAGAAAAGACGCAGATTTCGAGGTTACAGATCATATCGCTGTGGTTTACAGCGGCAATGATAAACTGGCCGAGATCATCGGCAGAAACACTTCTGTTATCGGCGGCACAACACTTGCCGACAGCATTACAGAGGGAACAGATGCTTCCGTTTCCAAGGAATGGAACATCAACGGTGAGACCGTAACTCTCGGTATCACACGAATCTAAAACTTAGGAGGAAAACAATGGCTATCAAATTTGATAAAGCTGAGTTCCAGAAAAATGTAAAAACTAACGTTAAAAACCTGTATCGCCGCAACCTTGACGAGGCTACTAAACAGCAGCTGTTTCAGGCTGTTTCACTCTCAGTGAAGGATTACATCATTGACCAGTGGATCGCCACACAGAAGGTTATGGAGAAGGAGGATCCCAAGACAGTTTACTACCTCTCAATGGAGTTCTTAATGGGCCGTGCGCTCGGCAACAATATAATCAACCTCTGCGCATGGGACGAAGTGAAGAACGCCCTTGATGAGCTCGGCATCGACTTAAATGTTATCGAGGATCAGGAGCCTGATGCGGCTCTCGGTAACGGTGGTCTTGGCCGTCTTGCAGCATGTTTCCTGGATTCACTCGCAACGCTTGGCTACCCTGCATACGGCGCAGGTATCCGCTATAAGTACGGTATGTTCGCTCAGAAGATCGAGGATGGCTATCAGGTGGAGGTTCCGGACAACTGGTTAAAGCACGGCAATCCATTTGAGCTCAAGAGACCTGAGTACGCATGCGAGGTTAAGTTTGGCGGATATACAAGAGTTGAGCACGATCCTATGACAGGTCGCGATCACTTCTTCCAGGATGGCTATCAGTCAGTTCGCGCAATACCATATGATATGCCTGTAGTTGGCTACGGCAACAATGTTGTGGATACACTTCGTATCTGGGACGCCGAGCCTATCAACGTATTCTCTCTCGACGCATTTGACAAGGGCGATTACCGCCGTGCAGTTGAGCAGGAGAATCTTGCGAAGAACCTTGTAGAGGTTCTCTATCCAAACGACAATCATTACGCAGGTAAGGAGCTGAGATTAAAGCAGCAGTATTTCTTCATCTCTGCAACAATCCAGACTCTGGTTAAGAAGTACAAGGAGGCCCATGGCGGTGACGTCAGAAAACTCTATGAGAAGGTCACCATCCAGATGAACGATACACATCCTACCATGTCTGTGGCAGAGCTTATGCGTATCCTCATGGACGAGGAGAACCTGACATGGGATGAGGCCTGGGATATCACAACCAAGACCTGCGCTTACACAAACCACACAATCATGAGCGAGGCTCTTGAGAAGTGGCCAATCGAGCTGTTCAGCCGTCTGCTTCCACGTATCTATCAGATCGTTGAGGAGATCAACAGACGTTTCATCGAGCAGATTCAGGCTAAGTATCCTGACAACTACGACAAGATCCGCAAGATGGCAATCGTGTTTGACGGACAGGTCAAGATGGCGCACCTGGCAATCGTGGGCGGCTACTCTGTAAATGGTGTTGCAAGACTCCACACAGAGATCTTAAAGAAGCAGGAGCTTAGGGACTTCTACGAGATGTTCCCTGAGAAGTTCAACAACAAGACCAACGGTATCACACAGAGACGTTTCTTAAAGCACGGCAACCCTCTGCTCGCAGCGTGGGTGACCGACCACATCGGCGACGAGTGGATTACGGATCTGTCACATATTTCAGAGCTCAAGATCTATGCTGACGATGAGAAGGCACAGAAGGAGTTCATGAATATCAAGTACCAGAATAAGGTTGCTCTTGCAAAATACATCAAGGAGAACAACGGTATCGAAATCAACCCACGTTCCATCTACGATGTGCAGGTTAAGAGACTTCACGAATACAAGCGTCAGCTGTTAAACATTTTACATGTTATGCATCTCTACAACATGATCAAGGACAATCCAAACATGGATTTCTATCCTAGAACATTTATATTTGGCGCCAAGGCAGCTGCGGGCTATCGTCTGGCTAAGCTCACAATCAAGCTCATCAACAGCGTTGCGGACGTGATCAACAACGACAAGTCCATTAACGGCAAGATTAAGGTTGTGTTCATCGAGAACTACAGAGTTTCAAATGCTGAGAAGATCTTCGCAGCAGCTGATATCTCTGAGCAGATTTCAACAGCTTCTAAGGAGGCTTCAGGTACAGGTAACATGAAGTTCATGTTAAACGGTGCCATCACTCTGGGAACCATGGACGGTGCCAACGTGGAGATTGTCGAGGAGGTTGGCGCGGACAACGCGGTAATCTTCGGACTGTCTGCCGACGAGGTCATCAGATACGAAAATGAGGGCGGCTACGATCCTATGGAGATATTCAACAGCGATGCTGATATCCGCCGCGTTCTCATGCAGCTCATCAACGGTTTCTATTCACCTAACGATCCTGAGCTCTTCAGAGACCTGTACAATTCACTTCTGAACACATATGTGACATCCAAGGCTGACACATATTTCATTCTGAAGGATTTCAGATCTTACCACGAGGCTCAGATGAAGATCGAGGAGAAGTACCGCGACGAGAAGGGTTGGGCTCGCTCAGCCATCTTAAATGTGGGCAGCTGTGGCAAGTTCTCATCTGACCGTACCATCCAGGAATATGTCGACGAGATCTGGCATCTTGACAAGATCAAAGTTGATATGTAATTAAACAGGACATAATAAAGCCCAGTCTCTTTCGAGGCTGGGCTTTTGTGTGCCGTTTTATCAAATGTCGTTGGGGTCGAGCTTGTTCAGACTGCAGATTGCCCGGCCAAGTATGATTATTCAAATGTCACGTTAATCTCCACGACCTCGCTGTCTGTGAAGACTCTGATGCTGGGCCCGTAAACTCCGACTCCGCTGGTCACTATGCTGTACATGTCGTCAAACTGTTTGATTCCCCAGTAGTTCTTCCACCTGAAGGGCTGAACTATGGTCAGAGGGAAAAACTGTCCCGCGTGTGTGTGGCCTGAGAGGAGAAGGTCGACGCCTGCGTCGGCGGTCTCATAGAGCTCGTCAGGCTCGTGGGTGATCATGATGATGGGCTTGGACTTATCTAAATCCTTAGTCAGCTCGTCAGCAGTCCTGTGTTTTGTCGTGCCATTGCCCGTAATCTCAAGGTCCATACGGCCTATGAGATAGAAGCTGTCATCTATGAGCACCACGTCGTCCTCAAGCATGGTAAAGCCGCAGTCGGCACAGAACTTAACTAGCCTCTCATCTCTTAGGGCGTAGGTGTCATCCGTGACTGAAAAACCGCCGATAAGCATGGATTCCACATCGTGGTTTCCGTAGACTGCGTAGGTTCCGTAGGTGCTCTTAAGGCCGCTGAGGATGCGAGCACACCTCTCAGGGTCCTGTATGGCGTCGTAGCTGTTGTCATATATGTCGCCCGCTACGATGATAAGGTCAGGGTTCATAGCGTTGATCTTCTCGACCACAGCCTCCATCTGCTCGGCGCCAAATGTGTAGCCGAGGTGCAGATCTGCGATAAGGGCAATCTTAAGACCGCTTACAGAACCGCCGTCCTTATTGACTGCCACCTCGTAGGTTCTCTGCGTGAGCTTGTGGGAGTGGATAACTCCGTACAGCGTGAAAAACAGAGAGGCAAACAGAACGTAGCCCGCGATGACTCGGTAGCAGTATTTCTTGATCTCCATGGGCAGGGGCCTGTTTTTTCTGACAATCTTATCGATGAGAGCGATGATGTCCGCTATCACCATGAAGAAGATCATGTAGATAAAGAAGCCCAGCCAGTAGTAGCGAAGTCTGTGAAGACCTGCCTGAAAACTGGTGACCGGAAGGAATGCCCCCGCTATCAGCAGTATGGACATAAACAGGATGATGGCCGCGTAGGTGACCGTGAAGCGCTTGTATTTGAATATGTAGCCTAAGCGCTTGAACACGTGAATGCTTCGCCATATGACGTAGCCAACCATAATTATATAAATTGCTAACATTGCAAATGTCAACATGGTCCGCCTCCATTTGCCTCAGGTACTGTAGATATCTCGTGGGTGGCAGCGGTTATTCCCTTGCCGGCATTGGGGTGCATGCTTGAGTAGCCCACGTCTAAGAAAAATACGATGAGAAGGGCGACGCACACGGGAACTGCTATATTCTTCCTGATACCCCTGAAGATATTGTCAAGAGCAGGCGCTGCGGCATAGACAAATGCCACACCTCCTAAGCCAAACACGAGAAGTCCTTCGCCGCAGATGCGGCCGTTGATGTTTAGGAAGTACCCCGTGTAGTCCCACCATTTCATGCCACCGTAAGTGACCTCAAGAAACCATGAGATGAAATATTCCAAAACTCCGCAGAGAATGATTGCGGCGAAGAATTCGGCCACAGGTTTTTTGCGAAGCTTGTTTAAAACTAAAAGAATCAATATTCCGCCACAGCCGTAGATTGGAAGCCATGGTCCGTGGAGGGTTCCGCGGTTTACAAAACCGCCGCCCTGAAGCATGTGAAGGACAACCTCCCACAGCCAGCCAACCATGGACATGGAGAAAAACATGAACACGATTGAAAAGAAGGAGTAGTGCCTGTCGTAGTGCGTGGGCCCCACATCCCTGGCTCCCTCTTTGATCGGGATGGTGAACATTCTGAAGGGATAGGTCTTCTGTTCAAGGGCTTCCTTGATATGCTTGATGGCGTATTTCTTGTTGGAAATATCCTGATAAGCCTTCTCCTTCGCGTCATATGCAGGAGTTAGGCCAAATGTGTCCTCCATGAAGCCTCTGAAACCTATGTTTTTGGGAAGCTCTGATTTAGAGACCTCGTTGACGGTCTGTAAAATATCTGCATAGGCTATGCGGATCTTCTTCTCAGGGGCGTATTCGTAGAGATAGAGGTCGTTTAAAACCTCCACGCCCTCGACATTATCCCTCTTGGCGCATCTTCTTACGTATGCGTAGTACTCAGCCCTCGTTATCTCCATGTAGGGGTTTGCGTAGAGTATGCCCACGAGACCGAAGGTGAGAACATCCAAAAGCGCATATGGCAGGAAGGATACGCTCAGCTTAAAAGCCTCGATTTTGTGGCCGTGCATCATTTTGCGGGACAGCTTGATGGCCTGAAGCGGTTTAAGCGAAGGGTTTTCCGCCAAAATATAGGGGACCATCATGTAGGAGTACGCCTTGATTGCGCCTCCGACGATGGTAAGTATCCATAAGAATTCCAGCACATCCCTCACAAACACTGCAAATCCAACCTTAAATGCTGTGCGGGTTTTGTAGAGATAGAAGTATCTGGCTGAAGGTATGATGTCGTAGGTTCTGGCCTCCATAAAAACACGCTTCACGCTGACCATGAAAACATTTAACAAACATATTGAAAATGTGGCGGAGAAAGCCAGCCCGAAGAATATGAACAGGGCGGTGGCCAGTCTCGGCGATTTGGCAAATTCATGAATCATGGTGAAGAGTTTAGAAAACATATCACCTGACGACACAGAGTTGTAGACAGAGGCAAAAACGCCTCTGGAGTAGCCCACGGAGATTATGCCAAACATTTTCTGGTTGTCTGTAATGTTTAGTTCCTCCTTCTGTGCAGGCGTCTCTATGGAAGTGTCGTCTATGACTTCGCTGTTTGTGTCATCATCAGACTTTGCAGCATCCCTCAGGCTTGAGACAAGCTTCGTGGTAAAGTCATAAAAACTAACGCTCTCCTCGCTCCTTATATCAGACGTCAGGGCACTTATGGTGCTCCCGTAGCTTATGCCTAGTGCTGCAAGCAACAGACACAGGAATACAAACATCCAGTAGAATTTAAAGAATCGGGCTCTGGCAGCCTTCTTGAGTGCTTTGCGATTTAATGTCGCCTTTTCCATGGTATCCATAGGATTCCTCCATATATTCCATAGTCAGTAAACACAGTTATTATAATGGCTAAAGCGTTTTGTGGCAACCTGCCAAATCTTAACGTTTTTTGTCTGTTTGAGCATTTTTGTGAGAGTTTTTTGACAAATTCATGGGTTGACATATTGAATTATTTGAAAAGCTCTGCTATTATCTAGAGAGTATGTGCCGCAGGACGGCCAAAGGAGCGAATAAGTATGAAGACAGTTTATGAGAGGGCGCAGCTTGAAATATTACACTTTGAGAAGGAAGATGTTATTGTGACATCGACTACACCAGGGACTAACGATAACGAGCTTCCAATAGAGAACAACTAATACATGAGATAAACAGGCCACATTTATGTGGCTTTTTTTGTTGCCTTTTTTGGCAGTATATGTTTTAATGAAGTATGATAGATTCAATCTGTTATTTAGATTAGCTGACTATTACTACAAGGAGGAGAATATGAGAAAGAAGTATTTAATGCTTGCCATGGCACTGTGTTTGGCGGTTCCTACAGCGCTCACAGGATGTAACGATGAGGATACTTCCAAGACCGAGGAGCAGGAGGCTTCCAAGCCTTCTAAGAAGGATGTGACGAAGGTTTTATTAGGTTACATGGAGGAGTCAGGTGAGGAAGTCACAGAGGATGACCTTGAGGTAGAGGTTAAGGACACCAAGCTCAATGATGACGGCGACAAGTGTACAGTCACAGGAAGCTGCAAGACTGTTGACGGCGACAAGAATGTGACATTTGACTATGAGATAGTATTCAAGCTCGACGACGAGGAGGGCACATGGTACTGCAAGAATTATGAGAAGTATGTGACACTCAGCAACATGGAGTTCTCATATGACCTTACACTTCCTACAGACGATGAGCTTAGAAGCATGCTCGCAGCCTATGAAGACAAGTTCACATTTGACTGGGAGACATATATTTATTATAAGGATGTAGCAGATGATCTGACGCTTGACAGCAAGAGCTTCACAGAGGGTGAGACATCAGGAACAGCTATGTTCTCAGGCGTTTATACCCAGGAGAATGTGACATATGATTACACTCTTGAGGTTGGCTACTGGTACCCAGAGGCTGACAAGGCTTGGGAGGTTTCATATGTGACAGTTGACAACTATGAGAAGAGTGTTGAGATGCCTGAGCTTAATGTTGAGACTGTACAGGCTGCATTTGACAAGTCATACAGCTATTTAAGTCTCAGCAACTATGTCGAGGATGTTTACGTATATCCTGACTACTGCGACATGACTATAACAGCAGTCGACGATGTGCAGATCGACGAGATGAGCGCTACTGCAAGCGTTACAGCCCAGATTGAGGATGACACATACGGCTTAATCACCATCTATATGGATCTTAAGTTTACCTACTACGATTATAACAATGCGTGGAGCATCGAGGAGACAATTCAGGATTCTATCAGGGTAGAGGTTGAGAACGCGCCTGAGGAGACAACCGAGGAGGAGACAACCGAGGAGGAGACAACCGAGGAGGAAACCACTGAGGATGAGACAACCGACGGCGAGACTGGCACAGATGGAACACATTCATCTGACGAGGCTGTCAACGATTATATCCTGGCTATGATTGACGCATACGATAATTATTTTAAGAGCACAGCGCCATATGTCGCATGGAGCTATGTAAATGATGACGAATACCCTGAGCTGTTGTGCTTCACCAACGAGGATTCCGACAATTCATACATTCTCTATATGAATCCTAACGATGGAGAGTTATACTATGCGACACTCTTCGGCGGCATTACAGTATATGTAAATCAGGGCACAGGTGACCTCTATTCACAGGCTTCATTCTACTTAGAGGATGAGACATTTGACGAGGGAGATATCTATTTCTACAAGTTCACAGGAACAGAACTGTTATATCTTGAGGACCCATGGTTCTATTCAAACGGTGATGACACATTTACATATATGTGGGTTGAGGGAGAGTACGGCGATGACGGCCAGTTTGTAAATGAGACAGATTCATCAGGGGATGCAGTCTACACAGAGGTTGAGCAGGATGAATTCTTAAGCAAATGTAACGCTATCATGGATGTTTCCAAGTGCGTGATGGTTGAGTACTATTCCACAATGGAAGAGGCTCTTGCGGCGATTACTGAATAATATTTTGATGGCAGGGCTTAGCGCCCTGCCATTTTCATTAAGTCCCGGGAAAACAAAAACACCTCCGGAGTGCTCCGGAGGTGTCAGTCATATCAGAGTTTTAAGCTTATGCCCTCTTCATCTTGAGCATTAAGAGATAGTAGAGATAGCCGTCAGCGTCAACCTCCATAGGCTCATAGTGATCCTTGGTGGCGCCGTTTTCGTCTGTCTCCTGGCCGGCCTTGACGAAGTATTTTCCGTCCTCTTCCTTCCAGCACCCAGACTCTAAGACAACGTACTTGCCCTCTACGACTTCCATGCCGCTCTTGTCAAGTTCTTCCTGTGTCACGTTCTCAGGGATGGCCATCATGTTCTTGATTGTTCCGTCAGCTAAGATGTCGATAACGGTTGAGCACATTCTGTTTCTCTCAGCCTGCTCGTGCCTGATCATATCAGGATCATCGTCATCGTATGGGGAGTTTAAATACTCCTCGATTGACACATACGATCTCTTGAAATTCTCATCAAATGAGAGAACTCCCTCAACAACCCATCTTCCTAAAATATCCATAGTAAACCTCCGTTTAATTTTTTGCTGATTATATAATACAGGATAATATTATTAAATTCAATGCCATTTGTGGCAGTGAATCACATATTCTTACTTCTTGCAAGAGGATATACTATGTGGTAAAATATAACCGATTATGGGCAGGTGTGCCCATGGAAAAGGCGGGGGCTTATGATTAAACTAAACGATTACCTGTATTCGGGGGACACAGTTCTTAAAATCCTTCACAGATACGCACAAGACTTAGAGCAGAGCGCAAGATTTTCACACAACCAGATAGACATGGTACATGTGGATTTTCTGCGACAGATAACAGATATTTTGGAGCACAACGACTTCCTGACCAGCCAGTCAGGGAGAATTCGCGAGTTCTACAAGTTTATGAGCAGCGAGTATCCTGAGCTTGCCTTCACCTTCAAGGGGCGCATCAAGTCTCTTATAAGGGCGGAGGAGAAGTTTAACGCTTACGTTCTCGACTATATCTATGATTATTACAGGGAACACGGCTCATATCCCACGGCGCCCGTGCTTAAGAGCAGGCTTAACCGCTTCAGGGATCTGATCGCCTACAGGATAGTGATAAGCATGCCCAAGTGCCACCTAAAGCCCGGCGCCAACCGCGAGGAGGAGGAGATTAAGCTTCTCTACGATATCGCAAATCGCATGCCCGCATTTCTTGAGAGCAGAGGTTTTAACGCGGAGCTTGCGGGGGTGGATCTGGGAAGTCACTCAGACAAGCTTCTTCCAGAGCTTAGGCGCTACTACAGGGACTACATCGAGAATGTTAGCTCCTACGGCTACCGCTCGCTCCACATAACGCTGTATGACAATGTGGCGGGCTGCTATGTGGAGGTTCAGCTTCGAACCAAGGACATGGACGACTACGCTGAGATCGGCCCTGCCAACCACTTAGGTTACGAGAAGAGGCAGGAGAGCGAGAGGAAACGTAGAAATGTAATCCCCGAGGGGGAGTGCATATATTTCGATGAAGCGTATGAGAGGGTTTTGAGTCTCATACAGATTGAACTTAAGGATATTGATGTGAACATGTTCGCGGCGGCAAACAATTCGCTCATCAATGACGGCTGCGGCCTCTACAGAGGACGCCAGATCACGCCGTTTGAGCATCTTAGCCGTTTTCAGAACGATGTTGTGGATTAGATAAGAGATACACCGGAGGATAAATATGAAGAGGATTGCTTTTTTGACGGACGGATGGCTTAGAACATTTGCACATTCATGGGCTGGAGGCATGCTCGAAGGAATACGAAACAGCGGGGAAGATATTAAGCTGGTGACATTCTCCACATTTGGCAACTGGAGCACGGACGAGGCCTACAACAGGGGAGAGTATAATCTCTTCAGGTTGTTTGAGCCGAAGGATTTTGACGGAGTTGTTTTGGACTTAAACAACGTGATGTTTCGCGACGAGGTGGATGAGCTTACAGAGAGAATAAGACAGTCAGGGGTTCCCTGCGTGTCCATATGCTGCGAGGTGCCCGGAAGCATCTACGTGGGCACGGACAATACCACAGCCTTCTCACAGGTTCTTGAGCATCTCTATGAGGTGCACACGGCCAGAAGCTTCTGGTTCATTCTGGGGCCCGAGTGGCACAACGAAAACATCAACAGAAGGAAGGCCATCAGCGAGTTTTTGGCAAGCCACGAGCTTAAAGAGGATGAGCAGGGCTTCTATGGCAGGAATTTTACATATCACTGCGGCATCAACGGCTTTAACGAGCTGTTTGGCAAATACGGCAAGTGCCCTGACGCCATAGTGTGCGCCAACGACAACATCGCGGTTGGCGTGCTAAGAGCGGCAGAGAGGCACGGGCTTAGCGCACCGAGGGACTTCTTAGTCACAGGCTACGATGATTTTGACAAGGCGAGATTTTATAAGCCCAGGATTACAACCGTGAGCCAGAACAGGGACTACGAGGGCATAGCCACGGTGAACGCGCTTCTTGATCTGTGGAGCGGACAGAAGGTTAAGGAACACTACTTCAGCCCGCACAGGCTGATCACATGGGACAGCTGCGGCTGTTTTAACGCCGTGAGACAGGATGCCAGCGAATATCTCAAGGACAAGATATGCTCAGAGCTTGACAGGGAGAGCTTCGAGAGAAAGATGCTAAGCATTGAGAGCAGATTAAACCACTGTGACCACATTAAGGATATGTCACAGATCGTCAGGGAGTATCTGCCATCATTTGACATAGACGGTTTTTACGCTGTGCTAGACGGCAGAAGGCTTAGAGCGAGCGTCAAGGAAGGGGCGGAGGACACGTTTTTGACAAGCGGATATCCTGAGAGGATGCTGGTCTATTTTGCCTATGAGAGGGGAAGCGAGGAGACGCACATCGCCCTCAGAGAGGAGGTTAAGCCCTCTGACTTCTACGACATAGCGGGGGAGGGAGCAAGCGTGCAGTTCCATCCCGTGCATTTCTACGGCCAGACCATTGGATATTTTGTCATAGTGGGGCCTGAGAATATCAACTACAGGCAGTACACATTTCCTCTTGTGAACACGCTTATCACAGGCATGGAGAGGCTCTTCTACAAGGAGAAGAGAAACACCTTAAACCTTAAGCTTAAGGAGCTCTCGCTCAAGGACCAGATGACGAAGCTGTATAACCGCTTCGGTCTGAACCAGCTGGGCAAGGCGAAGTACGACGCCCTTAAGGAGGAGGGCAAAAATGTCACGATCATGTATCTTGACATGGATAAGCTCAAGTTTATCAACGACAACTACGGACATGATGAGGGGGATATCTGCATAGAGAATATCGCTGAGCAGATTATACAGAACATGAGCGACACGGGACTGGCGTTTAGAATAGGCGGCGACGAATTCCTAATCATAGAGGATGAGATGAGCGAGGCCGAGGCCAATTCCATGGCTGTCAAGATTAAGGACGGTCTGAATAAGAGCGCCTCAGGGTCTGACAGCCCATATATGGTAAGCGTGAGCGTGGGCTTCATAACCACGGACGCGAATTCCAATTACAGCTTTGAGAACTACATCGACAGAGCTGACAAGATTATGTATGAAGAAAAAATGAAAAAGAAGGTTTAGACATGAACAACGAAATGATTCCACTGTTTCACGCCCAGGTTTACAAGGATGCATGGGATGACTACCAGAGAGCACTTCACAGAGTTAATTTTTCCAGATGGGACTATATAATTCTCACGGCATCCAACGAGCAGCAGGCTGAGGGCTTCAGGGCGCAGCTTGAGCTTAGAAGGAGCCTGGACTTCCTGCCCATGGGCACACATTTTGCGGTCATTCCGGACAGGGATGGCAAGAGAGTGGGCTCAGGCGGAGCGACTCTCGGCGTTATCAGATATGTGGAGGAGCAGGAGAGGCTTAAGGGCGCAGAAAATGTGGATTTTTCGGGCATCAGAATTCTCGTGATCCACTCAGGAGGGGACAGCAAGCGCGTGCCACAGTACAGTGCGCTGGGGAAACTCTTCTCGCCTGTTCCGAGAACTCTTCCAAACGGCCGCCCGTCAACGCTTTTTGACGAATTCATGATTTCCATGGCGGGAGTTCCGGGAAGAATAAGAGAGGGCATGCTCCTTCTCTCAGGGGATGTGCTGCTTCTGTTTAATCCGCTGCTTATAGACTACACAGGGGAGGGCGCAGCCGCCATATCCTTCAAGGAGAATGTGGAGACAGGCAAAAACCACGGAGTGTATTTAAACGGCGAGAACGGATGCGTTGCGAGATGTCTGCAGAAGCAGAGCGTCGAGGTGCTTAGACGCGCCGGCGCGGTCAACGAATATGACAATGTGGACATCGACACGGGCGCTGTGATCTTCTCATCACAGATGCTAAAAAACCTCTTCGGGCTCATAAGTAAGAACGGCGCATACGACGATGACAGATATGAGCAGTTTGTAAATGACAAGGTCAGACTCTCACTCTACGCGGACTTCCTCTATCCATTAGGAAGCGAGGCTACACTTGAGGACTTCTACAAGGAGAAGCCGGAGGGAGAATTCTCAGAGGAGCTGACTGTGTGCAGGAAGGCTGTCTGGGAGGCACTCAGACCGTTCAGAATGAAGCTTCTTAGACTTGCCCCTGCCAAATTCATACATTTTGGAACCACGAGAGAGATCATGAAGCTGATGAATGAGGAGATTGAGAGCTATTCACAGCTTGGCTGGAGCGACAGCGTAAACAGCAGCATCGACCGCTCTGGCGTTGCAGGCTACAACTCTGTCTTAGAGGACGATGCAGTCTGCGGTGACAATGTTTACCTGGAGTCCAGCTACGTGGCAGAAAACTCCGCCATCGGAAGCCACTGCGTCATATCCTTCGTGGATGTGCAGGGCTTAAACATTCCGGACGGCGTGGTTTTGCACGGCCTTAAGCAGAAGGACGGCAGGTTCGTGGTGAGAATCTACGGCGTGGACGATAACCCCAAGGGAGATATGTTTAACAGCTTCTTAGGAAGCAGCCTTGAGAAGTTTATGAAGACCTACGGCATAAGTGAGAATGAGCTGTGGGATGACGATAACAAAACTGTGTGGACGGCGAAACTCTACCCCGTGGCGCCAAGCATTTACAGGGCGGCAGAGGAGGCGGTCAATGTCTACAAACTCATGCAGGGAAGCGGCGATATAGAGGCGTGGAGAAAAGCCGAGAGAAAGTCGCTGTGCTCAGGCTTTAACGAGGCTGACCCTCAGGCAATCATCGACTGGGACAGACACATGAGCGACGTGGTGGCCATGGACGGCATAGTGAAGGCCATAGGCGATAAGACACCTATAAGCGAGCTTGTGGAGAATAAGGAGTTTGCAGGCGGCGCGCCATCTGCTCCACAGATGGAGTGGCTTGGCAAATACATGGCGAATGCAGACTACTCAGAGCGCATGAGGATGTACTACTACATCGGAAGGCTGAGCGATGGAATGTTTGCAGAAAACTACATGGGCAAGAGCTTCGAGACCATCGGAAGAGGAATCCTAGAGGCGTCTTTAGAGGGAGTCGCACAGAATACCACCGCGAGATTTGCGATGGATGAGCACGTGGTCAGACTGCCGCTTCGAGTCAACTGGGGCGGCGGCTGGAGCGACACTCCGCCATACTGCAACGAAAACGGCGGAACTGTCTTAAATGCGGCTATCAAGCTAAACGGCGAGTACCCTGTGGAGGTCAAGCTTAAGAGACTGCCTGAGAATAAGGTGGAGTTTATAAGCAACGACATGGGCGTTCACGGCGTGTTTGAGGATATAGAGGAGCTTCAGAGCGTCGGCGATCCATTTGATCCGTATGTGCTTCAGAAGGCGGCGCTTCTGGCGTGCGGAATTCTTCCCCTTAAGGGAGGCAATCTTCAGAAAATACTCACAAGACTTGGCGGCGGCATAAGCCTTCAGACAGAGGTTACAGGCGTTCCGAAGGGAAGCGGTCTGGGAACCAGTTCCATCTTAGCTGCAGCCTGCGCGAAGGCCATCATGGAGTTTTGCGCGGTTGATATATGCGAGGAGGAGCTGTCAAATGTGGTTCTCAGGATGGAGCAGATCATGAGCACCGGCGGCGGCTGGCAGGACCAGGTGGGAGGCTTAAGCCTCGGCATCAAGTATATCAGAACCATGCCGGGCCTTGAGCAGAACATTCACGTGGAGCATGTAAATATGCCGCAGGAGGCGTACAGCGAGCTTCGCGACCGCTTCGCCCTTATATACACGGGCCAGAGAAGACTGGCGAGAAACCTCTTAAGGGATGTTGTGGGAAGATATATCGGCAACGAGCCCGACACGGTTTTTGCCCTTAACGAAATCCAGAGGGTAGCTTCGCTTATGAAGTTTGAGCTTGAGAGAGGCCATGTGGATGACTTTGCAAGCCTTCTAAACGACCACTGGGAGCTCTCCAAGAAGATTGACGGAGGTTCGACCAACACTCTTATCGACCAGATATTTGAGAGTATCGCAGACCTTATTGACGGACGCATGATATGCGGCGCAGGCGGCGGAGGATTTTTGCAGGTAGTTATGAAGAGAGGTGTTACAACCGGGGATCTTCACAAGAGACTGACAGACATATTCCAGGACAGCACTATAGATGTGTGGAATTGTACATTGGTTTGATAAGCGGGATATGAACAAATAGTGCGTACGACTGAAATGTTCGTACGCACTTTTTTTCACATTTATATATTACAGTTGTTTTTTACAGTGGTATATGTCAGCGGTATTCCGTAGAATTCCTCATATATCTGCTTCCAGACGCGCTCGTTTTCCTCCATCATGTATTTGATGTTGGCGGCTTTAGACTTGCCGGACTGCGGATAGATGGGGTTTGCAATGTGGATGGTGTACTCCTGCACAGGAAAACCGCCCTCGCCCGGCACATCAGAATCCGTCATGGTCACAAAACAGGGAAGCACGGGAACGCCTGCCTCAGCGGCGAAGTTGAAGGCGCCGCTCTTAAGTGGCTTGGGTTTTCTGTAGTTCCACCACATGCTCTGCTCGGCGTAGACTAACACAAACTGTCCCTTCTGTAGGAGCCTCTTGACCGCGAAGAGAAACTTCTTCATGGTTGTGGGGTTGGAGCTTAACGGCAGGGTGTTGCAGTTTCTCATGAGAAAACCGTAGAAGCCCGGGAAGGAGGTGTAGTTGCCCTCCTTGATGACGCGGAAGAGTTTGCGCCCCTTAAGTTTCTGACGACTCTTCTCATAGGCTATCTGCATGGCAAATGTGTCCATGGCGTTGAAGTGGTTGCAGGTTATGACTGCGCCTGACTGAAGGCGACGGTAGTTTTCTATGCCCACAATATCCTTAATAATCAGCTGTCGCTTGGAAATCATGGTGTTCATAAACCACCTGGCGATGCTGAAGGCATATCTGGTCCTTATGCGCGCGTTCAGGTTCTTGTGCAGATAGTCTATCTCGTCGGGCATGAGAGTGCGCCCGGGCGGATCGTCCTCAACGTCCTCGTCGAACCTTCCCTCCAGCTCAAACTGCTTAATCCTCTCCACAATCTCCTGGCGCGTGGTCTGGCGGTGAACGTCAGGTATCACAATCCTGTGGTAGTTGTGTTCATTGATTATCTCCTCGCTCGCCAGCGATAGCAGGTTTCTGCCGTATTGGTCATCCATCTGCTTATCATTTTCTGAAAATGCTTCCAGGGCAGCCTTCAGCTCATCATATGCCACGGTCTTGGCGGCATATGTCCAGAAGTAATCAAAATATTTGCCGTTTTCGTAGTGCCAGGGCTTCTGCGCGAGATTATAGTGGATGATGGCGATGTCCTCGGGTTTTCTTATGAATTCCTCTGTCATCTGCACATTCCACTTGGAGTTAATCCACAGTATCTTATCCTGAAACAGGATGTTCAGGTAGTCCTGATCCTGTGCAACCACGAAGGTGTAGGCATTTAGAAGGTCGATAAACTGTCCGAAATAGTTGTCTTTTCTGAACTGGCTGCAGTTTAACATCACCATGCCCGCGTTAAAATAGGCGGCCTGGGAAATGTTTAAAACATTTTCCGCATAGTTTCCGTAGACAGCCGTGTTCTTGACCAGCATATCCTGCACGGCGGCGACCAGATTGCTGCCAAGATTGTAGCTGTAGAGCCCCGCGATATCGCTGAGTATCACCGTGTCGCCGTCTATGTATATGGCTTTGTCGATGGCCGGAAACATGTCGGGGATGAAGAAGCGGTAGTAGGTCGTGGCGGAGTAGTAATCCCTCACGTGGAGCTTGCTCTTAAGCTTCTCCAAGCGCTCTGTGACATCGTCAAATTGAATATTTACATTGTCCGTGGCGAGGGCTAAAACCTTCCCACGGTTCTCTTCACTTACGGAGGTGTAGAGAATGTGTATGGTGTATTTGTTTTCAGGCGATGCGTGCTCTATAAGGGACGTGATGGAAACTAACATGTAGTTTACATAGTTGTCGTCGCATGCATAAAACACAGGTATGCTGCCGAAAAGCGATGTTATGATTCTAGGTCTCTTTAACAGGTTCAGCTTCATGCTCGTATTTTCCTTTCAGATAGATGTATTCGTAGATTATATCGTCAAATGCTGTGTAGCCGAACACGCGGTACATGCGGCTTACATGCCACTGCTTGACGTTCTCCGTGTGGGGGTATGGAAGGTAGAAGAGGCGCTTGGAGAAGTGCCTGATCACCGTCCATTTGTGCAAAAACTTCTGGTCGTTGAAACGCTGGGGAAGCATTTTCTTGCTCCTCGTGCTTCTGTAGATGGCGTCCTGGTCCGCAAACATGAGCTTCTTCTGCTTAATCAGGGCTCTGGCCTTCTCAAACAGGCGTGTCCTCCTGCAGTTTTTCATGTTAAACAGCAGCACGCCCGCATTGATATAGTTGGGGTTTAGAAGGTATTTGCCGTAGTGGTCCCTGGCAGCCGCGTACTCAAAACGGCTTACGTCTATGTCGTAGAGAAGCGCTATGTCGCGGTTAAACAAAACATCCACATCTAAGTAGAGGATCTTCTCTGGAATGTCAGGCACCATATCCAAAAACAGGCGAAGCAGCGTGTAAGGAGAGCAGTAGCACTGCTCGTTGGGGGAGCCCGCAAACTCCCTGTCGTAAATGTCTGTCACGTCCAAGCGGATTATGCGGTTTGCCAGGTTGTAGGAAGAGGCCGCACTCTGCAGAAATTCGCACTGCGCCTCGCTTATGGGCGTGTATTCGGGCTTAATGTGGCTCACATCCATGGTCATTATGTAGATGTTAAACGGTCGTTCGTCCTGCGTTCTTTTAAATGCTGAGAGCATGCATGTCAAAACGCCGTCAAAAACCTTCGAGTTGCCGCTAAACAATATGTTAAAGCTGTTCATGTTCACTCCCTCTTCATATAGGTTATGTACTCCACGTTGCTGTGGGCACTGTTTTTGGTCATGGCATCGTACACACGGTCGCGAAGGTCCCTGATCCTCTCGGGTTTTTTGAGAGTCTCGTCCGGGAAGAATGGTCCCTCTATGTATGTGACGATGCGGGGTTTTTTGAAAAAACGCCTCTTCTGGTATGTGTTTGTGAAGCAGAATACGGGCACATTTTCCATAACAGGATAGTGAAATGAGTCCGCCTTAAACGGCCTGATCTTCGTGTAATAGGGCCAGATGTGGGCCTCGGGGTAGATCATTATCGTGCGGTTTTTGGCGCAGAGACTGTGGATGTAGGCCTGATAGTTCTTGTAGGCCTCCCTGTCATCCGGAAGCGGAATGGCGCCAAGCGCCGGGGTTATTCGCCCTAACACGGGCATGCTCACATTGTCCGGGTGGACGATCACGTATGTGCTCCCAAAGAGGTTAATCATGGTCGGAATCACGGCGTCAGGCACAGCATTTGTATGGTTTGCGTAGACAAAATGCGCCCTGTGGCTGTAGCCCCTAAGCTTATCAGCCCCGATAATTCTGTGTCCGTGTACAAGCTTCATGTAAACGAAGGCGATAATCTTGGCAAATATGTGGTAGATGACGGCTCTCAGGACCGGGCGAAGGAAGGTTCCGGCGTAGCTGTAGCGCGCGTCGATTTTAACAGGGGTTATGCCTCCCCTGGAGAATTCATCATTCAGCTCGTCCGAGTAGTAGATTATCTTCCTCATATCAACCTCACAGATGCACGTAGTTATGAATACTATATCATGAAATGTTTTGTTTTGAGTTTACAAAAAGCCCCCGTTTTGTTTAGTCCGTCGAAATTGTAAGAATTATAAAGTGTTTGACAATATAAGGCTTAGAGGGTACATTGTAAATGTTGTTAAATATGTCTGATGTTTTACTAAGGGGTTTATTATGACGTTTGAGGAAGCGCTTGAAAAGGAAGGCAGAATTATACATACAAACAGGGGAGTTTCCATGAGACCCTTTGTCAAGGAGGGCAGGGACGTGATGGTCATAGAGCCCCTTAAGGAGAAGCCTAAAAAATACGACGCGGTTATGTTTAGGCGTGAGAATGCCTCAGGAGGCAAAACCGCCTACGTGCTTCACCGCGTGATGAAGGTGCTTCCTGGCGATGTGTTCTACATAATAGGGGATAACACGGTGTCCGGAGAGTATGTTAAGCTTGAAAACATATTGGGGATTATGACATATATTCAGAGCGAGGACAGGGAGATTGACTGTGCAAATGATGCGCGCTATCAGAGGCTGGTGCGGGCGTGGTGGTTGGTCTACCCCATAAGAAAATGTCTCTTGAGGGCGAGAGGTTTTCTGGGAAAGTGTAAGAGAAGGTTTGTAGGAAGGGCTTAAGGCGTTGAGCGAGACTGTTATTAGATTTGACAATGTGAGCAAGGAATACAGAAGAGGCCAGATAGGCGGAGGGACTCTAAGGGAGGATCTTGCAGACTGGATGGAGAAGAGAAGCAGGGGAGATGACGCCCACAAAAGCGGCGACAGATTTTTGGCCCTTGAGGGCGTCAGTTTCACGGTTAAGCGCGGCGAGGCGCTTGGAATTATAGGGCAAAACGGGGCGGGCAAGTCAACGCTCCTTAAACTGCTGTCCAGGGTTAGCGCGCCCACATCCGGAACCATAAGCTTTAACGGCCGCGTGGCCAGCATGCTCGAGGTCGGCACAGGATTTCACAGGGAACTCACAGGCCGTGAAAACATATACATGAACGGCGCAATCCTCGGAATGAGCAAGAGGGAAATCGACGCCAAATTCCAGCAGATTCTGGAGTTTTCTGAGATAGGAGAGTTTATAGACACGCCTGTCAAGAGATATTCAAGCGGCATGTACGTGAAGCTCGCCTTCTCGGTCATGGCGCATCTCGACTGCGAGATCATGATAATGGACGAGGTGTTAGCGGTTGGCGACATGGCATTTCAGAAGAAGTGCATCGAGCGCATGGCAGGGGCCTCTAAGGATGACGGAAGAACGCTTCTCTACGTGAGCCACAACATGAACACCATAAGGCAGCTGTGCGACAGATGCATAGTGCTGGATAAGGGGCACATCCTCTACGACGGCGATGTTGAAAAAGCCATATCCATATACATGCAGAATATGTCGGAGAGCAGATTAAGCTACGATTACAGGAATTATGTGAGAAACTGCGGCAGCTGGGAACACAAGATTGCGATAGACAGTCTGGAGGTTTTAGAGCGCGACAATGTGGTGCTCAAAGCCGGCGAGACTCTTAAGTTTAGGATTAGCGCGAGGGCACTTAGGGACGTGCCCGCCATGAAGCTAAGGCTTCAGGTTGCCTCCATCGACGGAGTGGTTGTGGGGACAGCATTTTCTGACAGAGATGTAAGTGTCAGGGAGGGAGTTAGCTTTACCGCCGAGCTTAAGTTTAGCGCATGCGGGCTCTCGTGCGGCAGTTACACATGCGTGCTCGCGGCCTTCGAATACAACAGTGTCGGCGAGACCAGAAGAATAGATTACATAGAGGATGCTCTGCGTTTTGAGGTGGAGGATAAGGAGCTTAGCTGGGACAGAAATGTTTTTGGCTACGTGAAGCTTACGCCGCTTGTAGTGGACTCTCTTGAAGTGGAAGGGAGGCTGTCATGAGTGAAGAAAGATTTGAACATGTGATAGACAGCAGAAGAAACGGCAAACTCCTGGACCTGGCAGAGCTTATAAGATACAGGGATTTGATCAAGCTGTTTGTCAGACGCACCTTCGTGACGCAGTACAGGCAGACCATACTTGGCCCTGCATGGGCGATAATCCAGCCGCTTTTTACCACGGTTATATTCACGCTGGTGTTTGGAAATCTGGCGGGACTAAGCCCCGAGGGCGTGCCAACATTTATATTCTATCTGGCGGGCTCGGTTTTGTGGACTTACTTCTCAGGGGCGCTCACAGCCACCGCGAACACCTTCGTAAACAACGCCCACATCATGGGCAAGGTGTATTTCCCAAGGCTTGTGATGCCCATATCAACGGTTTTAGGGCAGCTCATATCATTTGCCATACAGTTTGTCATGTTTTTGGGCTTCTACGTGTACTATTTGATAATTGGCAGCGGCCTTGCGCCAAACCTCTGGCTTCTCATGACGCCGCTTCTAATCCTGCATCTGGCTCTTTTGGCGCTGGCTGTGGGCATAATCATCTGCGCCCTGACCACCAAATACAGGGATCTCTTAGTCGCCATCAGGTTTGGCGTGACCATCTGGATGTACGCGACGCCAATCGCCTACTCCATGGACATAGTCCCCGAGGGCCTCACCTGGCTCTTCATGCTAAATCCTGTGACGCCAATCGTCGTGATGTTCAGATATGCGTTTCTGGGCGTGGGGGAAGCGTGCACCATGTATCTGGGCATCAGCGCGCTCAGCACAGCGCTGCTCATGCTTGCCGGATTATATCTGTTTGGCAGGGTGGAGAAAACATTTATGGATACGATTTAATAAAAGCCTTGTGAAATGTGGAGCATTTCACAAGGCTTTTTATATCTAATCCCTCTGGAACAAATCTCTGGTGTAGACCTTGTCCCTCACGTCGTCCAGGCATGTGTCATAGCGGTTGGCAATGATGGCCTGGGATGTGCGCTTAAACTCCTCCAGGTCGCCGATGACGCGGCTTCCGAAGAAGGTTGAGCCTGCCGGAAGGGTTGGCTCGTAGATGACAACTGTGGCGCCCTTGGCCTTAATTCGCTTCATGACACCCTGGATGGATGACTGGCGGAAGTTGTCGGAGTTGCTCTTCATGGTCAGGCGGTAAACGCCGATGGTGCACTCCTTCTCTCTGCCGGGGGTGAAGTCGCCGCGGTTATAATAGTCGTAGTAGCCCGCCATGTTAAGCACCTGGTCGGCGATAAAATCCTTGCGTGTGCGGTTTGATTCCACGATGGCGCTCATCATGTTCTGAGGCACGTCCTCGAAGTTTGCGAGTAGCTGCTTCGTGTCCTTAGGGAGGCAGTAGCCGCCGTAGCCAAATGATGGATTGTTGTAGTGTGAGCCTATTCTTGGGTCAAGGCACACGCCCTGAATAATCTCCTTCGTGTTCAGACCCTTGCTCTCCGCGTAGGTGTCAAGCTCGTTGAAATATGAGACTCTGAGCGCTAAATATGTGTTGGCAAACAGCTTAACCGCCTCAGCCTCGGTGAATCCCATGAACAGTGTGTCAATGTTTTCCTTGATCGCGCCCTGCTGTAAAAGTGCGGCAAATATCTGCGCCTTCTCCTTCGTGCCCTCGTCGCATGACACTATAATTCTTGAGGGGTAGAGATTGTCATAGAGAGCCTTGGATTCCCTCAAAAACTCGGGGCTGAAAATAATATTCTTAGTGTTATATTTCTCGCGAACAGACCTCGTGTAGCCGACCGGGATGGTGGATTTGATAATCATGGTGGCGTTCCTGTTCACCTTCAAAACCAGCTCGATTACGGCCTCTACAGCTGAGCAGTCGAAGAAATTCTTGTTGCTGTCGTAGTTGGTTGGAGCGGCGATAACCACAAAGTCAGCATTTTTATAGGCACTCTCGCCGTCAAGCGTTGCAGTTAGGTCCAGGTCCTTCTCGGCCAAATATTTCTCGATGTATTCGTCCTGAATAGGGGACTTGCGGTTGTTGATCATCTCGACCTTCTCAGGGATTATGTCCACTGCAGTCACGTGATTGTGCTGTGAGAGGAGAGTCGCGATGGATAAACCGACGTAGCCTGTTCCTGCGACCGCGATGTTATACTGCCTGTCAAGCTTATGCGCTTCTGACGCCTTCTTCTCCTCCTCAAAAATACAAGTGACGTCGAAATCCAAAACCTCTGACAGCTTCTGCAGCTGGTCGAGGGATGGGATGAATTCTCCGTTCTCCGCGCGGCCAATCATGGCTCTGTTTATTCCTGTGAGAGTGGCGACCTGAGCCTGGGTAAGCTTTTTTGACTTTCTGGAATTAACCAGCGTATCTGCAAGTTTTTTGTGTGAAAACTTCTTCATAAGACCTCCATAGAGCAAATGCTATTATTAGTATCATCAATGCGGGCGATATAATCTGGCCACGCCAGAAAGAATAGCATCAAATGTGAAAATTTTCAACCACTAATATAATAATTTGCGAAGATTCTATTTTAAATATCACGGATATGATACTAATAATAACATTTACATCATAAGGTCGAAAATTTACGAAAATTTTACACATTTACAACACTAAAAAACTGTGAATAGTGACTCTTTTAAAAAAAACAGGTTTGTGATATATTTGTGACATCTACTATATCGTGAATGTAGGATCAAAATAAGGAGGAAAATATACGTGAAAAAGAAGCTGCTGAACGGTTTTCTGGCCACAGTGATGACCATGGTTTTGACCATCGCGGGCATACTGGGCGGAGTCAGCTTTTACGTAGGAGAAGAGGTTGCCTGTGCGGATGCGGCGGCGACTGTAAGCGGACTTAGTGCACAGCAGATTGCACAGAATATGGGAGTGGGCTGGAATCTTGGCAACTCATTAGATGTTCCCGGCTCTGAGACGGGCTGGGGTAACCCTGCAACTACTCAGGCTATGATACAGGCAGTTAAGGATAAGGGATTTGGTGCGGTAAGAATCCCTATCACATGGTATCCATATCTCTCGACAGACGGCAATTACACTGTGGATTCCACAAGAATGGCCAGAGTCAAGGAGGTTGTTGATTATGCATATGCCTTAGGACTCTATGTAATAATCAACGTTCACCATGAGAACTGGATTAACATTAATAATTCAACAGGCACTATTTCTGCATCAGAGTATTCAGCCATGAGCACCGAGCTTAAGGCTGTATGGACACAGATTGGAACAGAGTTTGCACAGTATGATCAGAGACTTGTATTTGAGGGCATGAATGAGCCACATCTCTATGAGAACAGCTCAGAAATCTGGTGGAACACAGATGCGGATACATTAGAGTACATTAACATGTTAGATGCTGATTTTGTTGACACCATCAGAGATTTGAACAGCGGTTACAACGATGAGAGACTTCTCATGGTGACACAGTATGCGGCATCTTCAGCGGCTGATATCAATTCCAAGATCGATTACGACCTGTTTGAGGATGATATGGTTGCCATGTCAATACATGGCTATCTGCCGTATAATTTTGCTATGAATAACAGCGGAAGTCACACATGGAGCAGCGACTATGCAAGCCAGCTTGGCACATATTTCAGCTCGTTTGCAACATATTTCTCCAATAAGGGAGTTCAGGTTATCTTAGGAGAGTTCAGCGCCTCAGATTTTGACAATCTCAGTGACAGAGTGAGTTGGGCACAGACCTATATGACATACGCTAAACAGTATGGAATACCTTGCTTTTTGTGGGATAATAACGCCACGGGCTACAGCAGTAGCAAGTCTAGCAACAGCGAGAATCACGGTTACCTTAACAGAAGCAGCTGCACATGGTATTCATATGGTGAGGATGTCGTAGAAGCTCTAATTGATACCAGAGATTCCAGTGACATCGAGTGGGGCTCATCTGTTGAGGTTTCACAGCATATCGATACACAGTATGGACTTTCTATGTGTTCAGGCAGCGTTGTTGTTGGCGCTACAAATATACCTACAAGTGGATATTGTGAGAATACCGAAATTGCGATTACGTACTCAGGAACCATGCCAACCACACTCGACTTCATGGATGGTTCATGGGACAATTGGATGGCTGTCAGCGCAAGCGATTTTGATGATAGCAATAATATTGTCTATTTTAAATATGATGTATTTGACAGTGCCTGGATTGCATCAAGCGAGGCAATGTGTTTCAAAATAGAGGGAGATAGCAGTGCCACAACCATAACAGGAGTCTACCTGCTCCCATGTGCGAGCCGTGCAGGACTGGTAAATATGTCAGCTAAAGCACTGACACTTGACAGTTGTATTGGTCTTGATTTGCTTGTGGAATATAATGATATTACAATCTATGAGACAGAGCAGCTTGCGGCAAATGGTTATGGATTCTCTTACAAGACAGATTCAGAAGGCGAAAAAATTGTCTCAAATACTGCAAACAGTGTTGCCCTGGATCCTAATTCCGAAATAGTGATTACGAACACGACAACCGGAGAAGTTCTGTACAGTAAAAAATGCTCTGACTGGGATGCGTATTCTGACGGGGAAGGCGTAGACGGCTTTACATACAGCATTAATGTGGGGGCTGACGAAATAAGGGATGAGATTTCAGTTGTGCTTACCATGTCTAACAATGTGAGCGTCAACATAGGAACATATTCCGTGGAAGATTATATATCTGAGACCATGAGCGGTGAAGAGCAAGGCAGTGATTTATATAATCTTGTCTATGCTGTGCTGCTCTATGGCAATAGTTTTGAAGATTTTAAGGACGGAACGTCAAATCTCACAGCTACAGACAAGGCATGGCTTGACAATCTGACATCAAGTCTGGATTTGTCAGAATATAAGAGAATCAAAAATGGTTCTGTTTCAGGTCTGACATATTACGGCTCAAGTCTGTTGGTTGACAGCAAGACAGTGGTTAGACATTACTTCACACTGCAGAGCGGATATAGCATAAGCGATTATACATTTACAGACGGCAAATACACACCTGTTCAGAAGGGCAATTATTACTATATTGACCTCGACGGCGTATGTTCTAACGAACTTGACGTTATGACGACAACGACAGTTAGCTATGGTTCTGGTTCTGAGAGCATGAGCATATCATACTGTCCATACAGCTATATTTATGGTCAGTTAAACAGTAATTCTGCTTCAGACGAGCTTAAGTATGTTGTCAAGGCTGTATATGCATATGGATTGTATGCTAAAGAATATTTTGAATTAGGTAATCAATAAGGCGAATAGTTGTGCTAAAGAATAGATTTATCGGAGTTGTTCTTGGAATAATAGTTGTGTCAGCTTTACTAGGTCTGCTTCTCATAGGAATTAAACATAGCGACAGAACTGATATACGTGAAACCGAAACCACAGTGGAAGCAATGGCAGAAACTGAGACTGCGGCAGAGAGCACAGTGGAGGTTTGGACGACGGCACAGATGGAAACTGTGACTGAGGTGGAGACCACAGCTGAGATGGCAACAACTAAAAGTGCGCAAACCACAACAAAAAACGCTACAGAAACTGAAACCACCACAGAGGCAGAAGCCACTGCACAGGTAGAAACCACCACAGAGGCAGAGACCGCCACAGAGGTTGAAACAACCACGGAGGTGGAAGCCACCGCACAGGTGGAAACCACCACAGAGGCAGAGGCCGCCACTGAGACTGAAACAACCACAGAGGTAGAAACTACTGTACAGGTAGAAACCACCACAGAGGCAGAGGCAACCACTGAGGCTGAAACCACCACGGAGATTGAAACCACAACAGAGGCTGAGACAACAGAGGCTGAGACAACTGAACAGGAGACAACTAAGAGTTATAGACTCCCATGGATATTTGATTAATCAAACGCCCATACCGCGACGGTATGGGCGTTTTTATGTCTATTTAACCCACTGTTTTCTGTACTCCGAGGGGCTGATGCCCTCGACCTTTTTGAAGGTGCGGCTGAAGTAGTAGCCGGGGGAGAGGCCGCATTCGCTGCCAATCTCGTCTGTGGTCATGTTGGAGAAGCGAAGCAGCTGCTTGGCGTGGGTTATGCGAAGCTGTGTTATGTAGTGGGAGATGGACATGCCAAACTGCTCACGAAACACCCGCGTCAGGTAGAATTTGTTTATGAAAAACATGTCGGAGAGCTCGTCCAGGGTAACCTTATCCGTGTAGTGCTCGTCGAGGTAGCGCCTGATGTCTAGGAGGTTCTGCCTTCTGGTGGTGCCGCGGGCGCTCTCAGCGTGCCAGCTGAGCTCCATCAGTATGGTTAAGAGAGAGGTCAGGCTCTCGTTAATGCGCATGTCGCGGATGTAGTCGTCGGACCCTGCGATGGCGTAGAGCTCCTCCCAGAGGGAGAAGATGCGGGCTGTGTCGGCGTGGCGGATGACGCAGGAACCGCCCCTCTCCACGTATTTCATGTAAATGTTTTGCACGGTCGGACCGTTAAAATGGACCCACCTAAGTGTCCACAGATCGTCCTTCGTCTCATGGGAGTAGGGCTTCTTGCAGTCGATGAACACGCAGTCGCCGGCGTGAAGGTCGTGGACCTCCCCCTCATAGCTTAGCCAGCCGGAGCCTTGGACCACGGTGAAGAACAGGAAGGAGCTTAGGTTGTCACGCCTGCTCACGTGGGGCTTCTGGGCGTGAAGGCTTCCGATTTCCTGCAGATGTATGAGACTGCCCCTGGCAAAATCCGAGGGCGTGTAGAGAATTCGCTGGGAGGATACGATATCCCCCGTAAACATTGGCTTTGCCATAATTAGTCCTCCTGATAAACTGATAACATAATATTTCATACAAAACAAAAAGTCAATATAGTGCAAACATTTGGCAAGATATGTAATTCACATTTGGGAAATGTCCTGATAAAATGACCAAAGATTTGAATTACAAATCGCAAAAAAATGCATAGGAGAAATGTATATGAACAAGGTAGCACTTATCACAGGTGTCACAGGTCAGGACGGATCATATCTGTCAGAGTTCCTGTTAGAGAAGGGTTATGAAGTATATGGAATGATCAGAAGATCATCCGTTGATTTTAGAGAGAGAATTGCACATTTAGAGTCCAACCCACATTTTCATCTGGTGTTTGGAGACTTAAGCGATTCCATCAGTCTGGTTAAGATCATCGGCGATTGCA
The DNA here is from genome assembly GCA_024699325.1 of Lachnospiraceae bacterium. Lineage (GTDB taxonomy): Bacteria > Bacillota > Clostridia > Lachnospirales > Lachnospiraceae > UBA4292. The sequence goes on along the minus strand of JAILPS010000038.1, from coordinate 16,592 downwards.
AGCCCGATGAGATATATAATCTCGCAGCGCAGAGCCACGTTGGCGTATCATTTGCAGTTCCTGAGTACACAGCAGATGTGGTTGCAACAGGCGTTTTAAGAGTGTTAGAGGCAGTCAGAGTGTGCGGTCTTGAGAAGACCTGCCGCATCTATCAGGCTTCAACCTCAGAGCTCTATGGCAAGGTTGAGGAGGTCCCTCAGAGAGAGACCACACCATTCCATCCATACAGCCCATATGCTGTTGCCAAGCAGTACGGCTTCTGGATTGTGAAGGAGTACAGAGAGGCATATGACATGTTCTGCTGCTCCGGAATTCTGTTCAATCACGAGAGTGAGAGAAGAGGCGAGACATTCGTAACACGCAAGATTACACTTGCAGCTGCAAGAATAGCGCAGGGTGTTCAGGATAAGTTGTATCTTGGCAACCTCTCATCACTTCGTGATTGGGGATATGCCAAGGATTATGTGGAGTGCATGTGGCTCATTCTCCAGAATGAGAAGCCGGAGGATTTCGTCATCGCCACAGGCGTACAGCACTCTGTAAGAGAGTTTGCAACTCTTGCGTTCCATCACGCAGGCATCGAGCTTGAGTGGGTTGGCGAGGGCATGGAGGAGAAGGGCGTTGATAAAGCAACCGGCAGAGTTCTGGTTGAGGTCAGCCCTGAGTTCTACCGTCCTACAGATGTTGTCAACCTGTGGGGAGATCCTACGAAGGCTAAGACAGAGCTTGGCTGGAACCCTACCAAGACCAGCTTCGAGGAGCTTGTTAAGCTTATGACAGAGCACGATATGGCCAAGGTTGCCGCTCAGAAGGCAGCAGCACAGTTTCAGGCCGAGTACCTTAACAGGGTACACTAAGGAGAAGCCATGATGGAGAAGAATGCTAAGATATATGTGGCAGGCCACAGAGGAATGGTTGGATCTGCTATTGTGAGAGAACTGCAGAGACAGGGCTACACAAACATTATCACAAGAACACATAAGGAGCTTGACCTGTGCAGACAGGACGCAGTTGAGGAATTCTTTGCTGGTGAGAAGCCTGAGTATGTGTTCCTCGCAGCTGCCAAGGTCGGCGGCATTATCGCAAACCAGAGCGCGCTTGCGGACTTCATGTACGACAACATGATCCTGGAGATGAACGTCATCCACAGCGCATGGAAGAACGGCTGTAAGAAGTTAGAGTTTTTGGGAAGCTCATGCATTTACCCAAGAATGGCTCCACAGCCCATGCCGGAGAGCTGCCTTCTCACAAGTGAGCTTGAGAAGACCAACGAGGCGTATGCCCTGGCCAAGATTTCAGGACTTAAGTACTGCGAGTTTTTAAACAAGCAGTATGGAACAGACTATATTTCAGTTATGCCTACAAACCTGTACGGCCCTAACGACAACTATCATCCTACACACAGCCACGTGCTTCCGGCGCTCATCCGCCGTTTCCACGAGGCGAAGGTCAGCGGCGCCAGCGAGGTTACCTGCTGGGGCGACGGTTCACCTCTCAGAGAGTTTCTCTATGTGGACGATCTGGCAAACCTGTGTGTGTTCCTCATGAACAACTACAGCGGCGATGAGACTGTCAATGCGGGCACAGGCAAGGAGCTCACCATCAAGGAGCTCACAGAGCTTGTGGCAGACGTTATAGGCTATACAGGAGAGATTAAGTGGGACACCACAAAGCCAAATGGCACCCCAAGAAAACTGCTCGATGTCTCTAAGGCGGAGAAACTCGGATGGCATTATAAGACCGAGCTTCGCGACGGCATCAGATTAAGCTACGAGGATTTCTTAAACAATCCTATGAGGGCGGAGAGATAATGAACATTGTATTGTTATCAGGTGGTTCAGGCAAGCGCCTGTGGCCCCTGTCAAACGACATAAGATCAAAACAGTTTATCAAGATATTTAAGAAGGAAGACGGCACATACGAGTCCATGGTGCAGCGCGTCTATCGCCAGATCAAGGCGGTTGACCCTGACGCCACAGTGACCATCGCCACCTCCAAGTCACAGGTTTCAGCCATCCATAATCAGCTGGGAACCGACATCGGAGTCAGCGTTGAGCCCTGCAGAAGGGACACATTTCCTGCGATTGCGCTTGCCACAGCTTATCTTGTGGACGTGCAGCACATAGACCCTGAGGAGAGCGTTGTCGTGTGCCCTGTAGATCCGTATGTTGAGGAGGATTACTTCCACGCGGTTAAGAGGTTAGCTGAGCAGGCTGACAAGGGCGAGGCAAACCTGGTGCTCATGGGCATCGAGCCCACATATCCTTCTGCCAAGTACGGATACATCATTCCGAAGAGCAAGGATGCGACAAGCGAGGTTCTCACATTTAAGGAGAAGCCAACCGAGGAGGTCGCAGCCACATACATAAGCCAGGGAGCACTCTGGAACGGCGGCGTTTTCGCCTACAAGCTTAAGTATGTATTAAATAAGGCTCACGAGCTTATCGATTTCACAGACTACAAGGATCTGTTTGACAAGTACGACACGCTCAATAAGATATCCTTCGACTATGCGGTCGTTGAAAATGAAGACAGGATACAGGTTCAGAGATTCTGCGGACAGTGGAAGGATCTCGGAACATGGAACACGCTCACAGAGTCCATGGAGACGCCGATATTTGGGAACGGCATCATGAACGAGGAGTGCCACGACGTTCACATCGTGAACGAGATGGACATCCCGATCTTAGCCATGGGACTAAGCGACGTAATAATCAGCGCATCACCTGAGGGAATTCTGGTTTCTGACAAGAAGCAGAGCTCCTACATCAAGCCGTTTGTCGACGGCATGGAGCAGCAGGTTATGTTTGCCGAGAAGAGCTGGGGCTACTATAAGGTTATAGACGTCTCTGACGGGGCGCTCACGATCAAGGTGACATTAAACCCAGGTCACTCTATGAACTACCACAGCCATAAATACAGAGACGAAATCTGGGTTGTGGCCGGCGGAGAGGGCAAGACGATTGTTGACGGAGTGGAGCGCAATGTATCCACGGGCGATGTAATCGCCATGAAGGCTGGTTGCAAGCACACAGTGTTTGCCAAAACCGAGCTCATGCTGATAGAGGTTCAGCTGGGCAAGGAGATATCAGTCACTGACAAAGCTAAATTTCCCCTATAGATCTCCTACATAAACATGGTTTGCGAAACACCCCTTGCACATTGTGCAGGGGGTGTTTTGCATAAGGCCCAAACATTGGTTAAAATGTCAATTGTTTTTTGAAATCTTAGTGCTATAATGAGCAAATTACATTTTGAGGTGGATTATGACTAAAAATATGACAGAGGGGAATCCCGCGAGGCTGATTCTCGAGTTTGCACTTCCGCTGCTGCTTGGAAACCTCCTTCAGCAGATGTACAACATGATAGATGCCGCCATAGTCGGCAAGGTTTTAGGTAAGGATGCTTTAGCCGCAGTTGGCGCGAGCAGCTCCGTACAGTTTTTAGTGCTCGGTTTCTGTATAGGCATATGCGCGGGATTTGGCGTGCCTATGGCGAAGTATTTCGGCGCGGGCGACATTAAGAAACTTAAAAATGTTGTGTTTAACGCCTACATAATGACCGCGGCATTTGCTGTGGTTTTGACCGCCGTGACCACGGTGATGTGCAACAACATTATGCAGATGATGAAGACCCCTGAGGATATATATAGGGGCGCGTATTCATATCTCTTCATCATATTCTGCGGCATTCCGTTCTCGCTGGCATATAATCTGCAGTCCGGCATGTTAAGAGCGGTGGGGGACAGCAGATCTCCGTTTGTGTTCCTGGCGATATCCACGGTTTTAAATATATTCCTGGATGTTTTGTTCATCGTAGTGTTCAGGATGAACGTGGAGGGCGCGGCGTACGCGACAGTCATAGCCCAGGGCGTTAGCGCGGTGGCATGTTTCGTGTACATCAGGAAAAAGAGTCCTGTGCTTAAGCCTGATATGAGCGATGCCCACATCTGCATAAGAACCATGTGGGAGTTGTTTTACATGGGCGTTCCCATGGGACTGCAGTTTTCCATAACAGCCATAGGAAGCATGGTAATGCAGGCCGCAAACAACGGTCTGGGAAGCGTATACGTCTCAGCATTTGCCTCTAGCAGCAAGATTAAGCAGCTCGCCATGTGTCCGTTTGACGCGGTGGCCACGGGAGTTTCCGTGTTTGCCAGCCAGAACCTCGGAGCCGGCAGGATTAAGCGTATCGGCAGGGGAATATTTACAGGAGCCATGATTGCAGGCACCTATGGACTTCTGATAGGCATAGTTCTCATGGTGTTTGGAAGACCGCTTTCCTTAATGTTTTTAAATCCGGAGGACATAGAGGTTTTGGACGCCGCCGAGAAGTATCTGAGGGCCTGCGGAATATTCTACTGGTCGCTGGGCTTCCTCGGAGTGTGCAGGTTAGCCATCCAGGGACTTGGCTATTCAGGCATCGCCATCATCTCAGGAGTTATCGAAATGTTTGCCAGAATATTTGTGAGCAACAGATATGTGCCCAAATACGGATTTGACGCCATCTGCTACACGGACCAGGCTGCGTGGGTCACAGCGGCCATCTACTGTATGGTTGTGTGCGCTATATGTGTGAAGCTTGTGGGTAAGAAATTCGACAGAGCGAGAAGACAGAGTGAAAAAGTCACAGAGTAGAAGGCACCCCGGCATAAATATGCGAAACATTTATCATGATTTTATATTTTAAATGTGGAAAATAATAAGAATATGTAGTAGAATACATATATGATTTAACATAAGATACATAGGAGGCGATTACTGATGGGCGATGGATTTTCAGCTAAGAAGGTAATTATTTTACTTATAATAGCAGCTCTGCTGTGCGGCGGAACGGTATTTATTATCAATTATAAATACACCAACCATGTGAATATGAAGGCGGAATACAAGAAGTATATTGAGCAGCTCAAGGTTGATGTGTCGCATGATCTTATCACGGCTATGGCTGTAGATTCGGCAATCGGAGGACTTATCAATTCTCAGAAGGGACTTTTGATAGCGGATTATCCGAATGGTTTTACTGTTGTATGGCTTACTGATGGCATGGGCTACACATTTGGCGCTGACAGCGCGATAACAGAGGAGGGCACGACGGACGAGAGCGCGAAGATTTTGGTTATTATAGACGGTCTCGTATATGCGGACACGAATAAGGACGAGCTTGCAAACCGCGTGAACGCAGAAAGTGCTACGACTGCGGAGATTGGGGCATATAAGCTCATCAACGCTATATATGCCAACATGGCCAATATGACTGCGACAGGCGAGGATTATGATCTGGTTGCAAGAAGCTATGCGTTCGTGGGATGCAACACTGTTGGAACTGACGGATACACAGATTATACAGGTGTGACATATGCATATAACGGTGTTGTCGCAACTCTTATCAAGGATAAGACTAATTCCACAGATTACAGCGCGATAGCTGAGACCGCCGTGGATGATGTGAGAAATCCAGCATACGAATAATTATCAGCCGGAGCCATAAGGCTCCGGTTTTTTTGCTTGAAATTCTTAACACATAGGAGTATCATTCTGTTTTGAGGTTTGGAGGAATATATGGAGAATTTGTTATTTAGTTTGAATTCCACGCTGCCTGTGTTTTTCGTGATGGTGGTTGGATATATTCTTGGCAGAATGGGCTTTATCCGCGAAGAATTCTGCAAGGGAGCTGACAAGCTGGTTTTTAAGGTTACGCTTCCCGCCATGATGATACATGACATGTATAAGATTGACTTAGAGCACGACTTTGACATGAAGTACGTGGGGTATTGCTTTGCTGTGACGCTTATAATGATAGTGGTCATATGGATACTTGCGAAGCTCTTCATGAGGGATAAGAGCATCGTGGGAGAGTTCGTGCAGGGCAGCTACAGGTCAAGCGCGGCGGTGCTTGGAAGCGCATTTCTGATAAATATTTACGGGAGCACGGGCATGGCGCCCCTGATGATTATAGGCAGCGTCCCGCTGTTTAACGCCATGGCGGTGGTGATACTGACGCTTGAAAACCCTGAACAGAGGAGCGGACTTAGCGGAGGAGCGCTTGCTCATAAAACTCTGGTGGGCATAGTTACAAATCCTATTATTTTAGGAATTCTTATAGGCACGCTTTGGAACGTGATTAAGCTTCCCATGCCTGTGATGATAGAGAAGACGCTTAGCAGTCTGTCAGGGCTTACAACACCTCTGGCGCTAATTTCGATTGGCGCAGCTTTTGAGGGGGCACAGGCCATCAAGCTTCTCAAACCGACGATAATAGCAACCAGCCTGAAGTTGGTGGTTTTAGCGGCGATATTTCTTCCAATTGCCGTGTGGCTTGGCTTCACGGATCAGAAGCTGGTGGCGCTCATCATCATGCTTGGAAGCCCGTCAACAGCCAGCGGCTATGTCATGGCGAAGAATATGGGACACAGGGGAGTGTTGGCAGCCAGCTGTGTGGCGCTGACAACATTTTTAAGCGCATTCACCCTGACCTTCTGGCTGTGGCTGTTTAAGGCGCTTGGATACATAGGGGGTTGATAGTGAAGTGTTTACTTTTGATGTAAAAAATGTTATAATATTCTAACACTTAAGAGAAGGAGGGGCCTGCTTATGAAAAATTTGGATAATAAGGGTTTTTCGTTGGTTGAGCTTATCATTGTAATAGCTATTATGGCGACTCTGACAGGTATAGTCGGTGTAAACTATTCTAAATATATCATGAAGGCCAAGAGAATGGCGGATGTGAATAACGCCGTAACTATTAGAGATGCGCTCTACGCGGCGGTGATTGACGGAAGGATTGTGGTCGACAGGACTAAGAGTGAACCCAAAGGTAACGGTATATGGATAATTGTGGCGAAGGATTACAATTCACTTCCGGGTGGCTATAATGCATGGAAGTTTAAGAATACCACATGTTTCTGTGGAACCAACAACTGTATTGTTGTGGATGGTGTCGCCAGTGGAAACTGGGATGTCTGGGATGAGAATATTGCAGGAATTCTTAAAGAGGTCGGAATTGATCCCTACACAATACGAGTCAATGCCTATAATGACTGGGACTGGTATGTTGTGCAGGTAAACTTTACCAAGGATGGCAAGTTTGAGTCATATGGCATATACTCAGGCTACAAGGGCAAGGACAGCAGCTATGAAAAGCATAATACTAAGGATAGTCTCATAGAGAACTACTTATAGTAATCAGGCGGTGCGTTTAGCACCGCCATTTTGTTTTATGACCTTTCTTAAAATGTTATAAATAATGTTATGTATTACTTTACAATTTAATTTAAGATGATATAATTCAGGTAAGGTATTGTGACTTAAACCGTGAGGTTTGAAGGGAGTGATTATATGAATACGAAGGATAACAGAGGTTTCTCTCTGGTCGAGTTGGTTATAGTTATAGCGATTATGGCAGTTCTCACAAGTGTTGTGGGAGTTAGTTATTCTAGATATTTACTGAAGGCTAAGATTATGACTGATGTAACCAACGCAGTTACAATCAGGGATGCCCTTATAAATGCTATTGCAGATGGAACATTGGAGTTTGTTGGTGAGGATACATCTTCAGGTACAGGAGATGGCGTTTGGATAATAGTTACCAAGGATCAGAACTCGTGGCCTAATGGATATAGCACGAAGAATGCAGGATACAGATGCTGTTTTTGCGGGCTTAACAAGAATAAGAAGATTAACGGAGTTCTGTATAACAACTCATGGGGTACGTTTAACAAGGGAGTTGCAGATATACTTAAAAGTGTTGGCATAGATCCTGACACATTGAAGGTCAATGCCTCAACCGAGTGGGACTGGTATCTGGTACAGGTTGATTTTAATAAGAAAACTGGTGAATATGAGGGTTATTTAATATGGTCCGGCAAGAAGGGCGGACAGTGTAACGCATATCATTATAAGACCAATTATTTACAGAAGAATAAGATATCAGAAATCGAAAAATATTTATAATGACAATAAACCTCCGACTGCGATATGCAGCCGGAGGTTTTTGATTCGTGTTTAATTCTTGCCATTTCTAATGTTTGTGATTTCCTCGGTTGTGCCGCCTCCCTTGTCGTTGGGGTCGCGGAAGCGTCCGCGCTCTGCAAGTTTTAGGAATGCGTCAACCACGTCGGCGGTTAACTGTGTGCCGCGGGCCTCTCTTATGATGGACACGGCCTTCTCATAGTTCATGCGCTTTCTGTATGGCCTGTCGGAATACATGGCGTCAAATGTGTCCGCCACGGCGATAATCTGAGCTACTCTTGGTATCTCCTCGCCCTTCAGTCCCCTCGGATAACCCTTGCCGTCCGGCCTCTCGTGGTGGCACTCAGCACCTATCGCAAGCTCCGGCATGATGGTAATATTTTTGAGAATCTCGTATCCCTGAGTAGTGTGGGACTTGATTTCCTCGTACTCCTCGGGGGTTAGCTTGCCGGGCTTATTTAACACTTCGTCTGACACGCCTATCTTGCCGATATCGTGCATAAGGGCGATGTTGTAGAATTTCCAGACAGTTTCCTCGTCATACCCCAGCTCCTCGGCTAGTATGGAAGTGAATACTGCCACGCGGCTTGAGTGACCCTTGGTGTATTTGTCCTTCATATCGACAACCTTCGCAAACGCCTCGACGATACCTCTGATTAACGCCTTATCCTCCTCGTTTTTCTTGATGAGCTTGGCGGTTCTTCTCTTGTATATCAGGTATGTCACAACCAGCATCAGGAAGAGTGACAGCACTAAAACGGCAATGTTGAAGCTAAATGTCTCGAAGAATACCTTTTCCTTGACTATGCACACACTAATGTTAAGATCGCTTTCGCTGAGTGTGTCATACACGTCCATGTTAAAGTAGTAGGTTTTGCCCTCCAGGTTCGTGTAATCCAGGGAGGTTAGCTGGTCTCTTCTTACAACAGTCTTATCCTTATCAAAGCCCTCCAGACTGTATGAAACGGTTGGATTGATAAGAGAGTAGGTGTAGACATAGGGGTAAATCGTCAGCTTCTTGGTGCCTCCGGGGATTCTGAATGTTCCATCCTCGCTAGGATATATTACCTCTCCGTCGGCCTTCACATACGGGACGGCCGCCTTAAGCTGGGAAACATTTTCAAAACTCTCCTCAATATTAACCTTGGAGACGCCCGTGGTTCCTGCAATATATAAATCGCCGTTTTCCGTCAGGTCGCTGAAGGAGTTGGCGGTGGAAATGCAGTGCAGACCGTTGTTGGTTCCGTAGAACACAGGGTTTATCACGCCATTTGCCAGCATATCCTCTGTGTCCACGATATAGACGCCGTTGCTGCTTAGTATCCACATCTGGTCAGAAGAATTCTGGAATAGATCATAGTTGTTGGTGTACGGGAACTGTTCGATTTTGATGATATTGTAGTTCTCGTCCATGTATGCTATGGCGTTGCTGGTGATTATCCAGTAAATATTTCGCTTGTGGTCCTTCTTGATGCGAAGGATTACCTCTGAGGGGAGACCGTCGTTTATGCCAATGTTTCGCACGGCGGCGCCCTTGATTACGTAGATGCCTCCGCCGTCGGTTCCTGCCAGGATAGTGCCGTCCTCAGCCTCTGCAGCGGTCAAAAATTCTGTGTTTTTGATGCCGTAGTATTCGTTGTATATGGTGGTAATCCTGTCGTGGTTGTCTATCTTAACCAGTCCGCCTGTGCACACAGCCAGATATGAGCCATCGCTGAGCTCAATAATGGTTCTGACTTTGTCTGAAGGCATGCCGTCATCTACAGTAAATCTTAAAATATTACTCCGCTCGAACCTGACGAGACCAGCATTTCCCTGAGTGGCAAACCACAGACGGTTTTTGCTGTCCCGAAGGATGGAGCGCACTCTCGAAGTTCTAAGGAGCTCATACAGGTCATAGTCTGCCAGCTCCAGGCCTGATGCGCTGTAGGACTCCTTGATGGGCATGTTTTCTATCTGATAGCCGTCCTGAAGAATGTACAGACCGTTGTTTTTGGTGCCCACAAACAGCATGCCGTTGTACATGCAGGTGGTGTAGGCCACGCTCTCATCTAAACAGTATATATCATAAATGCTTGTGAAACGGTCGGGAACCAGCTTCATGACACCCTGCTGTGAGGATACGAACCAGGGATTGCCCTGGTAGTCGAGAATCATTTTCTCAATGGAGGAGCTTAACGGGAGGTTATATATCATATTTATCTCGCCGTCTTTTATGAAGCCTACTCCGTTGTCGCCACAGATCCAGACCTTGCCGTCAACCATGCTCAGCTCGTTGATGAAGCTGCAGACAGCCGAATCGTACTTATTTATGATAAACAGACCGTCGTCGTTAAGTTTTCCGTAGGAGATATATGTATCGCCGTCAGCTATGTAGATATATCCTGCGTGGTCGGGGTCCGGAAGAATGGCTCTTGATGAGTCGACGCCCAGCTTGTCGCTTGTGTAGAAGCCAGTGACCACATTATCCTCGATGGTGAAGACCGTTGAGTCCTGAGTGACTCCGTAGATGACTCCGTCGCAGCCCAACTTAAGCTCCCTGACATAGGACATGTTAAGTCTCTTGTCATCTATGGTTTTGACGTTGTTGTTGGAGTCAATATATGCCACACCGTTGGTGGTTCCAAGATATATTAAGCCATTGTCGGTCTCTATGATGCTTCTGATGGAGAGGGAAGCCAGACCGTCACGCTTCGTAAAATGTGTGAATTTGCCGTTCTTCATGTACGCGGCGCCGCTGTCGTTGGTTCCAATCCAGAGCCTGTCAGTCGAATCCACAAACAGCTCAGTGACGCTTGTGATGCCGTTGGTGTAGTCTAAAAGCTCAAAATTCACACCGTCGTAGCGCACGAGACCGCTGTAGCAGCCTATCCATATGAAGCCCTCGCTCGTTGTGGCGATGGCGTTGGCCTCAGAGGTGGGAAGACCGTTTGTGTTGTTGTAGAGAACGGAGGTGAAACCCTCATCTAAGGAGTCCAGGTTTATGGATATGGACGGGGAGGAGTCTGTCTCCTCGGCGGCGTCGGTGGTCTCTACGGTGCTCACATCCTGCGCAAATGAATTAAATGAAGCGCCAGTCACAGGTAATCCGGACATGGCAATGACTGCCGACAACATAATCGGCAGCCATCTCTTATTATTAGTCATTGAGTTGTTACATTTAAGTTTTTGGAAAAAACTGTAATCCATTGTATTCCTCCTAATCTGCATAGCCCCCTCATGAATAATCAGAAGGCATCCTCCAGTCGCCTCTAGGAGATAGGGCGACACTTCCGACCTTCGGGCCGTCAGGAATGCAGTTGCGTTTAAATTGATTAGTTCTGAATCTAATCATAAACGTTTTTAACGTATCGTCAACCTGTTTGTGACAAATTTGTGGAAAAGCTGTGTAGGCGAGTGCCCTAAGTTTATCTTTTGGAAAACCATTTCTCACATAATTATACAGGAAGAAGTCGTGCAAATCGTACTTGCCGATGGTGTCCTCGGTGGACTGTTTGATGTTTCCGTTCTCATCAGGAGGCAGAAGCTCCGGGCTTATAATCGTGTTGCACACGCCTATCAGGACGTCGCGCATGGCAGGGGATGCCTTCTCGTATGCATATGTCTCGATGATGAATCTGACCAGAGTCTTGGGGATGGAAACATTGACCGCGTACATGGACATGTGGTCGCCGTTGTAGGTGCACCATCCGAGGGCGAGCTCTGAGAGGTCGCCGGTTCCGATGACTAAGCCGCCGTTTTTGTTGGCCACATCCATGAGAATCTGGGTTCTCTCCCTGGCCTGGATGTTTTCATAGGTGACATCGTAGCAGTCCTCGGGCTGGCCGATATCGGCCATGTGCTGGCGGCATGCCGCGGTTATGTCGATGGTTCTGGCGTCAGCGCCGATAAGCTCCATCAGGTGGTCAGCGCTTGTCTTAGTCTGGCGGGTTGTTCCAAAACCCGGCATGGTGATGGCGATTATGTCGCTGTGTGGATAGCCCACCATGTCAAATGCCTCGGCTGTCACGAGAAGCGCGAGAGTGGAATCAAGTCCTCCTGATATTCCAATCACGGCCTTCTTCATGCCTGTTTTTCTGAGTCTTGTGGCAAGGCCTGCAGCCTGGAGGGAGAGTATCTCCTCGCAGCGCTCCTTTCTTCTGACCACGTCAGACGGCACGAAGGGGTAAGCATTTACAGAGGCTGGAAGAACGTCCTCCAAGGCGCTTCTGTCTACGCGCACGCTTCTCACGCCCTGTATGAACTCAGGCTTATAGCTGTTAAGTCTCACCTGGTCGTTGTCAATCTTCTCTATATCTATGAGGGCGGAGGTAACCATGGGCTCATTCAGATAGTATGAATAGTTCTGAGCCTTCACGCTTCCGCACTCTGCGATTATCTGGTGGCCGCTGTAGATCACATCCGTTGTGCTCTCGCCGCTGCCCGCAGAGGCGTAGGCATAGGCCACATTGCAGGATGCGGACTGCATGGACACGAGCTTTAAGCGGTACTCGCGCTTGGAAACGATGTCGTTTGAAGCTGAGGGGTTGACGATTAGGTTGGCACCCGCAGCGGCCAACCTGTCACTTGGAGGTGTGGTCACCCACAGATCCTCGCAGATCTCACAGCCGAGCTTTAATCCGTCAGAGGTTTCTATTAGGATGTCGTTGCCAAACAAAACCTCCTGACCGCAGATGTAAACACGGTCGCAGGCGGCGTCGTTTGCGGACGCAAACCAGCGCTTCTCGTAGAATTCGTTGTAGTTTGGCAGGTAGGTTTTGGGAACCACTGCAAGTATTTTGCCGTCGCAGATGATGGCAGCGCAGTTAAACAGCTTACCCTCGCTTCTTATGGGAAGACCCACAACGACGATCATGTCGCTTCCGGACGTCTCATCAGTTATGTCGCAAAGCCCCGCCTCAGCGGCAGCTGTAAGCTCCCTTCTAAGGAACATGTCGGCGCAGGTGTAGCCTGTTAAGCACAGCTCCGGGAACACTAAAACGTCAGTGTCCTTCGCCTGCTCGGTATCTATAAGCTCAAGAATATGCTCGGTGTTTGTCTTCACGTCGCCTATTTTTATGTCAAATGTGGCGCATGATATTCTTCTAAAACCGTAATCCATCAGCTGTAAACCTCCTTGTGAGTGTCAAGATATGTGTAAACATTGTCGGGAATGTAATCCCTGACGTCCTCTAAGCGGCCCTCAATGTATGCGCGTCTGACAGCCGTTGAGCTGACAGAAGAGTAGTCGCTGTTGTCAAGAGGAGTGAAATTCCCGCTGTACTTAGTTACCGTGGCGGTGACTGAAGTGTCAAGAGCCTGGCCGTCGCGGCAGATTATCAGAAACCTGTTCTGTGCTATCAGCTCTTCGCCCCGATACCACCTCTCAAGCTCTGCGACCTTGTCGGTTCCCATGAGAATGTAGATGTCATCCGTCTGGTACTTCTCCTTCATCACGGCTATGGTGTCGTAGGTTTTGCCGCTGATTGGCGTGGTGATCTCTAAGTCATCCACCAGAAAACCGTAGGGGGCAAGAGCCTGTCTCATGAGAGCGGCCCTGTTGTCACCGTCCATTATAGCAGTGTTTTTCATGCCCTTCCAGCTTCTAAGGAAATAGTTTTTGGAGGGGATGTAGATAATAAGCGCATCGGGGAGGTGGCGCTTAGCCACAATCCCCATCTGTATGTGCGCGTTGGTTATGGGATTGAAGGTCCCAAATATCAAAACTATTGTCTGCATATCAATCCTAATTGGTCTGGTTATTCATGCGCCATGCGATGCAGCGCTTTAAATAGTGAACGTAGTCAGCATTTTTACACATGCCCTTGCCGGCGTCGTCAGAGATCTTAGCCACATCCATGCCGTTGCAGGCTGTGGTCTTCATGACGATGTTCAAGGCTGGAACGTCTGTGTCGTTTGACAGGTAGGTTCCGATGCCGAAGGCAACCTTCACCTTGTCCTTAAAGTAAGCATTTAGCTTGGCAGCTCTGTCAAAATCTAAGCTGTCAGAGAAGAGAAGAGTCTTGCTCTTAGGGTCGATTCCCAAGCTCTTGTAGTGCTCGATCATCTTATCGCCCCATGCATATGGGTCTCCGCTGTCGTGTCTCACACCGCTAAACAGTGTGGCAAATGTGAGCTGGAAGTCTCTTAGGAAGCAGTCCGTTGTGATGGCGTCTGTGAGGGCGGTACCGTTTAAGATGCCGTACTCCTTAACCCACGCGTCGAGCGCATACCAGTTAGAGTATGCAGGGTTGTGCTTGTGATTGCCCTGTCCAACGCACATGATCCACTCGTGAGCCATGGTTCCAACAGGAGTCACGCCGTACTTCTTGGCAAGATAAACATTGGATGTGCCGACGCATCTGGATGCGTGGTAGTTCTTGTTGTTATCGCATAACACCTTGACCGCTAAGTCCTGGGCCTCGCCTGAGAGACGGCGTCTTAAGCCGAACTCTGAGAATACGCCGACGTCGCTTGTGCCGCTAACTAGAGCCTGCACCTTCGCGTCAAGTCTGCGCCTGAAGGAGCTCATAAGCTCGTCGTAGTTATATTGCATTCTGAAGTACACTTCGTTGACGATGGCAAGGGTAGGAATCTCGTACATGCTTGTGTTAAGCCATGTGCCCCTGGTCTCGATAGCCAGACCGCAGGGAGCGTCCGTTGAGATGGTGAAGTCCTCGTATCTTGCGTGCCACAGTCTCAGGAAATCCACATATGAGCCCTTGATCCACTTGATGTTCTCGAGATATTCAAGCTCCTCCTCCGTGAATTTGAGAGAGCAATAGTCCTGTATCTGCGTTCTGATCTCCTCAACCATGGCAGGTGTGAAGTGAACGTCTGTGTTTCTGCATTTAAAGCTCCATGTGGTCTTGTAATCGCTGAACTGGTGATAAATCGCCTGTCCCATTGAGAATTTGTACATGTCTGTCTCTAATAAACTCTTGATAATCGCTTCCATAATAGCCTCCTATATTATATCAATCTGGCAGCTCTTCGCTACGCCAAGTGTCATGGCCTTCATTTCCTTAGATGTGGCCTCGGTCAGTTCCTCCACAATAAAGAGCGGTGTCTCAGGCAGAAACGCCTTCACTGTCAGCGCGTTAGAGATGACGCAGATGTCCGTGCACACGCCTGTAAATGTGATGGATTCGATTGGAGTGCGCTCGTTGACCTCTGCCAGATACATGGCCAGGTCCTTGGATGGAAATGTGGGCTTTTCAAATGTTTTGGCTCCGAACTCCCTCTTGAGCTCATCAAGCTCCTCGCACAGCTCCCAGCCCTGCGTTCCCTTGATGCAGTGCTTGACAGGAAGCTTGCTTCCCTCCTGTGTGTCCATGTAGTTTTCATGGTGTGTGTCGTATGTAAATATGACCTCTCCGTCAAAATTCTTCACATATTCCACAAGCTTTGGAAGCATGCTCTGTGCATCAGCTGAACCTAAGCTTCCCGTTACGAAATCCTTCTGCATATCCACAACTACTAAATATTTAACGCTCATATACACCTCCTGTAGTTTGATTAAGCCTCATCGGGGCTTGTTATGCTGTAATACTTGCTGGCTCTCGCCGAGTACTCCCTGCAGGGCTCCCCGGTGTCCCTTGCAAGACCCTTGTTCACATAGTTCATGATGAAGGAGCGCCTGAAGTTTGCAGGGTCAAGCTCCTTATTAAGAATAGCCTCATTGATCTTCTGAAGCTCGTAGATGGAAAAACGCCTCTTGTCCTTCACAAGGTTTAGGGCGATGTCCGTGTAGCTGAGCTTACCCTGAAGTCTCTCGATTGCCAGGCGGATAATCTCCTCGTGGTCGAATGCAAGCTCCACATCCTGCGTAAACTTAAGCTCCTCGCCGTCAAGCGCCACGTCAAACCAGCCGGCCTCCGCCGCGTCATCCGCAGCCACCAGGTTTAGCTTATCCGAGGGCACCAGGGCAAAATATGTGACCGAGATAACTCTGGTTCTGGGGTCTCTGTTAACCGAGCCAAATGTGTAGAGCTGCTCCATATGCAGGCCTCTGATGCCAGTCTCCTCAGCTAACTCCCTCGCAGCCGCCTCGTCCAGCGACTCGTCCATGTTTACGAAGCCTCCCGGCACCGCCTGACATCCCTGAAACGGCGGATGCTTCCTCTTGATGAGAAGCAGCTTAAGCCCATGCTTGATGTCCACGGTAAATATAAGAATGTCCACCGTCACCGACGGCCTGTCGTACTGCGAGACATCGTAGGTTTTCAAAAACTCTCTGTCCTTGTCAGTAATGTTTGTGTTCATGTGTTCACCTCTCATATGGTCTGTGTGACTATTTGAAATTACGGTTATTATAGTCACTGTGACCATATATGTCAAGCATTTTTTAAAAATATTGCAAAAATGTCTCCGAGGGCATATTATAGGGCTATTACACTTATAGATTGGAGAATATATGATTAAGAATCTGGTATTTGACTGTGGTAAGGTTTTGGTGGACTACAACGCGAGAGATATCGTGGGAAGCTATGTTGACAATTATGAGGATTTAAAAACTGTGGCAGAGGTAATGCTTGACAGGAAGTACTGGGACAGGTTAGACGCCGGGCTTATATCGGACGAGGAGCTTAAGGCGGACGCCGTTACACGCCTTCCTGAGAGACTTAGGAAACCCGCCTGCGA